>NZ_JBFAXY010000007.1:21905-283808 GCF_040681035.1 Nocardia sp. NPDC051911
GTGGCGTCGTTCTGGGGGTTCGGTTCGGGGTGGGGCGTGGTAGCTGCGGGTGCGGGTGCCGTCTCCTCGGCGATGTCCGTCGGTGGGTGGGGCTCCGGGGCGTGGGTGCTGATTGCCGGTTGTCGGCCGGAAAGGCGCGCGCTGTCGATCGGCTGGTCGGGCGTTGAGGTTGTCTGCCGTTTGGCGGCGGGGTGCTCTGTGGCGTCGTTCTGGGGGTTCGGTTCGGGGTGGGGCGTGGTAGCTGCGGGTGCGGGTGCCGTCTCCTCGGCGATGTCCGTCGGTGGGTGGGGCTCCAGGGCGTCGGTGCTGATTGGCGGTTGTTGGCCGGAGAGGTTTGTGTAGTCGATCGACGGTGTAGGTGGGGCGTCGGGAACCTGGAGGGATGCGGAGTCGGTGGGGCGATCGCTCTGAGGGGAGGACGCGGCGTCGGTCTTCGGAGTGGGCGTGGGTTGGCCGGTTCTTCGGCGACGTGCGAGCTCGCCTGCGCTGCCGGACTGATGGGTGGGCTCGATCCGTGCCGGAAGGGGTGGGGTATCGAACTGGAACGGAAGCGGCGAGTCGTCCGCGATACCGGACGTCGGGGTGGTTGCGGTGTCGAGGGTCGTGTCGTCTCGCGGGGTGACCGCCGGAAGATGCGGGTTGTCGGCTTCTTCAATGGGTGCGACACCGCCGGTGGCGTGGATCGGGGCCAGGTGCCCGGGGTCATCGGTGCGTTCAGGGAGCGCAGGTTCTGTCGTCTTCGGGACGGGCTTTGGACGGGATGCGGGGCCCGTCTCCGGAGCGGACGGGGTGTCGTCAGCCGTACCGATACGTCGCGGTGGTGCGATGGCTTCCGGCGAATCCGTTCGGCGGATCGGTTTTGGATGTTGCGTGCCGTTCGTCGCGCGGACGGGTTCGTGGTTGTCCTCGGCATCAATCCGGCACGCTGAGGTTCGGTGCTCCTCAGCGGTGGTGCTCGTGGAGTCGGTCGGTGCGGAGGCGCCGGTGGAATCGGTTGGCCGGGCCGGTGCAGACCCGCCCCGGGGGCCCGGTGCGAGGGTCGGCTGTTCGTTATCCGGTCGCGGTATCGAGTCTTCGGCGATCTCGATGTCCAGACGCGGCGGAAGACCGCCGGCTCTGTCGGCCCGCGGAGCGGCTACCTCGTGGCGCGGGTCCCCGATCTGCGGGATGTCCTCGGTGCGGTGCGCTCTTTCGACCGGTGGGCTGGGTGCGGCGACGGTCGGCTGATTCGGTGGGCGGCCGTCAGGGGACCGGCGGCCGGATGCGGTATCCATCCGAGGACGGGGTGTGGAGTGCTCGCCCCGGTCCGTCCGCCGGATCGACGCCGGAGCAACGGTGACTGCGGGTGCAGGGCCCTCGGCGACAACCGAGCGCCGGACGGATGCCGGCTCGTCGAGGGCGTCGGTCCGGTGACTTGCCGGTTCGAATTGCGGGTGATGCCCTGCGGCCGGTCGGCGTACGGCTGCGGACAACTCTGCCGAGACGCCGATCTCGCGGCCCGCGGATACGCGAACCGGTGTGCCCGGCGCCGCCGGGTATGGCCGGACCACCCGCTTGGACCAGGGCGTCTCCTGGGTCTTCCGAGACCATGGCGTCGGCATCGCCTTCGGCGCGGGCTCGGCCGATGACTCCGGCGGAAGCACCCGGCTCTCCGGTGCGGGCGCCAAGACAGGCAATGCTTCGGCATGATCGAGCCGGTCGCCGTCGACGAGCCCTTCCGCGGAGGCGATGGCCGCCTTCAGTTCGCCGACCGTCCGGGAAGCGTCGGCAATGAGCCGCTCCAAGGTGGATACCATCGCGCGCAGCTCGCCCGTGTCGATCCGCGACGGCTGACTCACAATGTCTCCCGCCTGTCCTCATCAGGTCTTGCCGCGGTGCGCCCGGCCCGCGCCGACACTCTGGTCCCGGGTGACCGAAAACAGACTGTGGTCGCGGCTATTGTCGCTCAAATCCGCCGGACCTCCCCGGGCTGGGAAGATCGAGTATGCGTCGCTGCCGCCGAACAGCTATCGATTCGCAACCTGTTCGTCGCCCTTGTCGCTTCGCTCGTGGAGCTGAGGAATCTCCGGCCCGCCCCGCGCATCGGGCCACTTGGCGGTACCGGCTCGGCAATGTCGATGAAAAGCACTGCGCGACAGGTGAATTCACTGAAGCCGCAGGTTGGCTACCATGGAAGGGTGCGGATCGGAGTAGGGCTCTCCACCGCGCCCGAAGCGCGGCGAGCGGGCATGGAGGCCGCAGCGCGCGCCCGCGACCAGATCGCGGGCGAAGCGCCGTCGCTCGCTGTGCTGCTCGCGTCCCGCGTGCACACCGACGACGCCGTCGAGGTGCTCTCCGGCGTCCACCGGACGGTCCGGGTGCCCGCCCTGATCGGATGCGTGGCGCAGGCGGTGGTGGCGGGTCGCCGTGAAATCGAGGACGAACCCGCGGTGGCGGTGTGGCTGGCCTCCGGACTGCCCGCAGCCGAAACCTTCCAATTGGACTTCCTTCGCACGGCCAGCGGCGGGCTCCTCGCCGGCTATCGCTTCGACAAGGCCGCACGCGACTTCCACCTGCTGCTGCCCGACCCTTACTCCTTTCCGGCCGATCTGCTGCTGGAGTACGTGAACACGGATCTGCCCGGCACCGTCGTGATGGGCGGGTTGGTCAGCGGCGGCCACGGCCCGGAAGGCAGCCGCCTGTTCCGCGACCACGCCGTGGTGACCTCGGGCGCGGTCGGCGTGCGTCTTCCCGGACTGCACAACGTGCCGATCGTGTCCCAGGGCTGCCGTCCGATCGGCAACCCCTACACGGTCACCGGCGCGGACGGCACGGTGATCACCGGACTCGGCGGTCTGTCCCCGATCGAGCGGTTGCGTCAGATCGTCGCCGTGCTGCCACCCGACCAGCAGGAAGAGCTCGCGCGCGGCCTGCAGATCGGGTTCGTCGTCGACGAGCACCTGGCCGAGCCCGGGCAGGGCGACTTCCTGATCCGCGGTCTGCTCGGCGCCGATCCGTCCAGCGGCGCGATCGAGGTGGGTGAGGTCGTGGAAGTCGGCACCACCGTCCAATTCCAGGTCCGCGACGCGATCGGAGCCGACCACGACCTGCGGAACGCGCTGGCGCGTGCGCGCACCGACCTTTCCGTCCGTCCGGCCGGTGCGTTGCTGTTCACGTGCAACGGACGCGGCCGCCGGATGTTCGGTGTTGCGGACCACGACGCCACGACCATCGAGGACTTGCTCGACGGCATCCCACTCGCGGGTTTCTTCGCCGCCGGTGAGATCGGGCCCATCGCGGGCCGCAACGCGCTGCACGGATTCACCGCATCGATGGCGCTGTTCGTCGAATGAGCGTCGATCTCCGGGTCTACGCCGAGCTGAACGATTTCCTGCGGCCCGGCGAGCGATACACCGTGCTGCGTCGGCCGTGCCGCCCGCACCAGACCGTCAAGGACGTCATCGAGGCAGCGGGCATTCCGCACACCGAAGTGGACCTGGTCCTGGTCGACGGAGAACCGGTCGACTTCGATCATCACCCGCGCCTCGGCGGGCGGATCACCGCGTATCCCGTGTTCGAGACACTCGACATCGGCCGGGTGACGCTGGTCCGCCCGCATCCGCTGCGTGAGCCGCGCTTCCTCGCCGACGTGAATCTGGGCGGTCTCGCCAAGCTGATGCGGCTGCTGGGTCTCGACGTGCACTGCCGGTGGGAGGCCGAGGACGCCGAACTCGCCGAGGCGTCCGCGGCTGAGCACCGGATCCTGCTCACCCGTGACCGAGGCCTGTTGAAGCGCCGCAACGTCACACACGGCGTATACATCTGGTCGGAGCAGCCGATCGAGCAGGTCGTGGAGGTGATCCGGCGGCTCGACCTCGTCGCATGCCTGGATCCGTTCACCCGCTGCCTGCGCTGCGGCGGCGTCGTCGCCGAGGTCGACAAAGCCGAGGTCGAGGATCGCCTCGAACCGCTCACCCGCCGCTACTACGACATTTTCCGGCAGTGCCGCGATTGCGGCCGGATCTACTGGCAGGGTTCCCACCAGTCACGTCTGGCCGAAACGGTCGCGGCGATCCGCGCGGAACTGGATCGCTCGTGATTCCCCGCGAGGGCGCCTTCGCCCGGAACTCGCGGTGCCGAGCCGCCCGGGCGCGTCGGCCCCGGCTTCGCCTAGACTCTCTGCCGTGGCCGGACGACTTCCTGATCGCGATATCGCGGCAATACGCGAGCGCGTCCGGATCGAAGACGTGGTGGGCGAGTACGTCGCGCTCAAGCGCGCCGGAGCGGACTCCATGAAGGGCCTGTGCCCGTTCCACGACGAGAAGTCGCCGTCGTTCCACGTGCGACCCAATCACGGCCTGTTCCATTGCTTCGGCTGCGGCGAGGGCGGCGACGTGTTCGCCTTCCTGCAGAAGATCGAGCACGTCGGGTTCGTCGAGTCGGTCGAGCAGTTGGCCGACCGGATCGGCTACCAGATCAACTACGAGGGCGGCGGCACCTCGGTGCAGCGCGATCGCGGCACCCGGTCCCGGCTCGTCGCGGCGAACGCGGACGCGCACGAGTTCTACGTCGCCCAGCTGCGCGAGCCGGAAGCCGAGACCGCGCGCAAATATCTCACCGATCGCAACTTCGACGCCGCGGCCGCGCACCATTTCGGCTGCGGCTACGCCCCGACGGGGTGGGACACGCTCACCAAACACCTGCTTCGCAAGGGGTTCGACTTCAAGGAGCTGGAGGCGGCCGGGCTGTCCCGGCAGGGTCAGCGCGGCCCGATCGACCGTTTCCACCGACGGCTGCTGTGGCCGATCCGCAACCTGTCCGGTGATGTCATCGGCTTCGGCGCCCGCAAGCTCTTCGACGACGACACCATGCCCGGTAAGTACATCAACACCCCGGAAACGTTGCTGTACAAGAAATCCCAGGTGCTCTTCGGCCTGGATCACGCCAAGCGCGAGATCGCCAAGGGGCACCAGGCGGTCGTGGTCGAGGGCTACACCGACGTCATGGCGATGCACCTGGCCGGGATAAAGACCGCCGTGGCCTCGTGCGGCACCGCATTCGGCGACGACCACCTCGCCCTGTTGCGCCGCCTGATGATGGACGACAATTTCTGGCGCGGCGAGATCATCTACACCTTCGACGGCGATGCCGCGGGCCAGGCGGCGGCCCTGAAAGCCTTCTCTGGTGATCAGAAGCTGGCCGGTCAGACCTACATCGCGATCGCGCCGGACGGGCAGGACCCGTGCGAACTGCGGCAGCACTCCGGTGACGCCGCCGTGCGCGATCTGGTCGCCCGCCGAACCCCGCTGTACGAGTTCGTGATTCGCGGTCTACTGGCCGACCACAACCTGGACACCGCGGAGGGCCAGGTGGAGGCGCTGCGCCGGGCGGTGCCGGTGGTCGCGCAGATCAAGGACAACGCCCTGCGCAAGGCCTACGCCACCAAACTGGCCGGGTGGGTCGGCTGGGACGACATCCAGACCGTGGTGCGCCGCGTCGGCGAGGAAGCCAAGCGGAACCGCAACGGCGGCGGGCAGGCGGGCGCGGGGCGTGCGCCCGCGCCGCGCCAGGTGGTCGCGGAACATCCTGCGGCACGGCCGAATCCGAACGATCCCACCCTGCTGCCGCAACGGCAGGTACTCGCCGCCGCACTCCAGTACCCGGCGATGGCCGGAGCGGGTTTCGACGCGCTCGAGGCCGAAGCCTTCACCCACCCCGCCTACTCGGTCCTTCGCGGCCTGATCGCCGAGGCGGGCGGCACGGCCGCCGGGCTCGGCGGCGCCGAATGGGTCAACGCCGTCGCCGACCGCACCGAGGATCTGACCGTGCGCGCCCTGCTGTCGGAGCTCGCCAACGAGCCGCTGCCGGTGAAATCGGAGTCCGACATCCCGCGCTTCGTCGCCGGTGTCCTTGCGCGCACCCAGGAGGCCTGGGTAGGCAGGCAGATCGCCGAACTCAAGTCCAAGCTCCAGCGGGTCTCCTCGACCGAACAGCCGGAGGCCTACTTCGCCCTCTTCGGCGACCTCGTCGCTCTCGAGCAGTACCGCAAGAGCCTGCTCACCCAGGCGATGGGCAACCACGGGGACTTCGCCACCGGGGCCTAGGGTCGATCAGATCCGTGATTCCTCGCACACAGTCCGACTGGTGCGAGGATCGGTCACAGCATGTGCGGGGTCAGCGGCGCAGCTGGTCGTGCGGTACCAGGACGGTGGTCCGCTCATCGATCGGCTCCATCGGTTCGAGGCGGGGGCGGGTGCTGAGCTTGTCCGCCAGTTTCTGCCTGCCGACGAGCACGAGCTTGCGGGTCACCGGGCTCTCGGTCAGCGCGCGGGTAGCGGCGCTGATCTGTTCGTAGCGAGCCCGCCCGGCCTTACTGCCGAGTACGTAGCCGGCCGCCACGCCGATGATCAACCGCAGCATCTCGATGTGCTCCTCCCAGTTGCCAGTTCGCCGCCCCCATCCTGCCCGACACCCCACACGCCTGTCGATCCGGACACTCGGTAGCGACACCCCCGCTCTCAGTGACAACTCAGCAGGTAGCGCCGCGATTTGGGCCTCCGCCCAGCGATACGCTAGAGTTTCTCCTCGGCCCGCCCGATACCAACCGGACGAGCCAAGGGCAATCCCCTATAGCTCAATTGGCAGAGCAGCCGACTGTTAATCGGCAGGTTTCTGGTTCGAGTCCAGATGGGGGAGCAAGAATAGGCCTCTGACCAGGAAATATGGTCAGGGGCTTCATTCGTTTGGTCCACTGATCGGACCTCACCAAGAAAACGCCAAGATTCGCCACCGAACGTTTCGTCGACCGGTCGTGTCGAAACCTGACCGAGTCGTCCAACGGCGTCACCATGATGATTCCGAACAGTGAGCCTCGGTGTGAGATCGATGCTGTCTACGCCGAGTGTGATGGGCCGAGGTTCCGGTACGAAAATCAACGCTCATGCCGAATCCGTGCGAATGCGCCGCGCCGCCAGGCCGCCAATAGCGCACCGACAGTGACGCCAGGCTCGGCGTATCGAATTGTCGAACATATGTTCGACACTGAGGTAGGCTGGTTCGGGTGAACAAACATTCGATCGCGGCGGCGCCGGATGCTCCAGCACCGGGATGGCCGGAACTGGCCGATGTCGATTTGCTGCGCACCCTCGTCGAAACCGAACGCCGTCGGAGGCGACTGGATGCTGCCATGCGCGCAGCCGTCGCCGAAGCCGAACGTCGTGGCCTCGCCGCGGACACCGGCTATCGGGACACCGTGGAGCTATTGACTGATCTGCTGCGGATCAGTGCCCACGAAGCGCGCCAGCGAATCGAATACGCGGCTCCGCAGGCCCGCTCGCGTTCCAGAAAGGTATGGAGGGTGCTGGCGGCAGCAAGCTGAGGCCGAGCCCGCTGCCTCGACCTCTGTTCGGAGGGCCGCGAGGACCGACTGCCCGTTCACCGTGTAAGCGCCAGCACGGGCCGCGTCCACTGTGGCTCGTTTCGAAACGGCGCAACGTTGGCCAGCAGTTGATCTCGCGAACGCGCGCACATGCCGATGATCGTGTGCGTCGAACTCTGTGGTGCTGATCAGACCACACCTTGGGAGGGGCTCGGCCATCTCCACGCGTTGAGCAGGTTTCCCCGTCACGGGTGGGGAAGCAAAACGCCCTGCTGTGTAGCAAATTCGGACATTCGACCGATAGGGGACTCGGGTGCGGCGAGCGCGCTTATGTCGAGTTGGAGGTCAACGATGTCTCATTGGCGGAGAAGTCCGCGCACGGTTGGACAGTCGGTCCTGCTGGCCGCAGTCGCCGGGACGGTGGTGCTTGCTCCGGCCGCGCTGGTCTTACCGGCATTCGCAACCCCTGATCAACCCCCGGCTACTACCGCACCTGTCACCATCGCGCCCGTGACGACGGTGCCGCCGGTGACGACCGCGCCGCCGGTGACGACCGTGCCGCCGGTCACTACCGTGCCGCCGGTGACGACCGTGCCGCCGGTCACCACCGTGCCGCCGGTCACGACCGAACCGCCCGTGACGACTCCGTCATTTCCGAAAACTGTTGAGCCGGAAGACCCCTACGGACCCGACGGCTTCGATGTCTGGGGCTACGACCGCTGGGGTTACGACAGGTGGGGTTACGACAGGTGGGGCTACGACCGGCAAGGCTACAACGAACGGGGCTACACCTCGCAGGGCTGCGCCCGTTCCGGCGAGGACCGGCCGGACACCGACCGGCTCGCCTGCGAACTGCGCAGGGCGCGACCTTCCACCGGCAGCGCGGGCAGCTGAAACCCATACCGCTGCTGTTCAACACCTCGCCCATCGACTCGTAGCGCAGACGACCGCGCCGCGGGTCGACGCTGATTCGAGTCGGTTCTGGGGGGCCGTGTGCGAACCTGCTGGGTACATCGTGATGGACTCGACCGTCGGCAGCACCGCCTTGCTCTGTAAATAGGCCCGTACCGTGCTCGCGCGTCCCTTCAGCGTCAAGAGGCCTGCGGCGATCCGCCGACTCTCGACCCCGGAGCAGTCGTTCAGTCCGCTGCCCAGAGGCTGAGTTTTTCCGGATTCCGGATCGCCCAGATGCGGGTGATCCGGTTGTCGGCGATGTCGAAGGCGTAGACCGACACGATGGTGTCGGCGAGCTGCGCCACCAGGCCGGGTTGGCCGTTCACCGTGCGCTCCAGCAACCTCACCTCGGGAGATCGGGCGGCGATTTCGATCCAAGCGCGGGCGATCCGCTCGCCGCCGTTGATCGGGTGCAGGAAGGCCGGGGCCAGGCCGCCGCTGTCGGCGGTCGCGGTCGCGTTCGGATCGAGCAGCCCGATCAGAGCTTCGATGTCCTGTGTCTCCCAGGCACGTTTGAAGTCCCTGATCACCTCGGCGTGCCGGGTTCCCGACGGCCCCTGCGCGGTGCGGATGCGGCGGCGGGCGGAAGAGGCGAGCTGGCGGCAAGCCGCAGGGGTGCGTCCGACGATCTCGGCGACCTCGGCGAAGGAGTAGCGGAAGACATCGTGCAGGACGAACGCGACCCGTTCGGCCGGTGTCATGGAATCGAGGACGACGAGGAACGCCATACTGATCGACTCGTCGAGGGTTACCCGGTCGGCGGGATCAGCAGGGGAGGGACCACCGAGCCATTCGGAACGGTCGGGCAACGGCTCGGGAATCCATTCGCCTACATAACGTTCCCGTCTGGCACGCGCCGAGCCGAGGAGGTCGAGACAGATGCGGCTGGCGACCGTCGTCAACCAGGCGCCGGGCGCCGCCACCTCCTGCCGCTGCCGCTCGGGCAACGCGTACCAGCGCAGGTAGGTCTCCTGCACCACATCCTCGGCTTCGGCCAACGAGCCGAGCAGCCGGTAGGCGAGATTGATCAGTTGACGGCGTTCACTGATCACCGAGCGCAGGTGCGGGTCGGTCATGGGTATCGGCTCCTTCGGTCGACGCGGGCCCTTACCGAATCGACGAGACAGCGACCCGATTTGTGAGACAGCCTGACATTCCGGACGGCTGTGTCGTCGGAAGGTCGTGACACTTTCAGCGAAGCAGGAGTTCCGGAAATGACCAGAATCGGCATCATTCTCGGCAGTACCCGACCCAACCGTAACGGCTCGCAGGTCGCCCAGTGGGTCCTGGACGTAGCATCGCAGCGCGGCGACGCCGAGTTCGAACTGATCGATCTGCGTGACCACCCGCTGCCGCATCTGGACGAAGCGGTGCCGCCGATGTTCGGCCCGTCCGTCAACACGCATACCCGCGCTTGGGCGGAGCGCATCGCACCGTTCGACGGTTTCGTGGTGGTGACCCCGGAGTACAACGGCGGCGTCCCGGGAGTGCTGAAGAACGCCTTGGACCACCTGTTCGCGGAGTGGACCGACAAGGCGGTCGGATTCGTCTCCTACGGCGTGAACGGCGGCGCCCGCGCGGTGGTGCAGTTGCGGACGGTCTGCAGCACGCTGGGCATGGCCGACGTGGGCTATCAGGTCGCGATCTCGGTGCTCACCGATTTCGAGAACCACACCACCTTCGTACCGGGCGAGCACCATGCCGCCGCCCTCGGCAAAACGCTGGATCAGGTCGTCGCGTGGAGCGTCGCTCTCGCACCTTTGCGCGCCGCTGCCGCGGCCGCCGTCGGGTGATCCCGCAGAAGAGATCGCCTCGCGGCCGGAAATTCATCGAATGGAGGATGCAATGACTGCCAACGATCACGGAGTTGGTTCGGTGGTATCGGCGCCCGCGCAACGCGCAGTGGACGAAGCCGAGATCAGGCGGCGGATCGACAAGTTGGCCGAAGGAATCGGGGCCAAGGATCTCGAGGGCGTGAAGCAGCTCTACGCAACGGACGTCGTGTCCTTCGACGTCGAGCCTCCGCTGCAGCATGTCGGTATCGCGGCGAAAGCGAAGAACTGGGCGAACGCGTTCATGTTCTTCCAGGACGTGAACTATGAGGTTCGCGACCTGGTCCTCACCGTGGGCGACGATGTGGCATTCGGACACGCCTTCGGTCGGCTCAGTGGCACGCTGCAGAACGGGGTGGCGACGAACGGTATGTGGGTCCGGGTCACTCTCTGCTTCCGGAAGATCGACGGCGATTGGCTGATCACGCACGACCAGGCTTCTGTGCCGTTCGATATTTCGACCGGCAAAGGAGTGGCCGACCTCGAGCCCTAGCTGCTGCCTGCCGCGGTAGCCGGGCAATGCCGCCGACACGCCGAGGCCCCGGCGCGAGCGTCGCGTTCGGGGTTGCGGCGGGCAGGTTTTCACTCGGACTCCGTGTCGGGACAGTCCGCGAGCGCGGATCGCCTAGAGTGACCAGGCTCACGATTGGGATTCGCGTAGGGCTGTAGAGGGTCCTGACCAGCGGTTTCCAGTAGGGGTGCTGGGTGTATCGGCAAGAAAACCGGGTGATTTGTGTCGGTGCCGGGCGGAATACTGACCCGCGCCCGATGAGTTCGAGCAGTCGACACCGTCTCTACAGCTGTGGCGCCGGGATGCGATCCGGTGACTCGGCGAAGGGCCACATGTTCTGTCAACGACCCATGCCTCCGGAGGTATCCGATGTCCGCCGCACCATCCGTTCCAGCCTCGGGAGGGCGGACACCGACCGTCATTCGGGTGCTGGTACTCGCTACCTTCGTGGTGATCCTGAACGAGACCATCATGATCAACGCGATTCCGCGCCTGATGGCGGATCTGGCGATCACCGACCGGGCGGCGCAGTGGGTGTCGACGGCGTTCATGCTGACGATGGCGGCGGTCATCCCGACCACCGGCTGGTTCCTGCAGCGCGTGTCGACCCGGCAGGCGTATGCCGCGGCGATGGGCGTCTTCCTGGCCGGTACCGCGTTGTCGGCGGTCGCGCCGTCGTTCGCGGTGCTGCTACTCGGCCGGATCGTGCAGGCCTTCGGCACCGCTGTGATGATGCCGCTGCTGATGACCACTCTGATGACGGTGGTGGCCGAGCACGACCGCGGCAGGGTGATGGGCAATGTCACCCTGGCGATTTCGGTTGCGCCCGCGATGGGGCCGGTGATCTCCGGTGGTGTTCTGCAAATCGCTTCGTGGCGTTGGCTTTTCGTGCTTGTGCTGCCGATCGCGGGTGTGATCACTTGGCTGGGGCTGCGGCAGCTGGAGAACGTCGGTGAACCGCAAGCCGGGCAGATCGATGTGGCCAGCGTGGCGCTGGCGGCGCTCGGGTTCGGCGGACTGGTGTTCGGGCTCAGCCGGTTCGAAAGCGACGACTTCGCGGGCCCGCTCGGCATCGTCGCCGTGGGCTCGGCGCTGATCGCCCTGTTCGTGTGGCGGCAGTTGCGCTTGCAGCGCAGCGGTACCCCGCTGCTCGATCTGCGCGTGCTGCTGTCGGCCACCTACACCAAGGCGTTGATCCTGATGTCGGTGGCGTTCATGGCCATGCTCGGGTCGATGATTCTGCTGCCGCTGTACCTGCAGAACCTGCGTGGCCTCAGCCCGTTGGCCACCGGCTTGCTGGTCATGCCAGGCGGATTGGCGATGGGTCTGCTCGGGCCGACCGTCGGCCGCCTGTTCGACCGGTTCGGCGGTCGCTTGCTGGTGATCCCGGGGTCGATCGGAATCGCCATAGCGCTGGCCGGGTTCACTCAGATCTCGATGACCATGCCGTACTGGCAGCTGCTGGCCCTGCACATCCTGCTGATGGTGTCGCTGGCGGCGGCGTTCACCCCGGTGTTCACCCTGGGTCTCGGTGCGCTGCCGCAGCATCTGTACTCGCACGGCAGCTCCATGCTCGGCACCTTGCAGCAGGTCGCCGCGGCGTTCGGCACCGCTCTCGTGGTGACGGTGATGTCGGCGCGCGCCACGTCGCTCGCCGCCGAGGGAAGCGACCTCGTCGCCGCGCATCTCGACGGCATGCGCCTGGCCTTCCTCGTCTCGGCGGCGTTGGCGCTGATCGTGATCGTCATGGCGGTGCTGCTGCCGAACCGGGCCGCCGCGCACGAAGAGGCAGCCCCGGTGGAGTCCGTCGAGGGATCGGAGACCACGGCTCCCGAACTGACCAAGCGCTGAACCGCTTCGATACGGAAGCCCCTGGACGCATCCAGCGCCAGGGGCTTCGCCGTACGCTCCTACATCGGCACTGGTGGCGGGAATGTCCGGACGGCGCCGCTCACCCGCCGACGACCGCGACTACCCGGTAGCCGATGATCAGCGCGGTCAAGACCACGGGAATCGCGGCCACGCTCGGAGTGACGATCGCGCGCGCGAAATCGCGTGCGGGCCGGTCGGAATCGGGAATCATGTCGAACGGGAGCGGCCCGGATGCCAGCGGCTCACGTAGTTGCCGCGCGGCGGATGCGAACAGTTCCCGGTAACGGCGTTCCAGGCTCAGGTAGTAACCGTCGAGACCCCAGAAGATCCAGGCCGGTGCCAGCGCCAGCAATATCAGGCCCGATCCTTGCCGGGCCTGTGTGGTGAGAAGCGCGAATATCACGGAGACGAGGGTCACCGACCATCCGCGCACCGTGAACGACTGCTGGCTCAATCGCGCGATGATCGACTGCAACATCTCGAGGTGCTTGATGCGATGATCCGTATCCATCCTGTCCCCAATTCCCGGCTGGCATAGGCTGATTCGGCGTGTCTCGGCGCCGAATCGCCAGAGTACGGCACGGCGGTGGCGCAGCCGCCCGCCCAGCGGTTGGATTCGCTGACGGCGCGGAGTCGCGGGGGTACACTCGCAGCGACAAGGGGTGTGGTGTTCGGTCGGCCCTGGATCATAGGGGCGGTTGCAGGTTCGCCGAAAATTCGTCGCGCGCGAGAATTTCCGGCTGGCAACGGATTCCGAGGTAATACTTATGGCAAGTGCTGAATTCGGTCGAGAACTGCGCAAGCGTCGACTCGAACAGGGGCTGGCCCTGGGCAAACTCGCCGAACTCGTGCACTACAGCAGGAGTCATCTGAGCAGGGTCGAGAACGGGCAGAAGTCGCCGTCCTCGGCGCTGGCGCGCGCCTGCGACGCGGTCCTGTCCGCGGGAGGCGACCTGCTGGTGCTGGCGCCCTCGGCGGCACAGCCGGACCTGGATCTCGATATCGACGTCGGCGGCTACTCGGATGCCGAGTGGAACGTTCGATTGCACGCGGACGGGTCCGGTGTGTTCCGGATCGGGGACTTCGGCGTGCCGCCGGTGACCGCGTTCCCCGCGACAGCCACCAGCTCCGCCGCCTCGCTACCCGGCTTGAGCGCGCTGTTCGAGGAGATCAAACGCCTCGGCCGGACCAGCAGTCCCAGCCTCGTTTTCCCCATGGCGGTGATACACGAACATGCCGCGGCCGCGTCCGCTCTGCGCAGTGCCGGTGAGCTGCGCAGGCAACTTCTGCTGCACGCCGCCCGTACCGCGGAATTCGCCGGCTGGATGGCCCAGGAATGCGGCGACGAGCGCGGCGCGCTGTGGTGGACGACCCGGGCGGTCGACCACGCTTCCGCCGTCAGCGACGAGCACATGGTCAGCTACGCGCTGGTCCGCAGGGCGGTGCTGAGTCTGTATCGCGGCGATTCCGCCGAGACGACCGATCTCACCGAGCAAGTGCTCGCCGACCACGCCGTCCATCCCCGGATCCGCTGGCTGGCCGCGCTGGGGGCGGCACAGGGCTATGCCATCGGCTTGGACCACTCGAATTCCATGCGAGCGCTGGACGAAGCCGCGAACCTTTACGACGTCGCACATCGCACTGGGGAGAACGAGCTGGGGCCCTCGGCCCTGCACGAGCGCTCTGTCCTCATCGAGGCCTGGTGTCACTACGATTTGGGCAACCTCGAGGACGCCGCCGTACTGTTCGACCGAGCGATGTCGCGGAATCCGCAGCAGTCCGACCGTGACCGGGCGCGGTTCGGCACCCGGCGGGCGTTGGTGTACGCCGCGCTCGGCGACCTGGATCGAGCGTGCGCGTTGATCGCGCCGTTGCTCGACGTCATCAGCGCGGTGGACTCGGTGACAATCCGCGCGGATCTCCTCGATTTCGCCCGTACGGTGGGCCGTTACCGCCGACATGCCGCGCTGCTCGACATCCAACCGGCGCTGATGTCGGTCCTCGCCAAGCGTTGAGTGATCGGTTGTCCGTTGCCGCTGCGAACGGCAACGGACAACCACTGTCGCCGGCCGTCTGCTCGCTGAATGCTGAAGAGCGAGCCGCAGTTCGCGGCCCGGAGGTAGGAAAACGCCGCGGGGGCAAATGATGAGGACGAGAACGCCGCTTCGATGCGTTGCGGCCACGGTGGTAGGACTGTGCCGACCTACGGTGAATCGGCACGGCGCTCGACTTATGCGAAAACCGAGCACATTCGGCGCCGGCCGGGAGGGCGAGTCGACCATAATGGGGAAATAAACCAACCAGAACCTTTCGATCCGGCGGTCAGGGGAGACACGCGGTCGGATATATGACCGAACGTTTGCTGTTCGAGTCGCTCAGAGTTCGGTCCGGGTGCAGACTGTTCTCTGAAAACCGTGGTGTTTCGCTCGAGGACGAGATTCGCGACCGTGAGGCATCCGAAGGATGTTACTCGGGGGTGCAACGAACTGGTCGGTTCATCCAAATCGCTCCGTCATCCGCGGCATCTATTCGCAATCGCGCAGCACTGCGCTCGATAAATCGTCCTCGAGAATCGGGTCAACTGATGGAAATATTCCTGAACTACCGCATCGTTGACAGCGTCTACGCGGTCAACGAGATATCGAAGCAGATGGCACGACACCTCGGCAGGGCGCGTGTCTTCCGGGACGTGGATTCGTTGGCCCTGGGTAGGTTGTACGCGCGCAGGATCCGCCGTGCGCTCGAGGAATGCGACACGATGGTGTCGGTGATCGGCTCGTATTGGCTCGACGCACGTGACGAACGCGGACTCCGTCGCATCGATGACGATCGGGACTGGGTGCGTATGGAACTCGTTACCGCGTTCGCGCGCGGGATACCGGTCGTCCCCGTTCTGCTGGACGACACGTCGTTGCCGAGCCCGGACCAGCTTCCGGCGGATATTCGCGCGCTATCGCAATCGCAATACTGGCATATTCGGTACCGAACGGTCGAGGAAGACGTCCGCGGTCTGCTCCGGCACCTTGCTCCGGGGGCCGACATCTGGCCGGACGGGCCGGACCGCGCGGCGCAGCAGGGCCCGCAGAACAATCAGATCAACGTGGCGAAGGACGGCAGTGTCGTACACGCCAATCAGAACGGAACCCAGAACATCTGGCTGGGCGGCCATCACAGGAGATGACGATGCACCCGTCGCCGGGACCGAACAACAATCCCAACACGAACAATCAGATCAATCAGGCCAACAACGGCAGCAGCATCTACGCCAACAACGGCGGTCGGCAGAACATCAATATTCACCAAGGCCCCCGCCGACGCGTCTGGACGTGGTACGTGCTCGCGGGATTGCTGTTACTCGACGTGGGCTTCTTCGTCTACGGCCAGTCCGCGTACACGGCCGAATCCGGGAACTCCGGCGATCTCTCGCGTGCGTTGATATTTTTCGCGCTCTTCGTCGCCACCGTTGCCCTCGTGCGGGTATGTGTGCGTGATCTGTTCGGTCGGCGGTAGGCGCGTGCGATGAATTCTTGTAAAGGAAATGGTTCATGAGTGTCACGTTCGATCACAGAGACGATGCGCTGCCCCCGACATTGGTGCCGCGGAAGCGTCCGGCGCTGAGCAGCAGGGAGATCGAGGTACTGCTGGCGTGGATAGCGTCGGACTCGAAGGTGGAAGTCGCTCGGCGGCTGTATATCTCGCTGGGAACGGTGAACACCCACCTGGCCCGGATCAGGGACAAGTACGCAGCGGTCGGCCGGCCCGCGCCGACGAAAGCCGCTCTCGTGGCCCGCGCATTGCAGGACGCGCTGATCGGCATCGATGACCTGTGACCACGGCCTCGGCGGGCAGTCGGGCAAACGGCGGCGTGGCGACGTGGATATCGCGGAGTGGAAATGCGCTGACGCCGGCGATTCGGGTGGCGCGGAGGAAAACCTGTGGGGCGCAGGGATTTGTCGGTCGAACGGTCGACAGTGAATTACCGTTTGCCCCGGTAGCATTGGCACGCCCGGGTGGCGGGGTGAAAGGGAGTGGCACCTGATGAGTGAACCGAAGGCGACAATTCTTCCGGTATATTTCGTCGCGGACGAATCGTATTCGATGGTCGACGATGTGGCGGATCTGAACGCGGGCCTGTCCAGCTTGCTCGACACCTTGCAGGGCGAATCCATGGCCGCGGCGAAGGTGCGTTTCTGTGTGCTCGGGTTCTCCGATACCGCGGTCTGTCATCTGGAACCGACCGATCTGCGAAATCTGGAAGCCATGCCGGAACTGCGGGCGCGCGGTTCGACGTCGTTCGCGGCGGCGTTCGCCGAATTGACCAACCGGATACCGCGCGACATCGCCGCGCTGAAGTCCGCCGGCTACCTGGTCAATCGACCCGCCGTGTTCTTCCTCACCGACGGTGCGCCGAATCCTGGCGAGGGCTGGGAGACCGAGCACGCGCGGCTGACGAGTTTCGCGGCCCGGCCGAACATTCTGGCGTTCGGCATCGGCCAGGCCGACGCCGATGTGATCCGGCGGGTGGCGACCAACCCGCAGTACGCGTTCATCACCGCGGCCGGCACCGACACCGGCGTCGCGATCTCGAAATTCATCACGGCGCTGACGCAGTCGGTGATCAATTCGGGCCAGGCGTTGGCGACGGGACAGGCGACGCTGCAAGTGGAGAAACCCGATAATTTCGTCTCGCTCGCCGTGGACACGGTGTGATGGGCTTCCTGAGCAAGCGGGGCAAGCGCTTGCCGGATGATCCGGTGCCCGCGGATCCGGCTGTCATCGTGAACCCGGCACCGGCGGACGAGGCGATCGGACCCACCCTTCCGAGCCGCCCGGCGAGCGAGCCGATCGTCGTCGGCGCCCCCACACCGGCGTTCGAGGCGAAGGCCATCGGCACCGAGTACGGCAGGAATTCGTACCGCGCGGACACCATGATCGACGGATGGTCACGCGGACCGTTCACCGTTCGCGCGGCATCGGTGCGTGGTTACCTGCACCGATACAACGGCGCACCCCGTCAGGACGATTTCGCGGTCACCGCGGCGCCGGATCGTGATCGACTGATCGTCGCGGTGGCCGACGGAGTGTCCGCGGCGCGGTATTCGCACATCGGCTCGACCACCGCCGTGCGCTACGCCACCCAGTGGCTGGAAGAGCAGCCAGTGGAGGCGCTCGGCGACATCGGATGGCAATCGCTGTTCCAGAACACCGCGTGGATGCTGACCGAGCGCGCCGCCGCTGTGCTGTCGCTGGCGCAGGCCGATGCCGAGCAGGCCGAGCAGGTGCTGGCGACGACGCTGACGTGTGTGGTGTGTGAGAGCGACGCCGACGGTGCGTTGTCCGCGGTGCTGGCCGGTGTCGGCGACTCCGGTGCCTGGTTGCTGTCGGACGAGCGTTTCGTCCCGGTACTCGGCGGCAAGCAGTCGTCGGACTCCGGGTTGACCTCCTCCGCGGTGAGCGGGCTGCCCAGAGTTCCGAACGAAGTCGAGCCCATCTCGGTGACCGTCGAGCCTGGCCAGGTGTTGCTGGTCGGCACCGACGGATTCGGCGATCCGCTCGGCGGCGGCGACGGCGAGGTCGGGGCATTGTTCGCCTCGGTGCTCGCTGGGCGGGTGCCGTCGCACCTGGAATTCGCGCACACCCTGGATTTCTCGCGGGAGACATTCGACGACGACCGGACATTGGTGGCCATCTGGCCGAGGGTGAACTGACGGGATCGGCAGTGACGCAGCAGCGAGTGAAGGTGGGTCAGCTCGGCCCGTTGACCAAGCTGGCGGCCGGTGGTCAAGGGGTGGTCTTCAGCGCGCCGAGCGCGCGCATGCGATACGCGAAAGCGGTGGTGTACAAGGAATACAAACCCGTCGTGCTGGCGAATGTGGCGGTCGACGTGTTGGAGGAGATGCCCGCCTACCTCGAATCGCTGCCCTTCGCGGAGGGCATGGACCTGCTCTCCCGGGTCGCGTGGCCGTGCAGGCTGGTCGAGGCGGACAACTCCGCCCAGGTGACCGGGTTCGTGATGCCCGCGATTCCGGACGAGTTCTTCATCAAGATGACCATGTCCTCGGCGGTGCAGTCGAAGACCGCGGAGTTCCAGCATCTGCTCAACGGTGACAGTTTCCTGGCGCGGCGCGGCATTCCGCTGACCGACCGGCACCGCTACGAGTTGCTGGCCGAAGCCGCCGAAGCGCTGACGATTCTGCACCGCCACGACATCGCGGTCGGCGACCTGTCACCGAAGAACCTGCTGTTCTCGTTACAGCCGGATCGGAAGGTGTACTTCATCGACTGCGATGCCATGCGGCTGCGGTCCCGGTCGGTCTCGGCGCAAGTCGAGACTCCGGACTGGGAGGTCGAGGTGGTCAATCCCGGAGAGGAACTGGCGACCGCGCGATCGGATGCCTACAAGTTCGGGTTGCTCGCGCTGCGGCTGCTGGCCGGAGACCAGAGCACCCGCGATCCGAACCGGCTGCCCGCCGCCGTGCCCGCTCCGGTGCGGGGACTCGTCGGCGCGGCCCTGTCGCCCGTACCGGCGCAGCGGCCCCGGCCGGGGGACTGGTTGCCCGCGTTGTCCCAGGCCGCGGCGCGCGCCGCCACCCGCGCGCCGTCGCCTCCGCCACGGACCACACCGCCGCGCGGAGCGGTGGCGCCCGCCATCGTCACACCGGCACCACCGGTGATCATGCCGCTGCCCGCTGGCCGCCGCCCGTGGGCGCCTCGGATTCCGACTCGGGTAAAGGTGATCTCCGCGCTCGCTCTCCTTGTTGTCGTCGTCGGCTTTCTGGCCGGCAAGATGTCCGGCGACAACGGTCCGAGCGCCGCGGGCAACCGCGCGGCGGCCGTGGCGACCGGACCGACCTCGGTGACCGCCACGATCGCCGTGGGCGCGCAACCCTGGGGCGTCGCGATCGATCCGACCAGCGCGAACTTGTTCGTTACCAACAGCGCAGGCAATTCGGTCTCGGTGATCGACACGAAGACGAATGTCACCGGAGTGGTTACGGCACCGGGAATGGTGAAGCCGACCGCGGTCGCCATAGATTCGGCGGCGGGGCTCGCCTATGTCACGAATGCCGGAAGCGCCTCCGTGTCACTGATCAACACGCGCAATGGGTCTTTTGCGGGAAGTATCCCCGTGGGCGCGGGGCCGTACGGCATCGTCGTCGACTCCGCCTCTCACACCGCTTTCGTCACGAATTTCGAGGCCGACACGGTGTCGGTGATCGACACCCGATCCAGGGTGGTCACCGCGACGATCCGGGTCGGTAGCCATCCGTACGGCGTGGCCGTCGACCCGAGTTCGCACAGCGTCTTCGTCGCCAACGCCGGTCCGCCCGGCGCCGTCGACCACACGGTGTCGGTGATCGACCCCGCCCTACCGGTCGTAGCGGCCACGATCAATGTCGGGAATCAACCTTGGGGCGTGGCGGTCGACTCCGACACGCGCACCGCGTACGTCACCAATCATGCCGACGGCACCGTATCGGTGATCGACATTCGAACCCGCGCGGTCACCGCGACATTGCGCGTCGGGCTCGGACCGGTCGGCGTGGCGGTGGACGGGCCGCGGAAGACGGTGTACGTCACCAACCACGGCCTCGACGATGTGCGTACTGCCAGCGCTGTTTCTCTGATCGATACTCGGACCGGAAAGCCCGACAGCTCGATTCGAGTGGGGAGCCGCCCGCACGGTGTCGTCGTCGATCCGGGCAACCGGACCGTCTACGTCACTAACTTCAGCGACGGCACAGTGTCCGTGATCGGTGACTGATGGCGACGCACAGCTTCCGCCATGGAAGAAGCCGATGGCCGCGGCTCATTGTGGCAGTCGTCGTCGCATACGCCACCGTCGTGGTCGTGGGCGGCGGGTCCGAGCCCGGGGCGCGTGACAACCCGGTGAGCGCCGGGGACTCCACCGCTCTCGGTCGCACGCTGGAGCCCATCGTGCGCGGAGTGCTCGACGCGCACCTCGTTCCGGGCGCGGTGGTCTACGTGCGGACGCGGGACACCGTGTGGCGACAGGCTTTCGGCACGCGAACGGTCGGGCGGAGCGATCCGGTGACCGTCGACGACTTCTTTCGCGTCGGTTCCACCACCAAGACTATGGTCGGCACGGTCGCGCTGCAGCTGGTCGGGGAGGGCAGACTGGCCCTCGATGATCCGGTGTCGAAGTACCGGCGCGGCGTTCCGAACGGCGCCGGCATCACGATCGCCGAGCTGCTGAACATGCGCAGCGGGTTGTTCAGCTATAACGAAGCACCTCAGCTCGCACGAGCGATGGACGACGACCCGGGGCGCACGTGGGAGCCGGAAGAGCTGCTGCGGCTGGGGTTCTCGTCGCCGCCGTATTTCGCCCCCGATGCCGAGTTCCGCTATTCGAATACCAATACGATTCTGTTGGCCTCGGTGCTCGAGCAGATAACCGGTGAGGACATCCGCTCGCTGCTGACGAATCGCATCTTCGTTCCGCTCGGCCTGACGAACACGTCGTTCCCAGCCCTCGGCGACGCGTCCCTACCCATGCCGTCCCCGCACGGATACCTCTACGGCACCAACGAGTCCGCGCTCACGTCACCGCGGTTGCCCGACGACCAGCTCGCCGCGGCTCGCGCGGGATCACTACTGCCGACCGACGTGACGAACCTGGATCCCTCGTGGATCGGGGCCGCGGGCGCGGCGATCTCGACCGCGGCGGATCTGGCTGCCTACGTGCGCGAGCTGGTCGGTGGCGACCGCCTGCTCGGGCCCCCGCTCCAGGCGCAGCGCCTCGACAGCGCGGCTCCGTTGAGCCGGAGCGATCCGGCGGACATCCACTACGGTCTCGGACTCGAGTCGTTCGGACCGCTGCTCGGCCACGACGGGGCGATCCCCGGGTTCCAGACGTTCATGGGCTATGACCCGGTCACCGATATCACCGTCATCGTGTTGTGCACACTGCGCGACGGGCCCGCGGGCGGGCGGCCCGCGAACGAGATCGCCTACGGTTTCGCGCGCACGCTGATCGGCGGCTGATCCGCAGCGGTGGCCGCACGACGTGGCCGGTCACCAGGTGGGCGTCCGGCGAAGCGTCGCATGATGGGCCGGTCCATACCGTGGTAGATGGCCGCCGCGGCGAGGATCGATACGACCAGTACGACTGTCGCCCACAACGCCCAGCCGCCGATCGAGTAGCGGTGCCCGCCGATGAACAGCCGGGTGACGATCACCATGACCGGAAACTGGATCATGTAGAACGCGTACGAGATGTCACCGAGCCAGACCAGCGGCCGTCTGGCATTGAGGCCGGAGATTCCCGCCAGGTCCCGGGCGGCCAAGGTGGCTATCACCGCCGTCATCGGCGCCACCAGAAGTGCGGACATCTTGTAGTTCACCGGGACGAACCAGGTGGCGCCGTAGGCGAGGACCAGCGCTGTCAACGGTGTGGTCAGCCGCGTATTGCGCCAGAGACCTTCGGCGACGAGACGGGCGGCGATGACTCCGAGGTAGAACTCCGGCAGTCGTGATGCCGGGAAAGGGTAACTGAGCCAATATGACGTCGGGATCGGAATATCGGGCTGCGCGAACCATTGTGGTGAGGCGTGAATTTCGAACTCGGGCGAGACATCGCCGCGCAGCAGCCTCGGCGCGAAGGTGTTGGCGATGCCCTTGGGGCCGTCAGTCCACAGGTAGAAACCGGTGTGCAACGCCAGGATCACGACCAGCAGCGCCGCCACCGCCCACCACAGCCCGCGTCGCGGAATACGCGCGACCATCGGGTAGGCCAGGGGAAAGCTGAAGTAGAACAGCAACTCCGCGCACAGCGACCAGGACGGGACGTTGAGCCCGCCCACCGTGGTCCACTTCGGCACCCAGGTGTGCACGAGCAGGACATTCGGCGCCCACACCACCGCACGGCCGAGCGGGACGCCTGCCGCGACCACGAACACCAGCACAGCGACCAGATGGGTCGGGTAGATCTTCAGAATTCGGCGGCGATAGAACAACCGCACCGGCATACCTTCGCGAAACGACCAGTAGATGACGAAGCCGGAGAGCACGAAGAAGAAGGTCACCCCCGCAGCGCCCTGCTGCATCGGAGCAAAAGTGTGAATGGTACGGAACAGCTCCGACTTCTGGAACGGATAGGCCGGGATGAAGACCAACGCGTGCAGGACGAAGACGGCGAAAGCCGCCCACCACCTCGCGCCGGTGAGCGCGGGCAGCTCAACGGCCGGACGATAGTCGGACGGCATGGGCGGGCCGTGCGTCGCGCTCAGAGCCCGAACCGCTGGCGCACCTGCACGGCGACGGCGCCGTTGCCCTGCGCGTTGGGGTGCACCGGGGCGCCGTCGAACGGCGAGTCCGCGCCTGCGAGCCCGCTGATCCACGGCTCCTCCGAGCAACTGGCGTGCCCCGCGGTGATCGCGCGCACGTCGACGAACTCGATGCCGAGCAGCTGCGCGGCGGCACGTTGCGCGTCCTGCAGGCGATCGAGATAAGCGATGTAGCCTTCCGCGCGCGGCTGGACGACCCGACCGACCACGGCGAGATCCATGCATGCCGCGGGCTGCCCCGGAGGAAAGATCTCCGGGTATCCGACGAGCGCCACCCGCGCGTTCGGGGCGTAGTAACGCACGAACGTGACGACCTCGCGTACGCGGTCCGCGTAGGTCGCGCCGGTCACCGCGTGGTAGTCGGGCAGCCGGTTCTGCTCAGCCGCGTCGAGCCCGCACCCCTCGACGATGTCGAGGAGACAGTCGGTCGAGGGAAACGCGGTCCCGCTCGACGCACCCCAGATGTCGTTCAGGCCCGCTTGGATCAGGACGGCACGTGTATCGGACCCGAACGCGCCCTGCGCGTGGGCCTTTCGTGTCTGATGCACGAGCGTCCAGCCGTTCCCGGTGTCGATCGTGCCGCCGTTGCAGGACACGTCTACGAATCCGGCGGTGCCGGAGAGCCTTGTCGATGTGGCGAGTTTGTTCGGCCAAGAGTTCGGTGACCGAGCGCACCCGTCGTCGGCATGGCCGAGGACGGGCGCGGTGGCGGTGAACGAGTCGCCGAGGACGACCAGCGTCGCGGCGCCGGCCGGATCGGCCGTGGCGGTCGTGCCGGAGGGCAGGGCGAGCAACGAGATCGCTACGAGCGCCGCGGTAGCCGTCGACCTACCTCGGACGGATCTCATCGCACACCCAATCTTTCGACGGCACAGGAGGTTCCAGTATCGCGTCGGGCCGCCGCCCGCCGCTGTCGGTCGAACGGCCGACTGCCGCGGGTACCGTGCCGGCACTAGCGTTGCCTCGTGCCTGCTCTCCGATCCGAATCCCGTCGGTTGCCGCTCGCGTTGGGCATCGTCGCGCTCGCGATCGGCGGATGCGCGCAGCCGTCGGAGTCGGAGCCCGCCGCACCGGCAGCGTCGACGTCGGCCACGAGTCCGACGTCCGCCGCGGCGCCCGCGCCGGTGTCGCCGATCGCTTCGGCGCCTCCGGAGGCTTCTGTTTCGGAGGCGGCTCTGCCGGAACCCGACGCGCCGGAACCCTTGGCCGAGCCCCCTGTCGGCGTACGCGTCCCGCAGCCGCAGCCGCAGCCGCAGCCGCAGCCGCAGCCGCAGCCGCAGCCGCAGCCGCAGCCGCAGCCCGCCGCGCCGCAGCCCAGACCCGCGCCGCAGCAGCCCGCGGAGCCGCCCTCCCTTCCAGACCCCGGTTTCGAGCCGCGTTCCGGGTACTGACCTCCGCGCTGACACATGCCGGAAGAATGGTGGCGAGCGTGCGCGATTCGATTCGGCGGCGCACGCGCGGAGCACGCCATTGCCGGGGAACGCGAAGACTCGGCAAGATATTGCTCGATGAGCGGCCGGATCCCTACGGGAATTGGCGGCTCCGGGCAGCGGTTCGTACGGCTGTTCGCGTCGCGGTCGCGCGGGAACGAGTGAAGGCAACCCGTGGCAGCGCTCACAAGGTGATTGGCTCTGCCGGACCCGGGTATGCGACCCATGTCAGCCGACAAGGAATTGGGAGGTATGTGATGCCCGAGCATCGGAGCGGACCCCTGGAAGCTGTCGAAGGTGTCGTCGAGGACGCCAAGGGGAAGGCGAAGGAAGCCGCCGGCGTCGTCACCGGTGACGAGGACCTGAAGAAAGAGGGTCGCGCACAGCAGGACAAGGCCGAATCGCAGCGGGAGGCGGCGCAGAAGGAAGCCGAGGCCGAAAAGGCCCGTGCGGAAGCAGATCTCGACGAGGCCCGTCAGAGCGCGTACGAGAGCGGCAAGGACGCCTAGCTCCCGCGAGATTCGATGTGGCCGTTTGGCGGAACGGCCCGTCACCGGCCCGGCGGTGAACCACCGCCGGGCCGTTCTCAGCAATTACTCGGCGCGGGAACACCTTTGAAGCGCGCTTCCAGCCAACTGAGCGCGGACGGTACGCCGAGCACCGCGGCGGACAGATGGTCCGGGCTCGGGAATTTCTCGTATTGCACTCGCGCACCCGCGGCGCAATACCGCCGAACCGTAGCGTCGACCGACTCAACCGGGATGAGAGTGTCCTGCTCCGCCCGCCATTGGTAGCTCGGCGTGGCCGGGATGTCTTCGTAGAGTTCGAGGCTGTTCTCCTCGAGCACCTCGCGTGCGCGCTTGTCGTCGGCCAGTGAGTTCGAGGCCGCGACGTCCACGATGCCGCGGCCTGCGCCGACCAGCAGGATGTCGTTGGTGCAACTGTTGGCGATCCGATTGCGGACCGACAGCCCGAGCGAATTCAGCTGATCGCTCACCGGCAGCCGCGTCGGGTACTCACGCTCCAGCCCGAGGGCGGCGGCGAAAGCGAGACCGAACACCGCGTGCGGCGCGTAGCCGAGGCCCTCGATCATCTTGACCAGATTCATCGGCACCCCGCCCGAGGCGACCCCGACGAGCGACAGTTCCGGCGCGTAGGTCGGCGCCAGCGCGGCCGCCCACGCGCTCGCCATGCCTCCGCCGGAATAGCCGAGCAGGCCGACCGGGCTGTCCGCCAATCCGAGTTCGGCGACCCGCCGTGCGGCGCGGATGCCGTCCAGCGTGATCATGCCGCCGAGTTTGGCGGCGCCGTAGGCACTGGTGGGTCCGAGGTGGTCGGGGAGAGCGACCGACCAGCCGCGCAGCAGGAGGGCATTGAGCGCGGGCGCTTCGCGGATCGACAGGTTGGGGTCGCTGGTGTAGAGCACGCGCGACACCGTGCACTGGGTGCCGAGTGCGTTGATGATGTGCTGATAGGACAGCAGTGGCCTGCCGGGGGTGGGATTCTGCGGCGTCAGCACGGTGGTGGTGGCCGCGATCGGCTCGCCCGCGGAGTTGGTGGAGCGGAATTTGATCATCGTGACCGTCGAGCCGGGAAACATCGGTAGCGCGGGCATCGGGCGGACGGCGAGGACGTCGCCCGGCCCGGCGTGGTCCAATCCCGCCGAAGCGGCGTAGAACGGATCCGGATCCGGTGCGGGGTAGATCGGTTGCGCCGCGGCCTGCGGTGTGATCACACAGAGGGCGGCCGCTGCGGTGGCGATGAATAATCGAAGCATGGTTTTCGTCGACTCCCCTTCATCACAACGTGCTGTTCAGTAACGCTGGTGTGCTGAAGCCGAATGCAGCCGGACACCGGTCGCTCGCGACCGATGCCCGGACCTGCACACTGTAGGGGACGATCGGGAAAAGCCGAGGTCGCCGCGCCGCCCGTCGACGGAGGGGCGCGCCGCGCGCCCGTCGGCTACCGTGACCCGGTGCTTTTGCTGGTCGTCGGCGTGGTCCTGCTCGGTGTGTTCGCGGTGCGATTCGGCAGGGACCGCAGGCGTCTGGGCCACGGGGTGTTCCTGCTCCTCGGGCTGGGGTTCGTCGGCGCGTGGGTGGTCGGCCGGATCATCGAGGGCGATCGCACGGTGGTGCTCGCGCCGCTGGTGGTGCTGCTGTCACCGCTGCTGGTGCTGGCGCTGGCCGGGTTGTCGATCGCCAACGGCGCGCAGTTGGTGCGCCGTGAGGGTTGGCGTCTTCCGAATCTGTTGCCGCTCGGACTCGGTATCGCCCTGTTGACGCCGTACGTGGTGCTCCTCCTGGCACTGCTGACCGAGAACATCTGGCTGGTAGTGCTTCTGGCGTCGCTCACGATGACGATCAGCTACGTCGGATTTCTGTTCGCGGCGTTCCTGTTGTATTCCCTGTGCTACGGACTGTTGCCCTACCGTCCCGGGATGGACGCGATCGTCGTGCACGGCGCCGGGCTGGTCGACGGTGAGGTGCCGCCGCTGCTGGCCGCGCGCCTGGATCGGGCGATCGAGGTCTACCGTGACGAAGCCGGTGCTGGGCGCGCCCCACTGCTGATCGCCAGTGGCGGTAGAGGAGACGACGAGGAGGTCTCCGAGGCGTCGGCCATGGGTGATTACTTGATCGACCGGGGCGTGCCGGAAGACCGCGTCGTGCTGGAAGACCGGTCGGGAACGACCGAGGAGAATCTGCTCTTCACCAAACGGCTGCTCGGCGAGCGCGGTCCCACTACGCGCATGGTGCTGGTGACGAGCAACTTTCACATGTTGCGCACGGCGATCCTGGCCCGCCGCCTCGACCTCGACGCCGAGGTGACGGGCGCCAAGACCGCCTTCTACTACTTGCCGAGCGCCTTCCTGCGCGAGTTCGCCGCGCTGCTGGTGGCCTACAAGTGGAGCAACGCGATCGTGGCCGCGGCGCTGGTGTCGCTTCCGCCGCTCGCCCTGCTGGCCACCCGCGGGTGACTCAGAAGCTCTTGTGCGGAACGCCTACGGTGAGACCGCCGTCCACCACGAACTCGGCGCCGGTCGAGTACGACGATTCGTCGCTGGCCAGGAACGTCACCAGCGCGGAGACCTCGGACGGGTCGGCGCCGCGGCCGAGCGGGATCTGGAGGAAGTCCTCCGGGATGTTCTCGGTCATCGGTGTACGGATCAAGCCGGGGTGCACGGAATTCACTCGGATCTTGTACTGCGCCAGCTCGAGCGCGGTGGATTTGGTGAGCCCGCGCACGGCGAACTTGGTGGCCGTGTAGCCGTGCAGGCCCGGGCTGCCGCGCATGCCTTCGACGGAGGAGATGTTGATGATCGAGCCGCCGCCTGCATCGATCATCGCGGGCGTAGCGGCCTGCATCCCGAGGAATGTGCCGGTGAGGTTGATGTCGATGATCCGTTGCCACTCGGCCAATTCGAACGCGACGAGCAGGTTGCCGTTCACGATGCCCGCGTTGTTCACCAGGACACTCAGCGAACCGAAGCGCTCCACCGCCGCGCCGACGGCTTTGCGCCAGTCTTCCGGCTCGCGCACGTCGAGGTGGACGTAGGCGGCGTTGTCGCCGAGTTCCGCGGCGACCGCGGCGCCCTCGTCGTCGAGCACGTCGCCCAGCACCACGCGCGCGTCCTCGGCGACCAGGGCCTTGGCGTGCGCCGCGCCCATGCCACGCGCTCCGCCGCTGATCAACGCCACCTTGCCGGTCAACCGCCCCATCCGGGGTACCTCCGTCTCTCGATCTGCCTGTAACACGTTACAGAAAATGCGCCTGGTGTCGACACGTCTCGCGACAGTAGCCCAGGCGGTCGCCGGTGACAGCGTGATCGACCGCGCGTCCCGGTGAGCGGGCCGTCGATGCCATTCCTGTGCGCCGCAGATATGGAACGTGTTCTAGAATTGCGGAGGTGTGACCACTCGGGAGGTGCGCTATGACGAACCCCGGCCGAAGCGTGACGCGGTTCGGCGGACGTTTGCGGGTGCCGGATATCGCCGAGGTGCCCGGTGGCCGCCTGGTCGAGCTGGCGGGTCGAGGCCGGACCTACGTGGTCGACATCCCGGGGCCCGAGCACGCGCCCGCGCTGGTGCTGCTGCACGCCACCGCCTGCACCGCGTACCTCACCTGGTTCCCGTCGCTGGCGGAGCTGGCCCGGCGGTACCGGGTCATCCTGTTCGACCAACGGTGGCACGGGCGCGGCATCCGCTCCGAGCGGTTCACCCTGGAGGATTGCGCCGACGACGTGGCGGCCGTGCTCGACGCGTTGGAGATCGACCGAGCCATCTGCGCCGGGTTTTCGCTGGGCGGAATCGTCAGCCTGCTGGCGGGACATCGCCATCCGGACCGAGTGAGCGGCCTGGTGCTGTGCGCGACGCCCTATCGGTTCCGCGAGAAATGGCGCGAGCACGCTTTTCACCGGACGTTCGGCGCTGTCGCCGCCGCTGTGGAGCAATACGCCTACCGCCGTGCCGAGAAGCTCGCGGGCCGTCTGCCCGAGCTTCCCGAGATCACGTGGGCGCCGGGACGCTTGGATCGCTGGGCGCTCGGCGAGTTCCGCAGCACCAGCGGGTGGGCGCTCACCCAGGTGCTCGCCGCGGTGGGGCGCTTCGACGCGACCGCGTGGTTGCCGGAGCTGACGATGCCGACGGCGGTGGTGATCACGACCCGAGATCGCGCGATTCCCGTCTATCGGCAGATGGAGTTGGCGACGATGATTCCAGGGGCGAGCAAGCATCTGGTCGCGGCCGGGCACGCGTCCTGTGTGCTGGAAGCCGATCGTTTCGTACCGGTGCTGCTCGAAGCCTGTGCGGCCGTCGCCGCGAAGATGTGACTCGGCGGGTCCCGTCCGGCAGCGGTGGCGGACCGGGACCCGGCGCTCAGCCCGACGTGCGTGCCGCGGCGAGCAATTCGGCGACCACGCCGGGAACGGCGTCGGCCAGCGCGGCGATGTCGGGCACCAATTCCTTGCAGGCGATGAATCCGAAATTCAGCTTGTCGTTGTTCGACAGCACGGTCACCGTCAGGCCCGCGCCGTGGAACACCGGTCCGAACGGGTACATCCCGTCCACCCGGATGCCGAGGAAGTACAGCGGCATCGGCGGACCGGGCACGTTGGACACCACCAAGTTGTGCACCACCGGGTGCTTCTCCGCCAGCTTGAGCGAGGAGTACATCCGTGCGGCGAGCCGGAATGTGTTCGGCGGGGCGTATTTCGACCAGTCCTGCAGGAAGTCGGCACCCATCACCTCGTGCTCTTCCTTGGCCCCCCGGTTGGCCTCGGCCACCTCGCGCAGGCGTTCCACCGGGTCGGCGAGGTCGGTGCCCAGCCGCGCGAACAGCGTGGACACCTTGTTGATCCCGGCCTTGTGCCGGGTCGACTCGTGCACGGACACGGGTACGGACGCGATGAGCGAGCGGTCCGGCAGCTCGTCGCGCCCGGCCAGATAGGCGCGCAGCGCACCGGCGACGACGGTCAGCACCACGTCGTTCACCTTGACGCCGAACGCGGAGCGGATCTCCTTGACGGCGTCGAGTTCGGCCTCGGTGAACGCGACGGCGCGGTGCGGGGTGATGGCGAGATTGAACGGCGTGCGGGGAGCGGAGAACGGGATGGCCATGCCCGTCTTGTTCTGGCGACGGCGCTGCGCGAAACCGGCGACTACGCCGACCGTTTTCGGCAGCATCCCGACGATGCCCGCTCGGGTCGGGAACTTCACCACCGCCTCGGCCAGCAATTGCCAGTCATTCGGTTTCGGCTCGGGGCGCCACTCCTGGTCGGGTACCTCCTTGGCGGCACCCGGCTCCAGATCGCACAGGTGCATCATCAGGTCGGCGCCGGTGATGCCGTCCACGGCGGCGTGGTGGTATTTGCAGACCACCGCGACCTTCCCGTCGTCGAGACCCTCCACCACGGACATCTCCCACAACGGGCGGTCGCGATCCATGGGGCGGCTGGCGATGTCCCCGACGAGTTCGGCCAGTTCGCGGCGTCCGGCCGGCGCCGCGATCGCGATGCGGCGGACGTGGTAGTCGAGGTCGAAATTCTCGTCCTCCACCCACACGGGATGGTCGAGGTTCAACGGCACCTCGTACACGCGGCGGCGCATCTGCGGAATCAGGGGAAGTCGCCGAGCCAGTTCGGCTTTGAAGCCGTCGAACGAGTAGCCGCCCGACGACGGGTCGAGGATCAGCAGCGCGCAGACGTGCAGATGCTGGGTCCCGGTTTCCAAGTAGAGAAAGCTGGCATCCAATCCGGTCAATCGTTCCATAGCAAAAGACTACTAGAACACGTTCTAATTTTGGGCCGGAAGCGGCAGGTGTGACGACTGTCGCGGGTGGTGTCACCGTACAGCGGTGCGTGACGCTTTTGTGTGTTACCGAAAGTTCCACGTATGTGTATGATCCTTGCTACGGATATGTAGGAATCGCGCGGCGACGCGGGCGCGTGAGGATCGAGGAGTATCGATGAAGCTACTTCGCAGGGCCGGGCGGCGGCCCGACACCGACCCGGGCGCCGTGGCGCTGCACGCCCGCAACGTGCGCTTCGACTGGTCGGACACGCCGCTGCGCTGGATGCCCGCCGAGCCCATCGCCTCGCATCTGATCAACTCGCTGAATCTCCTGCTGCCCGAAGGGGAGCGCATGTTCTGCGCCGCCTACGCCGAGGCGCTGCCGTACGTGCGGGACGAGCGGCTGCGGGAGGCGATGCTCGGGTTCATCGGTCAGGAATCGATGCACGCCGAGACGCACGACAAGGTGTTGCACGAGGTGCTCGCCGCGCACGGCATCGATCCCGAGCCCTATCTGCGGCACGCCGAGTATCTGTTCCGCCGCACGCTCGGGCCGAGAGATGTCGAAGGCGTCGCCGAACGGCAGGTGATGGTGGAGCGGCTGGCCTTCATCGCGTGCCTGGAGCACTTCTTCGCCTACCTCGGCGACTGGGTGCTCAACGCGGATCTGGAGCGGTTCGGCGCCGACCCGCGCATGGCCGACCTGTTCCGCTGGCACGGGGCGGAGGAGGTCGAGCACCGGCACGTCGCGCACGACGTGGCCGTGTACTTCGGGGCCGGATACGTGCGGCGCGCGGCCCTCATGCTGCTGGTGTTCCCCATCTTCCTGACGTTGGTGGTGCGCGGCACCAAGTTCCTCGTCCACCAGGACCGCGACCTGCCCGATTACGGCTATCCGGGGCTGCTGATGCGGGCCTTCGGTGCGATGTGGCGCGGCGCGTTGCCCGGCGTCCCCTCGCTGCTGTGGAGTGCGTTGAGCACGTTCAGGCCCGGCTACAACCCGGAGACGGTCGGCTCCACCGCTCAGGCGGTGGCCTATCTGGCAAAGTCCCCGGCGGCGCGGGCGATCGCCTCGTGAGGTCGCCGGTTCCCGATCAATTGCCCGCAGACCTGTTCGGCAGACGCGAGCGCGACCGCACCGTGCGGGTGCTCGACGCGGTGGCCTCGGCTCGACTGCGCTGGACCGCTCTGATCAATCGGCGCGATCCGCGGCCGAAGACGGACGATCGGCGGCTCGCGCTGGTGGTCACCGAGCGGCGGATCGAGGCGCACGACCAAGACGTGGTGAGCCTGCGGCTCGCCGCCCCCGACGGGCGCGCGTTGCCGCCCTGGCGTCCCGGCGCGCATCTCGACCTCGAGTTGCCTTCCGGCCGTTTGCGGCAGTACTCGCTGTGCGGCGACCCCGCGGACGTCCGCGCCTACCGGGTGGCGGTGCGCCGGATCCCCGAAGGCGGCGGTGGATCTGTCGAGGTGCACGACTGTCTTCCGGTGGGTTCGGCGATCGTGGTGCGCGGTCCGCGCAACGCCTTCCCGTTCGCCGTGCCCGGTCACGGATCGCTTTCTGCGCGTTTGCATTTCGTGGCGGGCGGCATCGGTGTCACGCCGATCCTGCCCATGGTCAGGTTGGCGCACCGGCTGGGTATCGAGTGGTCGATGGTGTATACGGGGCGCAGCCGGGATACCTTGCCCTTCCTCGACGAGTTGGCGGGATTCGGCGACCGCGTCGTGGTCCGCACCGACGACGAACACGGTCTCCCCGATGCGGGCGCCTTGCTGCCCGGCGTCGGACCCGACACCGCCGTCTATTGCTGCGGTCCGGTGCCGATGATCACCGTCGTTGCCGATTCGGTGCGGGAAATCCCCCAGGTGGAACTGCATTTCGAGCGGTTCTCGCCACCGCCGATCGTGAACGGTAAGCCGTTCGAGATCGAATTCGCTTCCACGGGGGACGTCGTCGAGGTCGCCGCGGACCGCACCGCGCTCGACGCCATCCTCGCTTTCCGGCCCGACCGCCCGTACTCGTGCAGACAAGGATTCTGCCGCACCTGCAAGGTCCGGGTACTGGCCGGCGAACCCGACCATCGCGACAGCGTGCTCACCGACGCCGAGCACGAGGCGGGCGCGATGCTCGTCTGCGTCTCGCGCGCCGACGGTGGCCGCCTCGTGCTCGATCTGTGATCCGACCCGCCATTCGGCTGAGGAGAAACTCGATGACCACCACCGAAATCGCCGAACTCCCCGCGGTGGGACGCAGCGTGCGCAGTGGCGAATTCGACCTCGCCGTCTACGAATACGGCGACCCGGCCGCGGAAACCATTGTGCTGGTGCACGGTTGGCCGGACACCCATCACCTGTGGGACGCCGTTGTGCCGCGACTGGCTCGACGCTTCCACGTCGTCGCCTACGACACCCGCGGGCACGGACGCTCCACCCGCACCCGGCGCACCGCCGACTTCCGGCTCGACCGCCTGGCCGCGGACTTCTACGCGGTCGCCGACGCGGTCAGCCCCGATCGGCCCGTACATGTGCTCGCCCACGACTGGGGTTCGGTGCAGGTATGGGAAGCGGTGTGCGAGCCCGGCGCGGCCGCCCGGATCGCGTCGTTCACCTCCGTCTCGGGACCGAACCTGGACCACGTCGGCAAATGGATCCGCGACCGGCTGACGCGTCCGACACCGCGCAACGTGTGGCAGCCGTTCACCCAACTGCTGTCCTCGGCTTACACCTTCTTCTTCATGACCCCCGGGCTGCCGCGCGCCACCTTCGGACTGGTAGGGACCGAACGCCTCTGGCGGCGGGTCGTCGCGCTGATGAACGAGACCGAGCCGTCGAACGTGCGTCTCGGCCCCACCTTTCGCGCCGACATCGTCGACGGCCTGCTGATCTACCGCGCGAACATCGTGCAGCGCATGCTCGCCCCACGCGAGCGGCGCACCGAGGTGCCGGTGCAGCTGATCGTCGCCGGACGCGACGTCGCCGTGCGACCCGCCGGATTCGACGACGAACACAAGTGGACCGAGCGGCTGTGGCGGCGGGACGTCCCCGCCGGGCACTGGATGCCGTTCTCTCATCCGGAGTTGCTGGCCACCGCGACCACCGAACTGATCGACACCCTCGGCGGCTCGGCGGCGCCCCGGACTCTGCGCCGCGCCGAGGTGGGGCGGTCCGCGCGGCCGTTCGATGATCGACTTGCGGTCATCACCGGCGGTGGCAGCGGCATCGGGCGCGCGACCGCGCTCGCCTTGGCCCGTCGCGGCGCGGAGATCGTCGTCTCCGACATCGATCCGGCGGCGGCGAAGGAGACCGCCGAGCTGATCGCCGCCGAACACGGTGCGGCGCACGCCTATCCGCTCGACGTCGCCGATGAAGGCGCGATGCGCGCGCACGCCGAGGCGGTGCTGGCGACCCACGGCGTCCCGGACATCCTGATCAACAACGCGGGGATCGGTCAGGCCGGTGGATTCTTCGAGACGTCGGCGGAGGAATTCGACCGGGTGCTGCGGATCAACCTAGGCGGGGTGGTGAACGGCTGCCGCGCATTCGGTCCGGCCATGGCCGAGCGCGGTCTCGGTGGACACATCGTGAACCTGTCGAGCATGGCGGCCTACAGTCCGCAGCAGGGGTTCAGCGCCTACGCCACCAGCAAGTCGGCGGTGTTCATGTTCTCCGACTGCTTGCGAGCGGAAGTCGCCGGTCGCGGCATCTCGGTGCACACCATCTGCCCCGGCATCGTGCACACCGACATCGTGCGGCGCACTCGGTTCTCCGGCGTCAGCGCGGAGGAGGAGAAGCGCAAGCAGGAGCGTTACGACAACCTGTACCGGATGCGGCGCTACGGGCCGGAGAAGGTGGCCGAGCGGATCGTGCGCGCGGTGCAGCGGGATCGCGGCATCGTGCCGGTGACGCCGGAAGCCCACTTGCAGTACCACTTCGGCCGGTTCGCGCCCGGCGTCGTCCGATTCCTGGCGGCGCGGGTGAAGCTGACCTGAGATCAGGAGGCGAGAGTGCGGGCCAGCTCCGCCTCGACGGCCACGACCCGATCGGCGTCGATGCCCCACGGGTGCTCGACACCGACCCGCCGGTCCAGATCCCACAGCACGCATTCCTCGCCGGGAGCCGCCACGAACGACCACGCGACCACGGTGCGGCCGAGCTGTTCGTCCATGGATCCGTGCGCGGGGTTCGCCGGCCCGGCGCCTTCCGGGAAGTGGTGCAGGAAGCGGCCGTAGGCCCTCGCGCAGAAATCGGCGTAGCGCGTGGTGCACAGGATGAATCCGTGCCATGCCTCGTCGACCGCGTGTGACGGCATGCCGATCACCTGGTTGTCACGCATGGCCGCGCCGCAGCACAGCAGCCACTGGCGCAATCCCTTGTCCACCAATTCCCGTGGCTGCCAAGGGCAGGTCTTGTAGACTGCCTCGGGCAGTTTCAGCGCGTCGACGGCGGCGCGTACGGTCGCCAGGTCGACCTCGCGCACCGGGTTTCGACGGAACCTGAAGTTCACCACAGTTCACTGTACGTGCGCGCCGATGTGCCGCTACCGTTCTGACATGAGCGCACTCATCTTTCTGATCATCCTGTTGATGGTGCTGCTCCTCGTGGCGGCTCCGATCATCGCCGTAGTCGCCATCATCCGTTCGCAGCGCAACCGCTATCAGCCGCCGCCGTACGGTGCGTGGCGCGGTGGGAACCGAAGCGGCGGATATTACGAGGGGGGTTCCACAGATCCGTTCTGGGCGGCCGGCGGAGCCGGTCTGATCGGCGGATCCGACCAGCCGAGCGGCTGTGGCGGCGGGCATCAGCACCACCACGGCCATCATCACCACGGCAGCAGTTGCGGCGGGGGAAGCGGTTGCGGCGGCGGGAGTAGTTCCAGCTGCGGCGGCGGCAGTAGTTCCAGTTGCGGTGGTGGCAGCAGTTCCAGCTGTGGTGGTGGCAGCAGCTCCAGCTGCGGCGGCGGTTCCTGACGCACGATTTGACCTCAACACGACTTCAGGTTCCATGCTGATCTTCGTCCGAAGACGGCAAGGAACGACGAAGGGTGTGTGACATGCGGGCTGTGCAAGCCGGTGAGTTCGGTGGACCGGAAGTGCTCGTGGTTCGGGAGCTGCCGGATCCGGTGGCGGGACCAGGGGAGGTGGTCGTCGACGTGGCCGCCGCGGATGTGATGTTCCTGGACACCAGGCTGCGGAGCGGTTGGGGAACCGACTTCTTCGCGATCGAGTTGCCCTATGTGCCCGGCGGCGCGGTCGCCGGGGTGGTGGCGTCGGTCGGTTCCGGCGTCGATTCGTCCTGGATCGGCAAGCGGGTGTCGACGCCCACCGCGGCCAGCGGCATCGGCGGCGGCCTGCCGATCGGCGGATATGCCGAGAAAGCGCTGGCCAAGGCGGATACGCTGACTGCCTTGCCGGAGGGGCTGACCGCGACGCAGGCCGTCGCGCTGGCCCACGACGGTCGAACCGCGCTCGCGGTGTTCGACCATGCCGCCGTCCAGCCTGGGCAATGGGTCCTGATCACCGCCGCGGCCGGTGGGCTCGGTGTGCTGCTGATCCAGCTCGCCCGTGCGGCGGGCGCGCACGTCCTCGCCGCCGCACGTGGCGCCGCCAAGCTGGAACTCGCCGAGCGGCTCGGCGCGACCGCGGTGGTCGACTACTCCGCGCCCGACTGGGCGGCGAAGGCGCGCGCCGCGACCGGGGGAGCGGGCGCGCACGTGGTGTTCGACGGCGCGGGCGGCGCGCTCGGCGAGGCGGCGCTCACGGTTGCCGCTGATGGCGGGCGTTTTTTCGGATACGGAGCCGCCGCAGGCCAATTCGCCGTACTGAACCAGGAAACCGCCGCGGCGCGCGGCATCAGCGTCTACGGGCTGTTCGACATCACCGGCGCGGACATCGATTGGCAGGCGATCGCCCGGCGCGCTCAGGAGGAGGTCGTCGCGGGCCGCCTCGAGGTCGTCATCGGTCAGACCTTCCCGCTCGACCAGGCCGACCGGGCGCATGCCGCCATCGAGTCGAGGGCGGCGCTCGGGCGCACTTTGTTAACAGTGTGAACAAACCGGCGAACTGGACAATCGACGTAGTGCGCTGCCCCGGCGACGGCGCTAGGGTGCCGGGGTGGAAACTGTGCTCGTCGTCGCAATCGTCATCGTGGTCCTCGGCTTCGTGGTAGCTGTCGTCCAGTTCGCCAGCAGGCCGCCGAAGGAAGCCGAGCCATGGGACGACCATGACGACGCCGAGGACTACGAGGACGACTGGGACGAGGACTACCGCGAGGGCTGACCCCGCTCCGCTACACCGGGGCCAGCACCACGACCGCGATAGGCCGCTTCGTCAGCTTCTGATAGGCGCTGTAGCGACCCTTGTTCACCTCGTCGACGAGCGCCCACCGCCGCGCGTACTCGGGATCATCCGGCAGCGTCGCCCGGGCCCGCACCGTCAGTTTCCGCCGTCCGACCTGGATTTCGCACTCCGGTCGGGCCTTCACGTTCGCCAGCCATCCTGGCGGCCGCGGCGATCCGCCGTTGGACGCCGTCACCAGATAGTCCGCACCGTCGCGCGCGTACGTCAGCGCCGAGGTCCGTTCCTTGCCGGACTTGCGTCCCACCGTCCGCAGCAGCAGCGTCGGATTCCCCAGCAGCAGCCGATGCCCCACCAGCCCACCGCTGTTCTCGTACACCCACTGATGCGCCTTCAGCACCTTCGTGAACAGACCGGCCATACCTGACCCTCCAGTAAGTTTCCGACCCACCCACCCTAGGTCACTCCAGCCGACTGGTCCGGAACCCACCCGACCCGGTAGCATCCCCAACGCTCGCGGTTCCCCGCGGCACGGGGCGGTAGCTCAGTCGGTTAGAGCCGTGGACTCATAATCCATTGGTCGCGGGTTCGAGCCCCGCCCGCCCCACAAATGCCCTCTGAACTGTTGAGCCGACCCCGGCGCCGGACCCCCGCGCCCATATAGGGGCTACATCGAGGGCCTCTCGGCGCGGCCCGAGGTCAGTACCGCGTTGTGGGGTGGGCCGCAGGAAATGAGTAGTTCCCTACTCGTGCTCTGTGGCTTCTGTTCGCCCATGATTCGCTCGAGGCCGATTGAGGAGATGTAGCGATGAGCACCGCGTTGTGATGATCCCGGTCCGCATCTGGCACTGAGTCCGGATGTGACTCCGCACAGCTTGCTACGGCAATCTCCGCATCGGCCCGGACCAATAGGAGAACGGCGAAGCGGAAGGACGGATCGGCTGATGACTACAATCAAGAAGATAATTGTTGTCCATTCAACGGCGAACGTAAAGGACGCCGGTTCCGATGCGGTGTTCGAGCTTCAAATCGAGAGACTGCGGCCGGGGAACGTATGGGAGCTGCTGGTGAATCCCAACTTCCCGTCTCTTCCTCATGATGAACGAGAGAGGGGGCTGACCGATCTCTACAGCTTCGATTTTTCCGACCATCCCATTGATTGGTCAGGTCAGACGGGCAACCGCATCGCGATGCGCATGCTCACCCGGGAGGGTGACGGTTGGCTTCCGAAATCCATATTCGTGATCGGCATCGAGTCCGGCCGCAATGCAATCGTTCTCGGATCGCATCCAGCATGGCCGAGAACGGGCTGGTTCGATAATGGTAGCGACGCGTTGGGGCCGGAGGCGCACATTATCAGCGGGTTCAGCTGACTTCGCTATGCCGCCGGTCGATTCCGGGCCGACCTTCTGCACGCCGGCTCGGTAGCTCGGGTGCGTCAACATGGGTAGGCACGTACAAAGGAGTGGGCGATAGGTGCCGAGACCGGACCGATGCCTGAGCCGGAGGGCGCTGATACCCGCCGCGTGACCAGGACCTGGTGGCATCGGATCGGCAGCCTGATTCCGAGCCAACGCGGACCGGAGAATCCCAGGTTGCACAAGGCGGTCCGGGTAGCGGGAGTCTGCCGCCAGATCTACCGCCGTGGCCAGGCTGCGCCGGGCGGCGGTGTCGGCTACGACCGCGTGCTCCAGCCAACCTATTGCGTTACCTCGGACGCGAGCGCAGCCGCATCGGCTCGTGCCGTGCGCGCTTCACGGGCGAAGGTTTCGACCATGGTGGACATGCGTAGAGACAGCGCAAAACCCCTCAGATTCGACGCTGAGGGGTTAAGTGACTTGCGGTCAGGCGGCGCAGACGCGGTTGAGATTGTCGGTGTAGGGGTCGAGGTCGGTGACGTTGGCATCTACCAGTGCGTCGGCGTAGGCAGTGATGACGTCCTTCTCCGCGCCCTGGGCGAAAAGGGCCAGGCCGCCCAGTCGGTCGGACAGCTCGGTCGCCGTCGCCGTGTCCATGGTGCCGCCGCTCGTGTCGATCGCGAGGTTGATCAGCTCGATGGCCCTGGCGCATAAGGGGGACTGGGCTTGCGCGGGTGCGGCGGGCAGGAAGAGCAGAGTGGCGGCGGCCGTAGCGAGTACAGCGGCGAAGGGCTTGGTCATGATTTTCCTCTCAGAACGTTGGGCTGATCGTAACCAGGCGGGAGAGCCCCTATTTCTGGTGGCTCGGTAGGTGTCAGGACGCGGGTGGACACCGATTCGACGAAGCTAGTGTGTCGCAGACGGGGGTGGGGCAGTTGCTATTGCTCGCCGAGCTCCGCATCGCCGAGTAATTCGATCAGTTCCCGCACCGCCGCTTCGACATCGGACTCGGTGTTGCCGGGAAGCCTGCGGTACTGGACCCCTTTGAGGAACTCGGGTAGCTCCACATGCTGAAGTCGTACGGGTAGCAGTGTCGCGCGGCCTTCGATGCTGGCCTGGTACAGGCGTTGGGCCTCGGTTACGCAATACGGGCTGGCGACGTAGCTGGGCGAGAGCAGCAGGACGCCGACCGCTGTCTTCGCCAAGCTGTCCATGAGTTCGTCCAGCCAGTTCTGTCCGGTGCGTATGGATCCGGTCTTCCGATAGTCGAAGACTTCCTGGAACCTGGCATGCAGGGCCCGGCTGAACAGGTCCGCCGTTTCTCTGTCCTCGTTGGCGTAGCTGAGAAATACGACTTCTTTGCGAAGCGCGGCCGTGGTGAAATATCGGCTGGCCTGATCGGCGTCGTGGAAAAGCCGGGGCTGATGCCCGATCACAGTGAGGGTTTCCTCGAAAGAGCTTCCGAGGTCGTCGCGATCCTGCCAGGACAACACCCGCCTACTGTGGCGCGGCTGGACATCCTCGAACAACGCTCCGGAGAGTTGGTCGGGCACTCTATCGGCAGGCGTGTGCAACAGGGGCAGCGTAGGCACGCCGTGCCCTGCGGCAAAGCTCGCCGCGATATATGCCGCCGGGTCGTCGAGTGCGACTACCAGCCAGTCCAGTTCGCGCAGCCGGCTGACGAACGTCAAATCGAGTCGAGGCGGCCAGGCCAGGTTCACCGGCTGCCACACCGCTTCCTCGAGGCTGCTTTCCAACACATCGCCGATCTCCGCCCTGGTGCTCCGGTTCAGCAGCAGGCCTACTTCTCTTCGGCGGTACGAGCGTGTTCCGGCGCGTGCGGAGATATGCGCCCGCAAACCGTTGGCGAAAGTCTCGAATGCTTTGGTGACGCGCGCGATCAGCGGCGAATAGCGTTCGTCGGTGATCTCCTGCGGGTCGTACTCAACGACTCGTATCTCCGGAGGGCACCGGAACAGGGCGCCGTACCGGTGGTCGCAGAAAACGATGCTGGGATACCGCAGGCGTGCGGCGATGCTCAACTCGAGCAGGAAGTACCGCGCTTCGTGCTGGAGCGTGCGCAGATCCCACGCCGTCTGCGCGTCTCCTGGTAGCGGGTATATGCCCACGAACCCGTCCGCGTCTCGCATCATCCGTTCCAGCCGTGTCGGGCTGGTGAAGGTCAGCCCTTCGTCCACGCGGAAGGCGACCGGTTGCACCTTCCGGATGATTCGCCAGAAGAACAGGTTGACATCGGGTGATCGGTACCGGTGACTGAGAAAGACGTTCGGCCTGCTGGAAGAGTCTTTCTCAGTTGCCATTCTGATCCGCCTGCGGCTCGGGAAGGACCGAACGCAGGCCGGATGTGTCGACGACCTGCTGTTGGCGGATTTTGGCGTACACCGCGTCGAAGGTGTAGCCCGCGATGAAACCGACGGACAGTACGAAGAACAGGAGCCGTCGCGCGCCGGGGCCCGTCAACAGATCGGGCGAGGTCGCCAATTGTGCCGAGATGAACAAAAGGACCGCGATCGCACCCGCCGACATCCCCAATACCGAACTTCGCGCCCAGTCCTCCCTGCGGTCGACGGCAGTGCGGATTATCGCCCCTGACGTCGCCGCGAGCAGGGAGCCCGCGATCAGCCCGACCAGGGTGAGCGATGCGTTGCCGTCCACCGCGTAAACCAGCGGGATCATCGCGAATCCGCCGATCAGCAAGAGCGCGCCGAAGAGCAGCCCGATTCCGGACTTGTACTCGGCATGCCGCTCGGCGCGCGACCGCATCGTCTCCGCTGATTGTTTGCGTTCCTGCTGAGTGCGCAGGATCGCGACGACATTCTCAGCGGCGCCGGCGTTCCACTCGCCGCCCAGGATCGAAAGCTCTTCCGGCGTGACGAGATTGCCGGTGCGTCCCATCGATACCCATGCCTTACGCGCGGCACCACCGAAAGCGGCGACGGGCGCGAGGGGAATATCGAACGCCATCGCCACCATCGCGGTGATCAATGTGGTGCGGCCGCCACCGATGAGTACGACACCGTCGGCTTCACGCAGCGAACGGTAATAAGAGACTTCCCAGTCGTCTTCCGCTTCATGACGAATTTCGAAGGCGCCGGACTTATGTGGTGGATGCGGGAAACTGGTTTCGGAAGATCCGTACGGTGGCCGGACATGGATGGAACCGGCTCTGCACGGCTCGACGGAAAGGTATCCGGCTACCACATCGCGTTCGACGAATCGCGGCGCGCTGGAATAGACGAAGAGGTCGTAGCCTGCCCTTGCCAGTTCGGCGCCGACCTCCCGCGCGGCTCGGGCGCCGTTGTCCTCGGTCCACGACGGACGGTCCTCCACCCCGCAAGGGCGTATCCCGCCGACGATCGCGATTGTGCGGCGCTCGCCGATCGAGCCGTTTGTGCCTGACTGCACCGAACATCCCCTCGTTGATCAGGTAACAGTAGGTTGGATAGTAGCGACCGGGCGGCCGTCCGCGCCGAAAATCGTTGTGCCGTAGACCCCGTTCAGCGAGATTCTCGCCGCCTCAACGGCATCCGCCTGCCCTGGGCGCGGTCGCCTGCTCCCGACCGCGGAAGACCGGGAACCGCAGGTGATCCGGCGGGACAAGGGAAACGCCTCTGTTTCGACGCTGAGGGTTTCCCGACGTGGCCGGTTCGGTGCTGCCGGCCGGGCAATTCGAACATGTCTTTCGCGGGCATCGGGTCGGTGAAGTCGACTCGCCGACGAGATTTCGGCCATTGACGCGGGCGCGGTGCGCGAACCCGTGCTCGCCTCGGGTTTCACCCCGAGGGGTGAGTGTTTCCGACCCGTAGGACGATGATCTTGCGAGCTTCCTGAGAGAAGAGTTAGAGGGGTCATAAGAGGGAGCCTTCAACGGGCGAAGGCATCCCAACCGTCAGTTGAAGGAAGCACAATGACCAAAAACAAGATTATCGCAGCCGCGGCTGCGGCAGCCTGTGTGCCAATGATCGCTTTCGGTTCGGGTGTTGCTACCGGGTCCCCGGACGTAGCGCCTGTGCCTGCCCCTCCTGCAGCCGTAGATGTCTCCCAGCACGGGCAATTGCAGACCGATGACGCCGTTCTATTCTGGGCCCCGTTCTTCTGGCCGGTCTGCTTCTTCCCGCCGTTGATCTTCGTCTTCCCGATCTGCATCGCATGATCTGCTGGACGGCATCGCTCAGGAAACGACGAACGCCGCGCGTCACGCACCCTCGCCAGATCGTGGCGTGACCGTCGGCGTTTCGTCACCTAGGAGGCGCACTCGACCAGGCTCGATCCCGCAAGATTGGTGACGACGTCCGGACGCCTGGTCTTCGAGTTCTTCAAGTAAACAGCAGTACTGTTCGCGCGGCATGGGGGGGACGATCTTCCCCTTCGACCGATTGGATCCGGCATGTTCGAGAAACTTGCGGGAACAGCTGCTGCGTTCGCGGCATGCGCAACGCTGATCGGGGCGCACGCGGGCATGGTGCGCGCCGCCGCTCCGGTCGTGCTGGGCGGCGGCTCCGGCATCGCCGTCAACGATCAGGGCCTCTGTACGCTCACCACGATCGGGCACGACGGCGCGGGCCGGTTGGTCGGATTCACCGCGGCTCATTGCGGTGGTGCGGGTACCACCGTCGCCGCGGCGGCCGATCGCGACGCCGGCGTTGTCGGCACCATCGTCCAGGCCAACAACGACATGGACTACGCCGTCATCGTGTTCGAACCGGACAAAGTCGTACCGGTGAGCCGCGTCGGCAACACGACGATCGCCCAGGTGGGCGGTCCGGCGCAGTTCCCGGATATCGCGTGCAAGGAAGGCTATAGCACCGGCCACACCTGCGGACTGACCTACGGAGACGTGCTGGAGTCCGGGTGGACCTGGACGCAGATATGTGTCGTCCCTGGTGACTCCGGCGGGCCGGTCGTGGTCGGAACGACACTCGTCAGCATGGTGAACGCATACGTGACGGTGCCCTGCCTCGGACCTCAGCTCGGGACGAAGATGACCGCCATCATCGACGACGTCGACGCGCGCGGTGGTCCCGGAGCCGGCTTCCGTCCGATCTAGTCGGCCTACCGACCGAGCGGGGACCGCCGACATCCCCGCCCGCCGCCGGATCCGCCCGGTCCCGCGCTCGGGATGAATACGGAATTCGCGGACACCGACCGTCATCGGAGACGGCCGCGGTAGTCGAGGCAGGCGCGCCCGTCGGTGGGCGGGGCCGCGGGTGTGGTCGCGGCCGTGATGGCCTCGGTGTAAGCGCGCAAACCCTCGGCCAGCCTGCCCGCCATGTTCTCCAGCTGCTCGGGTCGCAGATGCTTGCCGAACGCGGCCGCATCCAGCAGCTGCCTGCGCACCTGGTCGATCTGCGTTCCAGCGAAGGGGATGGGCTCGTGGTCCGGCATACTCCGGCACCTTACCTTGAGTCGAACATATGTTCCCATCGGTCTGGCTGGTGTTCTTGATGTAATCGGCGCCAGAACATTTATCCAAGCCGTTTGTGCTTCATCTATCTAACGTCTGACCTTCCTTTTCGGTGATCGTCTACTCGTGCGAACACCCGGATGTCGAAGGGGTCGGTTGTATGGCAGGAACTCGGTGTGCTCAGTGGGGCCATCCAAGGACGGTGAGTGCGTCGCCAGCTGACGCGGCGGTTGACGAGGCCGAGATTCACTCCCATCGGCCGAGGGTGGTCGTCGGTTCGTCGACTGATCGGATGTCGCATTGAGCGGTTGTGACCTTTGCCTGTATCGGTCGGTGACGCCTGGGCTGCGTGGGCCTGGTGCGAGTTTCGAGCAGCAGATGCTGTCGGGAATCGAGCGGCTGGAAGACGACGACGGCTCGGACTATCGGATGCTGCGGCGCATGCTCCGCGCTGCGGCCGCGGTCAGCCGCTCGGAGGTCGAATGGATACGCCGGATGCGGGCGACCGGGACCGTCCTGCGGCCCCGAGTCAGTGTCGTCGACGGCTATGTCGCGGGCTACATCGCCCAATGGCGGGACGCCCACAGTGCACGCCTCGGTCCGGCGATCACCGACCTCGAGGTCGGTGCAGGCCTGAGCTTGCCCGACTTGCGGGATGGGTGGGAACCTGACGCGCATGCGGTGGCGGACGCGCAGACCGAGTGGAAACTTCCGCGTTCGGTCACGCGGTCGGCCAGGGAAACGGTGCTGTGGGATGACACCGAGTTGTGGGCATACGCGCTGGCTGATGTCCGGAGCTTCAACGAGATATTGGCGCGTGTTCCGAGCAATGAGCGCGCGGTATGGCGGTGGGCGGCAAGCCAGGTATCCGGTGTGCTGGCGATGTGGTCGTGGCGGGTCGAGCCGGACGCGCGCGGACCGTTCGCCGTTGCCGCGCACGAAGTCGGAAGGTCCGCACTCGCGGCCGGAAGCCGCGCGCGCCCGCACATCTTCCGACCGCCCGCGCCGGATCTGGAGAAGGTAGCGTTCGTCCTGGCGCGGCTGTGTAGGGAGGTTCACGAGCCATCCACCGAGTCCGATTTGGTCGGCGCGCTGATCACCAGTATCGCCGCGATAATCAAAGCTCATCGGGAACGGGGGGAAATGGCGCGAGCGTCGAGCATCTACGCCACCGCCGTGGGTCCTTTGAAGTGGATAGAGTACGACATCCGCATCACAGTTCCGACTTCGGTGATCGGCTGCCAACTGCGGCTCGGGCACGCATCGCCGTCCCCTCCGAGTTAGCGCCGCGCCAGCCACCTCAGGATTCGCCGATCAGGCCCGGTCGACGGGTCCGTACCGGGCCGCAACGACATGGTGAACCCGCGGTCCACCGACATCGACGCCATGCCATGGTGCCGCGTAGTCGGCGGTGGGCATGACCTTTTGCTCGGCTACCGTCCGGCGAGCTCGGCGACGATCGGAGCGAACCGGTCGGCGAAGTCGGCGCCGAAGACGAAGTAGGAGAAGCCGATCTCCTCCCGTCGCCGCCGGATTTCCTCGGCGGCGGCCGCCGGATCATCCGGAAGTACGGCCAGTGCGTCCGCCGCGCGAAGCGCGGCAGGGTCGGTGTCGGGTGGCGCCATGTGCGGCGCGACAGTGTCGCCGATGACCGGCACGGCGAGCGCGAGCTCGACGTTCCCGATGGTGCGGAAGTCGCGTGCCAGCCGCTCGACCTCACCCCGAGGCTGAGCCCCCAGCGCGAACGTGACCGTGTCCGCGACCTCCGCCGCCAACGACCGGGCCTGTGGACCCAGTACGGCCATCGCCACGGGCGTGTGCAGGTCGGGGCCGTCGAGTTCGCGCAGCGTTTCGACGGTCTCACGTACCTGCGCAAGCCGCTCGTTCGGTGGCGCGACGGACAGTCCCTTGTCGCGGAGTTCGTCCTCGATTCCCGGTCTGCCGGTGCCGATGCCCATCTCGAAGCGTCCGTCGGTGAGTAGCGACAGCGAGTGCGCTTCCCACGCCGTCAGCCAAGGCGGGCGTAGCGGCGAGGCGTACACCCAGGTGCCAACGCGCAGGTCGGTCAGGGCCGCGGCGGTGGCCAGCATGGGGCCGGGCGCCGGTTGCGTCTGCGGGAAGTCGGGCACCAGCAGCGTCGAGTAGCCGCTGTCGGCGATGCGGCGCACGCGATCTCGCCACGTCGGCAGGTCGGTCCTGAGCGGGGCGACGACCCCGAATCGAAACGGTCTCGTCATGCCTGACTTCCTCTCGGAGAGCGTCGGTTCGAACAATTGATGGATCGTTCCGGTTTACCTGACCTGGGCGGGTATTGCCCGGTCCACGATCGTCCGCACCAGTTCGGCGGCCCGCTGCTCGTCGAAAATGCCGGGCAGGGTGAGTCGTTCGAGGATGAGCCAGTTCAGGGCGAGGTAGAGCAGCACAACGGCGTCCTCGTCGCCGGGCAGCTCCGACTCCCGATAGTTGCTGATATTGAAGTCGAGATCCGCGCGTACCCGCTCGGTGAGCAGCGCCTGCAGTTCGGGCCGCCGGGTGGCCTCCAGTCGCAGTTCGAGGATCGCGAGATAGCCGGTGCGGAAATGGAAGACCCGGTCGACCACCTCGGTCATGAGTTCGGTCATGGACTCGCGGGTCTGCGGTCCGCGGGATTTCGCCATGGCGGCGTCGCTGGGGATCAGCCGCTCGTAATAGCGGTGTCCGACCTGGACGAGCAGTGCGTCCCGGTTGGGGAAGTAATTGGAGGCGGTTCCGGCGGGCACTCCCGCCTCCTGATCGACCGCCCTGAAGGTCAGGCCACGTGCCCCTTCGCGGGCCAGGACCTCGATTGACGCATCCAGCAGGGCCTGCCTGCGTTCCGGATTCGTGCGCACCACTTGACACCACTCCATCTGTAGTACTACGGTTCAAATCACTTCGCACAGAGTACTACAGTTGAGGCGGTTAAGATGCGAAAGCTTGTCTACTACGTGGCGGTCTCCCTCGACGGCTACATCGCGGGGCCGCAGGGGGAATTCGACTTCTATCCGATGTGTGAGGACATGACGGCGTGGATCAACGAGCGCTATCCGGAGACGGTGCCGACGCCTCTGCGCGAGTCCGTCGGCATGCCCCTCGACACGCCGAACAAGACCCTGGACACCCTGGTCATGGGTCGCGGCACCTACGAACCGGGCCTCGCCATCGGCTGCACCAGCCCGTACAACCACTTGAGGCAGTACGTCTTCTCGACCACCCTCGCGCCGGTGGACAACCCGCAGGTGGAGGTCGTCGACGCCGATCCGGTCGAGCTCGTCCGGCAACTGAAGAAAAAAGCGGGCCTGGATATTTGGCTCTGCGGCGGCGGCAATCTGGCCGGACAGCTCCTCGGCGAGGTCGACCAGCTGATCATCAAGAGCTACCCCGTGATCGCGGGCGACGGCGTCAGGGCATTCACGGGCAATTTCGAGCCGACGCGATTCGAGGTCACCCAGCGCCAAGAGTTCAGCACCGGCGCGCAGGTCACCTGGTTCGACCGCGCCTGATCCGGCGCCGAACCCGCCGGAGTTCCGGCATCCCGTGGCTTCACATGAGCATCGAAAAGGCGGTACCGATATGCGAAAGCAACGCAGCACCTTCCCGACCAAGACCAACCAGCAGCGCTTCGTGACTCGCCCCGTGCCTCCGCGCACGGTCACCAATTCCAAGGGCGGGTGGCCCCGGCACGGCAGGTACGGGGCGCGGTAGCGCCCGATCGGCGACCTGGGCTGTCCGAAATCGTTTGCCGCGGCCGGAATCGGCCGGGATGGGAGTAGCAATGCATACCGACGTGATCATCGTGGGCGCGGGCCCGACCGGCCTGATGCTGGCCGCCGAGCTGCGCTCGGCCGGAGTGCGGCCGCTGGTGCTGGAGCGGCAGTCGCGGCCGCGGGACACCCCGAAGGCCGGTGGTCTCGGCGGGCAGATCCTGGAGTTGTTGCGCTACCGGGGCTTGCTGGATCGGTTCGAAGCGGCCTGCACCGATCCGATTCCGGCTCCCCGGTTTCCGTTCGGCGGTGTGCACGTGGACCTCACCCAGCTGGACGAGTCCCCGATGCATGCGCTGCCGCTGCCGCAACAGCAGCTGGAGCGACTACTCGGCGAATACGTCGGCGAACTCGGCGTCGATATCCGTCGCGGACACCAGGTGCTCGATGTGCGGCAGGACGCCGACGCGGTCACCGCGGAGGTCAACGGGCCGGTCGGGCCGTACCGGGTGACCGCCCGCTATCTGGTGGGCTGCGACGGTGCGCGCAGCCGGGTTCGTGACCTGGCCGGCATTCCGTTCCCCGGCACCGTATATCCGGAGGTGAATCGGCTGGCCCAGATCACCGTGCCCGATTCGGTGACCCGGCTCGACAACGGCGACCTCGAGGTTCCCGGGTTCGACGCCATCCGTGCGGGTTTCACGCGGACGGATCGCGGTCTGTTCGGGATGGGTGTGTCACCCGCCTCGGAGGCACTGTCCGTCTACACGATCGAGGACGAGACCGTCGAATACGACGATGACGTGCCGATGACCGTGGCAGAGTTGCGCGACAGCATCCGTCGCGTGCTGGGAGTGGATCTGCCTGTGGCGGAGACATTCCGGCTGTCGCGATTCACCTTCAAGGCCCGCCACGCCGAACGCTATCGCGCGGGCCGGGTCCTGCTCGCCGGTGACGCGGCCCATCTGTTTCCCGCCACGGGCGTGGCGCTCAACGCCGGAATGCTGGATGCGGTCAACCTGGCCTGGAAGCTGGCCGCCGAGGTCAACGGGTGGGCGCCGGCCGGCCTGTTGGACACCTATCACGAGGAACGCCATCTCGCCGGGGAGCGCACCATGCTGCACACCCGGGCACAGGTCGCGCTGCGGCGCGGGCACGACCCGGCCTCCGAAGCACTGCGGGCGGTCTTCCAGGAACTTCTCACCGACGAACAGCCCCTGCGGCGCATGGCGGCCCTCATCGCCGGCGCCGATATCCGCTATCGACTGCCCAATCCCAACGACCACATCTCGACCGGAACCTTCGCGCCCGACCTCACCCTGCACACCGACGACGGGACGACCAGCGTCGCCGAAGTCATGCACGCCGCACGGCCCGTCCTGCTCGACCTCGCCGACCGCGCGGACCTTCGTGATACCGCCCGAGACTGGCGGCACCGCGTCGACATCCGCTCCGCCAAAGCCGAGAACCGCGAAGCCGATGCCCTCCTGATCCGCCCGGACGGCCACATCGCCTGGGCCGCGACCATCGACGAACCCGCCGACACCGCCGAGGACGGCCTGCGAGCAGCGCTGTCGTTATGGTTCGGCACACCCGCGGAAACGACGATCCCGACCAGCGATTGACGAGGGCAGGTCGTCACCGCCGATGGAGGGTTGCCGCTTCCGAACCTCCGTCGGCGAAGACGATCTGCACGTGCACGGACATCTGCTCGTCGGATGCGGCGCTGACCAGGCCGAATGCCGTGTCAGCGGACGTGTCAGGCCGGTGTCAGGGCGGTATCAGCGGGGCTCGCGACAGTATCCCTGTGAACAGTTCAGCGATTGCGGCTTCCGGGCTGCGAAAGACATACGGGGACAAGACGATCCTCGATGGTATCGACTTGGATATCGGTGCGGGCACGATCTTCTCTCTGCTCGGCCCGAACGGGGCGGGTAAGACGACCACGGTGAACGTGCTGACCACGCTGTCGAAAGCCGATGGCGGCACGGCGCGGGTCGCCGGGCACGACATCGCGACCGATGCCGAGGCGGTGCGCGCGTCGATCGGGGTCACCGGTCAGTTCGCGGCGGTGGACGATCTGCTGACGGGGGAGGAGAACCTGCGGCTGATGGCGGATCTGCACCATCTGCGGGCACATGAGAGCAAGCGGGTGATCACCGAATTGCTCGAACGGTTCGATTTGGCGGAGTCGGCGCGAAAACAGGCGTCGACCTATTCCGGGGGTATGCGCCGGAAATTGGATCTGGCGATGACGCTGGTCACCAAGCCGGACATCGTCTTCCTGGACGAGCCGACAACGGGATTGGATCCGCGCAGCAGGCGCACCATGTGGGAGATCGTCCGGGAATTGACGAACGACGGTGTGACGATCTTCCTGACCACTCAGTACCTCGAGGAAGCCGATCAGCTGGCCGACCGGATCGCGGTGCTCGACCAGGGCCGCGTAGTCGGCGAAGGCACACCTGACGACCTCAAGCGCCGGGTGCCCGGCAGCCACATCCGGCTCCGATTCACCGACGTCACGCAGCTCGATGCGGCGGCGCGGATCCTGCCGGGGGCCACCCGCGACGACGAGGCCCTGACCCTGCGGGTCCCCGGCGACGGCGGGACGAAAGCACTGCGGGACCTGCTGAATCGGCTCGCCGAACACTCGGTCGACGCCGAGGAGGTCTCCGTCCACACCCCTGACCTCGACGATGTCTTCTTCGCCCTGACCGGTCACGCCACCAAGGAGGCTGTCGCACCATGAGCACCATTTCCGCGCCGCTGGCCGATTCGTCGATCATGCTGCGCCGCAACTTCAAGCACATCGCCCGGACTCCGGTCACGATCTTCAACGCGGCCATGATGCCGGTCGTGATGATGCTGATCTTCGTGTACGTGTTCGGCAACGCGTTCGATGTCGGCGAACAGTACATCGACTACGCGACACCGGGCATGATCCTGCTGGCCATCAGCTACGGGTTGTCGGGCACCGCGGTCTCGGTGAGCTCCGATATGGCGAAAGGCGTCATCAACAGGTTCAAGGTCATGAGCGTCTCTCGTGGCGCCGTACTGACCGGCCACGTCGCGGCCACCGTACTGACCAATGTGGTGGCCATCGCGGCCGTCATAGGTGTGGCCTTCGCGCTGGGGTTCCGGCCGCCCGCGACCGCACTCGACTGGCTGGGCGCGATCGGCATCATGGCGGCGACGTCGTTCGCGGCCGCCTGGCTCACGGTCGCACTGGGAATGGCCGCGAAGACTCCGGAGTCCGCGGGCATGACCGTGGTGCCGCTGATCATGCTGCCGTTCGTGAGCAGCGCGATCGTGCCCGCCGACCAGATGGGGCAGGGTATCCGGCAGTTCGCGCAATACCAACCTTTCACGCCGATCATCGAAGCGTTGCGCGGGTTTCTCGCCGGACACCCCTCAGGTGGCTACACGGCCGCCGCGCTCGCCTGGTGCGCCGGATTCGCCGTCGTCGGATACCTGTGGTCGCGCGCCACTTTCAACAAGCGCGTGTAGTCGCGACCAGCCGCCCATTTCACACACCAACCAATTCACACACAGGAGACAGCCATGCCGACGTTCGAGACCCCGGAACCGATCGCCGTCACGATCGACGTGCTCTCCGGTGCGGTCACGGTGATCGCCTCGGACCGTATCGACACCGTCGTGGAGGTCCGTCCGGCCGACGCGTCCAAAAAGGGTGACGTGCGCGCCGCCGCGCAAACCCAGATCGAATTCACCGCAGGCACTTTGACCGTGCGAACGCCGAAAGACTGGCGGACCTACACCCCGTTCGGCGGCAACCCGTCGATCGAGCTGACCATCGAGGTACCCACCGGCTCCCAGCTGAAGGGCACCGCCGCGGTGGGCCGATTGCTGGGCGCAGGCGAACTCGGCGAATGCGACCTGGAGATATCCGCGGGCGACATCACCGTCGAGCGCCCGCGTGATTCGGTAACCGCGAAAACCGCCAAAGGCGACATCCGTATCGGTGAGGCGTCGCGCGGCGTGCTCCGGCTGGAAACGTCCATGGGCGAGCTCCAGGTCGGAATCAGCCCGAGCAGCGCGGTGCAGCTGGAAACCAACGCCCAGCACGGGACCGTGCGCAACCGGATGCAACCGGTCGACCGGTCGCAGGGCGAGGAGGACATCGTGCGGGTGTACGCGCGCAACTCTTACGGCAACATTGTCATCCAGCACGCCACGGCCGCCTGATACTGCACTCCCGCCACCCCGTCCCGCGCACATTGTCCAACAGGTGTGCGACACCAGGTCGGTGTCGCACAACTGTTTTCGCCATGTTCAGCAAGCGAGCGCAGTGGCGACCAGTTCACGCCAGCTCGCCTGCGCACCCTCCTTCGTCGCCTCGGTGAACCGCACTTCGCCGAGGCGACGTCGTGCTGTCTGCTCGATCCGTTCCACATCCGGTTGGGAACGGTCGGACAGGCCGCGCACTGCGGCACTCGCCGCGAGCAGCCGGACGGCCTGCTCATCGTGGTCGGCGCGTTGCGCCAGGTCGGCGATCCCGACGAGCACCTGAGCGGTCAAAGGCGCGTATCCCGCATCGGATGCCGCCTGGAAGGCCGCGTCGTGGTGTTCGCGGGCTTCATCGAGCCCGTCGGCGAGGTAGCCGAGCAGGTTGTGGGTCCGCGCCCTGACGTAGCGCTGCTCGGCATCGCTGCCGAGGAGGGTTGTCGCGAGATCGATCTGCCGGTACGCCTGCTCGGTGTCGTCGCTCCAACGAGCCAGCTCCGCCCTGGTCAGGGCGAGTTCGGCCAGTGCGTTCGGCCAAGCGGAGCGATCCGCGTGCCGCTGCGCCTCGGCCATGGCGGCCGCACTCGCCTCCGCATCGCCCAGCAGCCAGTACAGCTGAGCCTGCCGCGCCCGCATCAAGAAAACGTCCTCGATCGCGCCGACCTCGGTGACCACCGCGATCGCCTGGTCGAGATGCTCGCACGCACCGGCGAACTCACCGCGCATGGCGATTCGATTCGCCAGTTCGGTCAGAGCGAACGAGATCCCCCAGCGCTCGCCGATGGTCCGGAACTCGGCGAGCGCCGTCTCCAGATACTCGTCCGCCTCCCGCCCCTGCTGTCCCAGCGCGATCCGCGCCTTGCCGAGCTGGAGCCGGGCCAGCGCCCGCACCCAAGGGTCGTCATCGGTGAGCAGCGGTTCGAACGCGGGCAGCAACGCGTCCGGCCCCTGCAACATGCGTTCCAGCGCTGCGACGAACGCCAGCAGCGGGTATCGCCCCCGACTGCGTCGGCTGAACAGGTATGCCTTGTGGATCCATTCCTCCACTTGGTGCTCGTCACTCGGCCCGGAGCTCATGAAGTGCACGACCAGCCCGTACACCCTGGCCCTGATCTCGTCGTCCACCTCGCCGGACGTGTCGGCAGCCGCGGTGATCAGCTCCATGCCCTCGGCCTTGTGGCCGCCGAGCCACCAGTACCAGCCCGCGGCCGCCGCGAGCCGCATCGCCCCGGTCGCGTCCGCGGCCGCGAGCGCGCCACGCATCGCGACGGCGATGTTGTCGTGTTCGACCTCGAGCGTGGCGAGCCACTCCAATTGCTCGGCGCGGCGCAGGTGCGGCTCCGCGATGTCGGCGAGTTCGGTGAAGTACGCGAGATGCGCTCGGCGCGCCGAATCCGATTCGCCCGACTCCTCGAGCCGGTCCCGGGCGTACTGCTTGATCGTGTCCAGCATCCGGAAGCGCGGCCCGCTGTCCTCCACGGTACGCAGCAGCGATTTCTCGGTCAGCGCGGTCAGCAGCTCGAGCACCTCCCACCGCTCGACCGCCATGCTCTCCTCGCCCTGGGCTTCGGGCCCCGCGCAGACCTGCTCGGCCGCCTCCAGGCTCGCGCCGCCGGAGAACACCGCGAGCCTGCGCAGAACCATCCGTTCGGAGTCGGTGAGCAGCTCCCAGCTCCAGTCGACTACCGCTCGCAACGTCCGGTGCTGCGGAATCGCGGTGCGGCTGCCGCCGGTCAGCAGACGGAATCGATCATCGAGGCGGTGGGCGAGCTGGTCGAGGGACATGGTGCGCAGTCTGGCCGCGGCCAGTTCGATCGCCAGGGGGATTCCGTCGAGGGCCCGGCAGACGCGCGCCATGGTCGACAAGGTGGGAGCATCGGCCGCGAGATCCTGACGCACCGCACCGGCCCTGTCCCGCAACAGCTGCACCGCCGGGGATGACTCGATCTCGCCGGGATCCGCGTCCTGCGCGGGCAACGCCAACGGCTCGACCTGCCATAACGCCTCGCCCATGATGCCGAGCGGTTCGCGGCTGGTCGCGAGGATCCGCAGCCGCCCGCACTCTCCGAGCAGCCGGTGGGCGAACGCCGCCGCGGACTCGATCACGTGCTCACAGTTGTCCAGGATCAACAGCGTTTCGCGCTCGCGGATCGCCGCGACGAGCCGGTCCATCGGTTCCGCGTTCGGTGCGCCGCCGAGCAGCGCGTCGCGGAGTCCGAGCGCGGCGAGGGCGGATTGCGCCATGTCGCCACTCGCGCCGACGGACGCCAGTTCCACCAGCCAGGCCCCGTCGGGCAGGTCGTCGAGCATGGTTCGCGCGGTTTCGAGGGCCAACCTGGTCTTGCCCGAGCCACCAGGACCGGTCAACGTGGTGAGCCGATGGTTCGCGATGAGTTCGCGCACGGCGGCGATATCGGCGTATCTGCCCACGAATTCGGTCAACTCGGCCCGCAGGTTCGTGTTGCGGTGGTTCTCCTCCGTTCGCACTTCGCCGCGCAGGAGCGCCACGTGTAATGCGGAGAGTTCCGGCGACGGATCGACGCCCAGCGTGTCGGCGAGTGCCTCCCGTGCGCGCTGGTACGCGATCAGCGCCTCGGCGCCGCGACCCGCGGCGCCGAGCGCGCGCATCAGCGCGGCGACGAGCCGTTCCCGCACCGGGTGCCGGGCCACCAGCTCGGTCAGCTCGGTGATCAGCTCCGTACCCCGGCCGAGGCGGACCTCCGCTTCGTACCGATCCTCCATGGCGGCGAGGCGCAGCCCCTCCAGCCGGGTGACCACCGCGTCGAAAGCCTCGCTGTCCGGTATTCCGACGTCCTGCATCGGCGCGCCGCGCCACAGCTCGACGGCCTCGTGCAGGAGCTGGGCCTGTCGCGCGTCGTCACCGCCGCGGGCCTGGTCGAGAAGCCGTTCGAACCGCAGGGCGTCGACGGCGTGGGGTTCCACCGTCAGCCGGTATCCGCCCGCCTGCCCGTCGAGCGCCCCGTCCGGCAGCACCCTGCGCAGCCGGGAGACCAGTGCCTGCAAGGCGTTCGCCGCGTCGGCGGGCGGTTGCTCACCCCAAATCCAGTCGACCAGCGTCGCTTTCGGGACTACCCGACCTGGTTCGAGCGCGAGCGCGATCAACAGCGCCCGCAACCGAGCGCCCGGTACCTCGATCAATCCGCCGTCGTCTAGTCGGATCTCGAGCGGTCCAAGCATCCCGATCTGCACCGGCCCATTCTGCCGTGGACTCTCGGCGGTGAACCGGGCCGCCCGTCCCCGCGGTGATAACCGCTCCGATGGCGGCGACCGACACCGGTCGGCCGCAGCGTGCCGAGATGTCGGCTTGCCGGAGAGCGGGCGCATACGCGATCTGATCGGCTCTGCGCGGAGGCGATGCGCGTCGACCAGGGCGAACGCCGTATCGGCTGCGTGTCAGGCCGGTATCAGGTCGGTGTCAGCCAGTCGGGCGACAGTTCTCCTGTGAACAGTTCAGCAATGACAGGGCTGAGGAAGGTGTTCCGGACGCCGCTGTGCACCAGTGCACTTGCCCACGGTGTGCGCGCTCTCCCGGTCACCTGGGAAAAGGGGTAGCCGGTGGAACTCAGAGTGGACCGTGAGCGCTGCGTCGGCGCCGGAATGTGCGCACTGACCGCCCCTGGAGTATTCGACCAGGACCCGGAGGACGGCCGGGTGGCGCCGCTGGACCTCACACCCGCGCCCGAGTGGGAGCAGGCCGTCCGCGAGGCGGCCCAGTTGTGCCCGTCCGGCGCGATCACCATCGTTCGACAATCGCCGCGAGAGGAAATTCGATGAGTCAGACGGCCCCCATCCCGCACGGCCTCCCCTTGGAGCGCGACGCGGGACCCTTCGACCCACCCCGCGAGATCACCCGGCTGCGTGAGCTTCGTCCGGTCAGCCCCCTGATCTTCCCCGACGGTCACGAGGGCTGGCTCGTCACCGGCTACGACGCGGTTCGCCGGCTCATGGCCGACACCCGGTTCAGCTCCCGCCAGGACATCGGCATCGTCCACGTGCCGTACGAGACACCCGGCATGCCCGTCGCCACCGAACCGTCACCGCAGGTGCCGGGTTTGTTCATCGCCATGGACCCGCCGGACCACACCCGGCTGCGGCGCAAGCTGACCGGCGCGTTCACCGTCAAACGGATGAGGCAGCTCGAGGAGCACATCATCGACATCGCCGAGCGGCAATTGGACCAGATGGCGCGGCTGACCCCGCCGGTCGACCTGGTCGAGGAGTTCGCGCTGCCGGTGCCTTCGCTGGTGATCTGCGAGCTGCTCGGCGTCCCCTACGCGGACCGCGAGACCTTTCAGGTCAACTCCGCCAAGTTCTTGGTCAAGGACCAATCGCTCGAGGAGAAGATGGCGGCTTACGGCGCGATGACGACGTACCTTGCCGAACTGGTCACACGCAAGCGCGCCGAACCCGGCGAGGACATACTGTCCGACCTGGCCCGCCATGACGACCTCACTATCGAGGAGCTGACCGGCATCGCCTTCCTGTTGCTGCTCGCGGGCCACGAGACCACCGCGAACATGCTCGCGCTCGGCACCTTCGCGCTGCTGGAGCACCCCGAGCAACTGGCCGAACTGCGCGCCGACCCGGATCTGCTTCCCGACGCCGTCGAGGAACTCATGCGTTACCTGTCGGTCGCCGACATCTTCTATCGCTACGCCACCGACGACATCGAACTCGGCGGTGAAACGATCGGCAAGGGTTCCACCGTGGTCGTCTCGCTGCTGGCCGCCAACCACGACCCCCAGCGTTTCGATCATCCCGACACCCTGGACCTGCACCGCAAGGCCCGCGGCCACCTGTCCTTCGGCCACGGCGTCCACCAATGCCTCGGCCAGCAACTGGCCCGCATCGAGATGCGCGCCGGTTTCGCCGGACTGCTGCGCCGCTTCCCGACGCTCGAGCTCGCCATCCCCGCCGGTGCGGTGAAACTCCGGACCGACATGAATATCTACGGCGTCCACGAACTGCCGGTCACCTGGACGGAGACGGCACGGTAGAACTGTCGGCCGAGCGCGTGGGAACGCGCCTGCACGGCCGGTCCGTCAGCCCTGGCCGTATCGGTTGTCGGCCAGGGCGGGCATGCCCATGACGAGGCGCGCTGTGGCCAAGGCGCGCAGCGTATTTCCGGCGTCGTCCTCGTCACCGGCGGCGGGGTGGTTCGAGCCCATGCGAAAGAACACGAAGTAGGCCGTGTGGGCCGCGACGGACCGGTGGCATGAATACCGCTCACGGACAGAATGAACACCCTCGCCACGGTTGGATCGGCATATCGCACACGAGCTCCGCGGCGAAACTCTTGCGATCCCACTTTTATACTCGCCGGTAACAATTGGAATCGATAATAGCCAACGGGTAGCTGGTGACTTATTTTTGGCTCTGACATCGCTCTTTGCGGGGGAATGCTGGTTGCGAGTCGAACGCGTATTGACGGATGGGAAGCGGCACGGGCAGAATCGGCCGGGTTGATCCCGGGGGTGGAGGAGTTATGCGCGTAAAAACCGATATCCATTTCACCGTCGGCGTCGATCCCATCCGGGTGTTCGATGCGGTCGCCGCGATCGAATTGCTTCCCGAATGGTCGACGCATTCGGATGCGCGCGTGGCCACCCGCGGTGAATCCGGTCGTCCGCAGCGGGTCTACGTCACCGCGGAGACTCCGCTCGGCAAGTCCGATCTCCAGGTGCTGGAATACGACTGGACCGCGGACCGAGTGTCGTGGCAGGTCGTGGACAGCTGTGTCGGCGTCGGCGGCGGTGGCTGGTTCGAAGTCGCCGAGGACGGCGCGGGATCGCAGGTCTGGTATCACACCGAGCTGCAATCCTCGCTCTTGCTGCCCGGACTACTCCTCAAGCGCAGCGTCCGGCGGGAGGCCGAGACCGTCGTGCAGAACTTCATCGAATTCGCCGAGGGATATACCGCGCCCCCGAAATCACGCGCCGTATAGGTCGCTCCGCTTCACCATTGGATATCCGCGACCGAGTTCAAGGGGGCGGCCACTTCCTCCGGCGCCAGTTGCAGATCCGCGTCCCGCAGCGCTTGCGGGAAGTGGAAGCGGGCTCGCTGCTCGATCTCGGTCAGCGGCAGCTGGAAGACGCGGAACTCGTCGAGATCGAGCACTTCCAGCTGGTCCAGGTTCTGGCTCAGCAGGAAGCCCCGGGCCTTCAGTTCGCCGTTCTCCCGGAACGCGATGACCTTCCAGAACTCGCGCGGAATCCTGACCTGCCGGAATTCCTGGTCGTCGTCGGTGAAGACCGGGCCGCCGAACGCGCTGACCTTGAGGTCGTCGACGGTGACGTCGGCGAAGACGGCGTCCTCGAGCCGCCCCCAGACCCCATCGCGCATGCTCTGGTTGAAGTCGTCCATCTGCGGGGTGATGTTGGTGTAGAAGAACGAATCCTCGTTGGCCTTCTTGGCCTCGGGCAGGCTGCCCCACAGCAGGTCCGCGCGGCGGGCGAGGTGGCCGCGATCGAGCCGGTTGTCGCGGTACAACTCGTTGCCGACCTGGGCGTCCGCGTCGAGCCGCGCGTCCTTGACGAAGTCGATCTTCTTCCGCGACAGCTTCTTGATCGAGCCGCCGTCGATATTCCAGGCCACCCAGATGGCGAAGCGGCGCGAGCGGCGCATCGCGAGGGAGAAATGCGTGTAGTGCAGGACATCGGCGCCGTCCAGGGTGGTCGCCACGTCGGGGCGGACCTCGGCGTCCACCTCGGGGACCGGAATCGGCGACGCGAGGAAATTCGGGTCGTATCCTGCGACGGCCGCGGCTTCCTCCGCGGCCGGCGGGGTCAAGGTGATGCCGAGCTTCTCGAACACCGATTGCGGCAGGCAGGCCAGCGCGTGCTCGTCAGTGTCCGCGCCCGTCTCGCCTGCGAAATGCAATCCGGCCAGCACGGTGCTGGTCTTGCCGTCGGGGAGCTCGAAAATCCACGCCGATCCGGAGTCGCCGCCGCTGCTGATCTCGCCGTCGACCGCGGGATGGTCCGGGTCGGGCCCGATTTCGAAGCCGCCGATGCTTCTGGTGCCCACGCCGTGATAGTCGATCTTGGCGACCACGTCGACGCGCCGCACCATGCCGTGGGTGACCTGGGTGGTCCGGCCGCTCTTGATCACCTTGTCGCCCAGCTCGGGTTCGCCGAGGCGGTCCGGGACGACGTCCAGGCCCATGATCGCGGCGCTGAACCGCCGGTTCTCGATGTCGGCGACGGCGCAGTCGCCCGCCGTGCCGAGATGGGATCGGATCAGCTTGCCGAGCCGGTTGCGGTCCACCCGGTTGTCGTCACGCGGGCCCGGCTGCACGACGTCGTCGCCGAGATTGCCCGCCGCGGTGTTCAGGACGTGCCAATTGCTCAGCACATACGGTGTTCCGTCGTCCCGGTCGTAGACGACGCAACCGATCGTCCCCGCCGTAGTGCTCGGGTGGGCAACGCTGATTCCCGGCACGATCGGGTCGAGGCGCGACTTGCGCTCGGGCGCGGCCGCTTCGGTGACCAGCCGGAAGGCCGGCTCGAACGTGCGCTGTAGCACGTCGGTCGGTACCTCGATCCCGTCGACGGTGACGGTCTCCGGAATCGCCGACGTGCCAAGCGCTTCCAGCGCCTCCGGTTCGGACACCTTCTCGTGCACGGTGAACTGCACCGCGATCTCGCCGGTCGATTTTCCGTCGACTTGCTTGTGGCCGATGCCGATCGAGGAGATATTGGGGTCTTCGAGGAAGTTCTCTCCCTTGCTGCGGATGAATTTGCGCAGTGCGGCGAGAAGGTCGTCGTTTCGGGCGTTCGTCCGGCGGGCTGGTGAATTCTTTTTGGCAGGCATGGTGGCTCCGTGATCGAGGTGAGCGTGGCGTCGACGGCGCTGTCGCACCAGCTATCGCCATTCTCTGGTCACAGTCGTGCCCGCACACGAGTAGCGAACTACTCGAACGACGGGTGCCGCAATGCTGCGCAAAAGTTAGTTCGCATAACCAAAACAGTAGGTAGAGCCTATGCGTGCTGTCGGTTTCAGCGACGTTAGATTTTCACCGATGTTCGGCCAAGGCTGTCGCCGTCGCGGTCACGAGGCCGATCAATCGAGTTCGGTCGATGCCGGGAAGCCTGCGGGCCAGCTCGTGCTCCAGCTCCGCGCGGAACTTGTGTCGCGCCGCCGAGCCCTGTTCGGTGGGAACGGCGCGAGTCACGCGGCGGTCTCCCGGGTCGGTCTCCCGGACGAGTAGCCCTCGCCGCTCCAGCCGGTCGACCATGCCGGTCACATTGGTCTTGTCACAACCGAGCGTCGCGGCCAGCTCGCCGAACGACGGCGGCCGGTCGGCGCCGAGCAGGCACAGCAATTCGGCTTGCTGACTCGTCAATTCGAGGCGTCGCGCGATCGAGGTGTAGAGGGCGCTGATCTCGCGGTGCAGCCGTGCGAAAGCGGGCGCGAGCCCCTGATCATCGGTCGGCATGGGGAAAGTCTATGTCATCGACAGTTGACATCCTCGCTGATTTGGTTGATGATCTCGACTATCGCCATGGTCATCAATGGGAGGTGAGATGCCGGTCGCGATCGTCACCGGAGGATCCCGCGGCATCGGTCGCGCCATCGCCGAGCGTCTGGGCGCGAGGGGAGCCGCCGTCGTCGTCAACTACCGATCGAACCGGCAGGCCGCCGAACAGGTGGTGGCCGCCATCGAGGGCTCCGGTGGGCAGGCGTGGGCGGTGCGGGCCGACGTCGCCGACCCGGCGGGCCCGCGCAGGTTGTTCGACGCCGCCGAGGAGCGTTTCGGCGGCGTGGACGTCTTCGTGAACAACGCGGGCGTCGGGCGTTTCGGCTCGATAGCCGAGGCCACCGACGAGGACTTCGAGCTGATGTTCGCGGTCAACACCAAGGCGACGTTCGTCGCCCTGCGTGAGGCCGCGAAGCGGTTGCGCGACAACGGCCGCATCGTCGTCGTGTCCTCCGGCGCGACACTGACCCACCGGCCGGGCTCGGGTGTCTACGGCGCCAGCAAGGCCGCCGTAGAGCAGCTGGTTCGGGTGCTGGCCAGGGAACTCGGCTCGCGCGGCATCACGGCCAACAGCGTGCTGCCCGGTGCGGTGCGCACCGACGCACTCGCCGCGTCAGGGGTGATCGGGGCGAATCAGCAGACCCTCCAATCTATTCCGCTCGGCCGCATGGGCGAGCCCGACGACATCGCCGACGTGGTCGGCTTTCTGGCGTCGGAGGAGGCCCGCTGGATCACCGGGGCGAGCGTGCCCGTCGGTGGGGGAGCCTTCTGAACCGCGAACGCACCGGGACGGAGACGGTCCGAGACGGAACCAGGGTGTGCGCGCCTAGATCTCGATGTGAGCGCCCATGATCACCGTGCGCTCGCGGGGTAGGCCGAACTGCTCGGCGGCGTCGGCGGTGATGTAGGAGGTGGCGATGAACAGCCGCTTGCGCCACTGGGCCATCGTCGGCTCGGTACCGGGGCGCAGCTCGATCTTCGACAGGAAGTAGGACGCACGGTCCAGCTGCAACGGTCCCTCGGTGACAGCGGGGTCGAGCAATGCCAGCGCGCCGGGCACGTCTTGCGACTCCATGTAGCCGAACCGGGCGCACACGTGGATGATGCCGTCTTCGGTGTAGCCGAGGGAATCGACGCTGATCCGTTCGTCCGCCGGAACCCGCGGCACGGGTTCGGTCTCGATCGACATGATCACGACGTGCGCGTGGCGCACGTGGTTGTGTTCGGCGTTGGCCCGCAGGGCCAGCGGCGCGGTTCGTTTGCCTCGGTTGAGGAAGACGGCCGTGCCGGGGACCTCGAGTATCGATGGGTCGCCCGCGTGCAAGTGGTCGACGAACTCGCGCAGCGACCCCTCCCGCCGTTCGCGTTCGGCGGTGACGATGTCGCGCCCGCGTTGCCAGGTGGTCATGATTGTGAACGCGGTGAGACCGATCAGCAGCGGCAGCCACGCGCCGTGCACGAGCTTGGTCAGGTTGGCCGCGACGAACAGCAGGTCCACCGACAGCAGGGGGACGGCGCCAAGGGCGAGCAGCCAGCGCGGGATATTCCAGCGGGCGCGGGCGACGTAGAAGAACAACAGCGTGGTGATCGTGATCGTGCCGGTCACCGCCATGCCGAACGCGTAGGCCAGCGCCGCCGAGCTGCGGAAGGCGAACACCAGGGTGAGCACCGAGACCATCAGCAGCCAGTTGATCCACGGCACGTAGATCTGGCCGACCGTCGCCTCCGAGGTGTGCGCGATGCGCAGCCGGGGCAGGTAGCCGAGCCGGGCGGCCTGGGATGCCACCGAATACGCGCCGGTGATCACCGCCTGCGACGCGATCACCGTAGCGGCGGTGGCCAGCAGCACCAGCGGCAGGCGGCCCCATGCGGGCATGAGCAGGAAGAACGGGCTGCTGACGTGGCCGGGATCGTCGAGGATCAGCGCGCCTTGGCCGAAATAGCTGAGGATGCACGCCGGGAACACCAGAAACAGCCAGCCACGGGTGATCGCCCTGCGACCGAAATGACCCATGTCGGCGTACAGCGCCTCGGCTCCGGTCACCGCGAGGACGATCGCGGCCAAGGCGAAGAAGGCGGTGCCGAAATGGCCGAACAGGAAGCCGAGCGCGTAGGTCGGTGACAGGGCTCGCAGAATCTGCGGATGATCGGCGATGCCCGCCACCCCGCACGCGCCGATGACGGCGAACCAGGCGATCATCACCGGCCCGAACACCCGGCCCACGGCCGAGGTGCCCCGGCGCTGCACCAGGAACAGCGTCACGATGATGACCGCGGTGATCGGTACAACGAAATCCGCCAGCGACGGTTGCACGACCTCGATTCCCTCGACGGCGGACAGCACGGAGATCGCCGGAGTGATCATGCTGTCGCCGAAGAACAGCGAAGCGCCGAAGATGCCCAGCGCCGCCAGCGCCGCGGTCTGCCGTCGGCCGTGCTGCGAACCCCACCGCCGCAGCTGCGTGATCAGCGCCATGATGCCGCCCTCGCCGTCGTTGTCGGCGCGCAGGGCCAGCAGGATGTAGGTGACGGTGACGATGATGGTGACCGACCAGAAGATCAGCGAGACCACGCCGTACACGTTGTCCACGCTCACCGGCACCGGATGTGGGTCGGCAGGGTTGAACACCGTCTGGATGGTGTAGATCGGACTGGTGCCGATGTCGCCGAACACCACGCCGAGTGCGGCGACCACCACGCCGAGCCGCGCGGTGTCGTGCGCGCTCGTCGCGGAGGGCGCGGGGGGTCGCTCCTCGTCGGATGTGGTCGTGTGCTGCCGATCGGTCACCGAGTCCTCCTAGCGCGGGCTGTCCGGCCGCCCGTGCGGACGATACCGTTCCCGGAGTTGGGCCGTCGGGCAGTAGCCGCCGCATGACATCCGGCGTCGTGCCTACCGCGGCTCAATACGACACGCGCGTCATGCGGATCTCGGAGATCGACATGCCCCGGCGGCGGCGGAACAATCCGCGCAGTGTTCCGGCGTTGAGATAACCCACCTTGGCGGCCACCGCGTCCACCGTGAGCGAAGTGGTGCGCAGCAGTTGCACGGCGCGTTCCAGGCGGATGTCGTGCACGAATTCCGTGGGGGACATGCCCAGTTCGGCGTGGGTGGCCCGCTGCAGGCTGCGTTCGGTGACGCCGACGGCGCGAGCGGCCTGGGATATCCGGAAATTCTCGCCGAGGTGTGCGCGGACCCAGCGTTCGAAGGCGGCGGTGACGGAATCGCCGCGGGCGATGATCTCGGGGACGATGAACTCCCGTTGCGGTCGGCCCGCGCCCACCGCCAGGTAGCGCATGGCGCGTTCGGCCAGGGCCGGGCTCTTGCTCGCGATCAGCGACAGCGCCAGGTCCATGTGCGAGAGCGCGGCGCCCGCGGTGGTGACGCGTCGACCGCGACACAGCGTGCGTCCCTCGTCGAGTTCCACGTGCGGGTAGCGGCGCCGGAAGCTGGGGCCGAGCCACCAGCTCGTGGTCGCGGGGGAGCCGTCCAGCACGCCCGCCTCGGCCAGGAAGAACGTTCCGGTGCAGGCGCCGGCGAGGTGAGCGCCCCGATCGCGGGCCGCGACCAGCCGGTCGAGCACCGGACGGCTGGCGGGTGCGGAAACCAGGTCGATCAGCGCCGCGGCCTCCAGGACGTTCACGGCGGGCACGATCATCAGATCGAATCCGTCGCCGAGCTCGTCGAGCGGGATCGTCGGCACGGTGTGGCCGTTGCCCGACCGCACCGTGGCGCCGAACGACGCGCTGTGTACCCGCCACGGCTGCGGCGGGTCGGGCAGCTCGGTGCGCACGGCGTTGGCGGTGTTGAAGGTTTCCAGTAGGGCGGCGTATCCGAAATCGGCTACGCCGTCCACCACGAAGACGACGACGTCCATGTCGGAAACGGTACCGAAGATGTCGTTTGCGACACTCGGTTCCGCCGGAATTCTGTCCTACCGTCATCGCGAGACGGCTCGCCCGCCGAGCGAACCGGGGAGCCGATCGAACCCGCCGTACCTCGTTTGGGAGCGTGACCATGATCGAAACGACCGGGACGCATCACATCCGGTTGACCGTGACCGACATCGCCCGGTCGCGTGCCTTCTACCGAGATGTGCTCGGTTTCCCCATCGCCGCCGAATCGCCCGGCAGCCCCGACGATCCGGAGGTGCGCGCCGACCCGATGCGACTGTTCGGCGGGGTGGTGTTCCAGGCCAACGGCATGTTGCTCGGCCTGCGTCCGGTCGCCGATCCGGCGGACCGATTCGATTCCGAACGTGTGGGTTTGGATCATCTCAGCTTCACCGTCCCGGCGCGGGACGATCTGGTGGCCGCGGCCGCTCGCCTGGCCGATGCGGGCATCGAACACGGGAAGATCACCGAGATGGCCGATTTCGGCATCGCGATCCTGTCGTTCTCCGATCCCGACGGCATCCATCTCGAACTCACTGCGCCCCTGTGAGTTTGCGTCCGCCCGCAGCGGGCATGCCCGATCCGGAATGAACGCTGTCCTGATGAAGGCTTGGCCGACCGGCCGTACGAGCGGTGCGGTCGTGCCGGGGAGGTAGGCCGATGCTGGTCCAGCGTGCGCGACCGCGGAAGCTGTCCGAGGATTCGGCGCTGCCGAGTCCGAGCGCACTGCTGTGCGCGCTGGGCGGCCAGCACGTGCAGGGCCCGGTGAGCCGGTGGGCGCGCGAGCTGACCGAACTGCACCGGCGGCGCCGGGAGGACGCACGGGAATCGGTCGGGACGCGGCGGCGGCGCGCCGAGTTGGTCGAACGGATCGACACCTGGGCGGCGCTGCACCTGCCGTGCGCCGACCCCGCGGTGCGGGTGCACCACGAGAGCCTGGGGGAGATGATCGACCGGATGGCCGCCGTCGCGGAAGACGCGTTCCATCTGCTGATGCACGACGATCCGGGAGGCGAGCGCATGCACGCGGCATGGACCCGGCTGGCCGAACTGGAGATCGCCTACGCCGATCTGGTGCGCGCGATCGGGGACGGCCGTCGGCGTCTTCCGTCCGGACGAACCGGCGCTTCGGGCGCCCAGTGATGCCGGGGTGGCCTACCGGCGGTCGATCGAGTGGCCGAGCCGGTCGCATCGGACGAACGCGCTGGTCATCGTTGTCGGCATGCGTTGTGGGGAGTGCGCGCGTCCGCGTCGCGGCGCCTCGCGATCAGCCGTCCCCGGACGAAGACGCGCGCGCCGAGCCGTGGCCGATCGAGTTCACTACGGAGGAGGGCGTAGGCTTGGCGCTCCGACGGACGGCGCGACTTCTGGGAGCGGTGCATGAGCAAGGGTGAGGGGACTCCTCCCGCTACGACGCGGACCGGCACGATCAGCGTGCGGGTGCCCGCGGTGTCCGAACAGCTCGCGATGTTGCGTGCCTTGGCCGAGACCGTCGTGCTCATGGCCGATTTCGGCATCGACGAGGTGACCGACATCCGGCTGGCCCTCGACGAGGTGGCCAGCGCCCTGGTGCTGGACGCGGTGGACGGGGCGGAGCTGGAGTGCGCGTTCGGCTTCGAGGACGACGCGGTGGAGGTGCGCGTCTCCACCGTCACGGTGTCGGACGCCAGCCCGGACGAGTCCGGCTTCGGCTGGCACATCGTGGCGACGCTCACGGATTCGGTCTCGGCCACCCGAGGCGCACACGACTCCGCTGTGGGCGGCTACCCGACCGTCGTCGACTTCCGTTGGGTGCGCGGCGGCTCGAATAATGAGTAGCGAGTCGAATCAGGTCGCTTCCAAGCGCAAATCGCGGGGAGACACCTACGACAATATCGAGCCGCTCTTCGCCGAACTGGCCGCGCTGGCCCCGGACGATCCACGCCGGGACGCCGTGCGCACCGAGCTGATCGAACGTTGCCTGCCGCTGGCCGAACACATCGCCCGCAAGTTCAGCGGCCGCGGCGAGAGCTTCGAGGACCTGTTGCAGATCGCTCGGGTGGGCATGCTCGCCGCCGTCGACCGCTTCGATCCGGGGCACGGCGCGACCTTCCTGTCGTTCGCGGTGCCGACGATCATGGGTGAAGTGCGCAGGCATTTCCGCGACTACGCCTGGTCGGTGCGAGTGCCAAGGCGGCTCAAGGAGATCCAGTCCACCATCGGTCCGACGGTGGAGATCCTGTCGCAGCGGCTGGGCCGGATGCCGCGGGCGCGGGAGATCGCCGAGGAACTGGGCGCGGACCTGAACGAGGTGACCCAGGCGCTCATCGCCCGCAACGCCTACCAGACCTCCTCGATCGACGCCGCCTCGGACACCGACGACTCCGAATCCGGCGGTCCCTCGCTGCTGGACTCGCTCGGCGCCGAAGACCCGGACTTCAGCACCGTGGAGAACTACCTGGCGGTCAAGCCGTTGCTGGCGGCTCTGCCGGAACGTGAGAAGCAGGTGCTGGTGATGCGCTTCTTCGACTCGATGTCCCAGGAGCAGATCGCCCAGCGCATCGGATGTTCGCAGATGCAGGTCTCACGGATTCTGTCGAAGACCTTGAAATCGCTGCGCGAGCAGGCGCTGCGGGACTGACCCGCGCCCCGGCGGAGGCGTTCACTCGCCGGTCAGCCCGTGGTGACGCTCGCGCATCGCGTGGACGACGGCGACCAGCACGCGATGTGCGGCGCGCAGGTCCGCGTCGGGCAGTTCGGCCATCGCGGCTCAGTTTCTGAGAGAGTTGGCGGGGTGAGCGCTTGGGATCGCTATGCGTCGGTGGTGACCGCCCGGACCTCGTGGGTGCTGCTCGTGGTGCTCGCCGCGGCTTCGATCGGCCTGATCGGCGCGGTGGGCGAGAACGAGTCCGCCGGGCAGGCCCCTACCGCGCTACCGGCCTCAGCCGAATCGGCGCGAGTCGAACAGGCGCTCGAGGAGTTCCCGGACGCGGGGTCGGCCGCCGCGATCATCGTGGTGACGCGCGCCGATGACGGCGAGCTGACCGATGACGACCGCAACGCCACCGTGACGGCGGTCACGCGCGCGTCGGGACGGGCACCCGGCCCGAGCGACCTGCTCGCTTCGCCGGACCGGAAAGCGGCGATCGGGCAAGTGCCCGTGGACGCCGATCTGAGCGGATTCCCGCTGACCGACCGGATCGGGGACATCCGTGCCGTCGCGCGGGAGGGCCTGCCCGAGGGACTCGTCCTGCAGGTCACCGGCGGTCCGGCGTTCGGCGCCGACATCGCCGACTCGTTCTCCGGCGCCAACGTCACCCTGCTGGCGGTGACCGCGATGGTCGTCGCCGTGCTGCTGATCGCGACGTACCGCTCCCCGGTGCTGTGGCTGGTGCCGCTCGCGGTGGTCGGCGCGGCCGATCGGGTGGCCACCGGCGCCGGAACCGCGCTGGCGCGTGTGACCGCCCTGACCTTCGACGGCTCGACCTCCGGTGTCACGAGTGTGCTGGTGTTCGGTGCGGGCACCAACTACGCGCTGCTGCTGGTGTCGCGTTATCGGGACGAACTGCATCGGGAAGCCGACCACCGCACGGCATTGCGACACGCGGTGCGGCGCGCCGGGCCCGCGATCCTGGCCAGCAACGTCACGGTGGTCGCCGCCCTGCTCGTGCTGGTGCTCGCCTCCGTGCCCAGCACGCGCAGTCTCGGTGTGATGGCCGCGCTGGGATTGCTGGTCGCGGTGGTGTTCGTCCTGCTCGCGCTGCCCGCCGCGCTCGTGTTGTGCGGACGCAACGTGTTCTGGCCGTTCGTGCCGGAGGCCGACGATCGCGATACGGCGAACGAGGGCGTCTGGCACGCGGTCGCCGCGTGGGTGGTGCGCAGGCCCGCGGTGGTCGCAGGAACCGCGCTCGTGGGGCTGGCCATCTGCGCGACCGGATTGCTGTCGACGCAGGTGGGCCTGTCGCAGACCGAGCAGTTCCGGGTTCGCGCGGAGTCGGTGGAGGGATTCGACGCCCTCGCTCGGCATTTCCCCTCCGGCGCTTCCGATCCCGCGATCGTCCTCGCGCGCAGCGACGCGGTGGTGCAGGTCGACGCGGCGTTCCACCGCACGGAGGGCGTGGTGATGACCTGGCAGACCGGCACCTCGCCGACCGGGCTGACCCGGTGGGCCGTGGTGATCGACGCGCCGCCGTCTTCCGCACGTGCCTTCGACACGATCGAGGCGCTGCGCGCGTCGGTGGCCCAGGTGCCGGGCGCCGACGCGATTGTCGGCGGCACCGATGCCCAGGCGCTGGACGTCCAGACGGCCGCGAGCCGCGACCGCAAGCTGATCATTCCGCTGATCCTGGTCGTCGTGCTGGTGGTGCTGCTGGTGCTGCTGCGCGCGGTGCCTGCCGCGTTGCTGCTCGTCGCGGTCACGGTGTTGAGCGCGCTGGCGGCGCTCGGGCTGGGCAGCTGGATGAGCGAGCACGTGTTCGGGTTCCCGGCGCTGGACATCAGCGTGCCGCTGTTCGCGTTCCTGTTCCTGGTCGCGCTCGGCGTCGACTACACGATCTTCTTGGTGACCAGGGCCCGCGAGGAGACTCCGGGCCACGGCACCACGCATGGCATGGTGCGGGCGGTGTCGGTGACCGGCGCGGTGATCACCAGTGCGGGCATCGTGCTCGCGGCGGTGTTCTGCGTGCTCGGCGTGCTCCCGCTGATCACCCTGACTCAAGTCGGCATCGTGGTGGGCCTCGGCATCCTGCTGGACACGTTCGTCGTGCGCACGGTGGTGATCCCCGCGCTGTTCAGCCTGATCGGGCGGAAGATCTGGTGGCCGAGCGAGCTGCGGCTCGTCGAGGAGGAGGGCGACGGGCGCGGCGGCGGGGATCAGTCGGCGGGCGCCCAGCCCGGGCCGCGGAACAAGTAGCCGCCGCGGGCGCGCCACGAGGGCGCGCTACGCAGGTCCCGCCAGATCGAGGCGAACTCGTGGGTGGCGACCTTCGCCGGATTGAACGTCTCGATGTTCTTGGTCAGCCCGTAGCGGACGCGTTCGTCCTCCGGCTCGAAGGTGCCGAACAGCCGATCCCAGATGATCAGGATGCCGCCGTAGTTCTTGTCCAGGTAGCGATCGTTGGAGCCGTGGTGCACCCGGTGATGGGACGGGGTGTTGAGCACGAATTCCACGGGACGCCATAGCGTCGCGACCCGCTCGGTGTGGATGAAGAACTGGTAGACGAGGCTGACCGACTGTTGCAGCAGGATCATCCAGGGCGGGAAACCGGCCAGCGCCAGCGGCAACCAATAGGGCAGCGAGCTGAACGGGGTCCACGGCTGGCGCAGCGCGGTGGAGAGGTTGTAGAACTCGCTGGAGTGGTGCACCACGTGGCTGGCCCAGAACACGCGCACCGTGTGGTGCGTGCGGTGATACCAGTAGTAGGCGATCTCGTCGGCGAAGAACAGCGCGACCCAGGTCAACGGATGGTCCGTCGGGAGATGGAACGGGGCGGCCAGGTACGCCGCGGCGTACACCGCGACGACCGCGAGTTTCCAGCCGAGGTTCACCACCACGTTCCCCAGCCCCATGAGCACGCTGGTGCGCGCGTCGCGGAACTGGTAGCCGAGTTGGTCGTCGTCGGGCAGCAGGTGGAAGGAGGCCGCTTCGAGGGCAAGGCAGAGCACGAAAACCGGTATGGCGTGGGCGATCAGGTCGAACAATGGGTCAATCTTTCGGTGCTGCTTGGGCGTCCACCAGGCGGGTGAGCAGGGCGTAGGCGGTGTCGTAGGCCGCGGCCGAATCGCGGCGGGCAATGTGTTCCGCGAGCGCGCGATGGGCGCCGGGATCGATGTATTCCTTGTTCAGGCCCAGTTCGGCGACGACTTCCATCCCGATCCCGAAATAGCCGGAGACCAGGGTGTTCAACGCCAGCCGGTAGGCGAGATTGCCGGAGCCGTCCAGGATCGCCACCCAGAACGCCAGATCGGCATCGACCACGGCGCCGAACGGGGCGGTGGCGTCCGGATAGGCCGCGGCGGCGCGTTGCACCGTCGCCAGTTGGTCGGCGTCGGCGTGCTCGGCGCACAACCGGGCCGCGTCGGCGGCGACCGAACGCCGCATCACCGCGATGTCGTGCAGGATCCGTCTGGCCGGTACCGCGCCGGAGCGAGTGAGCGCGGTCAGGATGTCCAGGCCCGCGTGCGAGCGCCAGTCGAGAACCCGGGTCTTGCCACCGGGCGTGACGCGGACCAGCCCGCTCTGCTGTACGCGCTTGAGCGCTTCGCGGACGGCGTGGCGGTTCACCTGGAACATCTCGGCCAGCTCGCGCTCGGAGGGGAGCGTCGCCTCGGGGGCGAGTTTGCCGCTCAGGATGGCGTCGATGATCTGGCCGAAGACCGTATCGGAGACGGCGGTGCGGGCGACCGCGGCGAATTCCATGTCACCGAGTCTCGCGTATGGCGGTCAACAGGTCAACTGGTTGGACCAGTTCCTGGAAAGCAAGGCGGATGCCCGCTTCATGCGGCCATCCGCCTACGGCCTATCTGCCTCCGCTTTCGCTCGGCCGTGCGCGGTGCTACCACGCGTTCGCTACGGCCGTGCGCGGCGCCAGGCACGGACAACGTCCGATAGCGCACGTGCAGCGGTCAGTGCCGGAAGGCGTCCTTGACCTTCTCGCCGGCGTCCTTCAGGTCGGACTTGATCTGGTCGGTGCGGCCTTCGTCGCGCTTCCCCCGGTCACCCTTGGCCTCTCCGAGCTTTTCTTTGGCCTGACCAGCGACTTTATCGGTCTTGTTCTTCGCCTTGTCGACTGCGCTCATGTCACAACCTCCCTTTGAAGCGACCGGCCGGCCATCTTCAGCCGGTCTTCTCGGCAGTAGCCCGTAATCGGGCGGCCAAACATCGGCCATTCCTCGTAAAAAGCGGAAGACCCGGCGGGCAACCGGGTCTTCGCGGAAATCGTGCGTATTCGAAATCGCCGCCGAATCCGCATGCTGCGTGCGGTCTCCGGCGCGCCGGGAATTACGCGGCCGGAACCGTGGGCGGTGTCAGAAGGCCTTGCAGCACACCGACACCCGCGCCGAGGGCCGCACCGACGGCGATGGCAGGGGAGGCGACGAATCCATAACCGATGGCGGCGCCGAAGGCCATGACGGCCACCGTCCCGGTCGGAAACATCGGCAGGCCCGCGATGGCGCCGCAGATGGCGCCGATGACCGCTCCGATCGAGGCGACCGGCGCGGCCACCATGCTGCCCGCCGAGGCGCCGATGGCGGTGGAGCCGATCAGGTCGGCGGCGATGCGGTCGGAACGCGACGGATCGAAGCCCGCCGAATCCAGGGTCTGCGCGATGCCTGCTTCCGGGCCCGCGATCGCGTCGTTGAACATCTTGCCCTGCTCGGGAGTCATGAAGTCCGGGCGGCCGATCACCACCGAACCCACGCGCAGCGTGCCGGGCGGCGCCTCGATCGGCGCGACCGCGGGAGCCGGGGCTGCGGGGTTGGGCAGGTGCAGCCGCTGCGGATCGATCGGCGCGAGCAGGTTCGGATCCGGCATCGGCCGGTTGACGCTCAGGTCGTTGCGGCCCGCGGAAACCGGGGGCGCGGGCGGAAGAGCCTCGGGGTCCGCGGGATCGGCCACCGGGATGACGCCGAGGCCGGGCCCCGGGGCGAACGGGACCTGGACGGAGATCTCCGGCAGCGGGTTCGCGGTGGCGGTCGCGGCGGCGCCGACCAAGGACAACGGAATGGCGCCCGCGACGACCAGAGTGGCGGCGCGGCGGAAGAACGGGTGTGCTGCAGTTTCGATTCCGGGTACTGCTATGCCCATGGACTTACCCACCTCATTCTGAAGAGGACATGTACCTACCCTTCTAGTTCGGTCCAGAAAGCCGTACGGATGCGCGGCAGTTCGATTTATTTTCGATTGCGGTGAAACGCGCCCCTGCCAATCGAATCCGCGTGACAGCGCCGAATAGCCCTGTCGCCGTGGTCAACCAATCGCGACTGCGCTGCTGCTGGTTTTCTTCAACGGAAATCAGGGAAACCACCCTCGAAACGGGGCTTTGCCCCGCTGCGCGGGTTCCGAGCCACGCCGTGGCCTGATCAAGAGCCCATCCGATCCCCCGTCGTGTGGGGGCGTTCGAGGTGGTTGGCGAACTGGTCAGCACGACACTCCGCGACGGCTACCTCACCTCGGAGCGGATGCGCTTCTTCGCGGCCAAGTTCCGCGAAGCGGCCCAGGCATCCGACAAAGCGGTCGAAGCGCCCCGCAGTGACATCGACACGCGGGCATCGAGCACGTTGAACCAGTCGGGCTGCTGGTCCTGGGCATGTACGGTGACCGTGTACGGGTGCTGCGGAGAGGCTGTGTTCGCGGACTCCAGCGAGTTTGCGCCGGGGCAATGTTTTTCGCGGTTAGCAGCGCGCCCAAGGCGGGTGTGCGGCTCCCGTGCGGGAGGAGTTGACCACCCGATCCCCGCCGGGCACACCCGGCGGGGCCAACGCGTCAGGATGCCGCGTCGAATCCGGCGCGCAGGTCGGCGAGGATGTCGTCGATTCCCTCGATGCCGACCGCGAGTCGGACCAGGCCGGGGGTGACGCCCGCGGCCAGTTGCTCTTCCGGCGTCAGTTGCGAGTGGGTGGTGGAGGCCGGGTGGATCACCAGCGAGCGGACGTCGCCGATGTTGGCCACGTGGCTGTGCAGGCGCAGCGCCTCGACGAACCGCTTGCCCGCGTCCACGCCGCCCGCCAGCTCGAAGCCGATCACCGCGCCGGTGCCCTTCGGGGCGAGGGCGCGGCCGCGCTCGTACCACGGCGACGACGGCAGGCCCGCGTAGGACACCGAGGTGACTTCCGAACGGGTGGTGAGGAATTCGGCCACCGCCTGCGCGTTCTGCACGTGCCGCTCCACCCGCAGACTCAGCGTCTCCAGGCCCTGGCTGATCAGGAACGCGTTGAACGGCGAGACCGCCGAGCCGAGGTCGCGCAGCAGTTGCACGCGCGCCTTCAACGCGTAGGCGGGCGCGCCGAGTTCGGCGTACACGACACCGTGGTAGCTCGGGTCGGGTTCGGTGAAGCCGGGGAAGCGGCCGCCGGTCCAGTCGAACTTGCCGCCGTCCACGATCACGCCCGCGATGGCCGCGCCGTGTCCGCCGAGGTACTTGGTGGCCGAGTGCACGACGATGTCGGCGCCATGGGCCAGCGGCTGGATCAGGTACGGCGTGGCGACGGTGTTGTCCACGATCAACGGCACACCGTTGTCGTGGGCGACGCCCGCGATCCCCGGGATGTCGAGGATGTGGTTCTGCGGGTTGGAGATCGTTTCGCCGTACAGCGCCTTGGTGTTCGGGCGGATGGCGGCTTTCCACTGCTCGAGGTCGTCGGGGTCGTCGACGAACGAGACCTCGATGCCGAGCTTGGGCAGCGAGTAGTGGAAGAGGTTGTAGGTGCCGCCGTAGAGCCGGGGGCTGGACACGATGTGGTCGCCCGCTCCGGCGATGTTGAGGATCGCGAAGGTCTCCGCGGCCTGCCCGGAGGCCAGCAGCAGAGCGGCCACGCCGCCTTCCAGGGCGGCGATGCGCTGCTCCACCGCGTCCTGGGTCGGGTTCATGATCCGGGTGTAGATGTTGCCGGGCTCGGCCAGACCGAACAGCGCCGCCGCGTGCGCGGTGTCGCGGAAGGTGTAGGAGGTGGTCTGGTAGATCGGCAGGGCGCGGGCGTTGGTCGTGCCGTCCGGAATCTGTCCGACGTGGATCTGCTTCGTCTCGAAGCTCCAGTCCTGCGACAGGTCGGGTTCGGTCATCGGGAAGGTCCTCCTTCTGGTGAGTGATCGAGCTGGTTGGGACGGCGGCTAATCGGTGATCAGCCTGGTGTCGACCGGAGTGCGCCCGGTCGTGAGATCCAGTACCGGGCAGTGTGCGTCGACGGCCTGCTGGAGTTCGGCATAGCGCTGCTCGGTCTCGGGCCCGCTGAGGCGGACGGTCACCCGCACCGCCTGGAAGCCGGGGCGAACGTTCTCATCCAAGCCGAAGAACCCGCGCACGTCGAGATCGCCTTCGGCGCTCACCGCCAGTTCGTCGATCGTGATGCCGAGGCGCTGGGCCCAGAACCGATAGGTCACCACTTGACAGGCGATGAGCGACGCCAGGTACACCTCGACCGGATTGGGCGCGGTGTCCGCGCCGCCGAGCGCGGGTGGTTCGTCCACGCGCACGGTGTGCCTACCGAGCGTGATCGCGCTGCCCACTGTCCCCTCGGGAGTCCCGGAGGCACGGAACACCACCAGCGCGTTCGCCGGGTCGTCGGCCACCGCCTTCGCCGTCGCGTCGGCGATGTCGTTGAGCGGGGTGCCCACATCAGTTGTCATGTCCACTGACGCTAGAAACCGCAGGGGGCGACGGCGATAGTTACATTCGGACTGAGTGCAAGGATGGCGCGCGGTACTGCGTCAGTCCGCGGGTTCGCTCTCCGGTTCCGGCGGTGGCGCGGTGGCCGCGTCGATCTGCTCGCCGAGGTAACGCAGGACCACCGCGGCGATCGCGACGACCGGCACGGCCAGGAACGCGCCGACGATCCCGTAGAGCGAGCCGCCCGCGGTGACCGCGAGCAGCACGATGACCGCGTGCAACTGCATGCTGCGGCTCTGCAACACCGGTTGCAGCACGTTGCCCTCCAGTTGCTGTACGGCCACGACGATGCCGAGCACGATCAGCGCGGTGACGAAGCCGTTGCCCACCAGCGCGACCAGCACCGCGAGGGCGCCCGCGACGAACGCGCCGACCATCGGCACGAATCCGCCGAGGAAGGTGATCACCGCGAGCACCAGCGCCAGCGGTACCCCGAGGATGACCAGACCGGCGCCGATGAGCACCGCGTCGACCAGGCTGACCAGCGCCTGGGTCCGGATGAACCCGCCGAGCACGACCCAGATCCGGCTGAGCACCTCTTCCAGGTGCCTGCCGCCGCGGCTGCCGGAGACGCTGTGCAGCCAGGGCAGGAAACGCGGCCCGTCCTTGACGAAGAAGAAGCTCAGTACCAGCACGAGGAACAGGGTGATCAGCGCCGACGTCGCGGTGGTCACGCCGCTGAATACGCCGGTGGCGATCTGCGCGGAACTCGACTGCAACCGGGACACGATGGCGTCGACCGCCGAATTCAACTGCTCTTCGCGGATTCGCAACGGCGGCCCCTGCAACCAGTCGCGCACCTGGTTGACGCCCGCGCTCGCCTTGTCGGCCAGTTCCGGGACCTGGTCGACCACCGAGGGCACGATCAGCGCGATGACACCGGCGAGCACACCGAGGAAACCGAGCACCGCGAGCGAGGCCGCCGCGGCGGGCGGCAAGCCGCGGGCGGTGAGCCAGCGCACCGGCGGCCACAGCACGGTGGCGATCACGATCGCCAGCGCCACCGGCAGGATCACTACCCACAGCCGGGCGACCAGGAAGCCGAGCACCCACGCGCCCGCCGCGATCGCGACGATGCACACCGCCCACTTGGCCAGCCACAGCAGGCCCACACCGATGACATCACCGCGATCACGCGGCGTGAGTTCGTCCGGTTTGTCGCTTTTGCTGCGTTCGCTCACCGGCCCAGTCTGGCACGCGCCACGAGATCGAGCGGGACTCGTGATCAGGCGACGCGGTCGATTCCGGGTTCTGTGCGCACTGGAGTCGCTGTTTGGCCCCGGCATCCCCGGTCATCACCTGAGCAGGTCATCGGAAGGGTGGTTGCCGTGCGGTGTGTGGTGTTCGGTGCGACCGGCTACATCGGCGGACGGCTGGTGCCGGAGTTGCTACGCGCGGGTCACTCGGTTCGCGTGCTGGCACGCACACCCGGCAAGCTCGCCGAGGCCCCCTGGCGCGATCGCGTCGAAGTGGTGGCGGGCGACGTGACCTCGGCCGCCGACGTGCGCGGCGCGCTGGCGGGGCAGGAGGTGCTGTACTACCTGGTCCATTCGCTGACCCGCGCTGACTTCGACACGGTGGACCGGGAGGCCGCCACGCTGGTCGCGGCCGAGGCGGCGCACGCGAGGCTGACCAGGATCGTCTACTTGGGCGGCATCGTCCCGGGTGCGCAGCGGCTGTCGCGGCACCTGGCCTCCCGCACCGAGGTCGGCGAGATCCTGCAGGCGGGCGCGGTACCCGCCCTGGTGCTGCGGGCCGCGGTGATCATCGGTTCCGGCTCGGCCAGTTTCGAGATGCTGCGCTATCTGACCGAGCGTCTGCCGCTGATGGTCACCCCGCGCTGGGTGCGCAACCGGATCCAGCCGATCGCGGTGCGTGACGTGCTGTATTACCTGACGCGGGCGGCGACGCTGCCCGAAGGCGCGGGCGGCGCGTTCGACATCGGCGGCCCGGACGTGCTGACCTACGTACAGATGATGCGCGCCTACGCCGAAGTGGCCCAGCTGCCGCGACGGCTGATCGTGCCGGTGCCGGTGCTGACGCCGTGGTTGTCGGCGCAGTGGGTGAATCTGGTGACCCCGGTGCCGCGCGCGATCGCCGTTCCGCTCATGGAGTCGCTGATCAACGACGTGGTCTGCCGCGACCACGCGATCGCGGGCCTCATCCCGGACCCACCGGACGGACCGACCGGTTATCGCAGAGCAGTCGCGTTGGCGCTGGAGAAGATTCGCGATCTGGACGTACCGACCAGGTGGTCGGACGCCCATCCGCCGGGCGCGCCGTCGGACCCGCTGCCCACCGACCCGGCGTGGTCGGGCGGGTCGCTGTACCGGGACGTGCGCGAACGCCACACCGATGCCGACCCCGCGACGCTGTGGCGGGTGATCGAGGCTATCGGGGGCGAGCACGGCTGGTATTCCTTCCCGCTGGCCTGGTCACTGCGCGGTTGGATCGACCGGCTCGCCGGCGGCGTCGGTCTCGGCCGTGGACGCCGCGATCCACACCGGCTGCACGAAGGGGAGGCGCTGGATTGGTGGCGGGTGGAGCGGATCGAACGACCTCGGATGCTGCGCCTGCGCGCCGAGATGCGGGTACCGGGACGGGCGTGGCTCGAGCTCGCGGTCGAGCCGGACGGTCCGGGCGCCACCTACCGCCAGTGCGCGGTGTTCGAACCGCACGGACTGGCCGGGCATCTGTACTGGAAATCCATCGCGCCGTTCCACGCGGCCATCTTCGGCGGGATGGCGCGCAATATCACCGGCGCCGCGGAATCTTCCCGCGCGCGGTGACGCGGCCCGCTCACCCGGCTATCCGGTGGCGGGGGTCGCCAGCGCCGCGGCGATCAGCGGCCACGAGTTGTGCAGGTCCTCTTGCCAGTAGCCCCAGGAGTGCGTGCCGGAGGGACGGAAGTCGAACGTCGCGGGGATGTTCAAGGCACGCAATCGATCGCTCAGGACGTGAGCGCACTGGTTGATGATCGCCTCCAGGAAGCCGCCGGTGACGAGCTGGCTGACCAGTTTGTCGCGATTGCCGTCGATGCCGGGCCCGTCGGGCCGGTCGAACGGTCCCGGCATGCCGGTGCCGGTGGAGACGTAGATGGCAGTGCCGCGCAGTTGATCCGCGTGCAGGTACGGGTCGTTGGCGGCCCATCGGGGATCGGTGGGCGGGCCCCACATGTTGAGGGCGTTGCCGCGCCAGCGGGTGACGACGGCGGCGACCATGGCTTGGCCTTGCGGATCGCTGGTGCGGACGCATCCGCTGTAGGAGCCGACGGCTCGATAGAGCCCGGGTGCGTTGAGGGCGAGCTGGAATACCGAGGTGGCCGCCATGGAGATTCCGGCGACGGCGTTGGCGCCGTTGCCGGCGAAAGCGGCGTCGATCAGCGGCGGCAGTTCTCTGGTGAGAAATGTCGTCCAGCGTTGCCTGCCCAGCACCGGATCGTCCGTCCGCCAATCCGCGAAATAACTTCCCTCGCCGCCCATGGGCACGACGACATTCACTTGTTTGTCCCGGAAGAAATCCTCGATATCGGTCCGATCGGTCCAGTTGCTTCCTTCCGAGCCGCCGCTGGCTCCGTTGAGCAGATACAGCGTCGGCGCGGGTGCCGAATTATCCGGTGCGCGGATGACTTTCACCGGGATCGTCGTACCCATAGCGGCGGAATGGATCCGCACGTCGGTCAGCCGACCGGTGCCAGGCTCGATGCCGACCACTCGGGCGTCATCCGCGGTCACCGTGTCCGGTGTCCGGGCCGTAGGTTCCGCTGTCGCCGCAGGCCAGGCCGGTGACAGCGGTGTAGCGGCGAGCGCGAGCGCGACGGCGATCGAGGTGATGATCGCGCCTGGCCTGCCTGTCGTTCGTGCCCGCACGCAAGACCTCCGAACCTGCTTCGTGCACCGTAGTGGTGGCGAAAGTAGGGCGCGGTCACGATGCCCGGCAAGCGCTCGCGAGCATTCTTGGGAAACTCGACGACCCGCCCGCGCCGTCTGCTGGTGGTGGTCACAAGATTCCGTGCTACCCATGGTCGTCGGATGATCGAAGTCGTTAACTTTCATGGGGGTTCAGCCGAGGATTTCTCCTCGCCGGCACGAATCGAGAACACCTGTGGTCAATTTCGGTTTCATCGACGAATGGCATCCCGCTGCGGGAAAGCTCACCAGTTGGCGCGCGGCACCGGAATCGCTCGCCGCGGCGCGCCGTGCCCCGGCGCATCCGGCGCCGCCGTCACATCAGCAGGAGGAATACCTGCGCACCACATACCGCAATGCCGATGCGGGCTTCCGCGTTTCGCGGGTGTGCATGCTCGCGTTCACGATTCCCGGCGTCCCGGACCATGCCGCGCTCACGCGCACGGTCGACGCTTTCCTGCGCAGGCACGACACGTTCTGGAGCTGGTTCGTCCGCACCCCGGAGGACCGGGTGGAGCGCCGGGTACTCGACCCGGCGGACATCCGGATGGTGCCGACCGAACACGGCGTCCACAGCGAAAGCGACACCATCCGAGCGCACGTCTTCGCCGAGACGCCCGGCCCGCTGGACTGGGACTGCTTCAGTTTCGGCGTCATCGAGCACGCGGAGTCGTTCACGATGTACGCGGCAGTGGATCACCTGCACACCGACGGTGTGGCACAGGCACTGTCGTGCGTAGACCTGCTGACGCTCTACGGCAGCGAATTGTCCGGCGGCAGCCCGACTCTCGCGCCGGTGACCGGCCACATCGCGTACTGCGAGCGCGAGCGCCGCCACAGCGCCGAGCTGACCGCCGACTCATCGCAGATCTCCGTCTGGCTGGATCTGCTGCGGCGCAACGGCGGTGACGTGCCCGGTTTCCCGGTGGACCTGTGGGTCGACGGAGACCAGCACGTCCGGGGCGCGCAGGTGACCACCGTCCTCATCGACGAACCGGGTGCGCTGCGCTTCGAGGAGGCCTGCCGGGCGCACGACGGCCGGTTCACCGGCGGACTGTTCGCCGCGGCCGCGCTCGCGGAGATCGAATTGGCGGGTGGCGACTGGTATTTCGGTCTCACGCCGGTGAACACGCGCCGCACCGACGGCGAGGCCGCCTCGGTCGGGTGGTACACGAATCTGATCCCGGTGGCCTTCTCGGTGGGCGCCGAGCAGTCTTTCGCGGACGTGGTAGCGGCGGCGCAGCAAGCATATGACCAGGGCAAAGACCTGACCGACGCGTCCTTGCACCGGGCACTGCAACTGGCGCCGCCCGAACTCGGTATCCGCACTCGGCCGGGTTGGAACGCGCGCATGCTGTCCTACCTGGACATTCGCAAAATGGCGGGCGTCGAGATGTTCGACAAGATCGACGGCGGCATGTTCGCCAACCGCGGCAGTTCGCGCGAGGTCTACATCTGGATCAACAGGTTCACCGACGTCACCACCCTCAGCCTGCTGTTCCCCGACACGCCGCAGGCGCACGAGGCGATCGGGCGCTACGTCACCGCCATGCAGGCGATCGTGGCCGACGTCGCCGCGAAAGGCGACCGCGCGGTGCGGGTCGGCGCCCTTCCATGAGTACGCGGGCGAGCATCGCCACCGGCACGCCTTCGGTGGTCGTCGGCCCGCCGGAGTGGGCCGCGCTGGGCGCGTGCCTGCTCGCGGTGTTCATGCAGATGCTGGACATGACGATCGTCAACACCGCGCTGCCGAGCATCGCCAAGGATCTGGCGGCGCCCGGTTCGGCGCAGGTGTTCGTCGTGGCGGGCTACAGCCTGGCCTTCGCGGGCACACTGATGACCGCCGCGCGGATCGGGGAGTCGATCGGGCGGCGGCGCGTCTTCCTCGGCGCCATGGCGGCGTTCACCATGGCCTCGGTGTGGTGCGGCCTGGCCCACCTGCCCGGCGAGCTGATCGCGGCGCGCGCTGTCCAGGGCCTGTCCGCCGCGGCGATGTCCGCGCAGGTCATCGCCATCATCAGCGCGGTGTTCCCGAAGGGCAAGCAGCCGTTGGCCTTCGGGTTCTACGGCGCGGCCGCCGGTCTGGCGGCCATCGTGGGGCCGTTGCTCGGCGGCGCGGTCATCGCTTCCGATCCGTTCGGCCTGGGCTGGCGCGCGATCTTCCTGCTGAACGTGCCGCTGTGCGTCCTGGGGTTGCTGCTGGCGCACCGGCATCTGCACGTCGGCAGGCCCCCGACCAGGGAACGGCTGGATGTCGCCGGCGCGCTGCTGGCGAGCAGCGGACTGGTCGCCCTGCTGTATCCGCTCGCGGCCGGACGGGAACAACGCTGGCCCCTACAGCTGTTCGGGCTGCTCGGCGCCGGGCTCGGGCTGCTCGTCGTATTCGTCTGGCATCAGCGCAGGCGGCTGCGGGCCGGGGAAAGCCCGCTGCTGCGGATCGATCTCTTCGCGGACCGGGGTTTCGCGGTCGGCTCCGTGCTCACGCTGCTGTTCTTCGGGATCTTCGCCGCGTTCTTGTTCACCGTGTCGGTGATGGCGCAATCCGGCTTGGGATTCACCGCCTTGCGAACCGGAATCCTGGTGCTGCCCTTCGCGCTCGGCGGCGCGTGTGGCGCGCTCACCTCGCCGATCCTGGTGGCGCGGCTCGGCAGTCGCGGGCTCACCCTCGGGGTGCTGGTGTTCGCGGTCGCCATCGTGGTCATCGCGCTGACCGTCGACCCCGAGGACGCGGCGATCGATCTGGGGCGGCTCGCCGTACCGGTCTTCGCCGCCGGAGCCGGGATGGGGCTGTTCGCCGCGCCGCTGCCCGCGGCCATGATGGCGGGCGTCGCGGAACGGGCGACCGGTTCGGCGTCCGGAACGGTGCCGACCGTGCAGCAGATCGGCAGTTCGCTGGGCGTGGCGGTTCTCGGCGCGCTGTTCTTCCGCCGGGTCGACGCCGACACCGACCTCGGCGTCGGTCATGCGAAAGCCGTTCTGGCGGCATCGCTGACGAACTCTCCGGCGACGACCGCCCAGCGCGACGGTGTCGTCACGTCGTTCGCCGACTGCGCCGAATCGGCGCTGCGTTCGCCGACCCCGCACCTCGACGCGCACACCTGTCCCGGCGCGGGGGCCGACGTGGCCGGACAGATCGCCGCCGCGCACACCTTCCTCGCCGCCTGCGTCACTGTGCTGTGGATGGTCGCGGCGATCGCGCTGGTGCTCGTCGTGCTCAGTCTCGCGCTGCCGTCGCGGAACGGGGAGCCACGGTGACGGCAACCGGCGTCGTGCACTACGACCGCGCGTGGTCGCACGACGAGCTACTCGAACGCAAGCGGCACCGCACCGTCTCGGTGGTCGTTCCCGCTCTGAACGAGGAGGACACCGTCGCGGATGTGGTGGGCTCGATCCGTGACCTGGTCGGCACCTTGGTCGACGAGCTGATCGTGCTCGATTCCGGCTCCACCGACCGGACCGCCGCCCGCGCCCGAGCGGCGGGCGCGACCGTCTATTCCCGCGAGCAAGCGCTGCCCGCCGTGCCGCCGTGTCCGGGCAAAGGGGAGGTGCTGTGGCGGTCGCTGGCGGTGGCGTCCGGTGATCTCATCGTGTTCGTCGACGCGGATCTCGTCGCTCCCGACCCGCGGTTCGTGCCGTCGCTGCTCGCGCCACTGCTGTCCGACGACCGACTGCGGTTGGTGAAAGGGTTCTACCGCCGGCCGTTCGGCGACGCTCCCGACGGCGGCGGACGCGTCACCCAACTCGTGGCCCGGCCGCTGCTCACCGCGCTCGCGCCGGAGCTGGCCGAGTTGCGCCAGCCGCTGGGCGGCGAGTACGCGGCCACCCGGGAACTGCTGCGGTCGTTGCCGTTCGCACCTGCCTACGGCGTCGAGATCGGCATCCTGATCGACACCTGGCGCAGGCACGGGGCCGGCGCCATCGGGCAGGTCGATCTCGGCGCCCGCGTGCATCGCAATCGGCCGCTGCACGAATTGGCCGAGATGAGCAGGCAGGTGATCGCGACGCTGCTCGACCGGTTCGGAATCCCCGATTCGGGCGTCCCGCTGACGCAGTATCTCCCGGACGGCTCGAGCTGGCATGCGGTGCCGGGCGCGGCGCCCGCGGCCGATCGGCCGCCGATGGCCACGCTGAGCGGCACCGGTATCCGCTGACGGCGATGGCGAATTCTGCGGCGGGTGAACCGGTATCGCCGCGGCGAACACTCCGCATCCGGCCCGGGCCGGCCTTACCCTGATCCCGGTGACGATTGCGGAGTGACGACGGCTGGGAGCTTCGATGGGCGCGGCATTGGTCAAGGGTCAGAACGGTGTGCTGGACCTGGCTCACGTACTGGTGTCGGTGCGCACCGAGGCGGCGGTCGATGTGTCGGCGCTACTGGTGACCGAAGTGGGGCGCGTGCGATCCGACGCGGATTTCGTGTTCTTCAACCAGCCCAGCGCGCCCGGTGTCGCGCTGGCGGCGGGAACGCCCGGAGTGCTGTCGGTTTCGCTGGGTGATCTGCCCGCGGACATCGCCCAGTTGCGTGCGGTGCTCACACTCGACGATCCGGCGCAGACCTTCGGCCGGTTCGCGCCGCCGGTCGCCACGGTCGCCGACGCCGCGGGAAACGTTCTGTACGAGTACCGCATAGAAGGGTTGAGCAGCGAATCCGTGGTGATCGCGCTCGAGCTGTACCGCCGCCAGGGGACGTGGAAGGTGCGTGCGGTCGGGCAAGGCTATGCGGGTGGGTTCGCCGCGCTGGTCACCGATCACGGGGTGAGTGTGGACGAGGAACCCGCCGGTGCGAACGTTCCTTCTCCGGATCGGCCGGTGGCGAATCTCGCCCCGGCGGCGGAGGTGTTCACCGTTCCCGGCGAGGCGAAGCTCTCCTTCGAAAAGCGCGCGAAACTGGACCTGCGCAAGCGTGAGGTCGCGAAGGTCCTCATCGACAAGGACGCTTTCGGCATCCGTGCCCGCGTCGTGCTGGTCATCGACAAGACCGGCAGCATGCAACGGCAGTACCGCGATCAGGTGGTGCACCGCGTCGTGCAGCGGATGATTCCGGTGGCCACCCAGCTCGACGACGACGGCACCTTGGAGGCGTACCTGTACGCCCTCTCGTTCGCCAAGCTGCCCGACATCACCGTCGAGCACGGTGACGACTGGGCCCGGACCTATCTGCATCTCGGCGGAACCCACGGCGACATCGATTACGACCGGCTCGGCGGCCGCAACGACGAACTGCCGGTCATGCGCGACATCATCGACTCGTTGCGCCCTGGTGGCCGTCCCACGCTCGTGTTGTTCTTCACCGACGGCGGCTTCGCCAAGAAGCGCGAGATCACGGCGCTCATGCGCGAAGCCGCGCGGTTGCCCGCCTTCTGGCAGTTCGTCGGGCTCGGTCGCGCCAACTACGGTCTGCTGCGCGCTCTGGACGAATTGTCCGACCGGGCGGTCGACAACGCGGGTTTCTTCGCCCTCGACGACATCGATCAGGTCGACGACGCGCAGCTCTACGCCCGTTTGCTCGGGGAGTTCCCGGACTGGCTGCGCGCAGCGCGAAACGCGGGCATTCTGCGCTGACAGCGCGAACCTGCCCTGCTCACCGCGCATCGCCCGCTTGTCATAGCGAAAGGCTATAGCGGTTCGCGATTCGGTCCGCGGCGGATCAGCCGATGACGGCGTTCATGATGGTGCCCGCGCTGGTGGCCACCACCCCGCCGATCATGGCTCCGGCCACCATCTTCGGTGACTCGAGTCCGCCGCCGGTCCACTTCTCCCAGGCGAAGCGGCCACCGGCGTAGATGATGCCGCAGATGCCCGACAGGAGCACGAACCACGTCAGGTAGCGGACCAGTTGGAGGAACTTGTCGGAGATCGGCGGTGCCTCGGGGCTGGGATTGCCGATCTGCGCCAGGGTGTCGTAAGCGGCGGCCAGGATCATCGTCGTTCGCTCATTCTGGATTCGGGACAGGGGCAAGTGATTCGCTGAGAAGATCGTATCCGTTCGCTCGCCGCGATGCAGTCAGGTCCATGTAGCGCAGGGAAGTTCGTGTTTCCCTCGCCCGCGCCCGGGTAGCCGAACTCCTGAGCCTGCTGCCCGTTCCGCCGCTGGGCGCGAAGGTTCCGCGCAGTGCGCGCACCGCGGCGGCGTCTGGGCCCGTATCCTGGTTCGTGGCCGAATTCATCGGTGGTCGAACGGCTTTCGCAAAGCGGCTGGTCGGCGGCAGGGTTGTATTCGAGCGTAGAGGGAGTAGACGGTGAGCATCATTCTTGCGTCGGTCGGCGATTCGTTCACGACGTTGGCGCAGATCGGCAATCCGACCCCGGAGGCGCCGCCCCTGGCGGACAAGCTCTTACAGTTCGTCCGGTACCTGACCTGGTTCGCGCTCGCGTCGGGCATCGTCAGCATCATCTACGCGGGCGGCAGATTCGCCTGGGAGAAGTGGAGCGGCGGCGGATTGCAGTCGCCGAAGATGATCGCCGGCGCGATGATCGGCGGGGTGGTGGCCACCAGTGCGGGCACCATCATGAACACCGTCCTGGAATTCTGAGCGAGGGCGGCGCTCCTTCCCGCGTGTTCTCGCGGCGAACCTCCGCAAACGCCCTCGAGCTGCGATTTCCGTCGCGGAGTGCGGTCGCGCTCCGGTGCGGGAATCGCGGTGCCGATAGGATCGGAGGCGGAGCGGATCATGGACGAGAGGACCGAAGGCAAGCTCACGATGTCGCGGCGCACGGCGCTCGGCATCGCGATGTCGTCGGTGGCCGCGTTGGGATCGGCGGCATGCGGCGGATTCGGCCAGGATTCCGGGCCGCATCCCGCCCCAGGTGACGCTGCCACGATCGCCAAAGACGCCTACGTATTCGGCTACCCTCTGGTGCTGCTGGACGTCACCCGGGTGGCTGCGGAGATGGTCACGCCGATCAACCGCTTCCACCACGCCGCCTCGCTGCCCACCCCGGCGCAGCGAGACGTGGTACGGCTCGACCGCGACACGCTGCGTTCCACCGCGTGGCTCGATGTGGCGAGCGAGCCGATGGTGCTGAGCGTCCCCGCGCTGGACGAGGGCCGGTTCTGGCTGGCCAAGGTGACGGACGCCTGGACGAACAACGTGCACAACCCCAGCAGCCGTCGGCCGGCGACTGAGTCGGCCGGGCCGCCGTATACCTATGCGGTGACCGGTCCGGGGTGGTCGGGTGCGCTACCGGAAGGTCTCACGCCGTTGCCGATGCCGACGCCGACGGTGTGGCTGATCGTCCGGATCCGGGTCGACGGCGAGAGCGATCTCCCGGCGGTGCGCGCCGCGCAAGAGGGATTGCGATTGGTGCCGTTGAGCGCTTGGGTGGCGGGCACCGAGCCGCCTGCGCCCACCGGGACGGGGCAATCGAGCGTACAGCCGCCACCCGAGTGGGTCGCCGGGATGGACCCGCGGGTGTTCTTCGACCGGATGTGCGCGTTGCTGTCGACCAACCCGACCGCGCCCGAGGACGCGCCCGCCATGCGGCGGTCCGAGAAGATCGGGATCCGGCCGGGTGGCACAGTCGAGGGCATTTCGGATACCGAGCTCACGGCGGCGGTGGAGACCGCACGGCAGCAGATCCCGGTATCTCTGGGGGCGCGGACGGTCAACGAGAACGGCTGGCTGGTCGACCCCGACGTCGGCAGGTTCGGCACCAACTATCTGCTGCGCGCCGTCATCGCTCACGTGGCGCTCGGCGCCAGCCTGATGACCGAGAACGCCTACTATCCGACGCTGTTCGCGTCGACGGACGCCGGAGGTGGCACGGGCCGATTCCGGCTGCATTTCGCGCCCGGCCAGTTGCCGCCCGTGGACGAGTTCTGGTCGCTGACCGCCTATGCCGCCGACAACTATCTGGTGCCCAATCCGGCCGGCATCTACGCGGTCGGCCATCCGGATCCGGTGACGGTCAACCCCGATGGGTCCGTCGACATCGCGTTGCAGTACACCGACCCGAGGGCGGGCGTCGCGGCCGGGAACTGGCTGCCGATTCCCGAATCCGGACAATTCTCGCTGACCCTGCGCCTGTACGCGCCGAAGGCGGAGGCCGTCCAGGGGCGCTGGCGTCCCCCGCCGCTGTTACCGGTGCTCTGACGCGATTCGCGCGAAGTCCCGCCGCTCTCGGCGATCGGGTGACAGGTACCGCTGGTCAGCTACTTTTCCGCAAACAGGCGGATGTACTCCGGGACGGATCTGGCGCTGCGACCGATCGCATCGGGAGGCGGAACGGGATCATGGAGGACTGGACCTCATCGCGATACGATCTCACACTCCAGCAGCACGATCCCGGTCCGGCGTCCCCAGGGGCAACTGGTTGCCCATCCCGGAATCCGATCCGTTCTCGGCGAGCCTGGCGTTGTTCGCGCCCAAGCCGGTGGTGTTGCGGAGGCGATGGCAGCCGCCGCCGCTGATCACGCTGCGCTGAGTCAGTCGTCGCCCGCCCAACTCCAGCGTGGGACCTCGCGGATCGGGTGCAACTCCGAATCGCTGGTCGCATGCGAATTCTGCTGCGCCACCCGTGATCCGAATGCGACGTGCTCATAGACCGCGGTGCGGAACTCTTCGTTCTCCAGCAGTCCGGCCTCCTCGAAGGTCTGCATGTACACCTCGACGAAACGTTCCCGCTGCTCGTCGGTGATCCGCAGGCCGCGGTGCACCGCGATGATGTATTCGAATCCGAGCTCTCGGGTAAATCGATCCGGGCCGCCGAACGATTCGGCGGTGAACCAGGTGAGATGGTCGACGTGTCGCGGCAGTCGTTCGGTGAACAACGTCTTCAGCACCGGGTCGCTGAGCGCTTTGTCGTAGAACGCCGCTTCGACACGATGGAGCACCTCGTCGCCGCCGACGTGGTCGTAGAGACTGGGCATGGCACCTCCGGCCGGAGTAGGGCTGCTGCTCTCATTAGAGGTGGTCCGCGGCGTCGGTGTACACCTGAATCGGGGTAATGGCCGATACCTGCCACCTCCGTCCGTGGTCCGGTGGGCGGACCGGCGGCATGAAAAGTAAACGGGTTTTACTAAACGCTGTTCACGAAGCTCGGTTCTGTGGTTGCATCACTGGTGACCGTGTTCGCCAGGTCTGCGCCCAGACCGCCGTAGGAGTTAGCCGTGACCGTGACCACGCCCTCGATCCCGACGGGTTTCGACTTCACCGACCCCGATCTGCTCGCCACCCGCCTGCCCATCGAGGAGTTCGCCGAACTGCGCCGCACCGCCCCGGTATGGTGGTGCGCTCAGTCCGATCGGGCCAGCGGTTTCGACGACGGCGGCTACTGGGTCGTCTCCAAGCTCGCGCACATCAAGGAGATCTCCAAGAATCCCGAGGTGTTCTCCTCGCACGAGAACACCGCGATCATCCGGTTCAACGAGGAGACCACGCGCGAGCAGATCGACATGCTCGGCGACATGCTGTTGCTCAACCAAGACCCGCCCAAGCACACCAAGACCCGCCGCATCATCTCCAAGGGCTTCACCCCGCGGGCGGTGGAGAGCCTGCGCGCCGCGCTGACCGAACGCGCCGCGCGGATCGTGCACGAGGCCAGAAAGTCCGGCAGCGGCGACTTCGTCGAACAGGTCGCCTGTGAACTGCCGTTGCAGGCCATCGCCGAACTGATCGGCATCCCGCAGGAGGACCGCAAGAAGATCTTCGACTGGTCCAACCAGATGATCTCCTACGACGATCCCGAATTCGAGGGCGATCACCACGCCGCCACCGCCGAGGTGATGGGCTACGCCTGGAACATGGCCGAACAGCGGCGCGCCTGCCCGGCCGAGGACATCGTCACCCAGTTGGTGAACGCCGATATCGACGGCGAGCACCTCGGCTCGGACGAGTTCGCGTTCTTCGTCATCCTGCTGTCGGTGGCGGGAAACGAGACCACGCGCAACTCGATCACCCACGGCATGAAAGCGTTCGTTGACCATCCCGAGCAGTGGGAGATCTACCGGCAGCAGCGTCCGCGCACCGCGCCCGACGAGATCGTCCGGTGGGCGACCCCGGTCACGGCCTTCCAGCGCACCGCCACACAGGACACCGTGCTCGGGGGCCAGGAGATCAAGAAGGGCCAACGGCTCGGACTGTTCTACAGCTCGGCCAATTTCGACGAGGAAGCGTTCGCGGATCCGTTCACCTTCGACGTGCTGCGCGATCCGAACCCGCACGTGGGCTTCGGCGGCACCGGCACGCACTACTGCGTCGGCGCGAACCTGGCCCGGTTGCAGATCGATCTGATGTTCAACGCCATCGCCGACGTGATGCCCAACCTGCGCCAGGTGTCCGAGCCGGTGCGGCTGCGGTCGGGCTGGCTGAACGGGATCAAGCGCTGGGACGTCGAATACGCTTGAATCGATCAGTGCAACAGTCCAGACCACGGGGCCGCGCGCCGGTGGTGACCGACACCGACATCCGGCGGGTGGCCAGCGCGCTGCTGGTCGAGCGCGGGCCCGATGCGGTCACCCTGCGTGCCATCGCGCGCGAACTCGGAGTCACCGCGCCCGCGCTGTACCGGTACTACGACTCGCTCGAAGACCTGCTGGAGCGGCTGCGGCTGGACTTCTGCGCCGACCTGGCCGGGGAACTGACCGCCGAGATCGCCACGCTGCCCGACGACGGCGCCGCGCAGTTCTTCGCCATCTGCCGTGGCTTCCGGCGCTGGGCGCTGACGCACACCAGGGAGTTCACCCTGGTGTTCGCCTCGCCCGGCGCGGGCCAGGCCCGCGCGCTGCGCCGCTTCGACGAGCCCTTCGGCCGGGTTTTCCTGGCCGCGGCGGGCAGGCTGCTGGCGAACTACGACATCGTCACGCCATCGACGGACGTCATCCCGCCGGAGTTGCGTGAGGATCTGGTGCACTTCCAGACCGAACTGCTGGCGGCGCTGTCGGAGTCGGGCCAGAAGTTCCCCGCCGAGAAACTGGATCTGGGTGTGACGTACCTGATGATCCAGATCTGGGCGCGGCTCTACGGCCACGTCACGCTCGAGGTGTTCGGGAATTACCCGATACCGCTGGACAATCCGGAGATCCTGTTCGACGCGATGCTCGCCGATCTGGGCCGCACCGCGGGCCTGCTCGGCGAGTGAGCCGGGTTCAGATGCGGGCGCCTTTGGCCCGGTTGCACGCGCGGCACAGGATCTGGAGGTTGGCGGCGCTGGTCGCGCCGCCGCGGCTGAGCGGGATGACGTGGTCGAACTCCAGGTAGTGCCCGTCGCCGCATTCGACGCAGCGGCCACCGTCGCGCTGCCACACCTCCGCTTTCACCTCTTGCGGGATGCTGCGGGTGTCGCGCTGGCCTGGCGTGAGAACGAGACGTTTGGCCACGCGCAGCGCGCCTTCCAGCGCGGCCGAGACATAATCCGGATCGTCGACGGCGAAGGTCGCGCCGCCGCGCGCGGACGTGGCCGCTAGTACCACCGTTCCCTGTTCCGCGTGCACGGAAACCACTCGTGACCACGGCATCTCGATGCCGGTGTCGGCGCCGACGAAACGTAGCTTCTTGTTGCTGCCGATCAGCCTGCCCTCGGTGAACTTCGGGCCGCGTGCGAGCTGACGCACGTGCGTCGCGGGCAGATCGAGGTGCACCGTCTCCTCTGGGTCCAGGTGCAGGCCGGGCGTGCGGACGATCGGCAGATCGCCCGTACGCAGCCGGTAGAGGGTGTGCCCGCGATGCATTCGCCTGCGCAGATCCTCGATCAGCGGTCCGCCGAGCGCGAGTTCGGTGACCGCGTGCTCGAACAGTTCCAGTTCCGCGTGCCGTACTTCACCGTCGGCGAAGGCGAAGGTCACCAGCCGCTCCACGTAGCTGAGCCCCGCGTCGCGCAGGACCGCGCGGCCCGCTTCGGCGTCGATGCGCTGGTAACGCAGTGATGCCCACAGGTCCGCCCACTCGGGGCCGCGTGGCCCGTGGCCGGTGAGCACCCGCCACGCCCTGGTGTGCCAGTGGACGAGGTACTCCTCGATCTCCTGGGCGCATCTCTGGCACGGCGCGAACCCACCGAAGAACTTGCGGCGCAGCGTGTTTCCGCAGCGTGCGCAGTGGCGGTCGCCGGGCGGGGGTCGGAGATACCGGTCCTCGGTCCATATGGTGCCGTCCCACCAGCGCATGGTCTGCGGGTTGTCCGGATCCGGGTGCCAGTCCGCGAGTTCGGGGTGCGGGGGCGGAGGAGCGGGCGGTGCGGTGTCGCGGCTGTGCCGGTGGAGGTCGACCGTGCGGTGGGTGTGTGGGCGCGGCAGGGGAGATGTATCGCCACGGTCGAGCACTTCGGTGCGTGGCCGGGCGGGGATGTCTACGCCCGGGTGTTCTTCGGTCCCTTCGAGCCGCCCGGGCGAGTCGTCGGTGCGGATGGGTTCGCGTTGGACCGGCGCGTTTTCGGCGAGGTCCGTTCCGATTTCCGCGGGAGTTTCCCCGTTTCGCGCGGAGTGGCCGGAGGGCAACGATCCGTGGGAGAAGCGTCGGGCCGAGGTCGGGTCGTGCCGAGCGGACCGTTCGGTGGCGGGTTCCGCTCCGGCCGGAGAAAGTCGTTCTTGCGCGGACGGATTCGCCGCCGGGCGGCGCACCCGGAACGGGTTGGTGGGATGCGTGGTGCGGGCGGGCGCCGAGGGATCGTTGACCTGGACGCCGAACTCGGTGACCAACCCGGCCAGTCCGCTGGACCAGCCCTGGCCGATCGCGCGGAACCGCCACTGCCCGTCGCGGCGGTAGAACTCGCCGAACATCAGCGCCGACACCGCCTCCGCGTCGTCGATCTCGAACGTCACGACCGCCCCGTCCACCGAGTGCACGGCGACGGTGAGCCCGCGGATGTCGCCGAAGGTGCCGTCCTCCAGCGAGCCGGAGACGACGATGCGGTCGACGTCGGCTTCCGTGCGCGGCAGCGAGACGCTCAGCCGCGCGGTGCCCGGCGCGGGCTCCTGATCGAGGGTGACCGCCTGCGAAACGTGCCGCGGCGCGTTGTAGAACACCAGGTCGCGATCCGAGCGCACCGCGCCCGACGCGTCCAGCAGCAAGGCATGCGCGTCCACCGTGTGCTCCGATCGCCATGAAACGACCACGGCTAGAAGGGATGTCGGTACCGCTGCGTTCGCGCCCTTGCTGAGTTTCATGGTGCTCGAACTATGCCATGAGCCTCCGACACGCCGAACGCGCGAGGGCCGGTCCTTCGGCGGGGCGTGCGGCACAGTGTTCCCCATGACGAACCCGAAACGCCCGGGTCGTAAGCCGCCGACCCCGAAACTGCCCGGTGGGCGTGTGCCCGGCCCGGCCGACGTGCTAGCCGCCGCCCAGGCGGCGGTCGAGGCGGCGCAGACGGCCGCGGGCCAAGCGCTGGAAGCCGCTCAGCTGACCGCGACATCGGCGTTCGACACCGCGGTGCGGCTGCCGCCCGCGTCCGCTCAGCTGGCCGCGCAACTGCCCGGCCTGATCGAGAGCCTGTCGACCGCGATCGAGCGGCTCAACTCCACCATCGATCGGCTCGACCGCACGTTGGCCCTGGCCGATCCGGCCTTCGCCGCCTACGACCGCCTGCTGCCCCGGCTGGAGGCGATGATCTCCCTCGGGGAGGACGTGCTCGGGCGGTTGGCGAAGCTGCCCGGCTTCGCCTTGCTCGCCAAGCTGACCGGCTTGAGCGCGCCGGAACCGCCCGCCGAGGAGCCGCCCCGCCGAAAGTCCGGCAAGCGGCACAAATAGTCGAGGTCGGACGCTCAGCGGTGCGCGTGGTCGGCGGCCGCGCGCAACGTGGCGGCCGCCTTGAGCAGAACCTCGTGATACTCGTCGGCGGGATCGGAGTCGAGCACGATGGCCCCGCCCGCGCCGATCCGCCAGCGCCCGCCGTAGCGGACGGCGGTGCGGATCACGATGTTCAGGTCCGCGGTACCGCCGAGACCGAGGAAACCGATGGTGCCCGAATAGATTCCGCGCGCTTCGGTTTCCAGCGCGTCGATGATCTCCATGGTGCGCAGCTTCGGCGCTCCGGTCATCGAGCCCCCGGGAAAACAGGCTCGCAGGCAATCGACCACGCCGACCTCCGGCCGCAGCCTGCCACGTACCGTCGATACCAGTTGGTGCACGGTCGCGTACTGCTCGGTGGCCATCAGTTTGGGGACGTACACACTGCCGATCTCGCAGACCCGGCCCAGATCGTTGCGCAGCAGATCGACGATCATGAGGTTTTCCGCCCTGGTCTTCGGGCTGTCGGCCAGCTCGCGGCGCAGGCGCTCGTCCTGCTCCGGCGTCGCGCCGCGCGGTGCGGTCCCCTTGATCGGCTTGCTCTCCACGATGCGGCGGCGGTCGACCTTCAGGAAGCGCTCCGGTGACGAGCATGCGATGTCGAGATCGTCGAAGCGCAGGTAGGCGGCATACGGGGCGGGGTTGCACCGGCGCAGGGTGCGGTAGAAGTCGAGGCCGTCGGCCGCGGTGGCGGGGATCGTGGCGCTGTCGGTCAGAGTGATCTCGTAGGACTCCCCGGCATGCAACCGCTGCCGGCAGACCGCGATGTCGGCGAGATAGCGCTCCCGGCCGCGGGTGAGCAGGGGCGCGACGGCGTCACCGTCCGGCGGTAATTCGAGTGGCGGTGGATTGGTCCAGGTCGGCAGGGTGTCGAGGGTTTCGCGGGTGTCGCGCAGCCAGTCGGCGGCGGACCGGGCGGTCTCCACGTCGTCGCTCAGCGCCAGCAGATGGGTCCGCTCGCCCACGTGGTCGACCACCACCATCCGGTCGGCGAAGATCCACTGCGCGTCCGGGGTCGCCGCGCGATGCGCCGCGTTGCCGCCGCAGTCGGCTTTGACCTCGTAGCCGAGATAGCCGACGTAGCCGCCGACGAAATCGAAGGGGAGATCGGGCAGTTCGAGCCTGCGTGCGCGCAGCTCGGCGGCCAGGAACTCGAGAATGCCGCCGGGTGCGGTGCGCCGGTGCCCGTCGGACGATTCCACGGTCACCTCGCCGTCGCCCACGCGGTAGCGCAGCACCTCGGCCAGCGGACCGCTCGCGTCGCCCAGGAAGGAGAACCGGTCGGCCCCCGGTTCGACGTGCTCGCTGTCCAGCCAGAACGCGGTGGGGGAGTTGGCGTACAACTGCACGAACGCGCTCTCGGTATCGATCGGCCGTTCGAGGACGGCCCGCTGGAGCCGGAAGGTCCGCGGCACCGTGCCATCGCAACCCGTGCGCCCGGCGGGACGCTCGAGTTGGGCTGCCGCGGCGGGGAACTGCTCCGGTGCGAGCGGCATCGGCGAGGCCGCGGTGCGTGTGGCGGAAAGCGGAAGGCCTGCGGCGACCGGCTCGGCGACGAACTCACCCCCGGCGTCGATCGATGGGCTCGCCGCCGGGACGGCGCGCCTGCTCCGGTGCGCCGTGGTGAGTCTCGCGAAGTTGCGCAGCAGAGCCGCGCCGAACTCACTGGCGATCGATTCCGGATGGAACTGCACGCCCCATTGCGGTCGCGTGCGGTGCCGCACACCCATCACGACGCCGTCGCCGGACAGCGCGGTGACCTCCAGATCGTCCGGCAGCGGCCGCAGCGCGCACAGCGAGTGGTAGCGCACGGCGGTGAAGCCCTGCGGCACGCCCGCGAAAAGGTCCTGGTCGTCGTGCTCGATGCGATCGAGATATCCGTGCCGGGCCGCGGGCGCCTCGGCGACCACGCCGCCCGCCGCGACCACGATTCCCTGATGGCCCAGGCACACACCGAGCAGCGGCAGGTCGCTTTCGCGAATCACCGCCGTGGAGATCCCTACGTCGCGGGCCACGTCCGGCCGCCCAGGGCCGGGTGAGACGACGACGTTGTCGTAGCGTCCCAGATCGAGTTCGGCGACCGTGCGCGCCTCGTCGTTGCGCACGACTGTCGGCTCGACGCCGTTCACCTCGCTGATCAGCTGGTACAGGTTGTAGGTGAACGAGTCGTAGTTGTCGATCAACAGCGTGCGCATGGTGCTCGAAACCCTACGCCGCGCCGGTGGTAGCCAACTGTTGTCATCTGCCTTCAGTTCGGGTCGGCAGGTGGTGCACAATGTGGGGCATGTCTGTTGCGCAACCGGTCGATGTGGATCCCGCGGTCGTCGACTTCGCCGTCGTCGGAAAGTGGATGGATGAGCAGGGTCTGTCCGGGGGTGAGTTCGAGGACGTGACCGCGCTGGGCGGCGGAACACAGAACATCATGCTCCGCTTCACCCGCGGCGGCCGGACCTACGTGCTGCGTCGCGGCCCGAAACATCTGCGCCCGAAGAGCAACGACGTGATCCGGCGTGAGGCCGGGCTGCTCGGCGCGCTGGGCGGCACCGAGGTCCGCGCGCCCAGGGTGATCGCGGCCTGCGCCGACGAGTCGGTCCTCGGCGCGGTCTTCTACCTGATGGAGCCGATCCGCGGTTTCAACCCGCAGAACGAACTGCCCGAACTGCATGCGGGCGATCCGGAGATCCGCAGGCAGATGGGCCTGTCCGCGGTCGAGGCCATCGCGCGCCTCGGCGCGTTGGACTACCAGGCGCTCGGCTTGGCCGACTACGGCAAGCCGGAGGGTTTCCTGGAACGTCAGGTGCCGCGCTGGCTGGGTGAGCTCGACTCCTATTCGGCCAACGAGGGCTACCCCGGCCCGGAGATCCCCGGTGTGGCGACGGTGGGCGAGTGGCTGGACCGCAATCGCCCCGCCCAATGGACCCCGGGCATCCTGCACGGCGACTGCCATTTGGCGAACATGATGTTCTCCTTCGACGGCCCGCAGGTCGCGGCGATGGTCGACTGGGAGATGTCCACCATCGGCGACCCGCTGCTCGACCTCGGCTGGCAGATCGCCACCCGCCCGGAGCCGGGCACCACGGGAGCGGCGCTGGTGGGCAAGCTCGGCGCGGTCGGCGGGCTGCCGACGGCCGAGGAGATGATCGCGCACTACGGGCAGTTCTCCGACCGCGACCTGAGCGCTATGTCCTGGTACACCGTGCTGGCCTGCTTCAAGCTCGGCATCGTCCTGGAGGGCACGCATGCCCGCGCGTTCGCCGGTAAGGCCCCCAGGCAGGTCGGCGACTTCCTGCACGCGATCACGCTGGAACTCTTCGAGCGGGCGCACCGGCTGATGGAGTGAACTGTCGGGATGTGCTCGATAGTTGACCGGATATCGGTGGAAGGCGCGATCCGGCCGCGCCTAGGTTGAGCGCATGCCGATCGTTCCCGATGTCAAGGACTGGACCTGGGTGCTCGAGCGCCCTTGTTCGCAATGCGGTTTCGACGCCGCCGCGACCAGCTACGCGGCCGTACCGACGCTGACCAGGGACACCGCGGTCCGCTTCGCCGCGGTGCTCGACCGTCCCGGCGTCCGCCTGCGGCCGGACGAATCGACCTGGTCCGCCCTGGAATACGGCGCACATGTGCGTGACGTCTGCCGCCTGTTCGATACTCGCCTCGGCCTGATGCTGGCCGGTGACCCCGAGGGCGAGCCGCCGCGCTTCCCGAACTGGGACCAGGACGCGACCGCGGTGGCCGACCGCTACAACGAGCAGGACCCGGCTCGGGTGGCCGCGGAGCTGGCCGATGCCGCCGAGCGGGTGGCGCGCTCCTTCGCGTCGGTGCCGCCCGAGCGCCGTGGTCTGCGCGGTGCGCGCGGCGACGGGGCGGAGTTCACGGTGGAGTCGTTCGCGCGGTATTTCGTGCACGATCTGGTGCACCACGTGCACGACGTCCAGGGCTGACGCGTCGCGGAACTGTAACGCGTTCGGCTATTGGGTCACGCTATACCGACGATTTTTTCGAGCGGTACTAGAACGCGTTACATTTTTCTCGTACTGTGGGTGCAGTCACATATAAGCACGTGCATGCGAGAGGGTCGACAGGAATGAAGACGAAGGGCGCGATCCTGTGGGGGATCGACCAGCCGTGGTCGGTGGAGGAGATCGAGGTCGGTGACCCGGTCGCCGGCGAGGTGCAGATCCGGATGGAAACCGCGGGCATGTGCCACTCCGACCACCACATCGTGACCGGCGCGACCCCGATGCCGTCCTTCCCCGTCATGGGCGGGCACGAGGGCGCGGGCGTGATCACCAAACTCGGCCCGAACTGCCCGGCCGATCTGCAGGTCGGCGACCACGTGATCCTGTCGTTCATCCCCGCCTGCGGCCGCTGTCCGGCTTGCGTGGCAGGACACATGGCGCTGTGCGACCTGGGCGCGGGTCTCCTGCTGGGGCAGGCGATCAGCGACGGCACCTATCGCATCCAGGCCCGCGGCGAGAACGTCATCCCGATGTGCCTGCTGGGCACCTTCGCGCCGTACATGACGGTGCACCACACCTCCGTGGTGAAGATCGATCCGAGCATTCCGTTCGAGGTGGCCTGCCTGGTCGGTTGCGGCGTCCCCACCGGTTTCGGCTCCTCCACCCACGTCGCCCAGGTCGCTCCGGGCGAGACCGTGGTGATCGCGGGCATCGGCGGCGTCGGCATGAGCGCCTTGCAGGGCGCGGTGCTGTCGGGCGCGTCGAAGGTGGTGGCGATCGACCCGAATCCGTGGAAGCGCGAGCAGGCGCAGAAGTTCGGCGCCACGCACACCTACGAGAGCATGGCCGCCGCGATCATGCCGCTGTTGGAGGCCACCGAGGGCCGGATGGCCGAGAAGGTCATCCTGACCATGGGCGAGATGCACGGCGAGTACATCGAAGAGGGCCTGATCCTCACCTCGAAGGCGGGCACCCTGGTGGTCACCTCGATGGGCCGGATGGACGAGAGCGACGTCAAGCTGAACAGCTTCCTGCTGTCGATGCTGCAGAAGACGGTGAAGGGCTGCATCTTCGGCGGCGGCAACGCCCGCCAGGACGCGCCGCGCCTGCTGTCGCTGTACAAGTCCGGCCAGCTCAACCTGGACGACATGGTCACCCGCAGCTACTCCCTGGAGGAGATCAACCAGGGCTACCAGGACATGCTGGACGGCAAGAACATCCGCGGGATCATCAAGTACACCGAAGCCGACTGGTAGAGCACAACACCGCCGCTCGGCGAGCGCGGTGGCGATCCGTGCGATCAGCTCGTACGGCACCGCTTCGCCGAGCCGGCGATCGAGGCGCTCAGATCCGGCAGCGCAGCAGGGCTTCGCGCAGGTTGCGGCTGCGGACGTCGTCGAGGACGGCCAGACCCAGCCGGTTCATCGTGTACCCGAAACCGAGGCCCGTTGCGGGATCGGCGAATCCGAACGAGCCGCCCAGCCCCGTGGTGCCGTAGGCGCGTTTGTCGGAGCCGAAGCGGAAAATACCGCGCGACTTGCGGAAGCCCAGGTGATAGCGGCTCTTGGTGTGCAGCACCAGATCCTCGGCGGGGACGTCGTCGGCGGTCTCGGCAGCGGCGAGCCGGTCCAGCACGGCGTCGTCGATCGGCAACGCACCGGTGCGAGCGGCGGCCGCGCCGTAGACCTTCGCCAGCGCGCGGGCGTTGCCCACTCCGTTGGATCCCGGCAGTTCCACTTCGAGGAACTCGCGCCGGGTCGCCCGCGCAGGCGCTCCGCAGCGCGGATTGGTCAGCGCCGCGTAGGACAGGCCGCGTTTGGCATAGATCTCCGCGCCGATGCGCAGCGGAAGATCGCGTTCGTAGCGCAACACGTCCAGCCCCTGGGTGGCCGACATCGTGGCGATGCGGTCCATGCGCTGCTCAGCGGGCAGGCCGATGAAGAAATCGACGCCGAGCGGTGCGGCGATGTCCTCGGCGAAGATTCGCCCGAGCGTGCGACGGCGCGGGTCCACCCGGCGCAACAGCTCACCCTGGTACAGGCCGAGGGTGATGGCGTGATAGCCGTGCCTGGTGCCGGGACGCCAAGCCGGTTTCTGTGCCGCCAGAACGGTCGCGAGCCCGTCCAGGTCGGCGATCTGAGGCAGTCGCACGACCTCGCTCAGGCCGGACAACCCCGCCTGGTGGTCGATCAGCTGACGCACGGTGATCGCGTCCTTGCCGTGGGCGGCGAACTCCGGCCAGTACTTCGCCACCGGCTCCTCGTAGTCGAGCAGGCCCCCGGCCACGGCGGTGGCGACGGTGAACGCCGCCATGCCTTTGGTCGAGGAGAACACCGGCACGATCGTGTCCCGCTCCCACGGCAGCGTGCGCCTGCGATCGCGGAACCCGGCCCACAGGTCCACCACGGGGCGCTCACCCGCGTAGACCGCGACGGCGGCGCCGATTTCGCCGTGACGCTCGAAATTGCGGCGGAAGGCGTCGGCGACCGGCTCGAAACCGGGCGCGACGTCGCCGTGAACAGTGGGCGTTTCACTCATGGTGAATCGATGGTAGCTACGCGGTTCTCGTAGGCTCGCAGGGTGCGTTCACTCGAGCAGATCCGGGAATGGCCGGTCCGCCACGCGGCGGCCGCGGTGGTCACCGCCGACGGCGGTGCCGCGAGCGAAGGCGACGTGCGGCGGGTGTTCCCGCTCGCGTCGGTGACCAAGCCCTTGGTGGCGTACGCGGTGCTGGTCGCGGTGGAGGAGGGCGCGGTCGAACTCGACCAGCCCGCGGGCCCGCCCGGCGCTACGGTGCGTCATCTGCTGGCGCACACGTCCGGCCTCGCGTTCGACACCACCGACGTCCAAGCCGCGCCGGGGACCCGGCGGATCTACTCCAGCGCGGGTTTCGAGGTGCTCGCCGAATTCGTCACCGCCCAGACCGGGATCGCGTTCGACGAGTACCTGCGCGACGCCGTGTTCGAGCCGCTGGGCATGACCGCTTCGGTGCTTGCCGGTCCGGCCGGGCACGCGGCGCGGTCCACCGCGGCGGATCTGGCCCGCTTCGCCGCCGAATTGCTGGACCCGCAGTTGATCTCGGCGCAGACGCACGCCGAGGCCACCTCGGTCCAGTTCCCCGGCATGAACGGCGTCCTGCCCGGCTACGGTTCGCAGCGCCCCAACGACTGGGGATTGGGCTTCGAGATCCGCGACGGCAAGACTCCGCACTGGACCGGTGGCACGAATTCGCCACAAACCTATGGACATTTCGGCCAATCCGGGACATTTTTATGGGTTGACCCGAGAACGGGGTTGGCGTGTCTCGCCTTGAGCGACGAGAATTTCGGCGACTGGGCGCGCGCGGCCTGGCCACCGCTGAGCGATGCCGTCATCGCGGAGGTGGCCGCCACGCGCAACACGGTCACGAAGTAACACGTGTAACTTCGGGCACTCCAGTACACTCAGGCAACGCCAGTTCGACGAATCGTTGGGGAAGACGTTCCTCGTCGAAGCTGGAGGTGTTGGTGGTGCGCGCATCGAGTCAGTTCGCGGACGCGACGGCGGGTGTGGTCTACATCCACTCGTCGCCTGCCGCGCTGTGCCCGCATGTCGAGTGGGCGCTCACCTCGGCCCTCGGCGCCCCCGCGAAACTGCGCTGGACCGCCCAACCGGCCGACGGCCAACTGCGCGCCACCAGCGAGTGGATCGGCCCCGTCGGCACGGCGTCGAAGATCGCCCAATCGTTGCGCTCCTGGCCGGTTCTGCGCTTCGAGGTGACCGAGGACCCCAGCGACGGCGTGGACGGCGAGCGCTACAGCTTCGTTCCCGGCCTGGGCCTGTGGCACGGCTCGACGAGCGCCAACGGCGACGTCATGCTCGGCGAGATGCGCCTGCGCGCGATGCTGCAGGCCACCCGGGAACTCGGCAAGTACTCCGCCTACGACCTGGCTGAAGAAATCGACCGCGCCCTCGGCACCGCGTGGGACGAGGACCTCGAAATCTACCGCTACGGAACGGAATCCGGCGCGGAGGTCACCTGGCTGCGCCGGGACGTGGGGTGAGGACTCCAGCTGTCGCCACTGCCGTGTCATTCGCGGGAAGCGCCCTGGCCGTGTGACCACGGATTCCGGTAGCCGTCCGGAATCATGCTGTCGAACAGTGCGCGCGCGTCCGCGGGCAGCCGCAGCAATTCGACGTACGAGCCGAGTGATCCCCCGGCGAGGTAGACGAACTCCATGCCGATCTCCGCGACAGCGCAGTGTTGGACGATTTCGGCGCCGCCTGCCAGCGCCTCCGCCAGTGCGGCATCGAAATCGTCTGGCACCCAAGCGATATGGTGCAGACCGGGACCGGACCGCTCGAGCGCTTCGGTGTACAGGTTCGCCCCCGAGACCGGTGCGATCAATTCCAATTGCTGCCCGCCCGCGTAGCCGAGCGAGCTGTCGATCGTGTAGTCGGCCGGCGCACCGCGATAGCTGCACGAGTCCGGGCCGAAACGCATGCGGGGCATGCGAACCCATTTGTCGACTCCGTAGCGTTCGGTGAATTCTCGTTCCGCCGCCTCGATGTCGTGGACGACCCACGCCAACTGGAAGATCGGTCCGGATGCGATGCTCATTCTGGTGCTCCTCAGGTGCTTCAGGGATGGGGTGCTTTCGCCGGAACGGCGCGAGGTGACCGTGCGGTTCAGTAGTCGGCGAGGCGGATGGCGTTGGCCGCGCGCTCGAGCGGCTTGATGATCGGGCGCAGCGCCAGGCCCTTCCACGGCATGTGCCGCAGCATGCGCAGCATGGTGGTCTGGGTCCGGATCGCGCGCTGGTCGGACGCCACCATCTGAGTGGCGTTGTTCCAGCCCAGCGTCAGGTTCCGGGTGACATAGTCCTGCATGGCGCGCTGGTAGCGATCGAAGGCGGCGTCGTGGTCGCCTGCGGCCGCTTTCAGCTCGCCAGCGAGGACATACGCGCCGACCAGTGCCATGCTCGTGCCCTGCCCGGACAGCGGCGAGGGGCAGTAGGCGGCGTCGCCGACCAGTGCGACGCGGCCCGCGGACCATTGGTCGAGATGGATCTGGCTGACCGAGTCGAAATAGAAGTCGGGCGATTCGGGCATGGCGCGTACCAAGTTCAGTGTCTCCCAGCCCGCATCGGCGAAAGCGCCGGCCACCAGCTGCTGCTGCGCGGCGCGGTCGCGCCGGTCCGGCAGTTGTTCCGGGGCCTGGAAGATGAATTGGGCTTTGGCCGTGGAGCGGCGGGTGCTGTACACCTGCACCACTCGCCCCGGAGTCGGATGGACCAATTCCCAATGGTCGAGATCCAAATGGTTCGGCACCGAGATCACGCAGGCCGCCATGCCGGTGTGCCGGGCGAATCGCTCCTCCGGCCCGAACGCGAGGCGGCGCACCGTCGAATGGATGCCGTCGGCGCCGAGCACCAGGTCGAACACTCGCGGCTCGGCGTTGCGGAACCGCACGGTCACGCCGTCGGCGTGCTGCGCCAGGCCTATGATCGAGTCGCCGAACAGGTACTCGACCCCGTCCTTGGTGGCGTCGAAGAGAATATGGGCGAGATCGCCGCGCAGCACCTCGTCGTCGCCGGGCGACCGCAGTCCGATCAGCTCCGGCCCCAGCGTGGCCAGCGCCTTGCCCGAGTCGTCGACCCACGCGCCGCCACGCATCGCCGTCGAGGCCGCGCGGACTTCCGGCAGCAGCCCCATCCGATCGATGACATCCATGGCCACGCCCCGAATGTCGACCTTGTAGCCGCCCTCGCGCAGGGTGGGAGCCTGTTCGACGACGGTGACGGTGAACCCGTGGCGGGTCAGCCAGTAGGCCAGTGCCGGACCGGCGACGCTCGCGCCGGAGATGAGAACGGTTTTGTTGGTGAACTGTCGCGTCGTTGTCATGGGAACAGCGTCGGCCGCGGCGCTCACCACGCACTCACCATCGGCTCACCGCCGCTCACCGAGCAGGGCCGCCACCTCCTCGATCGACCGCCCGATGCCGCGGTCATAGGCGGCGCGGAACTTCTGTTCGCCGAGTTCGGCACGGCACCGTGCGGCGGTCTCGGCCGCCGCACCGTCACCCGCGGCGGGCATCCCGCGCAGCGAATCGGCAGCGCCGAGCAGCAGCGCGGCCCGCGCCGGATCGCCGATCACCGCGGCGGCCTCCGCCAGACCGGCCACCGCGTCCGCGGCCACCGATCGGGATCGGCCACGGGCCAGCTCGAAGGCCTCGCGATGCGCCGCCTGCCCGGCTTCGCTGTCGGCTTCGGCGAGCGAGACCCAGCCCAGTCCTATGAGGCTGCGCGCACGGGCCTCGGCCATGCCGAACGAACCGTTGTCGGGCAGGGCGACGGCCGTGCCGTAGTACTCCCTGGCGCCGATGAGGTCGCCCGCCGCACGGCGCAGATCGCCGAGTCCGCGTATCGCGTTGGCGTACATGTCCGTCGCGCCCGCCGCCCGGGCAGATTCGGCGGCACGCTCGTAGGCGGCGCGGGCTCCGTCCGCGTCGTGGCAAGCGTCCCGGCGGGCGAGAAGGTCGCCACGCCGGTTGAGCAGGTCGGCGGCCTCGTCACCCGCGCCCAACTCGGTTTGCAGGGCAACGGCCTCGTCGATCAGGTCCAGCGCGACCGCCCGCTCACCGCGCCAGTCGGCGACAGCGGCGAGTTTGTCCAGGGTGGTGGCGATCGCCCAGCGGTCGCGGGTGGCGCGGAAACCTTCCAGGGCGCAGTGGAATTCGGGTTCGGCCGCCACCGGCTCACCGGACATGAGCAGGTGCAGTCCCGCGCCCAGCCGGAGGAACGCCTGCGACCACGGGTCGGCACCGAAGAGCAGGCGCTGCCGCTGCGGCGGCAGGTCCAGCAACCCGCCGACGGTCGCCAGCAGGAACACCAGATGCGGGCGTTGAAGGGGTTTCTCGACACCGGACAACTCCGTGACCGCGCGGGTGACCGCGACCGGCAGTCCGTTTCCCGCTCGCGCGGCGATCGCCGCGCACAGGCCGTATTTCTCGACGTCGGCCGCCGGATCGAGTGCGGGCAGTAGCTTGCCCGCGAGCTCGACGGCACCGCCCGGATGACCGCGCAGCCACCAGCACCACGCGTGCGCGGCGATGAGTCGTTGTGCCAATGGCGGATCGGCGGCCACCGCCCAGCGCAGCGCCACCTGCACGTTGTCGTGTTCGGCGCTCAGTCGTGCCAGCCAGTCCAGCTGGTCCGGGCCGCGCAGTCGCGGATCGGCCCGCTCGGCCAGGGCGGTGAAGAATGCCGCGTGGGCACGCTGCATGCGCTCACGCTCGCTGGAGTCGGTCAAACGTGCCAGACCGTAGGCTCGGATGGTCTCCAGCATCCGGTAGCGGCCGCCGTGCACCTCCACCAGCGATTTGTCGGCCAGGCCGTCGAGCAGTTCGTCGGCATCGTCGAGTTCGCAGACCGAAGCGGCTGTCGCGGCCGACGCGCCGCCCGCGAAGACCGCGAAGCGCCGCGCCATGAGGCGCTCGGCCGGTTCCAGCAGACCCCAGCTCCATTCGACTACCGCCTGCAAGGTCTGATGTCGGGGCTCCGCGGTCCGGTCTCCTCGTGACAGCAGCCGGAACCGGTCGGAGAGGCGTCCGTCGATGTCGTCCACTTCGAGGTTGCGCAGACGGGCGGCGGCGAGTTCCAAAGCCAGCGGCAAGCCGTCCAATCGCGCGCAGACGCGCCGCACGGCCGCGATCGTGCCCGCGTCGACGGTGAATCCGGGCCGCGCCGCGGCCGCGCGGTCGGTGAACAGACGGACCGCCGCGCAGCCGAGCTGCTCGGACAGCGGCGCTTCGGCGGCCGCGACCGGCAGTTGCCCGATCGACAGGACGGTCTCGCCGGTGATGCGCAGGGCTTCCCTGCTGGTCGCCAGCACCCGAAGGCCCTGGCATTCGCGCAACAACCGGTGGACGAGCCGCGCGGCGTCGAGCACCAGATGCTCACAGTTGTCGAGAATGATCAGCAGAGACCGGCCTGCGAGCATCGCGTGGAGCCGGTTTTCCGCGTCTTCGTGCTCACCGGCGGTCGCGCGGCCGCCGAGCGTCGCCGCGATCTCCTGCGCCATCTGCGCGCCGTCCACCAATGGCGACAGATCCACGAAACAGACCTCGCCCTGAGCCCGGGAGCCTGCCTCCAACGCCAGCCGGGTCTTGCCGGTGCCCCCCGGACCGGTCAAGGTGACCAGGCGGGCCCGCGCCAGCAGCGACGCGATCTGCGCCAACTCGTCGTCGCGGCCGACGAAACTGGTGAGCTGGGCAGGTAGGCGGCGCAACGAGGCCGCGGCGACGGTGTCCCCGCGCAGAATCGCGAGATGGGCTCGGGCCAGCTCGGCCGAAGGATCCGCCCCCAGCTCATCGGCGAGCAGCCGACGGCCCTGCTCGAACAGCTCCAGCGCCTCCGCTTGCCGGTCGGTCCCGGACAACCCGCGCATCAGCAGCGCTCGAGCCCGCTCCCGCAGCGGATGTGCGGCGACGAGTTCGGTCAGCATCGAGACCACCGCTCGATGGTCGCGCAGCGCCAGACCGGCCTCCGCCCGATCCTCCCGCGCCGCCAGCCACGCTTCGGTGAGGCGGGTCACCGCCGTCGCGGCGAACGGCGCATCGCGGACGTCGGCCAGCGCCGCACCCCGCCACAGCCCGGCGGCTTCGTCCAGCAGCACGGCCGCGGAAGCGGGATCCCCGTCGCGCAACGCGATCCGGCCCTCCTCGGCGAGCCGATCGAACCGGTGCGCGTCCACCGTGACCGGGTCGACCGCGAGCCGGTAGCCCGCGGTCGAGGACTCCACCAGCTCGTCGGCGCTCGCCGAACGCAGCGCCCGCCGCAGCCGCGACACCTGGGACTGCAGCGCGTGCCCGGCGTCGCCCGGCGGATCCTCCCCGTAGAGATCGTCGATCAACCGCTCGCGGGAGACGACCCGCCCGGCCTCCGACGCCAACACCGCCAGCAGCGCCCGCACCTGCGGCCCACCCACCGCGACCGGACCCCCATCGGGCCGCCGCACCTCCACCGGACCCAGGATCCCGAACCGCACGATCGTCAGTATGGCCCGGGGATCGATGGGCTGCCGCTTCGGTGGGTTCTCAGCACCGGCTTGTCTGCGCTGCGTCGTGGACGCCGCTGTGGTTCGGTCCGACGGCTTTCGAGACCAGCTATGGCCGCAGCCGCGTTATCGGTCCCATCGCTCGCTCAGGAACTCCTCGTTCCGCGGCGAAGCACCCGCGTCCCGCTCACGGTCCCGCAACCGCGAGCCGCACCGTATGTCGACACGCCATCGACTCCGGTGCTCGGCAGCGGTCGGAGCCAGGTCGTTCAGTCCGCTCGGTGGGCGAGCACAGCGAACATGGTCACCGACAGGTGGTAATCGCCTTTGGCGATGCCCGCGTCCATGGTGGCCAGTAGGTCGCGCCCTTCCTGTTCGGTGATGGCACCGCTGGTGCTCGCGGACGAGATCATTTGCATGTACAGCGGGAGGGCGGTGTCCGGATTCCAGATCACCGCCTCCGAACCCATGTCATCGATGGTGAAACCGGCGGCTGTGAGCAGGCCGCGCAAGCGCCGGCCCGACGCGGGGTTGGGGGTGGTGGTGAGCATCGCCTTCGACAGGCGGGCGAGCACATCGGGGTCGCCGGGATGCGCGATCACGGTGTGCCAGTCGGTGTCGATGAGCAGCACACGGCCGCCCTGTCGTAGGACGCGGGCGATCTCGGCGGTCGCGGCCGCCGGGTCGTCGAGGTGCTGGTAGACCCGCTCGCAACGCACCGCGTCGAAGTAGCCGTCGGAGAACGGCAGCTGATAGGCGGTGGCTTCGACGAAGCGGGCCCGAGAGTCCGCGGTCTCGGCTCGCCCACGGGCTATGGCGAGCATCGCGGGATTCGGGTCGGCTCCCACCGCGTCGCCATCGGTGCCGACTCGCTCGGACAACTCGATCACCTCGGTGCCGGTACCGGAACCTATGTCCAGTACCCGCTCGCCCGGCTCGACGGCCAAGACCTCGTGCCCCCACGCACGCATGCGCCGGATACCGGGCAGCGCCGCTTGCAGGTCGAGCATGCCGACCAGCGTGGCCATCGGGTCGTCGTCGGTGGTGTGGGAAGAGTCAGGGATCGCGTTCACGTGGAACGACGGGATAGGCGACGAGGGATCGCTCGACATGGTCCGACACTAACCCCGCACCGCCGCTCCCCGCAGTGTGCGGACGACCGATCGCAGGCTGGGCATTGGCGATGCTGCCCACCCGGCGTACCGTCGAGTTTGTGAGCAGTGGCGCCGTGTCGGGGGCAGCGGTGAAGGGCTCGGATCCGTGGGCCCGGGTTTTCGCGGCGCTGTACGACCCTCTGCTGTGGATGGGCGAGAGGGCGGGTATGGGCGCTCGCCGACGAGATCTGCTCAGCCGGGCGAGGGGGCGAACTGTCGAGCTGGGCAGCGGCACCGGTCTCAACATGGGGTACTACCCTGACGACCTCGAAGAATTGATCTTGACCGAACCGGAAGCCGCGATGCGTACGCGGCTGGCGCGGAAGCTGCATCGCAGTGGACGACGGGCACGTGTGCTCGACGCATCGGCGGAACAACTGCCGTTCGACGACGAAACCGTGGATACGGTCGTCTCGACGCTCGTGCTGTGTACTGTCGACCACCCCGAGCCCGTATTGCGCGAGATCGGGCGTGTGTTGCGCCCCGGCGGCCAGCTGCTGTTCATCGAGCATGTGCGTTCGGAGTCGCCGCGACTCGCCCAGTGGCAAGACCGCCTCGCCGGCCCGTGGCGCCGGTTCGCGGAGGGCTGCCATTGCAACCGTGCCACACTCGAGCTCATCCAGGGGTCCGAACTGAAGCTCGAAGACGTACAGGAAGCTTCGTGGCGGGGAGAGCCCCCGATCATTCGACCGCTGATCTTGGGTGTGGCTACCAAAAACACCTAGGGAGCGTCAGATGACCGAGTCCGGCTCCGCTGAGCTGAAGCGGCGGCATCGCGCGATGTGGGCACTGGGCGACTATCCGTCCGTCGCCACCGAGGTCATCTCTGGATTGGGCAGGCGTCTGGTCGAGGCTTGCCGTATCGGCGCTGGTCGGCACGTGTTGGACATCGCGGCAGGGTCCGGCAACGCCGCGATCCCGGCGGCCGAGACCGGTGCGGAGGTCGTGGCGAGCGACCTCACGCCCGAGCTGTTCGAGGCGGGTCGGCGTCTCGCCGCGGAAAGGGGTGTCGAGCTGCGGTGGCAGCAAGCCGATGCCGAGGCATTGCCCTACGCGGATGCCGACTTCGATGCCGTGATCTCCTGCGTCGGCGTCATGTTCGCGCCGTTCCACCAAGCGGCGGCGGACGAAATGCTCCGCGTGACCAGGCCGGGCGGCACGATCGGGCTGATCAACTGGACGCCGACCGGATTCATCGGGCAGATGTTCGCCACGATGAAACCGTTCGCTCCGCCACCCCCGCCCGGCGCCCAGCCGCCCCCGCTGTGGGGCGACGAGACGCACGTACGGTCGCTGTTGGGCGATCGCGTCACCGATCTGGAGCTGCGGCGCGAAAACGCGGTCATCGACCGCTTCGCCGACGGCGCCGAGTTCCGCGACTTCTTCAAGTCCTGTTACGGCCCGGCGGTCGCGGTGTACAAGGCCATCGCCGCCGAGCCCGACCGCGTCGCACAGTTGGACCGGGAACTCGCGGAACTCGCTGCCCGACATGACCTGGGCGACGGGCGCATGGAGTGGGAGTACCTCCTGGTCACCGCGCGCCGCTCCTGAGCGACGGGGATTGGAACCGGGCGTTCGTGCCACATCGCTCCCCCCTTCCCCGGCGGGTTCGTAGTGTCAGGAAGTCGCGCCGATCGTCAACCCTGCGAGGAGATCGTGCACAAGGCTTGCCGCCTGCTCGTGAGCGCGTTGCCGATCATCGGTCTCGGCGATGGTCAGCGACAGTTCGGTCAGGGCCCCATAGAAGGCACTCGCCAGTAATGCGGCGGGGTAGGGACGGATGAGCGCCGCATCGAGCAGATTCTGCACCGCCTCGACGACCAGGCCGCCGAGATGGCGTTGATCGAGTTCGCGCCAGCGCTGCCAGCCGAGGCCGATCGGTCCCTGGAGGAGCACGATGTGCCGGTAGTCGGGTTGGGCGCAGACGTCGAGAAACTCCCGCACACCGCGGTCGACCCGGTCGAACGGGTCCGAGGCCGAGTCGATCGCGGTGCGGATGCGTTGCGCCGCTCGAGTCTCCAGATCGTCGACGATCGCCTCGAACAGCCCCTTCTTGCCGTCGAAGTGGTGATACAGCGCGCCGCGAGTAAGGCCGGTGGCGCGAACCAGCTCTTCCGCCGACAGATCCGCGTACTCGCGTTCGGCGAACAGCCGCCCCGCGGTCTCCAGCAGCGCCTGGCGGGTGTTCTCCGCGTACTTCTCGCGAAACGACTCCATGCGGTATGGATATCACATACAGTATGTATGTGAGATGCGTACTGTATGAAGGTGGGTCGTAATGGGCGAATCAGTGGGCGTCGTCGTTGTCGGAGCCGGGATAGCGGGTCTGGTAGCCGCCCGCGACCTGGCGCGAAGTGGTGTGGAGGTGCTCGTGCTGGAGGCGCGCGACCGGGTCGGCGGCCGGCTGCTGAACGATGAACTCCCCGGTGGTGCGCCCATCGAGGTGGGTGGTCAATGGGTCGGGCCCGGCCAGCAGCACGTGCTCGCGCTGATCGATGACCTCGGCCTGAAGACCTTCCCCACGTACACCGCGGGCCGTCATATCGCCGAACTCGGCACGGCCCGCTCGGTATACACCGGCCGGATTCCCAAGCTGAACCCGCTGGCACTGGCCGATGTAGCGCAGATCCAGTGGAGGCTCGACCGGGTGGCGCGCCGGGTCGCGGCGGCGGAGCCGTGGCTCGCCGACCGGGCTGGGGTGCTGGACGCGCAAACCTTCGCCACCTGGCTGCGGCGGACCGCCCACACCTCCGCGGGTCGGTCGTTCTTGCAGCTGATCACCGAGGCGGTGTTCTCCGCGGAGCCGGAGGATATGTCGGCACTGTGGGCCGCCTACTACGTCGGCGCCGCCGGTGGGCTGGACGCGTTGATCAATACCGCGGGCGGTGCGCAGCAGGACCGCGTTGTCGGCGGTTCGCAGACCATCGCGTTGGCGCTGGCCCAGGAACTCGGTGACCGTGTCCTCCTGGAAAGCGTGGTGACCGATGTCGAGTGGGACGTCTCGGGTGTCCGGGTCGTCGCGGGCGGCACGACCGTTCGCGCTCGTCGAGCCGTGATCGCGGTTCCGCCGCCACTGGCGGCGCGCATCCGCTTCACCCCCGGCCTGCCCGGCGATCGTGACCAACTCGTGCAGCGCATGCCGATGGGCCGGGTCATCAAAGTCAATGTCGCCTACGACGAGCCCTTCTGGCGCGAAGCGGGTCTGAGCGGCCAAGCCAACAGCGACCATCGGCCCCTGGGCACCGTCTTCGACAACACCCCGCTCGACGGTTCACCCGGCGTGCTCGTCGGCTTCCTCGAGGGACGGCACGCCGACAGAGGCGCGCGCCTCGACCTCACCGATCGTCGTGCACAGGTGATCGACGATCTCGCAGGCTACTTCGGGCCACGGGCCCGCAACCCCATCGCCTACATCGAACGTGACTGGGCCGAAGAGGAATTCAGCCGCGGCTGCTACGGCGCGTTCACCACGCCCGGCACCCTCACCCGCTTCGGTCCGGCCCTGCGCACACCCATCGGCCCGCTGCATTGGGCAGGCACCGAAACCGCTACCCGGTGGGCCGGCTACATGGACGGAGCCGCCGAATCCGGCCACCGCGCCGCCCGCGAAGTCGCTCCCGAGCTCGGCCGCAGTGGGGTGTAGAGGCGGTTCGACCACGACTGCTGGCAGAAGTGGGCGAACGCCCGAATGAGACTCAGTCCGACACGGCCGACCGGACCGAAACCAGCCCAATCTCAGCGCAGACGTCGTCTTGTTCAGGTGCGCTCCCACTGACCGCAATCGCACCGACCACGACATCGCCACGTCGGATCAGTCGAGAACCTGCACCCGCGATGATGGGTGTGCCCGCAACCTGATCCAGCTGTGCGAACAGTGCGGGCCATGCCTGCTGCAATCGCACCAACTCACCGCCGTCGCGGTGGAACAGCGCAACACTGGATGCTTTCGCTGGGGCGATTCGAGCCGACAACGGCGGCGCGCCGTCCATCCGATCGACAACCAGCACGTGTCCACCGCCGTCAACGATGGCGACCGTGATTCGGGCACCGAGCCCTGCGGCATGCTCGCGTACGCAGGCGCTGACCGCTCGCGCTTGTTCCGAAGTGAGTGACATCGCTCCACCTTCAAATCTCTTGGATCAACCAAGCTTGGACGTCCCAAGGATAACCATATTCATGGGTCGGACCAAGAGTTTGACTAGACTTTCGTGCATGGAGCTGGAGGAAACGCCCACGCGCCTGCGCAGCAAACCGACCTGGCTGATCAGCAAGGCGGCCGTGCGGGCGCATCGGCTCATCGGCGAAGCGATGGCCGCATCCGGCGGCCGTGCATATCACTTCGCGATCCTCGCCACGCTGGACGAATTCGGCCCCGACAGTCAGGCGCGGATCGGCCAACGGTGCGGAATCGACCAGAGCGATATGCACACCATGCTCAAGGAATTGATAGAGCAGGGGCACGTCGCGCGCACCTCGGACCCCAACGATCGACGCCGCAATCTGATCGCCTTGACGCGCTCTGGCCGACAACGACTGACGGAACTGGACGCGACACTCTCGGGCGTTCAACGCGATCTTCTCAACGCCTTGTCGACTACCGAGAGGGACCATCTCGCAGCGCTACTCGTCCGGGTTCTCGAGTAGATCGTCATCGAGGACGCACCAACGCACTCCCGTAGCCGCGTTCCGCGCGTCCGGGCAGTGCCTGTCGGTCAGTGAGCAGCGCGGGAACCGGGTTCTACTTCTGGGCTCGCGACAGTTGTCCCATGATCGGCAACGAGGTGGTCAGTCGGGGATGGCAATCAACACGAATGATTCTCCACAGCAAGGTGTTCCGGGCGCCAGCCCAGCTAACGCCAGTTTCCGTTCAACTGGACCCCACGTGGGTGCCTGGGGTGCTCGACGTGCACCGACTGCGCCGGAACCTGCTATTGCGGCGCCGCCGAAGACGAGGACCCGCCCGTCCACCTCCTGGATCTCGCCAGCTGATCCGATCAGCTCGACCGCGTCGTCGGGTGCTCGCAGTCCGCACCGACGGGCGGTGTGTAGACGACGTGACCACACCGGATGCACCAGTGGAGGCGGTGCAGACCGCCAGCCTGAAGCTGGCCAACGACCCGACGAGCATCTGTCTCGGGCCGAACTGATGCCCGCGATGCGGGCAGCTGCGAGGCCACGGCTCGGCCCACTTTCCGTTGCGCAGCCGGTAGAGGCGGCCGGGCTCGACGATCCGGCCGTCACTGAGCCGGTACACCACGCGCGGGTTGTCGAACACACTTTCGATCACGTCGCGTACTGGTCGGCGATCGTGCAGGCCGTGCTCGAGGCGCCCGGCCGCTACCCGTTCAGCGTCCGCACCGCGACGCTCGTAGCGGCGGATCCCGCGTCGGAGGCGTAGGGCGTCAGCTCTACCTTTTGCCGTCGATGCGTTCGAGCGCCGCGGCGAGCAGTGGCAGGGTGCCTTCGGCCAGCCGGTACTCCACGATCGTGGGGTTCTGCGGGTCATCGGCGCTGCGTGACTCGATCACGCGTGGTGGCGGGAGCTCGTCGGTCGTGTCGTGCATGGCCCGCCGCATCGTCGTGCGCATGCCGCCCAAGGCAGTGACGCCCAGGGGAAACAACCAGTGGACCACGGGGCCGGTAGCTGCGGGTGCGCGCGTGGCGGGCGGTCACCCGGGCTGCCGGTGCCGCACGGGGCCGGGAGGTTGGTTCGTGGTGACGGTCAGCGGTTGAGGTAGGCGGCCAGGCCACCGAGTTCCTCGTTGGCGATGAACACCGAACGGACGTTGATGATGGCCTCTTCGACGTGGGTGGTGCAGCCCCAGGCCGAGTCGCCCCACGAATCGGCGATCTTCAGCTCGGCCGGCGCGGTGCAGCCGGCGGTGCCGCCGAGCTGGCAGTGCTCAGGGTGCGGCGTGGTGGCCTGTACGGCGGCCGCGGCTCGTATCTGGGCGGCGAGTTCGGCGGCGGCAGCGGCGCGTTGCTCGGCATCGTCGCGCAACTGGCGTTCGGCGCGTACCGCCTTGATGGTGGCCAGGCGCAGCTCCAGGTGCTGCGCGACCTGGTCGGCGAGATAGCCGAGCACGGTCGCCTGCACCTCGCTCAACTCCCGAGGCATGGCGTCGATTGCGGTAACGGTGCCGAGGTGGTGCCCGTCGGCGGTGACGATCGGGGCGGCGGCGTAGAACCGCAGCCCCAGCTCACCACGTACCAACGGATGATCGAGGGTGCGCGGATCGGTGACCGCGTCGTTGACCACGTACGGGCCCTCGGCGCAGAACGCCGACGCGCACAGTCCCGGTTCCGTGCCGACCTGCGCGACACCATCCAGTCCCTTGACCGCGGCGAACCAGACCCGATCGGCGTCGACGATGCTGACCGTGGCGATCGGGGTGCCGCACACCGCTGCGGCGGTCGCCGCGATGGTGTCGAACTGGCCGTCGGTCGGAGCGTCGAGGATCTCGTAACGGCGTACCGCAGCTAGCCGGGCGGGGTCGGTGAGGGCGGTTCTGTCGGCGGTGATCGACACGGTGTGGTGCTCGCTTCCCATGAGGGTGTTCAGGCCTGGGTAGCGTACGTGGTTGCTGCGGTCATGCCGCACCCGCTGTGGCTGCCGTGATGGTGGCGCGGTCCGAGCCGCGCGAGCAGATAGACACCCGAGAGCCGTACGTCAATCTTGTCGGAGGCGAGTTGTTCAGCCGCCAGCCGAAAGCGATCGGTGACCGCCGTCTGCTGCGATAAGGAGTACTGGTTGTTCGTCGCGCCGAGCGTCGCCACTGTCGTTGCCATGGCCGCTACTTTCGTCCAGCCCGACCAATGGAACACCCTGCCCCACCGCGAAGACTGACCCGGTGCGGGCGGATCGTTCTCCGGCGGGGCGGGCGGGTCTGGCGGAATCGGCGTGCCCCCCGTGCTCATTCGTCATCCCTCTGAAGTGTTTGTCTCACTACAGCAGTCGGGACACTCGCCGACGGCACCGCATCGGCAAGAACGCTAGGCCCGTCAACGCTGCTTCCGAGCGACATTCGGTGCGCGCATAGGCGCATACTTCGGGGGCTTTGCCGCGCGGGTTACCCGGCCGCAGATGTAGTCCGATGTAGATCTGGCCGGTGCCCCACATAGTGCGAGTGGGGCAAACGCGCCAAACGTAGTTTGCGGCTTCTACCTGGCATTCGATCTGTGGGCGCAGAGGGGATCGAACCCCCGACCGCTGGTGTGTAAAACCAGAGCTCTACCGCTGAGCTATACGCCCGTGCCGTTACCGGCGGCTTATGAATCTAGCGCGGCGAGCGCTTTCTCCCAAGCCGCCTGGTCACGGGGTTCTCCGGGGCCGTTCATCTCGGCGAAGCGGATGTAGCCCTCGCGGTCGACGACGAAGGTGCCTCGGTTCGGGTAGCCCGATTTCTCGTTGAAGACGCCGTAGGCCTGGGCCACCGCGCCGTGCGGCCAGAAGTCCGACAGCAGGGGGAAGATGTAGCCCTGCTCGGCGGCCCAGATCTTGTGCGTTGGCGGCGGGCCGACCGAGATCGCGAGGATTTCCGCGTTGTCGTTCTGGAACTTGGGCAGCTCGTCGCGCACCTTGCACAGCTCACCCTGGCAGATGCCGGTGAAGGCGAGCGGGTAGAACACGATCAGGACGTTCTTCTTGCCCCGGTAAGCCGACAGGGTGACTTCCTGGTTGTTCTGGTCCTTCAGCGTGAAATCCGGCGCGACAGTGCCAACCTCTAGCGGCATAGCGAATCCTCCATCGTGTCGGGTCTCCACCGGGTGGGCGTGCGACACCACCCTGGTGGAAACCATAGCGCGGTGGCTCAACGCTGCTTCGAGGGCGCCTTGGGCTGCACGAGTCTGCTTCCGGTCCACGAGCCGAGGCTGATCGCCGAGGTCTGGGTCAGACCTGCGGTCGGTGCGGATTCGGCGATTTCGCTCGGCTCGACATGGCCGGGTTGTCCAGTCTTGGGGGTGAGTACCCAGACGAAACCGTCGTCGGCGAGCGGGGCGATGGCGTCCATCAGGGCGTCGACCAGATCACCGTCCCCATCCCGCCACCACAGCAGCACGACGTCGATCACCTCGTCGGAGTCCTCGTCGACGAGTTCACCGCCGATCGCTTCCTCGACATCGGCCCTCAGGTCGTCGTCGACGTCCTCGTCCCAGCCCAATTCCTGGACAACCAAGCCGTGTGAGATGCCAAGCTTCTGAGCGTAGTTCTGCGCGTCCGCCGCGGCGACCACGGTGGCGTCCTCCTCAACTCCCGACAGTAGGTAGTTGCAAGCGAACATGGTTATGGGCTTCAGCGCAAGCCGATCCGGCGAAATAGCTACCGAATGTCGCGTTGCGATGGTGTGTCAAGGGCTTTCTCAGCGCTTCGGACACGAGTCGCGGACGGCGTTGCGCGCGTCGTTGACGCGCTTGCTGGCGTCGTTGAGCGCCGCGACCGGGGCGGTGTAGGTCATCTTGCGCGTCTCGGCGGCCAGCGCGCGGGCGGCGTTCACGTATTCGGTGAACAGCGGCACCAGGTCCGCGGGTAGCGACTCCTTGGCGGAGTTCACGCCGCTTTCCACCTTGTTCGCGGCGTCCTCGAGAGTCTGCGCCGCCGAGTCGCGCTTGGCGACGTAGTCCGGTGCGTTCGCATCGTGCGCGTCGACGAAATCGTTGTACTTGCTGACGCCCGCTCCGGTGATGGTGGGGAACTGACCGCAGTTGTCGGAGATGGCCTTGGCCTGCGCGGCGGCGCGCCTGGATGAGGTCGCCGCCGCCGACGAGGACGCTGCCTCGGTCTTGTATGCCGCCAGATCGCTCGCGTTCGGACCCGCCACGCCTTCCACGCGGTTGGCGCACCCCGCGACGACCAATCCGACGGCGACCGCGCCGGTGGCGCACACCATTCCGAACCCGCGTGGGTTCAGCAGCTTCATCGTCCTCCCGCTCCTCAGGGCTGCCACGCTCGACATGCTCACCTTGCCTGTCGAACGGTACTGGATTTCCGGCTGACATGATGATTTGGGACGCGTCATCGGCAAGGATGGATGGTGCGCCCGAACCTTTCGTGAACGGGGGGTCCGCCAACCAGCGAACCCGCCCGGGGATACCGACGCCATCAGCATGTCCACCCCTGTACGAGGAGCAGATTTGACCGACCTGATCCACTCTTCCGCACCGGCGAAATCCGCTGGTACCAGCTCCGCTCCCGCGCCCGCCGCGAGCCGCGATCCGAACGGGTCGCACGCGCCGCAGCCGGCCGGACGGGTGCGGGTGATCCGCGAAGGGGTGGCGTCCTACCTACCGGACATCGACCCGGAGGAAACCAGCGAATGGCTCGAGTCGTTCGATGAGATGCTCGACCGGGAGGGTCCCGGCCGTGCGCGTTACCTCATGCTCCGTCTGTTGGAGCGGGCCGGTGAACGTCGGGTCGCCATCCCGTCCTTGACCTCCACCGACTACGTCAACACCATTCCCACCGAGAACGAGCCGTGGTTCCCCGGCGACGAGGAGGTGGAGCGCCGCTTCCGCGCGTGGATCCGCTGGAACGCCGCGATCATGGTGCATCGCGCCCAGCGCCCCGGCATCGGCGTCGGCGGCCACATCTCGACCTACGCGTCCTCGGCGGCGCTCTACGAAGTCGGCTTCAACCACTTCTTCCGCGGCAAGGACCATCAGGGCGGCGGCGACTCGATCTTCATCCAGGGCCACGCCTCGCCGGGCATCTACGCCCGCGCGTTCCTCGAGGGCAGGCTGTCGACCGATCAGCTCGACGGGTTCCGTCAGGAGTACAGCAACGGCGGCCCCGGCCACGGGCTGCCGTCCTACCCGCACCCGCGCCTGCTGAACAACTTCTGGGAGTTCCCCACGGTGTCCATGGGCCTGGGCCCGATGAACGCCATCTACCAGGCGCGCTTCAATCACTACCTGCACGATCGCGGTATCAAGGACACCTCCGATCAGCACGTGTGGGCGTTCCTCGGCGACGGCGAGATGGACGAGCCGGAGTCGCGCGGTCTCGCGCACGTCGCTGCCATGGAGGGTCTGGACAACCTGACCTTCGTGGTCAACTGCAATCTGCAGCGCCTGGACGGCCCGGTGCGCGGCAACGGCAAGATCATCCAGGAGCTGGAGTCGTTCTTCCGCGGCGCGGGCTGGAACGTCATCAAGGTGATCTGGGGCCGGGAGTGGGACGCGCTGCTCGGCGCCGACCGCGACGGTGCGCTGGTGAACCTGATGAACAGCACCCCCGACGGTGACTACCAGACCTACAAGGCCAACGACGGCGCGTACGTCCGCGACCACTTCTTCGGGCGTGACCCGCGCACCAAGGCGCTGGTGCAGGACTTGTCCGACCAGGAGATCTGGAACCTCAAGCGCGGCGGCCACGACTACCGCAAGGTGTACGCCGCCTACGCGGCGGCGATGGCGCACAAGGGCCAGCCGACGGTGATCCTGGCCAAGACCATCAAGGGCTACACCCTCGGCAAGCACTTCGAGGGCCGCAACGCCACGCACCAGATGAAGAAGCTGACCCTGCAGGATCTCAAGGACTTCCGCGACCTGCAGCGGATCCCGATCAGCGACGCCGAGTTGGAGAAGGATCCGTACCTGCCGCCGTACTACCACCCCGGTATGGAGGCCCGCGAGGTCCAGTACATGCTCGACCGGCGCAAGGCGCTCGGCGGGTTCCTGCCCGAGCGGCGCGCCGCGGCCAAGCCGCTGAAGCTGCCCGGCGACGAGGCCTACCGCTCGGTCCGCAAGGGTTCGGGCAAGCAGAACGTCGCCACCACGATGGCCCTGGTGCGGCTGATGAAGGAGCTGCTGCGGGACAAGGAGATCGGCAAGCGGATCGTCCCGATCATCCCCGACGAGGCCCGCACCTTCGGTATGGACTCGTGGTTCCCTTCGTTGAAGATCTACAACCGCAATGGGCAGTTGTACACATCCGTCGACGCGGAATTGATGCTTGCCTACAAAGAGAGCACCGTCGGGCAGATCCTGCACGAGGGCATCAACGAGGCGGGGTCGACGGCGTCGTTCACCGCGGCGGGCACCTCGTACGCCACGCACGGCGAGCCGATGATCCCGCTGTACATCTTCTACTCGATGTTCGGCTTCCAGCGCACCGGCGACGGACTGTGGGCGGCCGCCGACCAGCTCGCGCGCGGGTTCGTGCTCGGCGCGACCGCAGGACGCACCACGCTGACCGGTGAGGGCCTCCAGCACAACGACGGGCACTCGCTGCTGCTGGCCTCGACCAACCCGGCCGTGGTGACCTACGACCCGGCGTTCGCGTTCGAGATCGCCCACATCGTGCGCGACGGCCTGCGCCGCATGTACGGCGGCGGCACCCCGCCGCAGGGCTCCGCGCCGCTGCCCGGCACCCATCCGCACGGCAGCCCCACCGAGTTCGGCGGTGAGGACGTCTTCTACTACATCACCCTCTACAACGAGCCGTACCCGCAGCCTGCCGAGCCGGAGGACCTCGACGTCGCGGGGCTGCTCAAGGGCATCTACCTGTACAAGCGCGGGGGTGAGGGCGCGGTGCGCGCCCAGATCCTGGTCTCCGGCGTCACCGTTCCGGACGGCCTGCGCGCGCAGGCGCTGCTCGCGCAGGAGTGGGGCGTGCAGGCGGACGTGTGGTCGGTCACCTCGTGGGGCGAACTCCGTAAGGAGGCGCTCGACAAGGAGATCGCCGCGCTGCGCGACCCGGGCGCCGAGCCCGGGGTTCCGTACGTCACCGAGGCGCTGTCGCGGGTCGACGGCCCGTACGTGGCCGCGACCGACTGGATGCGCGCGGTGCCCGACCAGGTCCGCAAGTGGGTACCCGGCGACTTCACCACGCTCGGCACGGACGGTTTCGGCTTCTCCGACACCCGCCCGGCCGCGCGGCGGGTGTTCAACGTCGACGCGCAGTCCATCGTGGTCGCCGCGCTAGCCGGACTCGGCCGGATCGGCAAGCTCGACCCGGCCAAGGCCGCGGAGGCGGCGGCGAAATACGGCATCGCCGACGTGGACGCCGCGCCGAAGGCGGCGGTGAGTTCGGACGAAGACCTCGCATAGCGGAATATTGGATGGTGGACCGTAAACCGCCGCGGCCGCGACGGATCTCCGAGGGCTCTTCCGAGCACGAGGTGTATCTGCCGACGGGCGCGCTCTCCCCGAACCGGCAGACCCGCGACCCCCTTCCGGACACGCTGCTCAAACGCGTGAAGCAGTTCTCCGGCCGCCTCTCCACGGAGGCGGTGGGGTCGATGCAGGATCGGTTGCCGTTCTTCGCCGATCTGGACGCCGCGCAGCGGGCGGGCGTGCAGATGCTGGTGCAGACCGCGGTGGTGAACTTCCTGGAATGGCTCCAGGACCCGGACAGCGACATCCGTTTCAGCCTGGACGCCTTCCAGGTGATCCCGCAGGATCTGGCGCGGCGGTTGACGCTGCGCCAGACCGTGGACATGGTGCGTGTCGCCATGGAGTTCTTCGAGCAGTGGCTGCCCGCGCTCGCGCGCAACGACCGGCAGCTGGTGGCGCTGACCGAGGCGGTGCTGCGTTACGGGCGTGAGCTCGGCTTCGCAGCCGCCTCGGTGTACGCCAGCGCCGCCGAGTCGCGCGGCGCGTGGGACACCCGGTTGGAGGCGCTCGTCGTCGACGCCGTGGTGCGCGGCGACACCGGCCCGGACATGCTCTCCCGGGCCGCGACGCTGAACTGGGACGCCACCGCACCGGCGACGGTGCTGGTGGGCACGCCGCCCGGGGAGCAGGGTGTCTCGTCGGTGGGGGCGGTGCATTCCATCGCGGCGCGGCACGGGCGGGCCGCGCTCGCGGTGGTGCAGGGCACCAGGTTGGTGATGGTGGTCTCCGGGCATCTGGGGGAGACCGCTCAGATCTCACCGTTCCTGGCCGACCTGCTCGCGGAGGTGTTCTCCGATGGTCCGGTGGTGATCGGTCCGACCACCCGCACGCTGGGCGCGGCACACGCCAGCGCGGTGGAAGCGCTGGCCGGGATGGAGGCCGTGGTGGGTTGGCGGGGGGCGCCGCGACCGGTGCACGCGGCGGAATTGCTGCCGGAGCGCGCTTTGTTGGGTGATCGAGCTGCGATCGACGCGCTGAACGAGTACCTTGTCCTACCGTTGGCTGCGGCGGGGTCGTCGCTGGCGGACACGCTCGATGCCTATCTGGATTGTGGTGGAGCGGTCGAGACGTGTGCGCGTCAGCTGTACGTCCATCCAAATACGGTTCGGTATCGCCTCAAGCGAATCGCCGAGATCACCGGCCGGGATCCGATGAATCCACGGGACGCGTACGTCCTCCGGATCGCCGCGACAGTGGGTCGTTTGACACGAACCCGTAACGAATCGTCAACTCCTGTCCCAGAAGGCACTTCGATCGCGTTGGGCCCCGAGGGCTTGTAACGCATCGGCGGAATCGGTCGATTCGGACAGCCCACGTGGTCTTTTGTGGAACCCCCACAAAACCGCTTCCGAAGCTTCATCCGCGTCGACATCTCGTGCGGCCCGCCTCACAGTGTTTTCTTAGAGGCGTGATCGCGTTGTTCGCCCCTGGACAGGGCTCTCAGACACCCGGCATGCTCGCGCCTTGGCTCGACCTTCCCGGCGCGAACGAGCGCCTCACGCTGTGGTCCAAGGCTTCCGGCCTGGACCTGGTCCGTCTCGGCACCACCGCGACGGCCGAGGAGATCACCGACACCGCGGTCACCCAGCCGTTGGTGGTCGCCGCCGCGCTACTCGCGTTCGCGGAGATCTCCCAGGACGAGCTGCCCGCCGCTACCATCGTCGCCGGGCATTCGGTCGGTGAACTCGCCGCCGCCGCGGTCGCCGGAGTCATCTCCGCCGACGACGCGGTCCGGTTGGCCGCGATCCGCGGCGCGGAGATGGCCAAGGCGTGCGCACTGGAACCGACCGGTATGTCCGCGGTGCTCGGCGGCGATGAGGCCGCCGTGCTCGAACGGCTCACCGAACTCGACCTCGTCCCGGCCAACCGCAACGCGGTGGGCCAGATCGTGGCCGCGGGTCGGTTGGACGCTCTCGCCGAGCTGGCCGCGAACCCTCCGGAGAAGGCCAGGGTTCGGGCGCTGCCCGTCGCGGGCGCGTTCCACACGGCGTTCATGGCGCCCGCGCAGGATGCTGTGACCGACGCCATAACGAAGATCACGCCGAACGAGCCGACCAGAACCTTGCTCTCGAACTTCGACGGCAAGCCGGTCGTGTCCGGACAGGACGCGATCGACAAGCTCGCCGCGCAGGTCACCCGGCCTGTTCGCTGGGATCTGTGCACCGAGACCGTCCGGCAGGCCGCCGTTTCGGCGGTGGCGGAACTGCCGCCGGCGGGCACCCTCGTCGGCATTGCCAAGAGGGAGCTGAAGGGCACGCCCACGCTGGCCCTGAAGACCCCGCAAGACCTCCCCGCGTTGGCTGAGCTGACCGTGTCCGGCTAGCTTTCCTCCGCGACCATGCATCACATGATGCGAGGTCGTGACCGAGAGGCGGTAACTATTACCGCGCTCGATCCGAAAAAAACCAGTAGAGCCCTACAAAGTATCAAGAAGGGAGCCACGAAGTGGCCGCTCTGACCCAGGAACAAATCGTCGAGGAACTCGGCAAGATCATCGAAGAGGTGACCGGCATCGAGCCCTCCGAAGTGACGATCGAGAAGTCCTTCGTCGATGACCTGGACATCGACTCGCTGTCCATGGTCGAGATCGCGGTTCAGACCGAGGACAAGTACGGCGTGAAGATCCCCGACGAGGATCTGGCCAGCCTGAAGACCGTTGGCGACGCCGTCAACTACATCCAGAAGCTCGAGGCCGAGAACGCTGAGGCGGCGGCCGAGCTCAAGGCCAAGTTCGACAACGCCGAGTAGGGCCGAAACTGTGACCACTCCTTCCACCTTGAACGGGAACTTCCCCAACGTCGTCGTAACCAGCCTTGCGGCGACCACGTCGATCGCGGGTGACGTCGATGCGACGTGGAAGGGACTCCTCAACGGCGAGAGCGGCATCGACGTTCTCGAGGATTCCTTCGTCGAGGAATACGACCTTCCGGTCCGCATCGGCGGTCACCTGAAGGTCCGGCCGGACACCCTGCTGACCCGGGTCGAATGTCGGCGCATGGCCTACGTCGAGCAGCTCGCGACCGTGCTCGGTCGCGAGGTCTGGCGGAACGCGGGCAGCCCGGAAGTCGACCCGGAGCGGCTGGGTGTGGCCATCGGCACGGGATTGGGAGGCGGCGACGCCCTCATCGATTCCGTGGACAAGCTGAAGAACGGCGGCTACCGCAAGATTTCGCCGTTGGCTGTGCAGATGGTCATGCCGAACGGCCCCTCGGCCGTTGTCGGCCTCGAATTGAAGGCCAGGGCAGGAGTGGTCACTCCGGTCTCGGCGTGCTCGTCCGGCTCCGAGGCCATCGCCAACGCCTGGCGGATGATCGTCATGGGTGACGCGGACATGGTCGTCACCGGTGGCGTCGAGGGCTTCATCGACGCGGTGCCCATCGCGGCGTTCACCATGATGCGCGCCATGAGCACCCGCAACGAGGACCCGAAGGGCGCCTCGCGTCCCTTCGACAAGGATCGCGACGGCTTCGTCTTCGGCGAGGCGGGCGCGCTGATGGTCATCGAGACCGAGGAGCACGCGAAGGCTCGGGGCGCGACCATCCACGCCCGCCTGCTCGGCGCAGGCATCACCTCCGACGGCTTCCACCTCGTCGCCCCCGACCCGACGGGTGACGGCGCCGCGCGGGCGATGACCAGGGCGATGCAGTCCGCTGGTCTGACCAAGAAGGACATCACGCACATCAACGCGCACGCGACCGCGACGCCGATCGGTGACACCGCCGAGGCGAACGCGATCAACAAAGCCGTGGGCAGCCACGCCTCGGTGTACGCGCCGAAGTCGGCGCTCGGCCACTCGATCGGCGCCGTCGGCGCCCTGGAGTCCGTGCTGACCGTGCTCTCCATCCGCGACGGCATCGTTCCGCCGACGCTGAACCTGGAGAACCAGGACCCGGAGATCGACCTCGACGTGGTGAAGGGCGAAGCCCGACGCCAGGAGATCGAGTACGCGATCAACAATTCCTTCGGATTCGGTGGGCACAACGTAGCGCTCGCCTTCGGTCGGGCATAGCCGCGCGATCGACTGCACAACGATTCCGGCGGGGCCGGCCATCTGACGTGGTCGGCCCCGCCGCGTTTCGCCATACGCAGCCGCGGCAGCGGCGCACTTATCGAGGTCAGGAGACAACGCGATGACAATCATCGCTCCCGCGTTGCATCAGGAGACGACGACCGACCCGCGCGATCCGCTCGGCCGGCTCCAGCGTTTCTTCGATCCCGGCACCATTCTTCCGCTACACCCGCGCGACAAGTCCGGCGTGCTCGCCGCCATCGGCGAGGTGGACGGCGTCCGCACCGTGGCCTACTGCTCCGACGCCACCGTCATGGGCGGCGCGATGGGCGTGGAGGGCTGCAAGCACATCGTCGACGCCATCGACACCGCCATCGACTCCGGTGTCCCCGTGGTCGGCCTGTGGCACTCCGGTGGCGCTCGCCTGGCCGAGGGCGTCGAGGCGCTGCACGCGGTCGGTCTGGTCTTCGAGGCCATGGTCCGCGCGTCCGGCCTGGTCCCGCAGATCTCCGTGGTGCTCGGCTTCGCGGCCGGTGGCGCCGCCTACGGCCCGGCGCTGACCGACATCGTGATCATGGCTCCGGAAGGCCGCGTCTTCGTGACCGGCCCGGACGTGGTGCGCAGCGTGACCGGCGAGCAGGTCGACATGGCCACCCTCGGCGGGCCGGAGACGCACGGCAAGAAGTCCGGCGTCACCCACATCGTGGCCGCCGACGAGTCCGACGCGCTGCACCGCGCTCGCCGCTTGGTGTCGATGTTCGCCGAGCAGGGCGAATTCGACTTGGTCGCGGCCGAGCACGGCGACGTCGACCTGAAGGCGATGCTGCCGGAGTCGGCGAAGCGCGCCTACGACGTGAAGCCGATCATCAACGAGCTGCTCGACAACGTCGACGGCGAGTCGTCGTTCGAGGAATTGCAGGGAGGGTACGCCCGCAGCATCGTCACCGGTCTGGGCCGTCTCGGTGGGCGCACCGTCGGTGTGCTGGCGAACAACCCGATCCGTCTCGGCGGCTGCCTGAACTCCGAGAGCGCGGAGAAAGCGGCGCGTTTCGTGCGGCTGTGCGACGCGTTCGGCATTCCGCTGATCGTGGTCACCGACGTTCCGGGTTACCTGCCCGGCGTCGGCCAGGAGTGGGAAGGCGTCGTCCGGCGCGGCGCGAAGCTGCTGCACGCGTTCGCCGAGGCGCGCGTTCCGCGGGTCACGCTGGTCACCCGGAAGATCTACGGTGGCGCCTACATCGCGATGAACGCCCGCTCGCTCGGCGCGACGGCGGTCTACGCGTGGCCGGGCTCGGAGGTGGCCGTCATGGGCGCCAAGGCCGCGGTCGGCATCCTGCACAAGAAGGCCCTCGCGGCCGCGCCGGAGGAGGAGCGCGAGGCGCTGCACGAGCGGCTCACCGCCGAACACGAGCGCATCGCGGGCGGCGTGGAGCGCGCTATCGCCATCGGTGTCGTCGACCAGGTCATCGACCCGGCGAAGACCCGCAGCATTATCGCGGCGGCGCTCGCCGCGGCCCCGGCCCGCGCCAGCCACCACAAGAACATTCCGCTCTGATCTACGCACCGAAGCGGGCTCCGGTATTCCCGGGGCCCGCTTCGCGTTTTCCGGATTTCGCACCGACGGGCTCGTGCGGCGCTGTGGAGTCGGTTGTTTGGTGTGTCGCACGCAGTTCGAGCGGGTGAGGTCGTGAAGTCTCACGGGGCGGGAGCGGCTCGGTGGTCGGTAGCATCGGGAGGTGCGCTACGAAGAACTGGCCGACGTGCCGTGCTCGATCACGCGCCCGCTCGTGATCTTCGGTGATCGCTGGACGCTGCTGATCCTCAAGTCCTGCTTCTCCGGGATCCGGCGGTTCAACGCCTTCCAGAGCGCACTGGGCATCTCGCGCAGCAGGTTGCAGGATCGGCTGGACCGGCTGATCGAGCACGGCATCCTCGTCAAGCAGAAGGCCGCCGTGGGTGCGCACGAGGAGTACCGCCTCACCCCCAAGGGGCACGACATCTACCCGATTCTGCTGGCCATCCGTGATTGGGGCGATGCTTACATGGCGCCGGAAGGGCCTCCGGTGCGTTACGCCCATCACGAGTGCGCGGGCGAGGCCCACGTCCGGCTCGAATGCGATTCGTGCGGAGCCGAACTCACCGCACGCGATGTCACCCCGAAGCCGGGACCGGGCTTGCTGGGCGTCACCGGCGCCGAGGCGACCGCGGGTAGCGCGCGCTGACGCCCTCGGGTGTCAGTCGGCGAACCAGGTGGCGACTTCGTCGGCGTCGGCCCGGGTGGTGCGGAAGCCGTTGACGGGATGATCGAGGTCCGGATATCCGAAGGAGATTCCGGCGACGACCTTGCGATGCTCCGGGATGCCGAAGTACTCCCGGACGAAAGGGGAGTACGAGGCGAGTGCCGCCTGCGGCGCCGCGCCGAGACCGAGGCTCTGCGCGCCCAGCAGGAAACTGCCGATGTACAGACCGCAGTCCACCGCTCCGTAGACGCCCAGATCGGCTTCGCTGGTCACGATCGCCACATGCGGCGCGTCGAAGAGTTCGAAATTCCGTACGGCCTGCCGCATCGTCTTCTCGTGATCGCCTTTGGCGATGCCGACGCTGTCGTACAGTTGCTTTCCGCATTCGCGCCTGCGGTCCCGGTACGCACCGGTGTATTGCGCGGGAAACTCGAAATCCGACGCGGGCGTGGCTGTCGCGATGTGTTCGACCAGTTCCTTCCGGAAACGATCCGTTCCGGCGCCCTCCGTCACCACGACCTGCCATGGCTGGGTGTTGCACCACGACGGCGTTCGCTGGGCCAGCCGCAACAGGGCGCGGATGGTGTCGCGCTCGACGGGCTGCGAGTGGAATTGCCTGCAGGTCCACCGTTCGTCGAGCACTCGGGTCAGGGTTGTGAAGTCGTCGGTCGTCACGGTCATTCCCCCGCCTCCTTTGGCAGTCTTATTTCGAGACCGAACGCTAGCATCGAACGCTCCGACGCGAAAGCCGGGCGCCACGCCGTCGCCGGGCGAGTCGGCCGCGACGCGCGCGGGGCGCAAAAGTGTTGCCCGCGTTGCGGCAACGGGCGCGGTCGCGCCAGGCAGAATCCCGATATGGCGTCCGAAGCTCCCGCCGCGCGGGACTGCAAACGGCACGGCAGGCATTACACGCCGCCCGTGCTGGCGCGGTTCCTGGCGCAACGGCTGCTGCGCCATGCCGAGCCCTCGGACGCGGGCGTCCTGCGTGTGCTCGATCCGGCCTGTGGCGACGGCGAATTGCTGTTCGCCGTGCACGAGGAGGTCGCGGCCCGGTTTCCCGGTGCCCGTCTGGTGTTGACCGGTTACGACCTGGACGCCCGCGCGCTCGCGGTCGCCCGTGAGCGCGCCCGCTCGGCGGGGATCGATGTGCACTGGCACGAGGCGGACTTCCTCGCGATCGAGGCGCGGCTCGCGGAAGGCTCGTTCGACGCGGTGATCACCAACCCGCCGTATGTGCGCACCCAGCAGTTGGGCGGATCGACCGCGCAGTTGCTGAGCAAGCGGTTCGGTCTGAGGGGGCGGATCGACCTGACCCATCCGTTCGTGGCGACGCTGCCACGGCTGCTGGCCGCGGGAGGTGTGCTCGGCCTCTTGTGCGCCAACCGATTCCTGACCACCAAGGCCGGCGCGAACATCCGGCGGCTGTTGCTGACCGATCTGGCTCCGGTCGAGCTGTACGACCTGGGGGACACCAAACTGTTCACCGCCGCTGTGCTGCCAGCGATCACCATCGCGCGCCGCGCGAACCACGGCGACGGTTGCCGCTACGTCTCCGCCTACGAGGCCATCGGCGAAACACCAGGTGCGAAGACGCTGTTCGAGGCGCTGCTCGACCCGGGCGGCTCGATCGTCGAGTACAACGGCCGGACCTTCGCCGTCGAGGTCGGCACGTTGGCAACGGGGTCCGGGCCGCCCGGGGCCCCCGGAGCCGGTCGGGGTGGCGATGAGAGTTCGACCAGTGACGCCACGCCGGATGTCACGGCGGAACGAAGGACGCTCCGAGGTGCGGCGCGGGAGCCGGAGGCCGCGTGGCGGATGTCGCACGATGCGATCGATTCCTGGCTGGCGCGGATAGCGGCGGCGACCTGGCGCAGTTTCGGCGAGGTGGCGCGCATCCGGGTCGGCATCAAGACGACCGCCGACCATGTGTTCATCTCCGACCGCTGGGCACAGGCCGACCTGTGTCCCGAGCCGGAACTGTTGCTGGAGCTGATCACCCATCACGATCTGGCGCCGTGGCGGGCCACACGCGCCCGCGACGTTCGCGTGCTGTATCCCTACGACCTGGCCTGTGCCCGCCGCACGCCGATCGATCTCGGCGAATACCCCGCCGCCGCCGCGTATCTACGGTCGCATCGTCGCACACTGGCCGGGCGACGCTATGTCGTCGAGAGCGGCCGCGCCTGGTACGAGATCTGGGTGCCGCAGCGCCCGCACCTGTGGCAGCAGCCGAAGCTGGTATTCCCGGACATCAGCGACCGTCCGCGTTTCGCGCTGGACAGCTCGGGCGCGGTGGTCAACGGCGACTGCTACTGGATCTCGCTGCCCGATCTGGCGGCTGCGCCCACGGAGGCGACGCGCTTGGCATACCTGCTGATGGGGGTGGCCAATTCGGCGCTGGGATTGCGGTTCTACGACGTGGTCTGCGGCAATCGGTTGTACTCGGGCAGGCGGCGGTGGATCACCCAATATGTGTCACGGCTGCCGGTGCCCGATCCGGCGGCGGTCAGGTCGGCGGGAGTCATCGATCTGGTGCGCGAGTTCGTGGAGGGCCGGGCGCCGGATGCGGCGGCGCGGGCCGAGCTGGACGAGCGGGTGGCCGCCGCGTTCGGCGTCGGATTGCGCGTACCTCCGCCTTCGCTCCGGCCATGCGCGGGCTGAAGACGGACTGCGTCCGACAGCGCCCATTACGCGCTGACCCGGACGCCGACCATCGGCAGCAGCGTGCGGCGGGCGAACTCGCGCGCCGCGTTCTGATCGCTGACCGGGATCAGGCCGTCGGGGGTGAGGGCGAGCGACAGCGCCAGCCGGGCCATGATCTCGGCGACCAGATCGGCGTCGAAGTCGTGCGTGCCACCGGCGTTCCGCAGCTCGCGCAGCTTCTCGGCCAGGTAGTCGCGGCCGACGGCGAGGATCGGCCCCGCCTCGGTGGTCAGCCGGGGCAGGATCAGGTCGGGCTCGGTGCGCAGCAGCCTGCGCAGCAGTTCGTTGCCCGCGATGGCGCTGATGAACGCGACGAAGATCTCGACGAGCTGATCGTCGTTGCCCGATACGGTGCGCACCTGCTTCTCGATCGCGGCGACGAAGCGCTGTGCCTCCCGGACGCTGACCGCCTCGACGAGGTCGTTCTTGGATTCGTAGCGCCGGTACAGCGTGGCCGGGCTGATCCCGGCGCGGCGGGCGATCTCGCCCATGCTGGTCCGCTTGATACCGAAGTCCAGGAATGCCGAGAGTGCGCTTTCCAGGAGCTTTTCGCCGTCGGCGACCGGCTTCTCGAGGATGCGCTGCAACATGGGCGAGAGGGTTGGCATCGGATCTCCAGTAGGTTCGGCGCGGTCGCCGGGCCGTGGCCGGTGGGCGCGGCATCGCGACGGGTGCGGACGGGAACGTCCATTATTTCATTGGGTGGACGCCGCGTGACCCGGCATTGCCGAGGGGCGGCCGGATGGAGTGGGTCGCGCGTCCAGATTCGGCTGACTAGCCTGTGGTCGGTGTCCGGCCGCGACTCCGGCCGGTCCGGAAAGGGGTTGAGCCATGGGGTATTTCGCGAATCGTGTGGTGGCGGTCACCGGCGCGGGTTCGGGCATCGGCCGGGCGCTGGCGGTGGCATTGGCGGGCGCGGGGGCATCGCTGGCGCTGTCGGACAAGTCGGCGGATGCCGTGGCCGAGACGGGGGTGTTGTGCGCGGCCGTCGGCCGGGAGCCGTCGGTGAGCACGGTGGACGTCACCGATCGGGCGGCGGTGTTCGCGTACGCGGAGCGGACCGTCGCCCGGTTCGGGCGGGTCGAAGCACTGTTCAACAACGCGGGCATCCTGCACGTCGGCGGCGTGCTGGAGTCGCCCTTCAGCGACTTCGAACAGGTGATGGCCGTCGACTTCTGGGGTGTGGTCAACGGGACCAAGGCGTTCCTGCCCCATCTCCTGGCCGCCGATCGCGCGCATGTCGTCAATATGTCCTCGGCGTTCGGGCTGGTGGCCGTCGCGCGGCACGCGCCGTACAACGCGGCGAAGTTCGCCGTACGCGGTTTCACCGACTCGCTGCGCCAGGACATGCGTGCGGCGGGCGGCTCGGTGCGGGTCACCGGGGTGTATCCCGGCGGAGTGCTCACCGGGATCGCCCGGTCGGCGAGCGTCGCGCCGGGCGTCGACGCGCAAGCGGTGGTGCGCCGATTCGAGGGACATGTGGCGCGGACCAGCCCGGGAGCGGCTGCGCGGACCATTCTGCGCGGCGCCGCGCGCGGCGAGGCGAAAGTCCTGGTCGGAATCGATGCCATCGCTGTGGACCTGGTCACACGAATGGCGGGGTCGTACCACGAGAAGGTGCTGGACATGGTATTCCGGTCCTGACCGCACGCCGGATGCGCGGTCAGGGACGGGGAGGGCGAAATGACAACCGGCCGAGCATATTACGAGTTACGGTGGACCGCCGATGATGACGTGCGGGGGCGCGGATGGTGACGAAATGGCTGCTGCTGGACTGCTTTTCGGGCCAGCCGGGGCGAGTGATCGCCGTGGGGTCCGCGCCGAAGGCGTTCGTGCCGCTGAGCAACATCGTGCGCAATCCGCTGTCGCGGGCCGACGCGGAGTCGGCGCTGCGGCGGGCATGCGCCACCGGTGCGCCGGTCGCGTGCGTCTCCGGCGATGGGCGGCGCACGGTGCGGGCCGAGCCGCTGCTCATCGCACCGGGGCGGGCGCATGCCGTACGACTGTGGGTGGGCCCGCGGCAAGAGCCGGTCGCGGCGGCCGACCCGATGGGGGCGTGGTACTTCGATCTCACGGCCAACCGCTCGGTGCGCAGTATCGACCTGCTGGACCTGTACGGCGTCGCGCCGGAGAACCGTGCCGCCGAGCTGGCCATCGCGGGCGCGTTCACCCGGCTGGTCGCCAACCGCGACGAGAGCGAGGCGCTGGCCAAGATCGTCAACTCGGCGCCGGGCACCGAGCATCAGGCGGTCTGGACCATCCGGCGCGACGACGACGCTCTGCGCGCCGGGCATTTCGCCTGCCGGATCGTCGCCGAGCCGGACGACGCGGGCGAGCCTCATGTGCTGCTGCGCGGGGTGACCCAGGACATCGGCGCGGCCACCGCCGTCTCCGCCGCTCCACCGCCGACGATCCTGGAGTACGCGGTGCTGGAGGCCGCCACCGAACCCGGCGAGTACCGCGCGATCGTCAATCTGCGCTCGTTGCGGCTGATCCGGTGGATCGGGCCACCCATGCCGGACGTCGCCTGGGCGGATCTCCCCGGGCAACCGAGGCCGCAGATTCATCCGGATGATCTGGCGACCGCGCGAACCATGTCGCGAGATCTGGCGCGGCATCGTACCGAGGGGACGGTGCGCCTGCGCCGGGTCGACGGTGGCTGGCAAACGGTACGAATTCGGGCCGCGTTGATGGCGCTGGATCAGCACACCACGGCCGGACTCGCCACGCTCACCGCGGCATCGTGATCCGCGGTGAGCGTGGCGTCGAAGTCATTGGCGCGGCAGATCCAGCTCGGCCATTTCCTTCTCGATCGCGTTCGCGGCGAAATCCACACCGCGAGAACGTAATTCATGAACCCGGCGCTGGAGTGCCTCGACTCCCCCCGGTTGGGCCGCGATGTCGGCGACGCTGATCCGGCCCTTGGGCCCGTGCACACCCGACTGCACGTACGACACCGTGATACCTCCTGCCTGCACGCTCGCCCACCCGTCGACCCGGGTGGGTTCACCACTGCGCTACAAGTCGCACGACAACCGTGTCGACAGGAGAGCCCGGGTCGCCGGGCACGCTGGCTGAATGCTATCAGCGATCTCTAATGGACATTTGATCAGTGTGTCCTGTTTCACACCTCATTCGCCGTGCGATGTTGGGCTGTATTTGCTAGGTAGACAGTCGCATTCAGGCGAATGCGATCTTGCTCCTCGGCACCGAGTTCCCGGCGCACCTTGCCGGGCACGCCCGCCACGAGCGAACCGGGCGGAATCCGCGCGCCCTCCGGGATCAGCGCATTGGCCGCGATCAAGCTGCCGGGTCCGACCACCGCGCCGTTGAGGATGGTGGCGCCCATGCCGACGAGCACGTCGTCGCCGATCGTGCACCCGTGCAGGATCGCGTTGTGCCCTACCGAGACCCCCGCGCCGACGGTCAGCGGGAAGCCCGGGTCGGCGTGCAGCACGCAGCCGTCCTGGATATTGCTGCGCGCGCCGAGCTTGATGGTCTCCAGGTCGCCGCGCAGCACCGCGCTGTACCAGACACTGACCTCGGCGCCGAGCCGGACACGGCCGATCACGGTGGCGTTCGGCGCGATCCACGCGCTCTCATCGATCTCCGGCGCATGCTCGCCCAGCTGAATCCGCATGGCCATGAACTTAGCGGGCTCGGCTGTGCGGCCACCCGCGGCCCGTCCCGGTCAGTTCTGTCCTTGGAAACTGGTGCGGTGTGCGGCGGGGCTGGTGCCGAGGATGCGGTGGAAGTGGTGGCGCAGGCTCACCGCCGTGCCGAATCCGGTGTCGACGGCGATGCGTTCCACGGTGTCGGTGGTGGATTCGAGCAGTAGTCGCGCGCGATCGGTGCGCTGGAGCAGCAGCCACTGCTGGGGGCTGGTGCCGGTGCGGTCGCGGAAGCGGCGGGTGAAGGTGCGCCGCGACATGAGCGCGACGCGGGCCCAGCCGTCCAGGTCGACCGGGTCGCCGAGATGGGTGCGCGCCCAGACCATGGCGCGCTCGATCGGATCGTCGTCGGCGGCGTCGGGCACCGCGACGGGGATGTACTGCGCCTGGGAGCCGCTGCGATGCGGGGCGGTGACCAGCGACCTGGCCAGCTCGGTGGCGGCTTTGCTGCCGAGATCGCCGCGGACCAGATGCAGGCAGCAGTCCAGCGCCGCAGCCACCCCGGCGGAGGTCACGACATCGCCCAGATCCGACCACAACGTGTCGGCACGGACCCGGACCGCGGGGAACGCACGGGCGAGCTCGGCGGCGGAGGCCCAGTGCGTGGTGATCTCGCGGCCGTCGGCCAGTCCGCTGGCGGCCACCGCCCAGGAACCCAGGCACAGCCCGACGATCCTGGCGCCGCCGGCGTGTGCGGTGCGCAGGGCGTCGCGCACGTCGGCGGACAGCGGAGCGCCGAGTCGCCAGCTCGGGATCACGACGGTGTCGGCCCGCGTCAGCGTCTCGAGTCCGTGCCGGACGTGGATGTCGAATCCGGCCGGGGTGCGCACTGTTCCTGGCCGCTCGGCGCACACGTCCACCTGATACGGCGCGGGCCCTTCGACGCCGACCCGGCCGAAGACGAGGCTGGGCACCGACAGATGGAAGGGACTGACTCCGTCGAACGCCAGGACGGCCACCGTACGCATGGCCTGATCTTAACGGTAAGCGGCTCGCGGGCCACTGGCTTGCGGCGGGCGGGCGGGACAAGATCAACGGCATGAGCGAGACGATCGAACGCACCGGCCTGGAACTCCTGCACATCGGCGGTCCCACGGTGCGGTTCCGCTACGCGGGCCGCACCTGGCTGACCGACCCCACCTTCGACGAGCCGGGCGATTACCCGGGGCCCATCACATTGCACAAACTCGTCGGGCCTGCCGTATCGCAGGCGGAAGTCGGCCCCGTGGACGTCGTATTGCTCTCGCACGACGAACACGCCGACAACCTCGACGACTCCGGCCGGAAGTTGCTGACCACGGTGCCGACCGTGCTGTCCACGCCCGGCGCGGCGACCCGGATCGAAGGAGTGCGCGGGCTGGCGAACTGGGAGACGGTGACGGTGCACGGCGTGCAGGTGACCGGCGTGCCGGCCCTGCACGGTCCCGAGGGCTGCGAGCCGTTCAGCGGCATCGTCACCGGGTTCGTGCTGCGCGCCGAAGGCGAACCGACGGTGTACGTCTCGGGTGACAACGCCTCCGTCGACCTGGTACGGCAGATCGTCGAGCGGATCGGCCGCATCGACATCGCCGTGCTCAACGTGGGCGCCGCGAACGTCGGCCGTTTCGGCGACACCGACGTCACCCTGAACGCGCGCACCGCGCTGGAGGCAGCCGAAGCGCTCGGCGACGCGGTGATCGTGCCCGTCCACGCCGAAGGCTGGGCGCACTTCAGCGAGACGCTCGACCACCTGGGCCGTGTCTTCCGCTACGGCGGCCGCACCGAGCAGTTGCGGATACCGCCGCTGGGACGCACCACCACCGTGTGAGACGGGTCGTCCGAACTCAGCTGGGCAACGTGCCGAGAAACTCACCCGGCGCGCGCGGCTCGGGTGGTCGCCGTGCGCGTTCGGCGCGTCGGTCGTGGCGTCGGCCCCGCGCCGGGGCCACGATGGCGGTATGAGGATCGGAGTTCCACAGGAGGTCAAGGATCAAGAGTTCCGGGTAGCCCTGACTCCGGCGGGCGCCGGGGAACTGACCGGGCACGGACACGACGTGCTGGTGCAGGCGGGCGCGGGCGTCGGATCGGGATTTCCCGACGCCGACTACGCCGCGGTGGGTGCCCGCCTGGTCCCCGACGCCGACCAGGTGTGGCGGGAAGCCGACCTGGTGTTGAAGGTGAAGGAGCCGATCGCGCAGGAGTATCAGCGGATGCGCCGTGGGCAGGTGTTGTTCACCTTCCTGCACTTGGCGGCGTCGCGCGAATGCACCGACGCCGTGTTGCGCTCGGGCATCACCGCCATCGCCTACGAGATGGTGCGCGCCGCCGACGGGTCGCTACCCCTGCTGGCTCCGATGAGCGAGATCGCGGGCAAGCTCGGCGCCCAGGTCGGCGCGTATCACCTGATGGCGCCGCTCGGTGGCGCCGGACTGCTGCCCGGCGGCGTCCCCGGCGTGCGCCCGGCGGAAGTGGTGGTGCTCGGCGGCGGCGTCGCGGGGTCGAACGCGGCCGCGGTCGCCGTCGGCATGGGGGCGCGCGTCAGCGTGCTGGACACCAACCTGCATCGGTTGCGCGAACTCGACGCTCGTTTCGACGGGCGGATCGCCACCGTCGCGTCGAACGCCACGGAGGTCCGGCGCGCGGTGTTGTCGGCGGATCTGGTGATCGGCGCGGTGCTGGTTCCCGGTGCGCGTGCGCCGGAGCTGGTCTCCGATGAGCTCGTCGGCGGTATGCGCCCCGGCGCGGTGCTGGTGGACATCTCCATCGACCAGGGCGGCTGCTTCGCCTCGGCCCACCCGACGACGCACGCGAATCCGACCTTCCGGGTGGCGGATTCGCTGTTCTACTGCGTCGCCAACATGCCGGGCGCGGTGCCGCACACCTCGACCATCGCGCTCACCAACGCGACCCTGCCCTACGTGCGGGCGATCGCCGAACTCGGCTGGCAGGAGGCATGCGCCCGGCACCCCGATCTCGCGCACGGGCTCACCGCGGACGCCGGGCGGCTGCTGTCGGCCGAAGTCGCGGCCGCGCACGGATACTCGCGGCCGCTCGGCGTCGCGGGCTGATTACTCCCGCTCGGTGCGGCTTCCGCCCAGGTGCCAGTCGGGCTCACCGGCGGTGGGCAGGTCGCGCAACTTGTCGGGGTTGCGGACCACGTCGATCGCGACGATGCGACCGTCGTCGACGGTGAAGGAGAAGACGCCCGTGTGGGTGCCGTCGAAGACCACCAGTCCGGGCTGGCCGTTGACCAGCACCGCGCGGCCCCAGCCGCCCGCCACTTGGTACCAGCCGAGCAGCAGCTTGGCCACGAGCTCGGCGCCGTGCACGGGCTGCCGGATCGCGGGCACCTTGCCGCCGCCGTCGGCGGTCAGGCTGACGTTCGTGTCGAGGACGCCCAGCAGGGCGCCGAGGTCGCCGGAACGCCACGCCAGCGCGAAGGCCGACACCACCTTCTTCTGCTCGTCGGGGGAGGCGGGAAAGCGCGGGGTGCCCTCCTCGACGTGTTTGCGTGCGCGGGAAGCCAGCTGGCGGACGGCGGCCGGTGTGCGGCCGACCACTTCGGCGACTTCGGGGCCGCTCATGCCGAAGACGTCCTGGAGTACGAACGCGGTGCGCTCGGCGGGCGACAGCGACTCGAGCACGACCAGCAGCGCGGTGGTTACCCGCTCGTCCTGGGTGATCCGGTCGGCGGGGTCGTCCCAGCTGGTCACCTCCGGCTCCGGCAGCCATTCGCCCACGTACTGTTCGCGGCGCACGCGGGCGGAGCCGAGGTGGTCGAGGGCGAGCCTGCCGGTGACGGTGGACAGCCAGGCCCGCAAGTTGTCGATCTCACCGGCGGCGCCGCTCTCGTACTGCCGCTGCAACCGCAGCCAGGCCTCCTGCACGACGTCGTCGGCGTCGCTGAGGCTGCCCAAGGTGCTGTAGGCGAGCCTGCGCAGATACGGGCGGTGCTCCTCGAACCGCCGAGCCAGCTCGGCCTGGTCGAGGTGCTCGGGGGAAGGCTGCTCGGAAGTCACGTCTGTTCGCCGTTCGTCGTTCGGGCCCCGCCGGGGCGAGTCTATGGATGCGTCACCAGGTCGACGACGCAGGGGCGCGGAGTGTGACACGGCCGGGCCGTGCGGGACGGTCGCCGCCCGCCCGATAGTGTCGCCGAGTGCAGAAGGGGACCGCTACCGCGCTCGGGTTGCTGCTCGGCTTCGCGCTCGATCGAACGTTCGGCGATCCGCGGCGGTGGCACCCGGTGGCCGGATTCGGTTCGGCGGTGGCGGCTTTGGAGTCGGTGACCTATGCCGACCGGCGCGCCGCGGGGCTGGTGCACGAGGCGCTGGCCGTCGGCGCGGTGGTCGGACTCGGCGCGGCTGTACGCCGCGGCGGCGTGGTCGCGACCGCCGCCGCGACCTGGACCGTGCTGGGGGGCCGGAGTCTGGCCCGAGCCGGTCGCCGGATGGCCGATCGCCTGGCGGGGGGCGATCTCGACGGCGCCCGCGCGCTGCTGCCCTCGCTGTGCGGCCGCGACCCGCAGGCGCTCGACGCGGACGGTCTCGCCCGCGCGGCCCTGGAGTCCATCGCCGAGAACACCTCCGACGCGGCCGTCGCCCCGATGGTGTGGGGAGCGGTGGCGGGCGTTCCGGGTTTGCTCGGATATCGCGCGGTCAACACGCTGGACGCGATGATCGGCTACCGCAACGAGCGCTACCGGCATTTCGGCTGGGCCGCCGCGCGCGTCGACGACGCGGCCAACCTGATCCCGGCGCGCGTCACCGGTTTGCTCACCGCCGTGCTCGCACCCTCGATCGGCGGAAGGCCCGCTGCCGCCTTGGCCGCGTGGCGCCGGGACGCCGCCGGGCATCCCAGCCCCAACGCGGGCGTGGTCGAAGCGTCGATGGCCGGGGCGCTGGGCGTCCGGTTGGGTGGCCGCACCGAGTACCCGCACGGTGTGGAGATGCGCCCGGTGCTCGGTGACGGCCCCGCTCCGACCGTGCACGACTTGCGCCGCGCCGTACGCCTTTCGGAGGCGGTGCAACTCACCGCCACCGTGATCGCCGCCGCGGTGGCCGCGATCAGACGTTGAGTAGTTGGCCGCGGCGGGTGGCCGCGATCAGGCGTTGAGCCGTCCGCCGCACCGGGCAGCCGCGAACGGCGGGAGTCCGCGGGCGGTCGGCCCGCGCACCGGCGGCCGCGGCCGCTCGCGATCGCCGGGCGATGACGGTCACCGGCCGCAGCGTCGGCGCCGCGCGGAACCTCCGATCGGCTGGTGTAGGGGCGCTGATCGTGCGAATCCGGATTATTCCGGCTCGGATAGGGTCGGCGGGTGCGAATCGGGCTCATGACCATCGTGGTGGCGGAGTACGACGCCGCGATCGACTTCTTCGTCGACTCGTTGGGATTCGAACTGATCGAGGACTCAGCGGCTCGCACGAATGACGGCCGCCCGAAACGGTGGGTTGTCGTGCGGCCACCCGGCGCCGAAACCGGCATATTGCTGGCCCGCGCCGACGGTGCGCGGCAAGCCGCGGTGATCGGACATCAGGTCGCGGGCCGCGTCGGATTCTTCTTGCAGGTCGAGGACTTCCGGTCGGCGTACGACCGAATGGTCTCGCGCGGTGTCGAGTTCGTCGGCGCGCCACGGAGCGAGCCATACGGGCAGGTGGCGGTCTTCCTGGACATCGCTGGGAACCGGTGGGATCTGCTCGGCCCGGCTCAGCCGTAGTGCGAATCGTCCGGCGTCGCGTCGAGCAAGTCCGGCCGCGACCATGCCGGGATCAACCGCGGCCGCGGCCGTAGCGGTCGGCGAGGCGCGCTTGCGTGGTCGGTGCGGCGGCGGGCACGCTGGGAGCCGTCGACGGAGCCTGCTCGGACCCGGCCGGTTCGGTGCCTGACGTGGCCTCGGGCGATTCTGCGGCGGAGCTCTTTTCTTTCCTTCGTTCCCGGATCTCGGCGTAAATGAAATAGCCGAGGCCGAGGGGAGCCATGATGCCGAAGGCCAGCCATTGCAGGCCATAGGACAAATAGGGTCCCGCATCGAGCTGGGGGAGCGGCGTCGGAGTGAACGCGCCCGGTTGGTTTTCACCCAGTTGCAGGTAGCCGCCGCGCTCGCCGCCGGTCGGAACGGCGGTCAGGGACTGTCGCAGGACCGCCGTCTCCTGGGTGGTGTCGATGGAGTACACCTGGCGATAGCCGTCCTGGACGCTCGGGTCCTTGCCGGGCGTGACCCCTTCGGACATCCGGACCCTGGCCTCGATGCGCTGTGGCCCGGCGGGGGGCTCGGGGATCTGCGGCGGGCGCGTGCCGTCGACCGCCGCCACCAGCCCGCGGTCGACGAGCAGCACGCGCCCGTCGTCCAACCGGAACGTCGCGAGCACCGCGTACCCCGGAGCGCCGTCGAGATGGCGCAGCCGCACCAGCGCCGTCGAGTCCGGCACATAACTGCCGGAGGCGGTGACACGCCGCCACTCGGTGTGCTCGCTCCCCGCGCCGGAGAGCACGGTCGTGACATCGATGGGCTCGGCCTTCACCGAGTCGGCGATCAACTGGTTGCGGTGCGACGTGGCGGTGTTCTTGCCGAGTTGCCACGGCGCGAGCACGGTGAAGCACAGGTAGGCGAACGCGGCGACCAGCACCGCCAGGATCAGCCAGCTGGGGCGAAGCAGGAAGGTCAGTCTGCGCATCAGGATCGCTCGTCGGAGACGAGGCGCGGGTCGGGCGGTTCGGCGGCGGCCAGTTCGGCGCGCACCCAGTCGAGCAGGCCGGGGACGGCGGCCTCGATCTGCGCGCGCACGAGTTCGAAGTCCGTCGTGTCGCCGTAGTAGGGATCGGCCACGTCCTGACCGTCGGCGTCCGGGTCGAAGGCGCGCAGCAACCGCAGCCGCTCGGCCGGGATGCCCAGGCGGGCGAGGTCGCGCTGGTGCGAGCTGTCCAGCGCGATCACCAGGTCCGCGTCACTGTGCTCGGCGCCGAACGCCGCGGCGACGTGGCCGGTCGGGTACCCGTATTTGCGCAGGGTCGCGCTGGTGCGCGGGTCGGCGTCGTCGCCCACGTGCCACGAACCGGTGCCCGCGCTGCTCACCCGCACCCGATTGGCCAGGCCGGCCCGGTACAGGTGCGAGGCGAAGATCTTCTCCGCCATCGGAGAGCGGCAGATGTTGCCGGTACAGACGAACGAGACGTGCAGCTGGCCCACGCCTGCCATTCTGGCCGGTCCCGCTCCGGCGCCGCCACGTAGGGTGTGGTCTCGTGGCCGAGGACACCGTCGATCGAGCGAAACTGCGCCACCACGGCGACGTGGACGTACGTCCGGGCATGCTCGATTTCGCGGTGAACGTGCAGGGGGCCGCACCGCCGGAATGGCTGCGGCGGCGGTTGGCCGCGCGCCTCTCCGATCTGGGGCGTTATCCCAGCGCCGAGGACGCCGAAGCCGCCCGCCGCGCGATCGGGGCCCGGCACGGCCGCGATCCCGGGGAGGTGCTGCTGCTGGCCGGCGCGGCGGAAGGCTTCGCCATGCTGCCTCGCCTCGCGCCGCGGTCGGCCGCGGTGTTGCATCCGTCGTTCACCGAGCCCGAACTCGCGCTCCGGGAAGCGGGCGTTCCCGTCACCAGGGTGGTACTCGAACCGCCCTACCGGCTCGATTCCGCCGCGGTGCCCGCCGGAGCCGATCTGGTGGTGCTCGGGAACCCCACCAACCCGACCTCGGTACTGCACCCGGCCGCCGCCATCCGCGCCCTGCGCAGGCCCGGACGCGTCATTGTGGTCGACGAGGCCTTCGCCGACGCGGTGGCCGGTGAGCCGGAATCCCTCGCCGCCGACCCCGCGCCCGACCTGCTCGTCCTGCGCAGCCTCACCAAGACGTGGGCGCTGGCGGGGCTGCGCTGCGGTTACTTCCTCGGCGCGCCCGAGGTGCTGGCGCGCCTCGGCCACGGGCGACCGCACTGGCCGCTGGGCACCCTGCAACTGGAGGCGATCACCGCGACCGCGAGCCCGGCCGCCGTGGCCGAGTCGCAGCGCCGCGCCGAAACGCTCGCCGTGCACCGTGCCGCGATGATCGAGCGCCTGACCGGCCTCGGCGTGGCGGTCCACACTCCGGCGGAAGGCCCGTTCCTGCTGCTGCGCGTGGCGGACGGTGAATTGCTGCGCAAACATTTGGCCGCGGAGGGGATCGCGGTCCGGCGCGCGGACACCTTCCCAGGCCTGGGCCCGGATCACCTGCGCGTCGCGGTCCGTGGCCCCGCGGAGGTCGACCGGCTGGTCGCGGCGATCCGGTCGGCGGATGTCCGGTGAGCACGAGGCTCCGGCCGTGCCACGCCGATCAAAGATCCGATCCCGCGCGCAGGCGCACTGGCCGGACGGAGATTTCGCGTGTCGGACGTCTCACGGCCGGTGGCCGATCTCCACGTCCGCCGGATGGTGGTCGCCGCACCGGGCATCCGGGCGAACAAGGGTCCGGCCCACTCACCACGACGGACGCGGTGTTCGTGGCGCTGGACTGTGCCCTTCGTACCGTCCGACCACGCGAATCACCGGCACGAGACGGGCGAGCGCACGCAGCCACGCAGGCACGTCCGGCGGTGAATCCACTGCCGCACAGTGCGGAACCGAAGCGAAGGAAGGTGGACGATGACCACGCTCGCGGATCTCATCGGGGCGCTCGACGCGGCCTACCCGCCCGCGCTGGCCGAGCCGTGGGACTCGGTCGGCCTGGTCTGCGGTGACCCGGCCGAGGAGCTGACCCGGGTGCTCTTCGCGGTGGACGCGACCGCTGCGGTCGTCGACGAGGCGATCGACTGGCGTGCGCAGGCGCTGGTGGTGCACCACCCGTTGCTGCTGCGCGGCGTCGACACCGTCGCGGCGAGCACGCCGAAAGGCGCGCTGCTGCATCGGCTGATCCGCTCGGGCTGTGCGCTGTTCACCGCGCACACGAACGCCGACTCCGCCGATCCCGGCGTCTCCGACGCGCTCGCCGCGGCCATCGGCCTGACCGTGACCGGCCCGCTGGACTCCAAACCCGAAGCAGCCGTGGACAACTGGGTGATCCAGGTGCCGCGCACGCACACCGACGCGGTGCTCGCCGCGCTCTTCGCCGCCGGTGCGGGCGCGAGCGGGCACTGTTGCGACCGTGCGGTGCGTGTGCCCGCGACCGGCCAGTTCCGTCCCGAAGCCGCGGAACAAGGCTCCCTGACCGAACTCCAGTACGTCGAGGAGGAGCGGATCGAGGTGGCCGCCCCGCCCGCCGCGCGCTCGGCCGTGCTCGCCGCGCTGCGGGCCGCGCATCCCGGTGACGACCCGGTGTATCACATCAGCGAACGCGCCCAGCTGCCGTCGTCGCTCGGCATCGGCCGGATCGGCACCCTGCCGCAACCGGAATCCTTGCGCGACTTCACCGATCGCGTGGCCCGCGCCCTCCCGCCCACCGCGTGGGGCGTACGCGCCGCGGGCGACCCGGATCGCACCGTCTACACGGTCGCGGTGTGTGGCGGCGCGGGTGACTCCTATCTGAACAGGGCCAGCGGGCTGGGTGTCGATGTGTATCTCACCTCCGACCTGCGCCATCACCCGGTCGACGAGCACCTGCGCACGGGCGGCCCCGCCTTGGTGGATGCCGCGCACTGGGCGACCGAATTCCCGTGGTGCGCGCAGGCGGAAGCGGTCGTGCGAACCGCCCTTCCCGGTTTGGAGACCAGGGTGTCCACGCTGCGCACCGATCCGTGGACGGTGCGCGCGCCCGGCTGAGCGTCGCACGTCCGCGTCCGAACCCGTTGTCTCGGCGACGAACTGGCAACGGCGTGTCGGGGCGTGTCCGCGCCGAGCCGGAACGGGTTGGGCGTTTCGGGTGAATCGAGTAGTTCGCGCGGGGTACAACTACCGCATGAACTTCCCGGTGGATTTCGGGCTCGTGCAGATCGGGCTGATCCTGCTGCTGGTCGTCGGTGTAGCGCTGATCATCTCCGGTCTGATCGCCGCGCGCCGGGTGGGAATGCGGCCGCTGCTCGCACGCGGAACGGGCGGACTCGCGCTGCTGCTGGTCGCCGCGGTGCTGTTGTGGATCGCGACGCTGCTGCAGACCTATCTCGGATTGACCGGCGAGATCAAAGCGGCGCATGTGGTGGCCAAGCCGGTGGCGGGACAGGAACACCTGCTCGACGTCGATGTCACCCTGTACGGCGACGACGACCACCCCGAGCAGCGTCTCACCCACCAGGTCGAAGGCGACATGTGGGTACTGCAAGCGGGCATCGTCGAGTTGGAGCCGTGGGTGAACGCGCTGGGCTTTCACTCCGGCTACCGGATCAGCCGCCTGTACGGTCAGCGTCTGGACGGCGTCGCGACCAAACAGAACCAGATCTTCCTCAACGACGGCGACCGCGACTTCTTCGCCGACATGCGCGCCGGCCGCTGGTGGACCCAGCCGTTCGTGCGCTCCGCCTACGGCAACGCGGTGATCGCGGTGCCCGGCGAATACGACGTCTACATCTCCCGCGACGCCATCAAAACTCGCACGGTCGGCGGCTGACGCCGGTCCGCCGATCCGGCGGGGTACGGTTGAACACCAGTCCCGTCCACCCCGTCCAGGAGTTTGTCCGCGTTGAATGTCGAACCCCCGATCCAGGCCGAGCTGCTGCGGCTCGCCGCCGTCGACGCCGAGCTGACCCGGATCGCGCACCGCCGCACCGTGCTGCCCGAGCAGCAGGAGGTGGCGCGGCTGGAGGCCGAGCGCAACGCGCACTCCGACGCCGCGGTGGCCGTGGAGATCGTGCTGGACGATCTCGACCGCGACATCCGCAAGCTGGAGGGCGAGGTCGAGGCGGTGCGCAAGCGCGAGGAGCGGGACAAGAGTCTGCTCACCGCGGGAACCGTGAACGCCAAACAGCTTTCGGAGATCCAGCACGAGCTGGGGAGTCTGGAGCGCCGCCGCTCCGTGCTGGAGGACGAGCTGCTCGAGGTGATGGAGCGGCGCGAAGCCTCCGCCGCCGACCACGAGCACGCGGGCGCGCTGTTGAGCAAGACCGACGAGGAACTCGGCGATGCCAGGCGACAGCGGGACGAGGCGCTCGCGGACCTGGAGGTGGCGCAGACGCGCTGCGAAACCGATCGCGCGGGCGTGGTCGCGAAGCTGCCCGGCGAACTGCTGGCCATCTACGACCGTCAGCGGGAACAGCACGGTGTCGGCGCCGCCCTGTTGCAGGCGCGGCGCTGCGGCGCGTGCCGCATCGAACTCGATCGCGGCGAGATCGCCCGTATCGCCAAGACCGCTCCCGACGTGGTCGTGCGCTGCCCGGAGTGCGGCGCCATCCTGGTCCGGACCAGGGAATCGGGGCTGTGAGTTCGCCGCGACCGATTGCCGGGGAGATGCGATGAGCTTCCCCGAAGTGATCGTCGAAGCCGACGGCGGCTCGCGGGGCAATCCCGGTCCGGCCGGGTACGGCGCGGTGGTCTACGACGCCGATCACGTCCGGGTGCTCGCCGAGCGCCGGGAGTTCCTCGGCATCGCCACCAACAACGTCGCCGAATATCGCGGACTGATCGCCGGGTTGGCGGCGGCCGCGGAGCTGGGCGCCGAATCGGTCGTGGTGCGGATGGATTCCAAGCTGGTCGTCGAGCAGATGTCCGGTCGCTGGAAGATCAAGCACGCGGCCCTGATCCCGCTCGCCGACCAGGCCCGCAGGATCGCGGCCGGGTTCGCCCGGGTGAGTTACCGCTGGATCCCACGCGCGCAGAACTCGCATGCCGACCGGCTCGCGAACGAGGCTATGGACGCCGGAGCCGACGTGGACGAGGGCCGTGCCCAGGCCGCCTCCACCCGGTCGGTGGAAGCCGCCGATCCGGCTCTCGCGGACACCGAGCGCGATCTGCCGAGCTGGATCGACGAAGCCAGGGAAGCGAACGCCGAGCAGTCGAAGCCCGCGCAGCACGGTCCCGGCTGGACCCGTGCCACGGGTCGGCCCACGCGTTTGCTGCTGCTTCGCCACGGCCAAACCGAGTTGTCGGTGCAACGCCGCTATTCCGGTCGCGGCAATCCGCCGCTCACCGCGCTGGGCCGCGAGCAGGCCGCGCGCGCCGCGAAAATGCTGGCCGCCAAAGGCGGCATCGCCGCGGTGGTCAGCTCTCCGCTCGGCCGGGCCAGGGAGACCGCCGAGGCGGCCGCCGCCGCGCTCGGGGTCCCGGTCGAGATCCACGACGGGCTGATCGAGACCGACTTCGGCGCGTGGGAGGGATTGACCTTCGCGGAGGCCGCGCAACGCGACCCGGATCTACACGCCCGCTGGATCGGTGACCCGACCGTCGCCGCGCCCGGCGGGGAGAACTTCGAGGAGGTCCGCGCGCGGGTGGACGCGGCTCTGCGCGACCTGCTCGAGCGGTACCCCGGCGCCAATGTGGTCGTGGTCAGTCATGTGACCCCGATCAAGACGCTGCTGCGGCTGGCCCTCGATGCCGGCCCGTCGCTGCTGTATCGCTTGCATCTGGATCTGGCGTCGCTCTCGATAGCCGAGTTCTATCTCGACGGCGGGTCTTCGGTGCGTCTGGTGAACGATACGTCCTACCTCTGAAGCCGACGACGAGCCCGATTCGAGGGCGAACGCGGTGCGTGGAGGGCGAATTATGCCTCATTGCAACACATTTCCGTTTCACAATCGCGCGATGCGGTGAATCTCACTTCAACTCGGCCTTGCGCGCCGAGTAGCGGTAGGCTTCCGGACGGTCAGGCACAGGCGTCCTAGCTGCCTGCCTGGTCGGGGTCGACGCAGTGACCTCGGTCAGTGCTGCTCAGCGGGACGGTTTCGCGCGGGCAGAGTGGCCCGCGGGCCGCGTCGCGGCGGGAACCACCTGTGCCGTCGAGTGGTTCGATGAGAGTGCAGGTTCGATGAGCAGTCCGATCAAGGTTGTCGTTCTCGGGGCAGGGATCGGAGGACTCACCACCGCGGCCGCCCTGCGGCATGCGGGATTCGGCGTCGAACTATACGAAGCGGGCCCGGAACTGCGGGCCCAGGGCTTCGGACTTTCCGTGCAGGCCAACGGAATCAACGCACTGCGCACGTTGGGTCTCGGCATCGACGAGCAGCTGCTCGAACGCGGCGGCCGGGTCGAGACCTTCCGTTTCTGCAACCCCGACGGCAGCCCGATCCGGGTGCTCCCGGTGCATCGGCTCGACGCCCAGCTCGGCGCACCCGCCGTGGCGCTGCACCGCACCGACCTGCACGACGTGCTGCTGAACGCGATCGGCGACACGCCGACTTTCGTCGGCGCGCAGGCCACCCGCTTCGTCGATGACGGCGAGCACGTGCGCGTCGAGTTCGCCGACGGCCGGGTCGCCGAGGGCGATCTGCTCGTGGGCGCCGACGGTATCCACTCGGTGGTGCGCGCCCAGTTGCACGGTCGCGCCGAGCCGCGGCCCGGCGATTTCGTCTGCTGGCTGGCCTGCATCCCGTTCGAGCACCCCAATGTCGCGCGCGGATTGTCGGCGCACTTCTGGGGCACCGGAATGCGTTTCGGCATCCACGACATCGGTCACGGCCGGGTGTACTGGTGGGGCACCAAGACGCTCCCCGCCGACGAGGCCGCCAACTGGCAGGGCGACAAGGAAGACCTACTGCGCTTGTACGCCGACTGGGCGCCGGAGGTGCGCGCCTGCATCGAGCAGACCGACGAAGCGGCGATCCTGGCCGTGCCCGCTCAGGACCGCCCGCCGCTGGCGCAGTGGGGCCGCGGCCGGGTGACGCTGCTCGGCGACGCGGCGCACCCGATGCTGCCCAGCCTCGGCCAGGGCGCCAACGCCGCGATCGAGGACGCGGTGGTGCTGGCCAGTGTGCTGCGCAACTCACTGGACCCGGTCGCGGGCCTGCGTCGTTACGAGAAGTTGCGCGCTGACCGCACCGCCATGTTCGTGAACGGATCGGCTTCGCTGGCGAAGATCGAGCAGACCACCGACCCGCGCCTGGTGCGAGTGCGCGACACCTACTTCCGCCACGCGCCCACCGAATTCTTCCTGCGTGAACTCGGCAAACCGATGTCGTTCCCGCCGCCGGACGGGCCGACGGCGCGACTGCCGCGTCCGCTCTCGCCGGTCGAGCGCTGGCACTGGATCGCCGATCAGCTGGCACCGCTGCACATCCTGTCGCGGGTGCGAATTCGTGGCCACGTCGAAGCCGACCGGATTCGCGCGGGCTTGGACGAAGTACAACGCCGACATCCGCTCTTGCGGGTCGCCGTCGCCGCCGAACCGGACGGCACCGCACCGCGTTTCGTTCCGGTGCAAGCGCCCATCCCGCTGCGCGTGATCGAATCCGAGGACAGCACGAACTGGCTGACCGAGGCCGACGAGGTGGAGCTGCGCGAGCCGTTCGACTGGCGCACCGGCCCGCTGGCCAGGGCGGTGCTGATCAAGGAGACCGACGGCACCAACGAGCTGATCGTCACGCTGCACTACGCCATCGCCGACGGCGAGAGCGCGTTGTCGGTGGCCAAGCAGGTGCTCCAAGTGGCCGCCGGGGAAGGGGGGGACTTCTCGCCCGCGCCGGTCCGGCCGGGCCCGGAAGAACTGTTCCCCCCGCGCTTCCAAGGTGCGGGCGGTGCGCTGCGCACCGCGGGATCGTTCCTGCGCGACCAGAAGTCGCAGCTGCGCAAGCCGCGCAGGCTGGAGCCGACCAGGCTCGCCCCGCCCGCACAGCGGCGCAGCCGGGTGGTGCACCGCAGCCTCGACGGCGACCAGTTGGAGGCGCTCACCGCGGGCTGCGCCCGCCACGGCGTCGGCCTGCAGGCCGCGCTCTCCGCCGCGCTGCTGACCGCGGCGGCCAGGGAGGCGGGCACCGACAAGGCCGCCTGGTACACCGTCGGCAGCTCGGTCAACTTCCGTGACCATCTCGACGGCGCCGCGGGCGACACCGAGGTCGGCACCTATCAGGGCATGATCGCCACCCCGGCGAAGTACGCACCGTGGGCTTCGCTGTGGGAGATCGCCGCCGAGATCGAGCGCGAGTACGGTGCGCGGATGGACCGGCGCGATCACTTGTCCGCGTTGAACCTGCTGAAGGTGGCCGCGCCGAAGTCGGTGGCCGCCAGCGCGTCCACGGTGAAACTCATGGACACTCGCGGCCCGGGACATCTCTGTATGACCTACCTCGGCGACTACCCGTTCCCGGCCAAGATCGGCTCCTGGCAGCTGGAGGGCGCGCAGTTCGTCTCCGGCATGTCCGTCAGCGGCTTCATCATGGCCACCGCCAATGCGACGCACAACGAGCTGTCCCTCAACATCGGCTACGTCGAGCCCGCGGTATCACGTGACCGCGCCGACCGTCTGGCCGACGAAAGCGTGCGCGCGCTGCTGTCAGCTTGCTGACCGGCCCGCATACACCGCGATAACAACAGCAGAGTCGCGGCATCGGCAGTGCCGATGCCGTGATTCGCGATATCGATAACTGGATAAGTGTGGTAGCAGCTTTGCGTGTCAGCGATCAGGGTGGGCTCGAGTAGATCCGCGCACGGCCGGTGCCGCGACTGTCGCGATAGGAGTGACTGTGACATTCGAACCGAGTGCTACTTCCGAGAGACCCCCCGAAGCCTGGCCGGTCAGCGCGTACCAACGCGATGTCTTGTCGGTCGCCTACCGGTATGCCCCGGCGCCGGTCACCCGAAACGCCTACTGCGCGTTCATGGACGAACCGTTCGACATGGACCGGTTGCGGGCCGTAGTGCGCAGGGCGCTGCTCGCCGACGAGGCGCTGCGCCTGCGGTTCGAGTTCTCCGAAGGCCGCTTCTGGCAGTGGGTCTCCGACGAGCTACCCGAGGTCGAGCTGGTCGATCTCAGTTGGGCGTCGGACCCGGCCGCGGCGCGCCGCGACTGGGTGAACCGGGCCAATGTGACGCCGTCCCCGCCCCGGCAGCCGTTCCGGATCGCCGCGCTGGTCGACGGGCCCGACCACTTCCATCTCTACGTGGCGATGCACCACGCGATGATCGACGGCTGGGGCGTGAACGCGCTCTGGAGCGCCCTGGTCGACAACTACAGCCGCACCGACCTCTCGCTCGAGCAGCTCGCCGAGCCGGATCCGTTCACCGAGCAGACCGACCGCGGCGCGGCGACCTATCGCGAGATCGCCGCCGAGCACGAGGAGTATCTGTCCTCCCCGCAGTGGGTGGCGGACCGCGACGCGCTGGTGCGTCGCTTCGAGGGAGTGGTCCCCGCGCTGTTCTCCGGACGTGCGAGCACCCCCAACGTCGACCGGGGGCGGCGGCGCGTGGTGGTGGAACCCGCGTTTCTCGACCGCATTCGCGCCACCGGCTTCTCCGTCTTCGCGTTCACGGTTTCGGCGCTGGCCGCCTACCTGACCACCATTCACCGCTCCGAAGAGGTGGTGATCGGCGTCCCGATGCTCAACCGGCACAGCGCGGAGACCTTCCGCACCGCCGGGCACCGGACGAATGTGGTGCCCCTGCGCATCCGGGTCGACCCCGCCGAGCCGCTGTCGGCGGTCGCCTCGGAAGTGGCCGCGCAGATCCGGGAACTCAAGCGCTACGAGCGTTTTCCCTACGGTGACCTGGCACGTGCCCTCAGCAGCGATCCCACGGCGCCGCCGCTGTTCGACGTGGCGTACTCCTACATCAAGATGCCGCCGTCGGATCACCTCGACAAGATTCTCGGCACCCTCGACATCGTCAACCCGGGCACGGTGCTCGAGGCGCTGAACATTCTCGGCGTCGAGCACGCGCGCGACGGCTCGCTGAACCTCCAGCTGTACTACGACAAGGACGTCTTCGACGAGAATTTCCCGTTCGAGTCGGTCGTGCGCGGCGTCGGTGCGCTGGTGGTGGCGGCGCTGGACCGGCCTGAGGCGCCGATCTCGGACTTGCCGCTGATGTCGCGGCGGGAGCAGGCGGCCGTCGCCGCGTTCGAATCCGGACCGCGCGAGGAATTCCCGTACACGACGATCGACCGGCTGGTCGCCGACGTGGCCACGCGCCATCCGGACCGGATCGCGATCGAACCGGTCGCCGGGTCCGGGGAGCAGCCGCTGCGCTACGCCGAATTGTCCGCGCTGGCCGACGGTTTCGCCGCGAGGCTGCACGCATTGGGCGCGACCGGCAACGAATGCGTCCCGGTGGTACTGCCCCGCTCGACGGAGATGCTCGTCGCGATCTTCGGTGCGCTGCGGGCCGGTTGCGCCTATGTGCCGCTCGACCCCGACTTCCCGGCCGCTCGTATCGAGACCGTGCTCGCCGACTGCGGGGCACGATTCGTCGTGGCGGGGCCGGAGCATGGAGCGGTTTTCGACAGGCTGGGCGTCACGAGGATCACGGTGGCCGACACCGTCCCGGCGCGTGGTATCGAAAACGTCTCGCATCCAGCGGATCTCAGCTATCTCATCTACACCTCCGGTTCCACGGGCGTGCCCAAGGGCGTGATGATCGAGCACCGGTCGGTGGTGAACCGCCTGACCTGGATGCAGCGACGCTACCCCCTACACGACTCGGACGTGATCCTGCAGAAGACGCCGGTGACCTTCGACGTCTCGGTGTGGGAGCTGTTCTGGTGGGCGATCACCGGCGCCAAAGTGGCGCTGCTGGAACCTGGCGGCGAGCGCGATCCGCGCCGCATCGCCGACGCGATCGCCGCACACGGCGTGACGGTGCTGCACTTCGTGCCCTCCATGCTGGCCGCGTTCGTCGACGAACTCGCGGCCGACCCCGCCACGGTCGCCCGCATCGGCAGCGTGCGACGGGTCTTCTGCAGCGGCGAGGCGCTACCCCCGGCGCTCGTGCGCCGGTTCCACGCGGTCTTCGCCGCGGCCGGGGCGTCGGCGCCGCAGCTGGTGAATCTCTACGGACCCACCGAGGCCACCGTCGACGTCTCCTATTTCGACTGCCCCGCCGACGATCCGCTCGACGTGGTGCCGATCGGCCGCCCGATCGACAACATCGACTTGCTCGTGCTCGATCACATCGGCCGCCGGGTGCCGGTCGGCGTGCCGGGGGAGCTGAACATCGCGGGGGTGGGCGTGGCCCGCGGCTATCGCGGCAGGCCCGAGCTGACCGCGGCGGCGTTCGTCGACGATCGCGCGGTGCCGGGGCGCCGCCGGTACCGGACCGGTGACCTGGCGCGCTGGCTGCCGGACGGCAATCTCGAATACCTGGGTCGCTTCGACGATCAGGTGAAGATCCGCGGCAACCGGATCACCCTCGGCGAGGTGCAGAACGCGATGCTCGGCTGCGCCGGGGTCCGTGCGGCGGCCGTGGTGGACGAGGTCTCGGAAGCGCACGGCGTGCAACTGGTCGGCTATTTCGTCGGCGCCGACGTCTCCGGTGAGGAGATCGCCGCGCAGCTGGCGGCCCGGCTGCCCCGCTACATGGTGCCGTCGCGACTGATCCGGGTGGATCGGATTCCGCTGACTCGCAACGGGAAACTGGACCGGCGCGCCCTGGCCGAGCAGCTCGTCCTCGGCCACGGCGGCGAGCCGGTCGCGGGCGCGGAGCCGCGCACCGATGTCGAGACCAGGCTCGCGCAGGTCTGGCGCACCGTGCTGGGCGTCGAGTCGGTCGGCGTGCACGACAACTTCTTCACCCACGGCGGCGATTCCATCCTCGCGCTGGCCGTGCGCACCGCAGCCGAACGCGCCGGGCTCTACTTCGACGTGGACGCCTTCTACCAGGCGCCCACCATCGCGGAGCTGGCCCGCGTCGTGCGCGACGACCGCCACGACGAGCGTGGCCGCGTCGCCGCGCCCCTGGAGACGGTGCCGCTGATCGACCGCGCCGCGCTGCACCAGGCCGAGGACGCGTTCCCGGCAACGGCCCTGCAACTGGGCATGCTGTATCACAGCATCGAGCGCGCCGACTCGGTCACCTACAAGGACGTGTTCCGCTATCGGCTCGAAGTACCCTGGGACGCCTCGCAATTCAGGGATGCCGTGGGCCGGCTGGTGCGGCGTCAACCCGCGCTGCGCTCGTCGTTCGAGCTGAGCAGGTATTCGGTTCCGTTGCAGATCGTGCATGTCGCGCCGCCCTACGAACTGGAGATCATCGATCTCGGCGAGATGGACGAGGCGGACGGCGAGGATCTGATCGAGATCTATCTCCAGGAGCGGGCCCACGCCCAGTACGACATCTCACGCGCTCCGCTGTTCGCGATCCGGGTATTCGTCCGTCCCGGCTCGCAGCAGCCGGTCGGCACGGTGGACCTGGTGCTGAGCTTCCACCACGCCATCCTGGACGGCTGGAGTGTCGCCACGTCGGTGCTGGAACTGCTGCTGGACTACCTCCACCACATCGGCATGACTCGCAACCGGGTCGAGGCCACCCCGCATCCGGCCACCGTGCTCGCCGAGTACGCGCGGGCCGAGCAGAGCGCCGCGCGCGACAGCGCGGCCCGCGCGTACTGGCTGACCGCCCTGGAAGGCGCCGAACCCACCGCGCTTACCGCGCTGGGGGTGCACCAGCCGGTGGTGGCGGGCGTGCCGCAAGCGCGGGCGCTGGTGCCGCGCAGGCTGGCCGAACGGGTCTCGGCGTTCGCCACGCGCCACCAGGTGCCGGAGAAATCGGTGTATCTGGCCGCGCACTGCCTGGCGTTGCGGGCGCTGACCGGCCGCACGGACGTCACCACCGGCGTGGTGAGCCACGGTCGCCCGGACCGGGCCGGCGCCGAACGAGTGGCGGGCCTGTTCCTCAACACGCTGCCGATCCGGTTGGACGGCACCGCGACCACATGGCGCGCGGCGGTAGAGCAGATCGCGCGACGCGAACGCGAGGCCTACCCGTTCCGCCGCTACCCGCTGCGGTCGATCCTCGCCGACGGCGGGCCGGTCTTCGAGACGGCGTTCAACTTCGTCAACTACCACGTCTTCCAGCCCATGCTCGTGCTGGACGGCGTGCGCCTGCTCGACTTCGACGCTCGCGAGGAGACCAACTTCCAACTGCTGGTCACCGCGGCCACCGACCCGCGCGACGGCCGGATGTGGTTGCGGGTGGACGGCGACCACACGCTGACCGCCGAGCAGTGCGAGACCGTGGCGCTCACCCAGTTGCGCATGCTGGCCGGAATCGTCGCCGACCCGGACGCGGCGATCGACCGTGGCGTCGGCCCCGCGACCGCCCGCGACGTGGGCACGCTGGTGGCCGAGGCGGCCGCGCTCGACCCCACCCGCATCGCCCTGGCCGGTGACGAGGAATCGGTCACCTACGACGAGCTGATCGATCGCTCCGACCGGCTGGCCCGGCGCCTGGTCGGGCTCGGGGTGGCGCCGGGCGACCGGGTCGGCATCCTGATGGGGCGCCGCCCGCGGCTGGTGCTGCTCGTGCTCGCGCTGACCAGGATCGGGGCCGCGTGTGTTCCGCTGGATGTCAGCTACCCGCGAGCCAGGCTCAATCTGATGATCGACCGAGCTCGCCCGCACCGGGTGATCGCCGACGCCGCCTATCGCGACATCGTCGACGACGCCGCCTTGGTGCTGGACACCGCCGCGCTCTTCGACGACTCCGTGCCCGACGCGGAAGTGGCGCTGCCCGACCACGTCTCGCCCGACGCGGTGGCCTACGTGCTGTTCACCTCCGGGTCGACCGGTGAGCCCAAGGGCGTCGCCATGCCGCATCGCGGCCTGACCTCCCTGGTGGACTGGCAGAATCGCGCGGCCACCGGCACCGGCCTGCTGAGCACACTGCAGTTGGCGCCGTTGAGTTTCGACGTCTCGTTCCAGGAGATCTTCACCACCCTCGCGGCCGGGTCCACCCTGCGGGTGAGTTCGGCGGATCTGCGATCGAACGTCGAGCAACTGCTGGCCACGGTGGTGGAAGAGGGCATCGAACGGCTCTTCCTGCCGTACGTGGCCTTGCAGGCGTTCGCCGAGGCGGCCGTGGCGCACCGGATGTTCCCGACCGAACTGAAGGTGCTGATCTCCTCCGGCGAGCAGCTGCGCATCACCGACGAGATCCGCGCCCTGTGCAAGGTGGTTCCCGGCCTGGTGCTGGAGAACCAATACGGTCCCACCGAGTCCCACGTCGCGACCAAGTTCACGCTCACGGGTCCGGCCGACGAGTTCCCCGCGCTGCCGCCCATCGGGCGCGCCGTCGACGGCGACACCGTCGAACTACTCGACAGCGCCCTGCGGCCGGTGCCGGACGGCGTGATCGGCGAGATCTATCTCGGCGGCCGCAGCATCGCCCGCGGCTACGAGGGCAGGCCCGCGCTCACCGCGCAGCGGTTCGTCGCCACGCACGCGGGCGGAATCCGCTACCGCACCGGCGATCTCGGCGTCCGGCTGTTCTCCGGCGACATCGTCTGCCTGGGACGCAGCGACAGCCAGGTGAAGATCCGCGGGTTCCGGGTGGAGCCGGCCGAAGTCGAGCTGTGCATCCTGAGCTTGGTCGAGAAGTTCCCCGGCATCACCGAGGCCGCAGTGGTGGCGCGCGGTTTCGGCGGCATAGACGGCTCGCTGATCGCGTTCCTGGTCGGCGCGCCCGAGCAGACCGACCTCGCCGCGTTGCGGCACGACCTGCGCTCGATGCTGCCCGCGCACATGGTGCCGTCGCGGTTCGCCTGGCTCGATGAGCTGCCCCGCACGCCCAGCGGCAAGCGCGACGACGCGACGCTGCGCGCCTACGGCGAGGACGCGACGGAAACCGTGTCGGCGCGGCGGGAGCCCGCCGACGAGTACGAGCGGTCGGCGGTCGAACTGCTCGCCGAGTACGCGGGACTGCGCGCCATCGGTGTGGACGACGACTTCTTCGCGGCGGGCGGCACCTCGATCGGGGCGATGCGCGTGGTGATGGCGCTGTCGCGCCGGTGGGGCGTCGAGGTGCCGCTGGACGCGTTCATCGGCGCGCCCACCGCCGCCGGGATCGCCACCCTGGTGCGGGCGGGTGCCGTGCAACGCACATTCGACCCGCTGGTGCCGATCAGCGTCGGCGGCAGCAAGCCACCGCTGTTCCTGGTGCACCCGATCGGCGGAAACGTGCTGTGCTACCTGGCCCTCGCGCGTTATCTGGATCCGGATCGCCCGATCTACGGGTTGCAGGCGGCAGGCGCGGATTCCGGTAGCGCCCCGGAGAAGACCATTCCCGCGATGACGGAGTCGTACCTGCAGGCGGTGCGGCGGGTGCATCCGAAGGGGCCGTATCACTTGGCGGGTTGGTCGTTCGGCGGCTACGTCGCGTTGGAGATGGCCCGCCAGCTGCCCGAGCACGAGGTCTCCAGTGTGACGCTGCTGGACACCATGGCGCTGCGCGCACGCACCCGGACCCCGATTCCGGAGGAGAAGCTCATCCGGTGGTTCTTCCTCGAGCTGCTGTGGTACGCGCGGGGAAGCCGCTCCGCCCTGGTCGATTTCGAGCCCGGCGTGCACAATTCCGAGGATCTGTTCGCGGCGATGCTGGCGGAGTCGGTGCGGTCGGGCATCCTGCCCGCCGACAGTTCGCCGCAGGCGATCCGGCGGCTCTACGAGGTGTTCTTCGCCAACTACTCGGCCATGCTGGACTACAAGCTCGAGCCGTACCAGCGCGACATCACGCTGCTGCGCGCCACCGAGGGCCTGCCGCCGGGCGTCGACCTGGCGCACAAGACCGTCGGCAGCATGTTCGACAGCGCCGACAACGGCTGGAAGCAGTACGCGGCGCGCCGGTTCACGGTGATCGACGTGCCGGGCGATCACCTGAACATGATGACCGAGCCGAACATCGGCGAGCTGGGGCTGCGGTTGGACGAGGTGCTGTCGGCCGCCGATCCCGACTTGGACCGCGAGTGGGACGAGTCCATGCTGGACGCCTGAGGTTCGCTCACGACTTCGCCGCGGCCGCCGCCCCGCGCAGCGCGGCCGCGGTGAAGTCGTCCAGGGGATAGAACAATTCGATGGCCAGCTCCGACAGCGTCACGTCGGCCGGAGCGCCGAAGGTCGCCATCGTGCTGAACATCGACAGTTCGCCCGCCGGGGTGCTGATCCGGATCGGCACCTCGAACGGGCTGGACGGTATGCCGGTCCGCGCCTGCGCGTCCGTCCCCGGCGGATCGGGGTAGGCGGAGACCTCGTCGTAGAGTGCGGTCAGTTCCGTGTCACCGCTCGCGCTGACCTGCCTGGCCAGCCGCTCCAGGAACAGCTCGCGCACCTGGGTGCGGTTGGCCAACCGGGCCGAGAGCCCGTCCGGGTGCAGCACCAGCCGGTAGACGTTGGGCCGGGGCGCGCGGACGTGCTCGGGGACGCCGTCCATCAGCACGCTCATCGCCGCGTTGCCCACCACCACGTTCCACAGCCGATCGATGACCACCGCCGGATACGGTTCGTGGGCGGTCAGCATGGTGTCCAGCGCGGAGCGGACCGACGCGAGATGGGCGTCGTCGAGGCTGCTCTCCCGGTAGGCGGGCGCGAAACCGGCCGCGACGAGCAGGGTGTTGCGTTCGCGCAGCGGCACCTCCAGCGTGTCGCACAGCCGCAGCACCATCGCCCGGCTCGGCGCGGCTCGGCCGGTCTCCACGTAGGACAGGTGCCGCGCCGAGGTGTCCGCGGCCAGCGCCAGGTCGAGCTGGCTCAGCCTGCGCCGTTGCCGCCATTCCCGCAGCAGGATGCCCGCTCTCGACTGTGTCCGCACCGAAGTCACCCGGTCAGCTAAGCATCCCGGCGCGCGGTGCGGCCATGACCTCGGAGGTTATTGAGACGCCCATCTCCGGGCAGCAGGGTTGGTGCCGGGAGCCGATCGGCCCCGCCGGATCGACCACGGGAGTACGACATGAGACCCACCACCCTGGCTCGCCGCGACGGCGGCGCCGCGTTCCTGTGCTCCGCATTGCGCGTGGACGGCTGGAGCACCGGGATCTTCGGCGGGGTGTTGCTCGCCGGAGCCGGACTGCTGCGCGACCCGCTCGGGGTACCGACGGGCTGGAGCCTCGCATTCGGCGTCGTCATGCTCGGCGGCGCGCTCGCGTTGCTGTCGATCGCCCGGCGCCCGGCGGTCGCCGCGCGCTACGCGGGGGCGGTGGTCACGGTCAACGCGCTCTCCGCGGCCGGGATGATCGGGCTGGCCGGTTCGGGATTCTTCGCGTTGACCGGGCTCGGTCTCGCATTCCTACTCGTCGGAGCGGCGGCGGTGGCGACCTTCGCCGGGCTGGAGTTCGCCGGACTGCGCAGGCTCGGGTGAGCGCCGTGCTCGACGACGACCGGTCCCGCCGCGCCGACGAAGCGACCCGCGCGACTGCTCCGGACACCCTTGCCGGTTCGAGGTTGCGAGGATCGGGTTGCCCGTCGCCGATGTCGCGGTGACAGCGCCTCGCCGTGGTCGAAATCCGTTGTGCACGAGGTCTTCGACCCGGTAGAGACATGCGGATGGACGTCTCGATACCCAGGATCAGATCGCTCGCGCCCGATGACTGGGCGGTGTTCCGGCGTGTCCGGCTCGCGGCGCTGACCGACGCGCCGCAGTTCTTCGGTACCACCCTGGCCGAGGCGCGGGCCCGCACCGAAAGCGACTGGCGGCGAGCCCTGTCGGACCGGGTGCAGTTCGTGGCGGAGTCGGGCGGGACCGAAGTGGGCACCGTCGCGGGCATGCTCGACCCGGAACGCGGTGGCGTGCACCTGATCTCGATGTGGGTGGCGCCGCGGGCACGGGGGACCGGCGTGTCCGACCGGCTGGTCGGCGCGGTGCTCGACTGGGCGGTCGCGGGCGGACACGACGTCGTCCGTTTGGAGTTCGCCGAGCACAATGCCTTCGCGGAGCGGCTGTATCTGCGCAATGGCTTCGTGCGGACCGGGGTGAGCGGGCCCATGGCCCCGGGCGACCCGCGACGGGAATTCGAGATGGCGTGGCGGCCGTCCCGTTTGTCCGCCCCTTCGCAGGGTATCCGGGCCGCGACGGCATCCGAGACGCCCGTCCCGCACCGCGACGCCGAGCACAGGAGACAGCCATGAACAAGCGCAAGCCCACGGACAAGGGACCCGACGACGTGCAAGACACCGCCGACGTCTCCGGTGGCCGGTCGGCCGGAACCGGGCAACCGGCCGAGGGTGCGGCGCACGGGGGCCGGGAGCCGGAGCCGGGCGCCACTCGGCGCGCGGCGGGCACGCCCGGCGACTCCGACGAAGGCGGCGCGGGAGCGTCGGCCACGGGGAGTGCGGCGCAGGTCTCGGAAGACGCGTCCGTGCAGGCGGGCGGCGCCGCCGACGCGGCGGCGACGGTGACTTCGGGGGAGGTTTCGACCGGCACGGCCCCGCAGGCGGGCAGCACGCCTGATGCGGGGGAGTCCGTGACTGCCGGTGCGGCCTCGCGGGCAGGCAGCGCGTCTGGTGCGGGGGAGCCGCTGTCTTCGGGGGAGGTTTCGACCGGCACGGCCCCGCAGGCGGGCAGCACGCCTGATGCGGGGGAGTCCGTGACTGCCGGTGCGGCCTCGCGGGCAGGCAGCGCGTCTGGTGCGGGGGAGCCGCTGTCTTCGGGGGAGGTTTCGACCGGCACGGCCCCGCAGGCGGGCAGCACGCCTGATGCGGGGGAGTCCGTGAGTACCGGCGCGGCCCCGCAGGCGGACCACGCGCCCGGTGCGGCGGAGCCGGTGTCTTCGGCGGAGATTGCGCCCGGTGCGGCCCCGCAGACTGCCGGTACCGCCGATGCGGCGGCGGTGTCTTCGGCGGCGGCTGCGCAGGCGGGTCGCATGACTGGTGCGGCGGAGCCGGTGACTCCGGCCGATGCGGCTGCGCAGGCGGGTAGCGCTCCTGGTGCGGCGGAAAAGCCGGAACCGGGGCCGGAATCCACTGGGAGGCACGCGGCCGGAGCCGGGAGTCGTGAGCAGACGCCGGTCGGGGAGTCGGTTCGACGCGCGGCCGAGCGCGCCGAACGAGTCCAGGCGGACGCCGCCACCGCCGCCGAACGCGGCGCGGCGGGAATTCCCGGCCCGGTGGCGCACCCGGGCCGCACCCTGTTGGAGACGCTCCGCGACAAGCCCGTCCTCGCTGCGATTCCCGCCTCGGTCCTGGCTTTCATTTTCTGGCGCGCGTTCCGTCGAGGCTGACCCCTTACACGCGCCGCCGGTAGAACTGCCGAGATCCGCCCTCTGGCCCGGGATCCGCCTCCTCCGCGGGATGGAAGCCCAGGTTCTCGTAGAACGCGCGCGCACCACTGGCGACCGCGCCGGGATGGTCGGGCCCGAAGGTGACCACTTCGAGCGTGCCGGGAGTCGGCACGTAACGGCGGATCGCGTCCGTGGTCAGCGCCCGGCCGATCCCGTGCCCGCGCGCCTGTTCCGCGACGACCAGCCAATGCACCCGGTAGGTCGGCGGGTTCGAGCCGAACAGGATGCCGCCGAGCACTTCCGCCCCCGCGGACCGGGCGACGAGCGCCGTACCGCGCCGCACGTGCCGCAGCACCGCGGCGCGAAATCCGGCATCGTCGGCGGACGCGCCGAACCAGTGCTCGACCTGCCCCGCCAGTTCGAGAAAACCGGCGAGGTCGTCCTCTCGCGCAAGCCTGACAATCATCCGCGCCATCGTGACACCATCGGCCGCCGCCGTCGACTCGAAGAGACCTCAGTCGGCGGCGGGTCGCAGAGCGATGTCGAGCTTGGTGCGGAAACGTCCGAAGTGCGGGTCGGTGTCGTAAAGGGCGAATCCGTCCAGTTCCCACCATCGTTCACCGTCGAACTCGCGCGGATCCAGGGCATGGCCGTCGGCGCGGTCACCGCGGATGACATACCAGAGGCTGACGTCCTCGTGACCGGAGTCCGAGCCGACCGTGGTGGTGACGGTGAGGAACAGCGGGTCGGGCCCGATGACGTCGAATCGGGCCTCGACGCCGATCTCCTCGGCCGCTTCTCGCCGCGCGGTATCGAGCGGATGCTCGCCCGGATCGACGTGCCCTCCGGTCGGCAACCACAACCCGGCAAGGCGATGCTTGCCCAGCAGCACCGCCCGTGCCGCCGGATCGACCAGCACGACATAGCAGACCAGGTGCCGCGGCGGGGTCGCCGGTCTGGCCCGCCGGAAGATGTCGTCGGTCGACGCGAGCCACGCCAGCGTCGTGTCGATGTGCCGTCGCTCGAGCTCGTCGAGGGGCGCGATCCGACGCACGATCTCGGCGACCGCGGCGGTGGAGGGCTGCATGGCACGGACAGTAGCGCTGGGCACCGACAGGTTCAGCCGTCCAGCACAACGGGTTTCAGCCGGGCCGTGTACGCCGCGGCGCGGTCGAGCGCGTCGGCGGCCGCCGCGAGTTCGATCAGCGCTTCTTCGAAGACTTCGCGTGCCCCGGCGACGCAGTAGCCGGGGGTGGTGAGCGCGCCGATCCCGTCGGTGTCGATCAGCAGCCCGGAATCCGGCAACGCGCCGTAGTCGTCGGCCAGCGCCGCGAGGTCGCGCCGCAACTCGCGTACCCGGTGCAGCAATCGGCCGCGCCGTTGTTCCAGGATCAAGGGATCGATCATCGGTGCCTCGTTTCGATCGACGCGTGCTCTTTCGCAATCTACCGAGCGCGGCACCGATGTGCGGCCCGGCCGCCGGGCCGGGCCGCGAACGCCCTATGGTCGCAGCACCGACACCAAGAATTCGGTTTGGTCGTACACGGTCTTCTCGAAGACCTCGTCGAAATAGATGTCGAAATGCTTGGCGGGATAACGTTTCACCACCGCGTGCTTGGTGCGTTCGGCGGCGCGCAGCGCCGATTTCACCGGCGCGACGGAATCGTCATCGCACAGCGCGTACAGCACCGGCATCTTCAGTGCCTTCGCGCGCCGCGCGGGTGCGTCGAAGAGTGCCGAGAACGCTACTCGCGCGGACACTTTCGGCTCATAGGTCTCGCTCTCGTCGGTCAGCCTGCGAAAGCCGTCCGGTACGTCGGGCGCGCTCATCAGCGCCGCGGCGCCGCGGCGTCCGGCCAGCCGAATGCCGACCGGCTTGCGCCGGAGCGTGCCGAGCAGCAGGTCGGTAGCCGCGATGGTGGTGACCTTGACCAGGCTGATCGGCCCCTTGGCCAACGCCGAGGACAGGCCGCTGGTGAACGGCACCTGCGCGACCACGGCCGCGATGTAGGCATCGTCCGGTGCGACCGAAAGCACGTGGCCGCCGCCGAACGACGTGCCCCACAATGCGATCCGGGTCGCGTCGATGCCGCGCAGCGTGCGCGCGAACGCGATGGCGGCATGCCAGTCCGCGCGCTGGCGCGCGATGTTCAGCAACTGGCGCGGCGTGCCTTGACTTGCGCCGAAATGCCGATAGTCGAATACCAGGACCGCCATTCCCGCGGCGGCGAAACGCCGCGCGTACCGATCCAGTCCCATTTCCCGATTGGCCCCCAGGCCGTGTCCCATCACCACTAGCGGGCGGGGTTTGGGTGCGCCGTCCGGGCGATATAGCCACGCCGCGCACTGTTCGCTTCCGGATGGGAAGCCGACCTCGACACGTTCCATGGCCATCAACCGTACCCAGTATCCTGTTCTGGCGGACGAGTTGGTCGGGCGGCCGCGGCGCTGGGAACGGGCACGGCTGTGCCGCCGCCCGGCGCCGAGGAAAGTCCGGACTCCACAGAGCAGGGCGGTTGTTAACGGCAACCCGGGGTGACCCGCGGGAAAGTGCCACAGAAAAGAGACCGCCCACGGCCTAGCGGTCGTGCGGTGAGGGTGAAACGGTGCGGTAAGAGCGCACCAGCGCCCCGGGTGACCGGGGCGGCTCGGTAAACCCCGCCCGGAGCAAGGTCGAAGGCCGCACCGGTTACGGTGCGGCTGCGCAGGCGCTCGAGGGCTGCTCGCCCGAGCCTGCGGGTGGACCGCTCGAGGTACCCGGCAACGGAGTGCCCAGATGGATGGCCGCCTCCCGGCTCAGGCCGGGGACAGGATCCGGCTTACAGACCAACTCGTCCGCCCGCCGGCGCGTGCTCCGCACTCCGGCTCTACTCCGCGCGAGGTCGCGTTCCGCGAGCTCGGCGGGTGTGCGAAGCACGCCGGGATAGCGCGGGGGTCAGCACATCAGTTTGGCCATTTGGTAGATCGCCTTGGCTTCCTCGGCGCTGGGCTGGGTGGCGCCGCCCGCGCGCTTGGTGATGTTCTTGACGACGTCGTCCTCGGATTTGCCCGCTTTGATGTCCCCGCAGGTTTCGGTCAGGATGCTCGCGATCTTCGCGTCGTCCTTGCCCTCGGCCAGCTTGGGGAACGCGCCGCGGAAGCTGACGAGGAACGCGCCCGCCTTCACGCTGTCGACCTGGGCGGCGGCCTGTGCCGCCGTGGTGGTGGCGGACGAGGTGGTATTGCTGGTCTTGTCGTCCCCGCACCCGGTGAGGAGCAGGGCTAAGAGGGTGGCGCTGGCCGCGATGGCGGCGGTAGTTCTTGTCACGGAGCGGCATGCTAGCCGCCTATAACCACCGCCGCCTCCCGTCAGGTTAACGGGAGGCGACGAGCAGTGGGAAAAAGAATCGCGCGGTCAGATCGGGTTGATCACGAAAACCTGCGCCCAGTACGCGGCCTGCTCCGGGCCCAGCAGCGGCAAGAGGTAGTCGAACAAAATCGATGACATAGCTGTGGAGCTCCCAAATTGTCGACGTGCGGGACATATCCAAACGTGCGGGCGAACCCACGCCCGTCACGGCGGGCCACGTTAGCAGCGCCGCCCGGGTCGTGTCGCGGGGCGAGAATTTCCGCTGTCCGATTCGTGCGGAACTGGCCCTGATCGTGATCGACGTCATAAAGTAGTCGCCGTTGGTAAGGGCCGGTGCGGGGCAGCACCGGGCCATTCATACTTCGATCGCGGGAAAGCAGGTCTCAACACATATGCGAGTAGTTCGCTCCATGGTCGCCGGCGCATTGGTCGCAGGCGCCGCTTCGGTTTTCGCGGTGCTGGGTGCGGGGTCGGCCGGCGCGGTCGCGGTCACCCCGCTGCCGGGCGGGGTTCAGGTCGACCTGAGTCCCGCCGATACGGTATGGGTGCACCAGAATCATGTCGGTCTGGCTATCGCCGGGCTGCCGCATCCGTCCGCCGCCTCCTTCGGCGAGGCGCTGGACGCGGCGGCTCAGGTGTCGTCCTCGGTGCCGAACGGCCGGGTCACGTTCACCGTCTACGGGCCGTTCGACCAGTTGAACGGCTCCATGCTGGCGCTGCAGTAGGACCCGGCGCCCCAGCGTGGAACTCCACCAGCGGATCGTGTCGGCGCCGGTCGATTTCGGCGCCATCCGGTCCGAGTTCGGCTTGGCCTCGGCGTACCCCGCCGAGGCCAGTGCCGAGGCCCGCGACGCGGTCGACGCGTTCGCGGGCAACCGGGTCGATCGCACGGACATCCCGTTCGTGACGATCGACCCACCCGGGGCCATGGATCTGGACCAGGCCCTGCATATCGAACGCGGCCCCGGCGGCTTCCTCGTGCATTACGCCATCGCCGACGTGGGCGCCGTGATCTTCCCCGACGGCGCGCTCGCCAAAGAGTCCGGCGCCAGGGGCCAGACCTTCTATCTTCCCGACGGCACCGTCCCGCTGCACCCACCCGCGTTGTCGGAAGGGTCCGCCAGCCTGCTTCCGGACCGGACGCGCCCGGCCGCGCTGTGGACTATCGAACTCGACGAGCAGGCCGAACCGGTGCGGTACTCGGTTGTCCGCGCCCTGGTGCGCTCCCGTGCCCGGCTCGACTACTCCCGTGTGCAGGCCGACGCGGAGGCGGGTCGGCTGCATCCCTCGATCGCGGCCCTGCCGGAATTCGGCACGCGGCGTATCGAGGCGGGGCTGGCGCGCGGCGCGATCGGGCTGCGGTTGCCCGCGCAAAGCGTGGTCCAGGACGAGCACGCCGACGGGCACTGGCGCCTGGTGGTGGAACCGCGCACCGCCGCCGACGACTGGAACGAGCAGGTCTCGCTGCTGACCGGCATGTGCGCGGCGCGGATCATGCTGGACGGGCACGCGCCCGCACTGGACCGGGTCGCGCTGCTGCGCACCATGCCGCCACCGTCGGAATCCGCGATCGAGTCGATGCGCCGGACCGCGCAGGCGCTGGGCGTGGCCTGGCCCGACGGCGAAGCTGTCGGCCGGATGCTGGCCCGGCTGGACACCGGCACTCCCGCGGCACTGGTCCTGATGTCCGAGGCGACGAGCTTGCTGCGCGGTGCCTCCTACACCGTCGTCGACGGCGCGGCAGGAGCGCCGCACGCGCCGGAAGCTCTGCGGCACAGCGCGATCGGCGCGCCGTACGCGCACGTCACCGCTCCGCTGCGGCGGTTGTCGGACCGGTTCGCGACCGAGATCTGCCTGGCCCGGTGCGCGGGGGCCGAGGTGCCGCGCTGGGTGCGGGAGGGGCTGGTGAGCGCCGCCGAGACCATGCGGCGCAGCGACAGCGTCGCGGGCAAGATCGAACGCGCCTGCATCGACCTGACCGAATCGACCCTGCTCGCGCCACGTACCGGAGCGACGTTCGACGCCGTCGTGGTGCGCGAGGCCAACGGCAACCGGCCCGCCGTGGTCTTCGTCGCCGACCCGCCGGTGCTGGGCCCGTGTGAGGGGAAACCGCCGGAAGGCGAGACCGTGCGGGTGCGGCTGCTGTCGGCCGACCCGAGGGAACGGAAGGTGTCCTTCACCTTCCCTGCGTGAACGGCAGCGGCGGCCGCGCCGTACACGACCTCGTCTCGCGAGCGTGCCGATGAGCAGAGGTCTGCACTGCGGCCGACCGTGGGTTGCGGCCGTGTTGTCGATTGTGGGCCAGCGAGCCGTGTTGTCGATTGTTGGCCAGCGAGCTGGGTTGACCGACCGTGGGCCAGCGAGCTGGGTTGACCGACCGCGGGCCAGCGAGCTGGGTTGATCGACCGCGGGCGGGTGGCCGCGTTGCCGACCGGACACGAGGCGGCCCGAATTGCCGACTCCGGACGCGCGGCCGCGTCGTATCCCGGCCGCGGACGACCGCTACCGGTCACGGCACCGCCCGCGGCGCTGCTGGTCGGCGAACGCGGTGATCGGCTCGTCTCGACCGGCTCAGCGCCGGGACACCGGATCACCCCGTGATGACGGCCGCTCCGAACAGCGCCGCGGCGGTGGCCGGATAGCGGCTCAGTTCACGGCCCGCCGCGGCGTCCTCCGTGGCCGCGAGGGCCTCGTACAGGCCGGCACGCTCGCCCGCCGCCGCGGCCTCGGCCGCCCGGTGCAGGATCGCGTCGTGCGACTCCACCGCGTCCCGATGGTCGCCGAGCACGGTCTGCAGCTTCTTCGCCCGGACGCCGCGATCGGCGGCGTCGTCGCCGAGGACCTGCTGCGCTGCCTCGCACGAGTACCGCAGCCGCTTGGCGCTCTTGCGGATGTCGTGCAGCAGTTCCACCCGTTCGAGCGGATCGACGGTGGGCTCGGCGCGGATCAGGGATTCCACCCGGTCGAGGTCGCGCCGCAGCACCTCCCGGAACACGTCCGGCGCCGCCACATCGGCGCGTGAGTGGCGCAGCGGCGGGTCGGTGCGCCATCGGGACAGCTCGTCGCGCAGCTCGCGGTAGCGGGCGCCGTCCAACGCGGTCAGCACCTCGTCGTGCGCCGCTCGATAGCGCTCCCGCTCGGCGTCGACCAGCCGCGCGGTGACCGCGTCGACCTCCGCCGGGTCGGCTCGCTCGGCATGATCGGCCAGCAGCGTGGCGAACCGATCGGCGCGCACCTCCGCGTCCCGCGCTTCACCGAGCAACCCGGCCAGCCACTTGAGTTCCGCGCCCATCGCGGCGGCGGGCTTCTTGGCGAGCAGTTTGCCGTAGGACCGCAACACGCTGCGCAGCCTGCGGGTGGCCACCCGCATCTGATGGACCGAGTCCTCCGCGTCCGCGCGGACCTCGGGTTCGGCGGCCGCGAGCCGGTCGATGTCCTCGCGCAACGCGTCCACCAGAGCGGACCCCGCCGTGATCACCGTGCTGGTCCGCGCTTTCGCGAATCGGTCGGTGGCCTCGACCAGGTGATGTGTGATGCCGGGCTCGTTCGCCGCGTGCCCCGCGTCGTCGACGATGTGCAGGACCGACCCGGGCCAGGCTCGGTGCAACTCCCACGCGCTGACCGCGGGACAGACGATGTCGTGGCGGCCCTGCACGAGCACGGCCGGGATGTGCGCGATGGCGTCGATGTCACGCAGCAGCTGGCCCTCTTCGAGGAACCCGCCGTGCCGGAAGTAGTGATTCTCGATCCTCGCGAACGCCAGCGCGAATCGCGGCTCGGACGTCTCGGCCACCCGATCCGGATGCGGCAGCAGCGAACTCGTCGCGCCCTCCCAGCTGGACCAGGCGATCGCGGCCGTGCGGGCGATGTCTTCGTCGGCCGAGTGCAGCAGGCGGTGGTAGACCTCGACCAGGTCTTGATCGCGTTCGTCTTCGGGCACCGGCGCGAGGAACTTCTCCCACTCGTCCGGATAGACGTAGCCCGCCGCGCCGTTGTAGTACCAGTCGATTTCCTTGCGGCGCAACAGGAAGATGCCGCGCAACACCAGTTCGGTCACCCGATCGGGGTGTCGCTGCGCGTAGGCCAGCGCGAGCGTGGAGCCCCAGGAACCGCCGAACACCTGCCAGCGATCGATGCCGAGATGTTCGCGCAGCCTCTCGATGTCGGAGATCAGGTGGCCGGTGGTGTTGTGTTCCAGACTCGCGCCGTCGGCCAGGTGCGGAGTGGAGCGGCCGCAACCACGCTGGTCGAACAGCACGATCCGGTAGGCGGCCGGATCGAAGAAGCGCCGATGGAACGGCGCGGTGCCGCCGCCGGGCCCACCGTGCAGGAAGACGACCGGCTTACCGGCCGGATCGCCGCTGACTTCCCAGTAGACCGACTGACCGTCGCCGACGGCAAGCATGCCGGAGTCATGCGGCTCGATCTCGGGATAGAGGGTGCGCATCCGGCCGCCCGGCTCAGAACGCCAGACCAGAGGCCAGATCCGGGATGCCGAGCGCCTCCACGGCCTGCTGACGGACATCCGGGCAGCTCTTGACGGTGGCGCGGTCGACGATCGGCTTGTCGGCCAGCACCGCGCCGTTGATGCCGCCGTTGCGCAGCGCCCACTCGTGCACCAGGGCGTTCAGCCCGATCTTGCCCAGGGTCCCGCCCTGGATCCGCCAGTTGGACAACTCCGGCCGGATCATGTCGCACAGCTGGGTCGCGGCCGCGTCGGAGATCTCCGGGCTCGTCGGCGTGACGCGGCCGGAGGTCGTGCCAGGAGCGGCGGTGGCCGACACCGTGGTGGAACTCGAGCTGCCGGTGGGCGCCGGGCCCGAGTCGCTGCCGCAAGCGGTCAACGCGGCGGCGGTGAGAGCGCCCGCCACCAGCAGGGTGCTGCGTGAAATCCAACGGCTGTACGGCATGGGTACCTCTGGTCGTGTCGGTATTGTCGGCATCGAGTCTGCCATTGATTCCGCCGACCGGCCCGAACCGGCCGTTTTCGGTGGGAAGAGTTCAGCCGAAGTGCGCGCGCAGCTCGTCGAGCAGTTTCGGTGTTCATGCGACGCCCGAGCCGCTCGATGGACGGAGAATCACTGCCCGGAGACAGGGCGTCGGCCGGACTCGGTTCGCCACCGACGCAGGGTGATCGAGTGGCGTCGCTCTACCTGCCGCACTTCCCGAGTTCTATCGGTCGACGCGAATCATCGGAAGTTCCGGTCGTACCTTCGCGATCGAGTCGAAGTCCGCGTCCGCGTGAATGAGCGTCAGGCGGTGCTCGAGCGCGGTGAGCGCGATGACGATGTCCATCGGCGACGGCCCGCGATGATGGCCGATGCGGACCAGATCACGCTGCACCGCCAACACGTGGCGCCAGGGATCGTCGAGCGCGGGGTACCAGCCGAACGTGCGTCCGAGAACAGCGAAAAACGGTTCGAAGTCCTTGCCCGATCGAACGGAAACCATGAGCTCGGCTTCGACCGGCGGACAGATCGCGACGAGTCCTTGCGCCACCTGGCGGGGCCATGGATCATCGACCTGGCCGCGGAGCAGTCGCCACACGGCCGAGGTATCGGCGAGGTAGGTCACCGCTGGGGATGCTCCTCGCCTGCCAGAACGTCGAAGTCCAAAACGTCCTCGGCATTAGCCTGCAGCCAGGCCAAACTGCGGGCGCGATCGTCCGCGGTCAGGCCCGCCGCGATGGCCAAAGCCCGATTGATCGTGTCACGTTTGGTGCGTGTGCCCAGCTGCTGCTGAGCGAGTGCCAGTGCGCCGTCGTCGAGATCGACTATGGTCCGCGTCATGCTCCGCACCTCCCTTGATATACGGATATACGTCAGTATATCAAAGGGAGGTGGCGATTTCAGAAACTGTGCTCCGCCGCGGGGAAGGTGCCCCGGCGCACTTCGTCGGCGTAGGCAGCGGCTGCGGCACGCAATTCGTCGCCGACGTTGCCGAAGCGCTTGACGAACTTCGCGGTCTTGCCGCTGGTGTAGCCTGCCATGTCCTGCCAGACCAGCACCTGCGCGTCGGTGTCGGCGCCCGCGCCGATGCCGACGGTCGGAATGGTCAGCTTGCGGGTGACCTGCCCCGCCAGTTCGGCCGGGACCATCTCCATCACCACGGAGAACGCGCCCGCCTCCTGAACGGCGATGGCGTCGGCGATCAGTTGCTCGGCGCCGTCGCCACGACCCTGCACGCGGAATCCGCCGAGGGTGTTCACGCTCTGCGGGGTGAAGCCGATGTGCGCCATGACCGGGATGCCCGCCGCGGTGATCAGCGCGATCTGCTCGGCGACCCGCTCGCCGCCCTCCAGCTTCACCGCGTGCGCCCCGCCCTCCTTCATGAACCGGGTCGCCGTCGCCAGCGCCTGCTGCGGGGAGGACTCGTAGGTGCCGAACGGCAGGTCGGCCACGACCAGCGCGTGCGGCGCGCCGCGCACCACCCCGCGCACCAGCGGGATGAGCTCGTCGACAGTGATCGGCACGGTGGTGTCGTAGCCGTACACCACGTTGGCCGCGGAATCGCCGACCAGCAGCACGGGAATGCCCGCTTCTTCGAACAGCCGCGCCGAGGAATAGTCGTAGGCGGTCAGCATCGCCCAGCGTTCCCCGTCGGCTTTCATCTGCTGCAGGTGGTGCACCCGGGTCTTGCGCATCTTCTTGGGCTCGGCGGGCGCCGCACCGTAGGCAGGGGTTTCCGAGTCGGATACGGACATCATCGTCCCTTTCGTCTGTGTCGCCTCGGGGCCCGTCCGGGTCCCCGGGAGTGTCTGACGATTTCAGTGTGCCACCCGCCACCGAGGCGGATTAAGGCCGATGACCGGTGCGATTGGTCACAGCGCGGCACGGGGTTTGCCCGGGGCGGCCACCGCGTTCGCCCGATGGCAGTATCGACAGCATGTCGATGGTGCGGAATGGGCGCGGTGCACTCCCGGTGGCGGTGCTGGCGTCGCTGGCTGTGCTGGTTGCGGGGTGCGCCGTCACCCGCACCGAAACGGGGCAGCCTGCACCCACGCCGCCCACCGGGCTGGAGAAGTTCTACGGCCAGGCGGTGCAGTGGGGTGACTGCACCGGATTCGGCGGGCCGGACGACCGGCTGTCGCCGAGCACCGAGTGCGCCCGGATCACCGTGCCGGTGGACTACGCGGCGCCCGACGGGCCGACCGCCCAGATCGCGATCTCCCGGACGCGGGCGACCGGGCGGCGGGTCGGTTCGCTGGTGATGAATCCGGGCGGGCCGGGAGAGTCCGGTCTCGGCCTGTCGTCGCTCGGCAACAAGACGGAATTGGCCGAGCGCTTCGACCGGATCGGCTTCGACCCGCGCGGTGTCGGTTCTTCCACCCCCTCGATCGTCTGCCAGACACCCCAGGAGCAGGACTCCGAGCGCGCCGAGCCGGAGGACGACTACACCCCGGCGGGCATCGCCGACGCCGAGGCCGACAACCGCCGGTACGCGGGCCGCTGCGCCGATCGGACCGGGAAGGAGTTCCTCGCCCACGTCGGCACCCGCGAGGTCGTGCAGGACCTCGACATCATGCGCGCCGCGCTCGGCGACCCGAAGCTGACCTACGTCGGCTACTCCTACGGCACCAAGATCGGTTCGGCGTACGCGGAACGGTTCCCCGACCACGTGCGCGCCATGGTGCTGGACGGCGCCATCGACTCCTCGCAGGATCCGGTGCAGGAGTCGCTGCGCCAGGCGGCGGGCTTCCAGAAGGTGTTCGACGCCTACGCCGCCGACTGCGCGCGGCAGCCCGACTGCCCGCTGGGCGCCGACCCGGCGCAGGCGGTGCCGCGGTTCCGCGCGTTGGTGAACCCGCTGTGGGACAAGCCGGCGCCGACCACCGATCCGCGGGGTCTGACCTACGGCGACGCGCTCACCGGCGTGCGCCAGGCGCTCTACACCGACGAATTGTGGAAGGTGCTCACGCTCGGGCTGTCCGAGCTGCGCGACGGGCGCGGCGATACGCTGCTGGCCCTGGCCGACCTGTACGACGGACGTCGCGACGACGGCACTTACGCCAACACCAGCGACGCGTTCAACGCGATCCGCTGTGTGGACGATCCGCGCATCACCGATCGCGGGGTCGCCGGACGCCAGGACGCCGAATACCGGAAAGCGGCCCCGTTCCTGGACGACGGGCGCGGCACCGGCGCGGCGCCGCTGGAGCTGTGCACCGCCTGGCCGGTGCCGAACACGAGTGAACCGCATCGCATCTCGGTGACCGGTCTGCCGAAGACGGTGGTGGTGTCGACCACCGAGGACCCGGCGACGCCGTACCAGGCCGGAGTCGACCTGGCCGACCAGTTGGGCGCCGCGCTGATCACCTATCAGGGCAACCGGCACACGGTGGCGCTGGCGGGCGGCGTCCCCTGCGTCGACGACGCGGTGATCGCCTATCTGGTCGACCTGACCGAGCCCGCCTCCGGCCTCACCTGCTGAGCCGGGCGCGCGCGGTTGCTGATCGGTCACGCGATGCTGCCCGGTCCAGAAGAATCTCACAAACCGGACGATCCGACTGTGCGGAGTCTTCCGAAAAAACCAGGTCAGCAATCTTAAGCGTGTATGTAACACAGATTTAACGCCGGATGCTTACGCTCGCGGACATGGATCGCCAGAAGGAATTCGTGCTGCGGACGCTCGAAGAGCGGGACATCCGCTTCGTACGTCTCTGGTTCACCGACGTCTTGGGTTACCTGAAGTCCGTCGCGATCGCGCCCGCCGAGCTGGAGGGCGCGTTCGAAGAGGGTATCGGTTTCGACGGCTCGGCCATCGAGGGCTTCGCCCGTGTCTCGGAGGCCGACATGGTCGCCCGGCCGGATCCGTCGACCTTCCAGGTGCTGCCGTGGGCCACGAGCAAGGGCCATCAGCACTCCGCGCGCATGTTCTGCGACATCACCATGCCGGACGGCTCGCCGTCCTGGGCCGACCCGCGCCACGTGCTGCGCCGTCAGCTGAACAAGGCGGGCGACGTCGGCTTCAGCTGCTACGTGCACCCCGAGATCGAGTTCTTCCTGCTGGAGAACGGCACCCGTGACGGCGTCCCGGTCCCCGCCGACACCGGCGGCTTCTTCGACCAGGCCGTGCACGATTCGGCGCCGAACTTCCGCCGCCACGCCATCGACGCGCTGGAGTCCATGGGCATCTCCGTGGAATTCAGCCACCACGAGGGCGCTCCGGGCCAGCAGGAGATCGACCTGCGCTACGCCGACGCGTTGTCCATGGCAGACAACGTGATGACCTTCCGCTACCTGATCAAGGAAGTGGCCATCGACGAGGGTGTGCGCGCGACCTTCATGCCCAAGCCGTTCGCCCAGTACCCGGGCTCGGCGATGCACACGCACATGAGCCTGTTCGAGGGCGAGACCAACGCCTTCCACGACCCCGACGACCCGATCAACCTGTCGGAGACGGCGCGCGCGTTCATCGCGGGCATCCTCGAGCACGCCCCGGAGATCAGCGCGGTCACCAACCAGTGGGTCAACTCCTACAAGCGCCTCATCCACGGCGGCGAGGCGCCCACGGCGGCCTCGTGGGGCCGGTCCAACCGCTCCGCCCTGGTCCGTGTGCCGATGTACACACCGAACAAGTCCTCCTCGCGGCGCGTCGAGATCCGCAGCCCCGATTCCGCGTGCAACCCCTACCTGGCCTTCGCCGTGCTGCTCGCGGCCGGTCTGCGTGGCATCGAGAAGGGCTACACGCTGCCGCCGGAGGCCGAGGACGACGTGTGGTCGCTGACCGTCGCCGAGCGGCGCGCGATGGGCTTCCGCGAGCTGCCCGGCACGCTGGACGAGGCGCTGCAAGCGATGGAGCGCTCCGAGTTGGTCGCCGAGACCCTGGGCGAGCACGTGTTCGACTTCTTCTTGCGCAACAAGCGCCGGGAGTGGGCGGACTACCGCAGCCAGGTCACGCCGTTCGAGCTCAAGGAATACCTGGGTTTGTAATCCGAGCGATGCCCGGGGGCGGCGTGCCCCCGATCGCGGCCAGGTAATTTGAGAACCATGGTCCGGCCCCCCTCTGCGCGCTCCGCTGTCCCCGGTGTCGGTCGGCTCGGATTGCTCGAGCCGTCCGCCGCCGCGTCGCTGCGCGAATTGGGCTGGGACAACGTCGAGAGCATTCCCGTGCTGTGGTCGCTGTCCCGCGCGCCGGACGCCGACCTCGCGTTGAGCACGCTCATGCGATTGCGCGAGAGCATCGGGGACGGTTGGGACGCGGTCGATTCGGCCATCCGTACGGATACGTCGCTGCGGGGCAGGCTGTTCGCGCTGCTCGGCTCCTCCAGCGCGTTCGGCGATCATCTCGTCGCGGCGCCGGAGTCGTGGGAAGGCTTGCGCCGCAAGGAGTTACCTGGACGCGACGAGCTGATCGCCGATCTGCTCGCCGTGGTCGACGCGGCACCGGAGGAGGGGCCGAACGCGACCCCGATGCTGTTCCGCGCCGCGATCTCGGGCCCCGAAGTGGCGGCGTCGCTGCGCAAGCGGTACCGCGATCACTTGATGCTGCTGGCCGCGCTGGATCTGGCGGCCACGGTGGAGAACGAGCCCGTGCTGCCCTACCAGGTGGTCGGCAGGCAGCTCACCGACCTGGCCGACGCCGCGTTGACCGCTGCGCTGGCGGTGGCGGTGGCGCGGGTCTGCAAGGACGAGCCGGTGCCGGTGCGGCTGGGCGTGATCGCGATGGGCAAGTGCGGCGCGCGCGAATTGAACTATGTCAGCGACGTCGACGTGGTGTTCGTCGCCGAGCCCGCCGACGCCACCGCCACGCGTCTGGCCGCGGAGATGATGAGCGTGGCGAGCCAGGCGTTCTTCGAGGTAGATGCGGCGCTGCGACCGGAGGGCAAGGCCGGTGCGCTGGTGCGGACGCTGGATTCGCACATCGCCTACTACAAGCGCTGGGCACGCACCTGGGAGTTCCAGGCGCTGCTGAAGAATCGTCCGGCGACCGGTGACATCGCGCTCGGCGAGCAGTACCGAGCCGCGCTCATGCCGATGGTGTGGTCGGCGTCGGAGCGTCCCGATTTCGTCGCCGACGTGCAGGCGATGCGCCGCCGCGTGGAGGATCTGGTGCCCGCCGACCTGCGCGAACGCGAACTCAAGTTGGGGCGCGGCAGCCTCCGGGACGTCGAATTCGCCGTGCAGCTCCTGCAATTGGTGCACGGGCGGGTGGACGAGACGCTGCACGTGCAGGGCACCGTGGAGGCGCTGACCGCGCTGGCCGCGGGCGGCTACGTCGGTCGCGACGACGCGGCCAATCTCACGGCTTCCTACGAGTTCCTGCGGTTGCTGGAACACCGGCTCCAGTTACAGCGGTTGCGTCGCACCCACACCCTGCCCGCCGACGACGACGAGGAGGGCATGCGCTGGCTGGCCCGCGCGGCGCACATCCGGCCCGACGGCAGGCAGGACGCGGTGGGTGTGCTGGGCAGCGAGATCCGCCGGAACGCGGTGCGCGTGCGGCGCTTGCACGCCAAGCTGTTCTACCGGCCGCTGCTGGATTCGGTGGTGCGGCTGGAACCCGACGCGCTGCGCCTGAGCCCCGAAGCCGCCATCCGGCAGCTGGCCGCTCTCGGCTACGCGGCGCCGGAACACGCCCTCGGCCACCTGAAGGCCCTCACCGGCGGCGTGTCCCGCAAAGGGCGCATCCAAGCCCTGCTGCTGCCGACGCTGCTCGAATGGCTCGGTGAGACACCGAATCCCGACGCGGGCCTGCTGGCCTATCGCCGCGTGTCGGAGGGGCTCGCCGACCAGATCTGGTTCCTGCGCGAACTACGCGACGAGGGGGCGATCGCCCAGCGGCTGATGATCGTCCTCGGCTCCTCCGAGTACCTGCCCGATCTGCTGATCAACGCGCCGGAGACGATCCGGATGTACGCCGACGGCCCGAGCGGCCCGCTGCTGCTCGGACCGCAGCCCGACGAGGTGGCCCGCGGCATCCTCACCGCCGCCGCGCGCTACGAGGATCCGAAACGCGCCGTGGCCGCGGCCCGTTCGCTGCGCAGGCACGAACTCGCGCGGGTGGCGTCGGCCGATCTGCTGGGCATGCTCGAAGTGCCGCAGGTGTGCCGGGCGTTGTCGTCGGTGTGGGTGGCGGTGCTCGAGGCGTCGTTGCGTGCGGTGATCCGGGCGGGCGAAGCGGAGCGGGGTGCGCCCGCGCCTGCCGACATCGCGGTGATCGGCATGGGCCGACTCGGTGGCATGGAGCTCGGGTACGGCTCGGACGCGGACGTGCTGTTCGTCTGCGACCCGCGGCCGGGCGAGGACGAGACCAAGGCGGTGAAGTGGGCGATCGGGGTGGCCGACCGGGTGCAGCAGCTGCTCGGCGCGCCGAGCACCGACCCGCCGCTGCACGTGGACGCCGGGTTGCGCCCGGAGGGGCGCAACGGCGCGCTGGTGCGCACGTTGGCCGCCTACGAGGCGTACTACCAGCAGTGGGCGCAACCCTGGGAGGTGCAGGCGTTGCTGCGCGCGCACCAAGTGGCCGGTGACCAGGAACTCGGGGTGCGTTTCCTGCACGTCATCGACAAGGTGCGGTACCCGGAGGGCGGTGTGTCCGCCGAGGCGGTGCGCGAGATCCGGCGGATCAAGGCCAGAGTGGACGCCGAGCGGTTGCCCCGCGGCGCCGATCCGGCCACGCACACCAAACTGGGGCGTGGGGGCCTGGCCGACATCGAGTGGACGGTTCAGCTGGTGCAGTTGCGGCACGCCCACGAGGTGCCCGGCTTGCACAACACCTCCACACTCGAGGCGCTGGACGTGATCGAGCGAACCGAGCTGCTGGACGCGCAGGACGTCGCGCTGCTGCGTGACGCGTGGCTGACCGCCACCAATGCCCGCAACGCCTTGGTCCTGGTACGCGGCAAACCCAGCGATCAGCTACCGGGTCCGGGGCGGCTGCTTTCCGCCGTCGCCCGCGTCGCGGGGTGGCCCAACGACGACGGCAGCGAATTCCTCGACCACTACATGCGCGTCACCCGGCGCGCCAAAGCGGTCGTCGAACGAGTCTTCGGCGCGTGAGGTTCCTGTCCGTGCGCACGTCCCTTTCGGCCTGACGAAATCGAGCCCGCGGCCGGGCTCAAGGACCGACGGTCAGACCCGCGCGGGCGGCGCGCTGTTCGCCCCAGTCGTAGAGCGCGGTGAGGACCGGGACGAGTGTGCGGCCCTCGTCGGTGAGGGTGTATTCGACCTGCGGAGGCACCGTGTCGAAGGTGGTGCGCCGGACCAAGCCGTCGGACTCCAGTTCGCGCAACTGCTGGACCAGCATCTTCTCGCTGGTGGTCGGCATCCGCCTGCGCAACTCGCCGTAACGGTGCACACCCTCCTTCAAGTGGGCCAGGATCACCGGCTTCCACTTGCCGCCGATCAGGTCGACGGTCACCTCCACGGCGCAGTTGTAGCGCTTGTCGGGCACCTGTCCTCCGGGTACTCACTGAAAAGTGCGTTCTTGTAACACTGTAATCATCGCGATTCCATGAATGCCGTTGGTATCGACCACCGCAATCATGGAGCGAAACATCGTGAAGGTCATCGTTTTCGACCGCTTCAAGCCAGGCGTCACCCTGGAGACGATCAACCCGTACCTGCCCGAGGAGGTCGCCAACGTGTGGCGGCTGTGGAAGGCGGGCATCGTCCGCGAGAACTACGCCCGCGCCGACGAGCCCGGCGTGGTGATCGTATTCGAGGTCGACAGCGTCGAGGAGGCGCGGAAGTACGTCGCGGACTTCCCGCTCACCAAGGCCGGATACCTGGAATGGACGTTCGTCCCGGTGCAGGCGCCGTTGCCGCTGGAGGCGCTGATGGATCCCGCCGTCGACGTCGCCGAGCCCTACGACCGGACCGCGTGAGCATGCGCCACGCCTTCGGCCTGAGCATCCCGCAGACCGTGCAGGAGGCCTGCGATCCCGCGCGGATGGCGCTGCTCATCTACGACATGCAGGTCGGCATCGTGCGGCAGATTCCCGGCGGCGAGGAGATCGTGCGCGCGTGCGTGCGGCTGCGCGACGCCGCCCGGGCGGGGGGTTTCCGGGTGTTCTACACCCGGCACATGTCCTTGCCGGTGGCGGCGTCGGGCGTCGCCCAGCTGCGCACCGCGATGTCCTGGCAGCGGGTGGACGACCCGGCGGACGTGCGTTCGAGCTTCCCGCAGGGTTCGCCGCAATTCCACTTGGTGCCCGAGTTGACGCCGGGTCCGGACGAGGTGGTGTTCGACAAGATCACCATGTCGGCGTTCGCGGCCACCCCGCTGGACTTCGCGCTGCGCGACTGCGGCATCGACACCTACGCCGTGGCGGGCATCGCCATGGAGGTGGGCATCGAGCCGACGGTTCGGCACAGCCTGGACCTGGGTTATCTGCCGATCATCGTCACCGACGCGTGCGGCGCCGGTCATCCGGCGGCGGCCGAAAGGTCGCATGCCACACTCGAATTCACCGGCGGATCGCTCACCACGGACACCGCCGCGCTGACCGAGGCCATGAGTCGGCACGCCCACTGACGCTGCGGTCCGCCGAACCGGTGTGCGTCGCGCGCCGGTTCCGTGGCCTTCAGCCTGCTCGCCCGGCCGAATGTGCCGCTATATCTCGGCAGGGAGCGAATCGGCCGATCCACGTTCCTGCGCGCGGTCTCCATGCGGCGCCCAAGTCGACCACCGGCCGGACGAGGCGCTGCTCGGTGTGGGATCACCACCAGGCCCGCGCGGTGATCTCCACTGCGCGGGCCGGGTCACGGACTCCCGCACGCCAGGTCGTCCTGCGGTGGGGTGTTCGCGGCGCCGGTCAAGATCTGGAAGCGATCGACGAACCGGCGCAAGGCGAGCCGGTCTTCGTCGCCGAGCCCGTTCGCGGTAGTGACGGTGACCTCGGTGCCGGAGCGGATTCGCAGGACGTCCCAGGCCACCGGCAGGACGGGCGCGTGCACGCGGCGGCCGTTGCCGCTGATCGTGATGGACGAACGATACGAGCCCGGAATGAATGCCAGCTCTTCCGCGATCTCGGCGGTGAGCGGTCCCTGTGCGCGAAATTGCTCGACGTACATTCTTCCCCCTCGTCACGTCGCCATCAGTTCTGGGCCAAGGGTAGACCGGCCGACTTCGTCATGGACGACGATCCGCCGCCCAGCCCACGGTCCGGCTTCGATCAGTGGCGTGTCGAGCGGTGCGGGAGATCTCGCCCAGCCCCGGTGTCATCCCGCCCGTCGAGCGGATCGAGCGCGTCGTGGGCGAGGGTCCCCGATATCGGACAGGTGCACTGATATTCGTTTGCTATGACGACGCCAGAGGATTTCGATTTCGATGCCATCTATAGGGGCACCGGCGGCCCGTTCGGTCCGGGTGTCAAAGCACCGTGGAGTATCGGCGAACCCCAACCCGAACTCGCCGCCCTGATCGACGAAGGGAAATTCCATGGTGACGTGCTCGACGTCGGCTGCGGGGAGGCGGCGATCTCGCTGTATCTGGCCGAGCGGGGTTACACCATCGTGGGATTGGATCTGTCGCCGACCGCGGTCGAGCTGGCCCGTGCCGAGGCAACCCGGCGCGGCCTGACGAGCGCTTCGTTCGAGGTCGCCGACATCACTTCTTTCACCGGCTACGACGGCCGCTTCGGCACCATCGTCGACAGCACGCTGTTCCATTCGATCCCGGTCGAGTCGCGGGATGGTTACCAGCAGGCGATCGCACGCGCCGCCGCGCCGGGTGCGTCCTACTTCGCGCTCGTGTTCGACCGGGCGGGCCTGCCCGAAGTGCCCCAGCCGGGGCCGTCGCCGGTCACCGCCGATGAGCTTCGGGAGGCGGTGTCGAAGTATTGGACGATCGATGAGATCAGGCCGGCGCGAATTCACGCCAACTTGCCCGCGGAGTTGCCCGAGGGCGCGCCTGTCCGGTTCGAAGGGATACGCGACGAGCCCGGCGGCCGCAAGTCGGTTCCGGCCTGGCTGCTGTCGGCCCACCTGGGCTGATTCTCCGACAGCGAAGTCGCGAGGTGCGTCGCCCGGGCGAGGGACATCGCCAGGCATCGAAGTGGCCGGGTTTCCTATGTGCCGGTCTCGAGCTGCACCAGATCAACAGCTTCACCGGCATTGCCTAGGCTCGACCGCATGCGTAGATGGATGGACCGGGCATTGTTCGGTGTGGGGTGGTGCGCAGTAGCCGCAGGCGCCATCGGGATAGCGCTGCACTTCGGGGCGTGGCAGCGGCGAGTGCTGGTGTTGCTCGCGTCGGGGGCGTCGTACTTCATGATCGGCGCGATCGTCGGCCTGGTGCTCTTGCTGATCGCGCACGGATGGCGCAGCGCCGCTGTCGCCGGGGTGCTGGCGGCGGCGACGCTGTGGACGCTGGTGCCCGCGTTCGTGCCGCAGGGCCGGGCAGCCGACGGTCCGAAGCTGACCGTCATGCAGTCGAATCTGCTGTTCGGCGGCGCCGACCCGGCCGCCGTTGTGCGCGCGGTGCGGGACGACCGGGTCGACGTGCTGACCGTGGACGAACTGACCGACGCCGCGCTGGAGCGGTTGGCGGGCGCGGGCCTGGTCGGTGAACTGCCCTACCACTACACCGAGCCCACCCGCGACGGCGGTGGCGGCACCGGCATCTACAGCCGATATCCGCTGCGCGACACCAAGAAATACGACGGATACATCCTCAACAACATCTCCGCGACGATGGATCACCCCGAACGGGGACCGATCACCGTCTTCGCGTTCCATCCGGTCCCGCCGCCGTTCGATTTTCCCGCGTGGCAGACGGAGATGCGCAAGACCAGGGAAATCCTCGACGCGCAACGGGGCCCGGCCATCGTGGGCGCGGATTTCAACGCGACCCGTGACCACACCGCCTTCCGCGATCTGCTACGCGGAAGCTTCGCCTCGGCCGCCGACCAGGCAGGCGCAGGCTTGCTGCCCACCTTCCCCGCCGACCGCGCGTGGGGACCGGTGATCGGCATCGACCACATCCTGCTCGCCGACGCCACCGCCGAAGAGGTGCGCACCCTCTCGGTCCCCGGCTCCGATCATCGAGCGCTGCTCTCCCACATCCACCTTCAGTGACCCCACACTGTCGGGCGCGCACAGACCCCGCGCGACGGCCGCCACATCGAACTTCGCCGCCAGCAGGGTCGCGATGCGCCCCGGTCGGCTTCTGGTGATCTTCGATTGTCGCGCTGAGGCCGCTCCCATCATCGACCGCACCGGATTCCCTGCTGCGCGCCTGACCAGGCGTGAAAGTGCTGCGCGCCTTGCCGATCCGGAGACGATCGTGGCGCTGTGATGCGCGCAGCGCGCTCGCGGCGATTACGATGTGAGCGCTCGGCGAGCCCGAGACGCGGTACTCGGGGAGGCGAGTTCGATGAGGAAGTACAGGCGATTCGGTGTGGCCGTGCTCGCGGTGGTGGCGCTGGTGTCGGCCGGATGCGCGCAGGGCACGAACGACCGTGCCGCACGGCAGGTCTCGCCGCCCGCCGACACCTGGGAACTGGCCGGGTCGATGACGGCTTCGGGCCCGAACGGTCCCCGCAAAGGTGTGCCGGACACGCCGATCACGGCGGAGAACGGCGATGGCGGCGCCATCGACAAGCTCGCCCTCAATACCATCGCCGACGTGCAGGACTTCTGGACCAAGGAGTACCCCGCGCACTTCCCCGGCACGTTCAAGCCGGTGATCAGGTTCATCTCCTGGGACGCCAAGGCGCCCAGAACGCAGTCGGTCAAGTTCTGCAAGTCCGACACCTACCAGGTGGTGAACGCGGCCTACTGCGGCGGTGACCACACCATCGGCTGGGACCGGGGTGTCCTGCTGCCGAAACTGGTGCAGAAGTACGGCGAGATGGCGGTGGTGATGGTGCTCGCCCATGAGTACGGGCACGCCATCCAAGGGCAGGCCAGACTCGCGGGCCTGCTGACCCCGCCGCTCGTGCAGGAACAGCAGGCGGACTGCCTCGGCGGTGTATTCCTGCGCCATGTGGCCGAAGGGAATTCGGCGCACTTCACGCTCAACACCACCGACGGCCTCAACGCCGTGCTCGGAGCCACGGTGGCGGTGCGCGACCGGGACCCGAACGATCCGGACAACGTGCACGGCTCGGCCTTCGAGCGGGTGACGGCGGTGCAGATCGGTTACACCGACGGCGCCGACGGGTGCAAGAAGATCACCAGGAAGGAGATCGCCCAGCGCCGCGGCAATCTCCCCACCACCTTCGAGCCCGGGGAGGAGCAGGCGCAACTTCCGGTGGACGCCGCCGCGCTGACCAGCCTGAGCCAAGCGCTGACCAAGATCTTCCCGGTCACGCGGACGCCGCAGTTCGACTACTCCGGGGTCGGCCGCGGTTGCTCGGACGGCACCGTCACCCGGCCGGTGTCGTACTGCCCGAGCGCGAACCGGATCGGCACGGACGTGCCCGCTCTGGCCCGCCGCGGCGGAACGATGACCGACGGCGACCCGCTGTCGGCGGTCGTGGACGGCGACTACAACGCGTTCGTCGTCTTCGTCTCGCGCTATGTGCTCGCGCTGCAACAGGATCGCAAGCTGTCGCTGACCGGCGCGGAGACGGCGGGCCTGCGCACCGCATGCCTCAGCGGCGTGGTGACCACCAAGTTGAGCGAGCCGGGCAGCGACCCGCACCTGTCCGCGGGTGATCTGGACGAAGCGGTCTCCGGCCTGCTCGCCGACGGTGCGGCGGCCGCCGACGTGAACGGAAAGGTAGTGCCGAGCGGCTACCAGCGGCTCGAAGCGTTCCGGACCGGCGTCCTGGACGGTGAGAGCGCCTGCCTGGCCAAGTTCCGGTAGTCGCTACACCGGCAGCGATCGCAGCGAGCTGAGCGTGCCCGCCAGTGCGCGGGCCGCCTCGGCGCCCTTGGTGAGGAAATGCTCGGTGAAGTACGTGACGTGCTCGCTGTGCTCGTGGAAGTGGTGCGGGGTGAGCACGACCGAGAACACCGGCACGTCCGTGTCCAGCTGGACCCGCATCAGCCCGTCGATCACCGCCGAGGCCACGAAATCGTGCCGGTAGATGCCGCCGTCCACCACCAGCGCGGACGCGACGATCGCGGCGTACCGGCCGGAATGCGCCAGGCGCTTGGCGTGCAGCGGGATCTCGAAGGCGCCCGGCACCTCGTAGACGTCGATGCCCGCGGGATCGAAACCGAGGTCGGCGTATTCGGCGCGGAAGCCCTCGTACGCCTTCTCGACGATCGAGCTGTGCCAGCTGGCGCGGATGAACGCGATGGATCCGGTAGTACTCATGGAGAGATACTACTGTTCGGTAAGGTGCGCTTCCAGCCAGCCGACGACGTCGTCGAGCACCTTCTGCTGCTCGGGCTCGTTGAACACCTCGTGGTAGAGGCCCTCGTAGCGGATCACCGTGAGGTCCTCCGACCCGGCGCCCCGCTCGATGAGATCGGAGCTGGACGGCGCGGCGATCGCGTCGGCGGTGCCGTGCAGCACCAGCAGCGGCACGGTGACCTTCGCCAACCGCTGCTTGACCGTATTCGTCGCGCTCAGCATCTCGGCGCCGGTGCGCGCGGGCAGCATGCCGCGATAGACCAGCGGATCGTTGTCGTAGGCCGTGACGACCGCCGGGTCCCGGCTGATCTGCGACGAATCCAGTTTCAGCACACCCAGATTCGGGGTGAGCCTGCTCAACACCGGTGCGAGCATGCGCTGCACCGGATTGCCCACCGGGATGTCCAGCGGCGGGGCGGACAACACGATGCCCGCCACGTCGATCGGCGCGCGGGTGGCCAGATACAGGGTGATCAGGCTGCCCATCGAGTGCGCGACCAGGAAGCGCGGCACGCCGGGCTGCTCTCGGGTCGCGATGTCCAGCATGGCGGCGACGTTGTCCGCGGCGCCCGCCATGGAGCCGATGTTGGCCTTGCTGCCCGCGGACTTCCCGTGCCCGATGTGATCGAGCGCGTAGACCGCGAAACCGGCGGCGACCAGACGCTGCCCCACATGGGCATAGCGGCCGGAATGCTCCGCCACGCCGTGCACCAGGACGATCACGCCCCGCGCCGCGCCCTCCGGCAGCCACGCCCGCCAGGCGACTCCGCTGCCGACACCGTCGAACTCGCCGGACTCGGTGCGGATCGCGGGCTGCTCGGTGGACGCGGTGTCGCCCGCCGTCGGCTCGGTCGTCATCCCTGCGCTCCTGACGTCGAAGGCGCGCCGACCGTAGCGAAATGCTCGATCAGCCGCCGGTTGAACTCGATGAGTCGAGCGTAGTTGACTCGCGAGATGCGCTCGTCGGTTCCGTGGATCGAGGCCAGGTCGCGCTCGTCCAGCACGATCGGGGCGAAATTGCACCGGGTGCCCGCCAGGTCGTCGTAGTGCCTGGAGTCGGTGGCGCCGGGAACGATGCCGGTGGTCACCGCGATGCCGGGGACGACGGCGCGGGCGAGATCGGCGATCAGATCGAATGCGGGGCCGGGCCGCGTTATCCGCGACGGCTCCGACGACATGCCTACCAGATCGAAGCGAATCCCCTTGTCGCGCACGACTTTCCGGCAGTGCGCCAGCACCGAGGCGACGGTGTCGCCGGGCAGGATGCGGAAGTTCACCATGGCCTCGGCCCGCTGGGGCAACACGTTCGCCCGCACTCCGCCGCGGATCACCGTCGGCGCCGTGGTGGTGCGCACCATCGCTTCGGTCTGCGGCTGGGCCGCCATCACCCGGGTGACCACCGGTGCGGCGAGATTCGCCAGGCCCAGCAGCAGTCGCCGCGGCGCGGGCATGACCTCGCGCACCCTGGTCAGCATGTCCGCGATCACCGGGGTCAGGCGCAGCGGCATCGGATGGTCCTGGATGCGGCCCACCGCCCGCGCGATCCGGCCGACCGCCGTCTGCCTGCCCGGCATGGACGAGTGCCCGCCGACCTCGGTGACCGACAACCGGACCGTCGCGTAGCCCTTCTCGCCGAGCATGATCGTCGCCACCGGCTGCCGCACGCCATCGACGACGCCAGCGGTGATCACCCCGCCCTCGTCGAGCAGCAGCTCGGCGCGCACGCCCGCCTGCCGCAGATGCTCGGCCATGCGCTCGGCGCCCTCGCCGCCGAAGACCTCCTCGTCATGCCCGAAAGCCAGGTACACGGTGTGCCGGGGGCGCAGGCCCGCGGCGAGCGCCGATTCGGCCGCCTCCAGGATGGCGAGCACGCGGCTCTTGTCGTCGATCGCCCCGCGGCCCCAGATGAACTCGTCGTCCACCACTCCCGCGAACGGCGGGTGGGTCCAGCGCTTGGCGTCGTCCACCGGGACCACGTCCTGATGCGCGAGCAGGATCGCGGCCACCCGGTCCTGGTCGGCGCCCGGCCAGCGGTAGAGCCTGCTGTGCGCGAACTTCCGCAGTTCGAGTTCGGCGTGCACCCGGGGGAACGACGTCCGCAGGTGCGCGTCGAGGCGGTCGAACGCCGCGCTGTCGGTGTCGCGCGGGTCGTCGGTGGACACCGTCGCGCACCGCAGCGCGGTGGCGAGGCGTTCGGCGGTCAGGTCGTCGACCGGCTCCGTCATCGGTCACCGGTGCGGTCGGGCAGATTCATGGACACCGTTGCATTGTTCAACATGCTCGGGTCGAGGGCGATGGTCTTCTCGTTTCGCCACTTCACGATGCCTTCGGTGAGCTCGCCCGGCAGATCGGGACGGCGCGTCGCCGTCAACAAGGGCAACTCGATGCTCGCGGAGGTCACCGTGACCGCGGCGAGGGCGGGGGAGTGCGACCACACGTCGTCGACCACGTCGGTGATCCGCACGCCGATGCGGTGGCCCGCGGCGATCGGCCAGTCCTGCGCGAGCAGCCTGACCTCGGCGGTGTCGCGGACCGGGGCGATCCCTCGGGTGATGACGGTCGCGCGCAGGTCGGGCGCGATGTCGTAGAGCTCGACCGCGACCGTCGCGTTCGGCGGGCCGCTGAGCCGGAGGATGGCGGTGGGAATGCCGGACAGATGCTGCTCGCCGGTAAGCGGCGCGGAGACCGACCAGATCTCGCGATCGGGTCCGGGAATCAACCCGCGATCGGTGTAATCGCCGGTCCGCAGCTCGACCGGAACCCGCCGGGCGTCGGCGGGCGGCCAGGCGCTCTCCGCGCGCCAGCGGCCGTCGAACTGGCCGACGGTGATCGGCGGGCCGGGCACCCGCACGTCGCGGGCGGCGACGTGCTTGTCGAAGAACGCGAGCAACTCGGTGTCGAAGTGGGGCGTGCCGCATTTGTCGTGGCAGGTGCGGTGTCCCCACTGGCCGAACCAGGCGCGGTGCTCGCCGGGCCCGAGGCCGTTCCACAGATCGAACACACGGTAGGCACGGGTGTTGTAGTCGACGAAGCCTTGACCGAGGAACAGCGGAATCGTGGCGCCGCGCAGCCGCGCGACGAGGTCGCGATCACGCCAGAAGGCGGTGTCGGGGTTGTGGTCGCCGATCTGGGTCAGGTACTGCTGGTAGCACTGCCACGGCAACTGCGTCGCGTTCGCCTGATATTCGCCGGAGTCTTCCGGACGCGGTGGAATGGAGGCGATCAGCAGGTGCTCGAGTCCCGCGAAGTCGGCGGGACGCACGCCGCTCTCGGTGATCGGTTTGCCGGAGAACTTCCACGAGACGCCCTGCATGTACAGGTAGGAGTACGGGTCGACGACCGGCTCGAACGCGCCCACCGCCGCGAGGCCCTTCGGGGCGGCGGCCAGGCCCATCAGGCCGGTCCAGGCTTCGTACGACGTGCCGAACAGCCCGACCCTGCCGGTGGACCACGGCTGGCTCGCCGCCCACTCCACGGCCGTGGCGACGTCGGCTCGTTCCCCCGGCCCGCCGAAGTCCGGGCAACCGTCGGAGCCGCCGAACCCACGCAGGTCGACGATGACGTAGGTGTAGCCCGCGTTCATGAAGAGGTCGGCGGTGAGGTTGTCGGTGGACGGGCCGCCGGTCAGGCGCGGCTCGCTCAGATAGGCCAGGTGCGCGCGATACGGACTGACGGTCAGGATGACGGGTGTGCGGGTGTCGTCGGAGACACCGGCCGGGCGCAGGACGTCCGCGTGCAGCCGGGTGCCGTCCGTGCCGTCGATGAACGCTTGCTTCCACTGATAGGGCACCGCCAGCGGTTCGGCGGCCGCTCGCATCGGGGTGAACGCGGCCAACAGCAACAACAGGCCGCACAGGGCACGAGACAGGACGGCTCGTTCGATCACCATAGGACTATCGAGTCTGCCCGGACGGCCGTCCAGCCCCCGGAACCGGGGTGGTCGTCCAGTAGCCGGGCGAACGCCATCCGGTGTTCATCCGGACCGGTCAGCATCGAGGCCATGCCGGAGCGCGGTTTCGGGTCCGTCGACTCGGTAGGGACGGTCGGTTTGGCGTTGTCGGCCGCGTTCCTGTTCGCGGTGTCGGCGTTCCTGCAACAAGGCGCTGCCAGGCAGGCGGCCACCGCGTCCGGGCAGGGACGATTCCTGGTGATCGCCGCGATCGCTCGTCGTCTGATCACCGACCGCCGCTGGCTGGCCGGACAGGGCGCGAACGTGGCCGGATTCTTCGTGCACGCCGTCGCGCTGCGCTTCGGCGCCATCGCGGTGGTGCAGGCGCTGCTGGTCGTGCAGTTGTTGTTCGCGCTGCCGTTCGCGGCATTGCGGCGTGGTCGCGCGCTGCTCGCCAGAGACTGGGCGGGGACGTCGGCGGTGTGCGCGGGGCTGATGCTGCTCGTCGGGCCGGGGATTCCCGAGCATTCGGCGGTGCGCACGCAGCTGCTCCCGGGGGCGTGCGCGGAGGTGTTCGGCACGGTCGTCGTGTTGTTCGGTCTGTCCCGGACGGTCCGCTCCACCCAGGTGCGGTCCGCGCTGGTGGCGGTGGCGGCGGGCTGCTGTTTCGCCACTACGGCGGTCCTCGTCGTGGTGGCGACGAGGACGCTGCCGGACCCGAGCTGGGCACTGCTGGGCATTCCGGTGTCCACCGTCCTCGGCGGCATCCTGACCCAGGAGGCGTACGCACGCGGGTCACTGCCCACGGCGCTGACCGCGATGACGATCACCGACCCGGTGCTGAGCTACCTGGCCGGTCTCACGCTGTTCACGGCGACGATCCACCCGCGCCCGACGCTGCTTGCCTGCGCGGCCACCGCGGTGATCGTCGGTGTCGCACTGCTGGCGAATTCACCGACGCTGCACGACGAGCGGGAGATGTCGGCGGAAGCGACCCGCCCGGCGGTACGGGCGAAGGCCGGGTGAACTCCGGCGCAATGCGGGGGCGCGCTGACCGAGGAAGGGGATCCGACGGGCACGAGCGGGGCGAACCACCGGGCCGATGCGAGCATCCGGCGCGATACCGGTCGCTGGGCATCCTGCGCGGTTGGAAACGGCGAATCATTCGCCGTGAGCGGCATTCGCACGCCGAGGCGCGGTGACCCGCACTTGCCCCATCGAGGCCAGCGCACGTGCCTTTGCCCGGCTCGTCGACGCCGGGAGTCCTGCGCGGAATCGGCGGCACGCAGGTCGACGCCCCGGGTGGGCGACTTCAGCGGTTGGATCAACGCGATCGTGCCAACGCCGGGGTTGTTCCTCAGGCCGAGCGGGCCGGAGTCTCGTAATCGGCGTAGAGCGCGAGCATGCTCTGCACCGTCGCCGACCACGGAAAGCGTTCCGCCGCGGCACGGGCCGCGCGACGACGCTGGGCCGCGGGCAGGGCGAGCAGTTCACGCACGCCGTCGGCGAGGCCGCGCGGAGTCCCGTCGCAGACGAGGCCGGAGCCGGGGTCGCCGACGAGTTCGCGAGCCGCGCCCGCCGCGGGAACGACGACCGGAGTCCCGCAGGCGAGCGCCTCCAGCACGGCGAGGCCGAAAGTCTCGGCAGGGGAGGGAAACACTGCGACGTCGGCCGCGGCGACCAGGGCGGCCATCGCGGTCCGGTCGGTGAGATGGCCGTGGAAGACGACCGGAAGCCCTGCCGCCAGCTGCTCCAGGCGAGAACGCAGCGGGCCGTCCCCGATGACCGACAGCACGCAGCGCACACCGGATTCGACCAGGACGCGGACCGCCTGGATGGCGCGTTCGGCTCGTTTCTCCCGGGACAACCTGCTCACCAGGACCAGCCGCACCGGATCGTCGGAGCGGTCGTCGCGCCGGTTCTCGGTCGACGGGCGAAAGGTCGTGAGGTCGACGCCGAGCGGGATCCTGCGCACGTTGCGCGCGCCGACCCGGGCGAACTCGGCGGTGGCGAAACGCGAAGTGACCACGACCTTCTCGGCGCGCACCCAAAGCCGCCGGTTGGCCAGGTCGGCCGCGGCGGTGAGCGGGAAGCCGCGCGGCACCCGCGAGCGCAGGATGGCGTCGATGCGTTCGTGGGAGAACAACACCAGCGGAACGCCCGCCCCGCGCGCCCACGGCGCCAGCCAGCGGACGCTGAGTTTGTCGCTGCACTCGAGCACGTCCGGGGCCAGCCGATCGAGCACGGCACGGGTGCGCCGGGCGGTGAGCACGTGATAGCCGGCATCGCCGAACTTGGGGCTGCGCACGGTGATCCGATGCCCGGACGCGGTGTGCTCGTCGGCGTCGCGCGGACCGGGCACGACGAGGACCCGGTCGTGCCCCGCCGCCGAATAGCCGCGTCCGATTTCGTCGAGGCACGTGCGCAAACCGCCGGAGGCGGGAGTGTAGAAGTTGGCGATCTGCACGATCCGCACTAGTCGACCGCCGATCCGACCAGCTGGCGATAGGTGATCGCGTGCGCGCCGGTGCGCAGCACCGCGTCGATGGCGCGCAACGTGGTGTCGCGCAGGCCCGGTCTGCTCAGATCGTCGGGATGCAGCGCCAGACGGACCAGCCCGCCGCGTTCGGCCGTGCGGCGCGCCGCCGTCTCCAGCAGCGCCGCGCCGAACCGCTCGGACCAGCCGCCGCCCGGCCGGTGCGAGAGCGCGAACCCGTGGAACCGGCGTCCGGTGCGCAATTGCTCGGCGCCGAAGTGGGAGGTGGTGTAGGTGAAACCCGCCGCGCGCAACGCCTGTTTCGCGCCGGGCGAGGCGAGCCAGCCCGGCGGCGTGAAACCGGTAGTCGGCAGACCGGCTTCGATCATCACTTCGGTGGCGGCGCGCAGTTTCACGGTGGCCGTGCCGACATCGATGGCGGCGAACTCGGCCGCGCCGCGCGCCACCGCATGCGCTACCGCGCGGCGCGGCCGATCACCCTCGGGCCCCGCCCGGTGCGACCACCCGTGCACCAAGACGTCGTCACCGGCCTGCCTGCGCTCCCGCAAGAACGCCGCGTAATCGGGTTCGTCGGCCAACCGCCTGCCCCGCCACGGCCCCGGTATCACCAACAACGACACGGGAATTCCGAACCGATCGGCATCGGCGCACCAGCGCTCCGTCTCCGCCGCACTCGCCGGTGCGACGTCATGGACGCTCACCACCAACCGCGCACACACGTCGGGGAAGCTAACACCGCCCGGTGGCCGTCAGCTGAACAGCGCGGTGCACTCGGCTGAAAGATGCGTACCGCCGATCACCAGATGTCCGTCCAGGCGGGCCGCACCGGCAGATCGAAGGCGACGGAACGCTCGCACCAGCAGGGGCGCCTATGCGTTTTCCGGAACCCGGGCATGCGACGACTCGGCCCGTGGTCGAGGTGAACAGGTACTGGGTTCCCACCCGATACCGCTCCTACTCGTCCCACGCCGGACTCCATGCCGCCGAGACGAAATCCATAGCGCGATTCCAAGCGCGAACCCGAACGCTACGGTCTCCCATCGAAAGCATTCCGCCGGACCCATTCCTGCGTCGGCGGAAAACGCCGGGGCGGAAACGAAAACCTCAATTGCGCTCCGGGGTTTCCGCTGCCTGGTCCGTGCGCGCCGCACCGGCCCGACTCGGTGTCGCCGGTGGAGACGCCGCAGGTCCGGCTGGTGCTCGGCCGAGAGCCGATATGGGATATGGCAAACGGCTATAGCCCGAACGAACTACGCAACGTCGCAACGAGTTTCGTCTGGTGTCCCGGCCGGGTCGGCGTATGATCAGGCCAGTGCGAATACCCGGGGGAAGAATGAGCGAGCCGGCGACAGCGGACTGGGAACGGTTCGTGCAATCGCTGGCGCACTGCCTCTCGGAGCTGCCCTCGCGGGCAACCCTGATCATCGCCGCCCCCGGAAATCGCTATGTCCAATTTGTCCAATACGACATCAAATTGTCCGCCGAACTGGCCGGGAACAATTACCTGAGCGACCCGATCCCGGAGACCGCCGCACAGGAGTTGCGCGCACTGGGCTGGCACGAGCCCGCGGATCGGCACGACGCGGACAACTGGACAAGGATCCTCTTCTGGCCCATCGCGCCGAGCAGCTTGCTCGAGTTCGCGCGCTCGGTCGCCGTCGGCCTGCGCGACGCCCTGGGTGTGGCGGCGCCGGTCGAGTTGCGCGCGATGGGCTGGACCGAGGCCTCGGGTGACCTGGATCTCACCGTGCTCGGATCGATCGCGCGCCGCGGGTAGCGCCCGGTCGGGCCGCTGTCCCACGGCGAAGCCGCGACTACCTGGGCACTATCCTGAGTGTCATGGCAGCAGGTAAGCCCACCAAGGAAGCGAAGGCCGCGGCGAAGGCGGCCCGCAAGCAGCAGTCGAGAGAACGCCGCAAGCAGTTGTGGCAGGCGTTCCAGATGCAGCGCAAGGAAGACAAGCTGCTGCTGCCGCTGATGATCGGCGCCCTGGTCGGCATCACCGCCGTCTTCGCCGTCATCGGCCTGATCTTCGGGCTGACCTGGTTCCTGATCCCGCTTGGCGTGGTGCTCGGCGCGCTGGTGGCGTTCATCATCTTCGGCAGGCGGGTGCAGAAGAGCGTCTACCGCAAGGCCGAGGGGCAGGCGGGCGCCGCGGCCTGGGTGCTGGACAACCTCCAGGGCAAATGGCGGGTGAGCAACGGCATCGCCGCCACCACGCAGTTGGACGCGGTGCACCGGGTGATCGGCCTGCCCGGCGTGGTGCTGGTCGCCGAGGGCTCACCGCAACGGGTCAAGTCGCTGCTCGCCCAGGAGAAGAAGCGCACGGCTCGGCTGATCGGCGACACCCCGATCTACGACGTCGTCATCGGCAACGACGAAGGTCAGATTCCGCTCAAGGACCTGCAGCGTTACCTCACCAAGCTGCCGCGCAACATCGACACCAAGCGGATGGACCTCATCGAAGGCAGGCTGGCCGCCCTCAGTGCGCGCAGCGGGCCCGCCCTGCCGAAGGGGCCGATGCCCGCGGGCGCCAAGATGCGCGGCGTGCAGCGCACCATCCGCCGCCGCTGACCTGCTCGCTCGAAAGGCCCGCCGCCCCGCCCGGGGTGCGGGCCTTTCCGGTCGTCACCGCGCGGGTCGGAAGATCAGCGTGAACGCACCAGCGCCGTTCCGGTCGCGCGGTCGTGCATGCCGCGCCCGTCGGCGTCGGTGAACAGCGCGGGCACCACGAACACCAGCAGTACCTGCCTGGCCAGCGCCCGGACGAAGCCGACCGGCGCAGCCGCGTCGATGCGCACCGTGCGCAGCCGCAGGAAATACTGCCCCGGCGTGAACCCGAAGAGCGTGACGGCGCCGACGCCGATGACGAACCAGATCAGCAGCGTCAAGCTCGACGCCGAACCGCTGCGCGTGATCAGCGCCGCGATGCCGAGGGCGATCAGCCAGTCCACGAACAGGGCGGCGATGCGGCGGCCCATACCGGCCAGCGAGCCCGCTCCGGCCTTCGGCAGGCCGAGTTGCGCCCCGGGGAACTCGGTGGTTGCCGGGCCACCGGAGTCGGCAGGAGGTCCGGAGAGCCAGGAGCCGGTGATGCGTGCCATGCACCCCAGAATAGGCGCGCCCGGACCGGCGCCCGGTACCGCATAAGCGGAGTTCAGCCTCCCCGCGCACCGCGGCGCGGGCAGGACTACCATGCATTTCGAGTCATGGTGGTCAGTACCACGCTGCCGGACGCACGTGTAACACCGGCGAAACAAATCCTTGACTGCCGGGAAACACGGCATCCATAGCGTCTGGTCGCGACGAACCCATGCAAGCGACACTGGCTGGGAACCGATCCGTAAGGAGAACAAGTGACGTTCAGCACGGCCGACGAGGTCATCAAATTCATCGCTGACGAGGACATCGAGTACGTCGACATCCGGTTCAGCGACCTGCCCGGTGTGCAGCAGCACTTCTCGATCCCCGGGAAGGCCTTCACCACCGACCTCGCCGAAGAAGGGCTAGCGTTCGACGGCTCCTCAGTCCGTGGGTTCCAGTCCATCGACGAGTCGGACATGCTGCTGCTGCCCGACTTCTCCACCGCGCGTGTCGACCCGTTCCGCGCCGCCAAGACGCTGAACCTCAACTTCTTCGTGCACGACCCGTTCACCCGGGAGGCCTACAGCCGCGACCCGCGTAACGTCGCGCGCAAGGCGGAGGAGTACCTGCGTTCCACCGGCATCGCCGACACCGCGTACTTCGGCCCCGAGGCGGAGTTCTACATCTTCGACTCGATCCGCTACGACTCGGCCATGAACGGCGCCTTCTACGAGATCGAGTCGGTCTCGGGTTCCTGGAACACCGGCGCGGAGTTCAACCCGGACGGCACCCGCAACCGCGGCTACAAGGTCCGCAACAAGGGCGGCTACTTCCCGGTCGCGCCCTACGACCACTACGTCGACCTGCGCGACAAGATCTCGACCAACCTGCAGAACTCCGGCTTCGAGCTGGAGCGCGGCCACCACGAGGTCGGCACCGCCGGTCAGGCCGAGATCAACTACAAGTTCAACACCCTGCTCGCCGCGGCCGACGACCTGCAGCTGTTCAAGTACATCGTCAAGAACACCGCGTGGCAGGAAGGCAAGACCGTCACCTTCATGCCGAAGCCGCTCTTCGGTGACAACGGCTCGGGCATGCACGTGCACCAGTCGCTGTGGAAGGACGGCAAGCCGCTGTTCCACGACGAGGCCGGCTACGGCGGCCTGTCCGACCTGGCCCGCCACTACATCGGCGGCATCCTGCACCACGCGCCGTCGCTGCTGGCGTTCACCAACCCGACGGTGAACTCCTACCACCGCCTGGTCCCCGGCTACGAGGCCCCGATCAACCTGGTGTACTCGCAGCGCAACCGCTCCGCCGCGGTCCGCATCCCGGTCACCGGCAACAACCCGAAGGCCAAGCGCCTCGAGTTCCGCGCGCCGGACTCCTCGGGCAACCCGTACCTGGCCTTCGCCGCCATGATGATGGCCGGCCTGGACGGCATCAAGAAGAAGATCGAGCCGCTGGCCCCGGTCGACAAGGACCTCTACGAGCTCCCGCCGGAGGAGGCCAAGAACATCCCGCAGGCCCCCACCAGCCTCTCGTCGGTCATCGACCGCCTCGAGCAGGACCACGACTACCTCACCGAAGGCAACGTCTTCACCGAGGACCTGATCGAGACCTGGATCACCCTCAAGCGCGAGGGCGAGATCGCCCCGGTGAACCTGCGGCCGCACCCGTACGAGTTCGAGCTGTACTTCGACGTGTAAGTCGACGCAGGTCCTGCTGCGCGGAACGACGCGGTAGTAGACGAGCCCATCTGGTTCGTGACCATTCATTGGTCGCGAACCGGATGGGCTCGTTCGCGTCTGCGTCGAAGCTCACACCAGCTCCATGGCTGCCATCGGCGCGCTCTCCGGCCTCGTTCTCACGCATGGGAAGTCGGTGTCGAGCGTGAAGAATGGTTACGAATCATCCATGTGAGGAGGTGGCATGCGGAGAGAGGTCGGCACCGGCCCGATCGTGCGTCGGATGACCATGCGGCCTGCTCGGACGCTGCCAGGTCTCCGTGTTGTAGCGCAGAATGATCTCCCCTTGCTCGGCGGCGTGCGGGGATCGTTGCCGGGTGGGAGGTCCGCATGATGCATCCGTATACGGCGGCGGCGCTGGAATCCGGCCGCGAGTTCGTGCATACCGTCGACGACATGATGGAGCGGATCAAGGGCGTCCGCGCTCGACGGCCCTCGCCCAGCGCCAGGGTGATTCCGGAGGTCGACGGGAAAGGTCGCCTCACCGATCTGTACATCGCCGAGGGAACGATCGCGCATTCGTCGAGTAGCCAGGAGTTAGTGGCCGACATCATGGCGGCGATTCGGGACAGCACCGAAGACGCCCTCCGGCAGCACCGGCTCGCCATCCAGCAGACGGCGTGGCCCCCAGCGGTGTCGTTGCCGGAACCGAAACTCTAGACGATACCCAGGAGTGTTGCCGTGGTAGAGCTGGGCATCTCGGGCGCCGTCGAGGGCGAAGCGCCGCCCGATTGGCTGAATTTGATCTACGAGGTGTTCAATCCCGACTATTCCGTCGGGGTCGCCTGCGATCGAAGCGGCACGATCGTCGGTCTGCACCTCGGCGACGAGGTGTGGGAGAACACCGACAGCTGGCTCGCGGCCGAAATCGTTCGAGTTGCCCGCCTGGCCTACCAGAAGTCTCGGGTGGGGCGGCGTGCGGAGTTGCTGTACAACGGCGCGTTGCCGCGCCTGGCCGACTCGTTGGGTTTGCCCACCGAGGCCGACTACAACCTCATGGAGAAGGCGGAGTTCGGCGCCGGGTACTGAACCCGTCCAGACTTGCTCTCGATGTCCCCAGAGATGGGGATGCTGAAGAATGGGGAAGTCGGTCGGAATGGAGAGGTTCGTCGATATGACCAGCGAGTTCGATCAGGATTCACAAGAGTGGCGCCGAGTTCGCGACGTCAACCAAGACATGGTCCCCGGCCTGCGGGAACGCGCGAAGAACGATCCTGATTACGAACCCAATTTCATCGCGACGAATGGCTGGGCGGCCTACGGGTTCCTGGAGAATTACGGTCGACCGTACCGGCGTGATCGTGCGGTCGGCTGGACCTCGGTGGCCGATGGTCGTCAGGGCACGAGCGATAATTCCAACACCACCGCGGGGGCGATCGAGGACACCGACGGAGCGGGTGGCGCGGCGGTTCGGAGTGCGTCGGCGGAGGTCTGAGCTTCAACGGCCGGCAGGTATCCGGCGGGCGGATTCAGAATGGCTGCAATCGGCTCGCGACCGTTCGGAACCACGATTCTGATCGTGGGTTCTGCTGAAGGGTGCAAAACGATCCGGGCTTCGTCGACCGGGCCCAATGCCCGTGATGCCCGTGATGTGGGTTGGCGGCGGCACTTCCCCTGATCGGCGATCGAGGCAACGGCACAGGGCTCTCGCGACAGGCGCCGCGGTGAACCGCCCGTCTAGGAGGACGCATGACCAACTACTTCACTTATGACAAGAACGGCAACTATACAAAATCGACGAGCCGTCCTGAGTCTGGCTTCTACACCGCGCAGGAAGGGCCTGGTGGCGCAGTAACCCTGTATGAGGCAAAACCAGGTGGGGATCCCAAGAAAATCGACTCTTGGGACCACCCTCGGGACATGGATTACGTGGTCACCCCGGATGGTACCGCATACAAAGTCAAGCTGGTCGACAACGTATATCGTGCCGACCCGGACAAGCGCGATGAAAAACATGATCACAAGCCCGCCGACACCGGGCCCTCGGCAGAGCAGAGGGAGGCGGACGAGAAGAAAAAATACATGGAGGGTCTGGAGAAAGATCCAGAAGAGGGCGATAAATTCGATGACTTTCCGCTGAAGATCAAACTCCCTCCCGGTAGCCCTTCGGACGACCTGACGACCTATATCAGTTTGGCGAACCACCAGCTCAAGTACCTCGAGAAACAAATGGGCGACAAGAAGAAGCCGATCGCCTTGACTTCCCCGGAAAAGGGCAAAGATACTCTTATTTGGGACAACAACCTCAGTAAATCGTTCACGGATTCGATGGGGAAAGGCGCGGAGGCGCAAGCCGGGGGAAAGGGCGAAGCAGTCGATGCTTACAAATCGGCTTCCGCATTCCTCGACGAGTTGGACGCCCAGTGGTCGGCCAGGGACGACGACTTCAAAACGGAGAATCTGAAGCTCACCGCCGACAACGATCGTACATATCGGAAAATGTGGGACAAAGTCCAATCGGCGCATGAGGACATCTGGGCGGCACTCAAGAAACCTCATGCTGGATACTTCGGCGGAAGTACTTTCAGTGACAGCAACTTCACAGCTCCTGGTATTCAAAATGTGGTGGAAGAGGAGCCGGTCTACGGAATCGTCCGTGAGACCGTTCAGTTCTGTGTAGATCAGGTCGCCGATTACGCGACTCGAGCCGAGAGCGCGGGGAAGAAATACGGCGATTTCCCAGGATTTCCCACCGACAAGGGGGACAAGGGAGACGACAAGGGCGATAAAGGCGACGACAAGGGCGATAAAGGCGACGACAAGGGTGACAAGGGCGACAAGGGCAACAACAACGCGAACAACAACGGCGCGACCAACAACGGCGGTGTGAACAACGGCGGTTACAACGGCGGCTATAACGGTGGGTACAACGGCGGCGCCAACAACGGCACTCAGGGCACCGCAGGCACCGCACAGCAGGCCAGTCAGAACGAAGACTTCAGTTCCACCTACGACGACCTGCTCGGGACGGACACCACGGGCACGGCGGACACCACCCAGACCGCCCTCGACAACACCGGTACGGGCGGCACCACCGGGTCGAGCACGGTCACCGCTGTGCCGAGCACGGCGATGCAAGGCGGAACAGGCTCGGGATCGGGGTCGGGCGGCACCACGGCCACACCGGCCGCCACTGCCACTCCGGCCAGCACCGGAAACGATATGTCCAGTCTGATGACACAGATGGCCCTGATGAACGCCCTGCAGGGCAACCAGACCCGTCAGCCCACCGGCGACGACAGCCGCTACGACGACGACCGGGATTCTCGGCATGAGCGCGACCGGCGGGAACGAGAGCGCGCTACGCAGGCGTCGACCACCCAGCAAACCGCTCAGCCCTCTCCTGCCGGTGTGACCGCGCCGACCTACGCGGGCACTCCGCCGCCGGTGACGACGCCGGGCACCACGGTGGATGTCCCCATCGACAACACGAATGTCAAGGCAGCCCCGCCGGTCGCGGAGGCCTTGCAGAAGCAGGTGCAGAACGTCGCCCTCGACGCGGTATCCGCGTACAAGGGGACTGCGGGTGAGTTGACAGCGGACCATCCGCCCGCGGTGGTCAACGGCCCCGGCGAGTTGAAAACGGGCGATATTCTTCAGTGGGAGCGACACAGCGCGTTGATCGTGCGGGATCAGGAGCAAAACCGGTTGTACGTCCTGGACGGCGGCCATCTCGTTCCACTGGATCCCAACAATCCACCGTTGAAAGAAAAGTACGGTGATTTCACGGGATACGTGCATCCAACCGGTTTGGATGCCGGCAACGCCAATCTGGGTGCCGCGGCGGCACCGCCGCCCACCACGAGCCAGGCACAGCAGCCGACCGCTCCACCGCCCGTAGGGCCACCACCGCAACAGACCTGAGCGGCCGGACAGCATGGCCGCACAGAAGGACATCGTCATCGCGGCGGCGACCGGCTATGGGTGGCCCGAAGTCGAGCCGTGGGCAAGGAGCCTCGCCGCGAGCGATTTCGCCGGTGTGGGTGCGGTCATCGTGTACGACCGCGATGTCCGCGGCGACGCCATCGCCGATAACCTGGAATCACTGGGGTTGTATCCGATACGCATGTCGCTTCGCGGCAGTATCTACAATCAGCGGTTCGAAGATGTCGCCCAGGTATTGCGGACATTCAGGCATTCGCTTCGATTCGCCGTGGTCACCGACGTGCGCGATGTGTACTTTCAGGCGGACCCGATCCAGTGGTTGGAAAACCACTTGAGCCGCACCTTCGTCGCTGTCAGCGAGGGGGTGCGGTACTGCGACGAAGGGTGGAACCGGGACAATCTGCGCCATGGCTTCCCCGAACTCGCCGAGCGCGTGTGGTCGAAGGTGGTCTGCAACGTCGGTGTCCTTGCCGGTCGAGCCGATGCCATATCCAATCTGTGTGTGGCCATTTCCCGTGTCGCCGCCTCGTCTGGAGTGCCGGTCGCGGATCAGAGCGGGTACAACGTCCTGCTCGACATGGAACCGTTTCGTTCCGCGGTGCAGTTGGTGACATCCGACGACGGATTCGCCTGTCAGGCTGGGACGTTGGCGGATCCGAACCGGGTCGGAGTGCTGCGCCCGTTTCTCCTCGAGCCCGAGCCGATCTGGTCCGGAGCGGACGTGCGGACGTCCACGGGCAAGTTGTATCCGATCGTGCATCAATACGATCGGGTGCCCGAATGGAAACGGGCGTTTTCGGCCGAACTGCGGTCTACTCCTGTGCGGAGGCCGGGTTCTTCTCGAGCAGCCCTGGTTCGCGTCCTCGGGGATGCCGACGGCGCGTCGGTCTCGGATGTCGCCCGAAGCTTCGGGGTGCCTCGGGATAGATCAGCGATACCACTGTATTCCGCAGACCAGAAGATGGATTCGGCGGCGCGTCGACCGAGAGTGAAGCCGGGTCGGCCAGGTAGCGCGGGCGGATGAGCCGTCAGCTCGCCTTATCGATTATCGGGTCCCCGTCGGCCAGATCGTCAGCAGCCGCGGAACGTTGCCGGATGGTGAAGTCGAAGCTGCTGTAACGATCGCGACCGTTCCCGGCATCTTCCCAGGTGAAGCCATACTTGCCGATATGTTCCAGGCGGATTCGAGTGTCGGCGTGGATGGCGAAGCCGCTTTTTCGCGCGCGTTCGCAGAAGGAGTAATCCTCGCCGAGGTACCAGTGGTTCTCGCCGTCGGGAATGATCATGGGCAGGAAGAACGGGATGTTGGCACGGCCGAACTGTGTATTGCAGACCGGAAGCTTTTCTCGTTGCAGGATCTTCTCGTAGACATTTCTTCTGGTGAGCAGGAACCCGCAGGCCGCATAGCGGATCTCGATGACGCCGCCGCCTTCGCCGAATGTGATTTTCGTGGTGCCGGGCAGAAGACTGCAGACCAGTTCGCGCGCCATTTTCTTGGCATAGATACCGCCCACCACCGGCAAGTCGTGCGATCGCAACATCTCGACGGATTTCGGTTCGAAGCGAACGTCCGCATCGATCCACATCAACTCTTCGAAGCCCTGTGCCAAAGCATCCGTGGCGATTTGGCTGCGCGCTTGGTCGATCGCGGAACAGCCGTATACGCGCCAGACCGGATATCCGCGTCGTTCGAGTTCCGCCAATCCTTCCGCGCATCCGGGCTCGATGTAGTCGTGCACCGGGACCAGCACGACACAGCGGGAAGGATCCATTTTCTCCACCTGGTAAGGGCCTCGTATGCGGGGCCAACTGTACTGTGCGGCCGGAGAACCACACTATGTGGGAAGGAGGGACTTCAGGGCATCCGGCGGGCAGAACCCCGGTCGAGCTTTCGGACGCCTCTCACAGGCTGATCTGCCGACGGACGTCACCGGACGATGCGATGGACGTGCGCGGACAGCGGCGGTGGCTGGCGCCCTGGTGCATCGGCGAGGCCGAGTGGGTCAACAGAAGCGGACTACGCTCGTGCCTTTTCGCCCCGCACCGAGGCGGCGACCTGGTTCGGCATCGGTTCGTGGCGCGCGTACCTACGGGTGAAATCGCCGGTGCCGTGGGAGATCGAGCGCAGGTCGATGGCGTAGCGGCTGAGTTCCAGCTCGGGGACTTCGGCGTGGATCCGGGTGCGCCCGGCGCCGTGCGGCTCGGTGCCGAGGACGCGACCGCGGCGGCTGGACAGGTCGCTCAGCACCGGTCCGACGTATTCGTCGGTGACCAGCACCCAGACCTCGGCGAGAGGCTCCAGCACTCTGATTCCCGCGGCCGCCGCTGCCTCACGCAGGGCGAGGGCGCCCGCGGTCTGGAAGGCGGCGTCGGAGGAGTCGACGGAATGGGCCTTGCCGTCGAACAGGGTGACGCGCACGTCCACGAGCGGATATCCGGCGGTCAATCCGCGGTTGGCTTGCGCGCGGACGCCCTTCTCCACCGATGGAATGAACTGGCGCGGGACCACTCCGCCGACCACCTTGTCCACGAACTCGATCCCGGACCCTTCGGGTAGCGGTTCGACTTCGATCTCGCACACGGCGTACTGGCCGTGTCCGCCGGACTGCTTCACATGCCTGCCGCGCCCGGTCGCCTTGCCCGCGAGAGTCTCTCGCAACGCCACCTGGTGATCGGTCACGTCCACCTGTACGCCGAACCGGGTCCGCAATCGTTCCAACGCTACGTCGCGGTGCGCTTCGCCGAGGCACCACAGCACCAGCTGGTGGGTTTGCGCATTGTGCTCCAGCCGCAGCGCCGGGTCCTCGGCGGCGAGCCGGGCGAGGCTCTGCGACAGTTTGTCCTCGTCGGCTTTGCTGTGCGCGCTGATGGCGATGGGCAGCAGGGGATCGGGCATCGGCCACGGCTCGATCCGCAAGGGGCTGTCGGTGGACGAGAGGGTGTCGCCGGTTTCGGCGTGACCGAGTTTGGTGACGTAGGCGATGTCGCCCGCGATGGCCTGGCGTAGCGGGCGTTGCTGTTTGCCGAACGGAGCCGAGATCGCGCCGACCCGCTCGTCCAGCTCGTGGCACTCGTGGCCGCGATCCTCCAGGCCGTGCCCGCTGACGTGCACCGTGTCGTCGGCGTGCAAGGTGCCGGAGAAGACGCGGACCATGCAGACTCGCCCGACGTACGGGTCGGACGCGGTGCGGATGACCTCGGCGGCCAGCTCGCCGTCCGGGTCGCAGCGCAGCGGATGCGGCTGCGCGCCGTTGGCGGCGGTGATGGGGTGCTCGACCGGCGTCGGAAAGCCGCCGGTGATCAGGTCGAGGAGTTCCACCGTGCCGAGGCCTTGCTTCGCCCCTTCGGGCGCGGGCGCGGCGAACAGCACCGGATGGAAGCTGCCCCGCGCGACCGCGCGCTCCAGGTCGGCGACCAGCGTGGCCAGGCTGATCTCCTCGCCGTCGAGGTAGCGCTCCATCAGGCTCTCGTCTTCGCTTTCCGCGATGATGCCCTCGATGAGGCGATTGCGCGCCTCCTCCAGCGCGGGCGCCTGATCGGGCGAAGGGTCGCCCTGGACCTCCTCGCCGGAGGAGTAGTCGCCCACGCAGTGCGGCAGCAGCTCCACCATGCCGGTGACCGGCCGGTGACCGTCCGGATTCTTCGGGCCGTACACGGGCAGGTGCAGCGGCAGGATGCTCTCCGACGAGCCGCCGCCCAGCACGGTGCGGCAGGCCTCGGTCATCACGTCGTACTCGTCACGCGCCGTGTCCAGATGGGTGATCACGATCGCACGCGGCATCCCGACCGCGGCGCACTCCTCCCACAGCGCCCTGGTCGCTCCGGCGATCCCGTCTACGCCCTCGGCCGCCGAGATGACGAACAGCGCCGCATCCGCCGCGCGCAGCCCTGCCCGCAGTTCGCCGACGAAGTCCGCGTATCCGGGCGTATCGATCAGGTTGATCTTCATGCCGCCCCACGCCACCGGCACCACCGACAGCTGCACGGACCGGTGCTGGCGATGCTCGATCTCGTCGTAGTCCGACAGCGAGGTGCCGTCCTCGACCCGCCCGGCGCGATTGACCGCCCGCGCGGTGAGCGCCATGGCGTCGACCAGCGTGGTCTTTCCCGACCCGCTGTGCCCGACCAGGACCACGTTGCGAATCTGCTCGGGGCGGTCCGCCGTCATCACGCCGCCGTCGCCCGCGGCAGCTCCGTTGGTCTTGTCCACCATGTGTCTCGCTCCTTCGCCCGACACCTGCCGTACATCCACCTTCCCACCGGGCGTTGCGTTCCGTCGACGAATCGGCAGATCAGGGCGCGGAGCCGGTCATTCGCAGGCGGGCGAGGGCGGCCCGGTCCCGGCGATGTTCTCGCACGCCCAGTACCGGTCGATACGCCAGGAGCCGTCGCGCGAGACGAACGGCACGATCGTCGGACGGCGGCCGTTCGGTCCGGCGAGAACGACGGTCGCGAGGAGGTAACCGCCCGCGCCGGTCACTTTGCCGACCGTCGTGGTGATCGAGGTGAAGGCCTGAGCGACCCGGGTGATCAACTCCGGGTCCTTGTCGTCGTCCGCGATCCGCAGCGGTTTCCGCTCAGTGGGAACCGCCGGGTCCAGCGTCTGTCGTAGTCGATTGTCGAGATCGGTGACCGTGGGCGCCGGTGGATCGGGCTGGGTGTTCGCCGGGGCGTCGGGCACCGTGCCCGGATACAGCTGACGGGCGATGCCGAACCAGATGACCGAGGCGGTCACCCCGAGCAGGGGTGGAGAAGTGAATTCGTTGACCGCGACGGTGACGCTGACGTCCTGCTCGGGGAGATAGCCCATGTGGGTGGTGTAGCCCAGCACCGCGCCGCTGTGGCCGAGCCAGCGGCCGGACTCCACCATGCCGAGTCCGTAGCGCAGGTTTCCGGCGAACTGGGTCCTGGCCCGGAAGGTCTCCGGTTTCAGCAGATCGCCGCGGCCCAGCATGCGGGCGTAGTCGGCCAGGTCGGAGATAGTGGACACCATCGTGCCCGCCGCACCGAAGAGCGCCGGGGTGGTCCGCGCGGTGACGTCGGTGGGCGCTTCGTCGAAGTAGGAGTACCCGCGACTCTCAGGCGCGGGCATGGTGGCGTCGGTGGGATACGTCGTGGCGCGCAACCCGTGCGCGGCGACGACTTCACCGATGACTTGGGGCACCGGCTTCCCGAAGACCTTCTCGAGCACCAGACCCAGCAGGTAGAACTCGGAGTTCGAGTACTCCACGCGGGTACGCGGTGGCTTCGCCCGCTCCGGCTGAGCGATGATCGCGCGTAACCGGTCGCCCTCGTGCCATTCGGATGCCGTAGGCTCCGCGTCGAACTGTTCGGCGAAGGCCGGATAGTCCCGGAGATCCCAGACGCCGCCCTGCATGCCGAGCAGGTCGCGGAGAGTGATGGTGCCGCCGTTGGGCACTCCCGGCACATATCGTTCCAGCACGTCGTCCAACGAGAGTTTGCCCTCGTCGGCCGCGCGCAGCACCGCGGTCGCGGTGAACGTCTTGGTGATACTCCCGATCCGGACATGATCCGCTACGTCCATCGGACGACCCGTCGCGAGATCCGCTGTGCCGTAAGCCCTGACGAAGGACCCCCGTTTCGGGTCGTGCACCGCGACCAGTACCCCGGGGGCCAGCCGCGCGTCCATTTGCGGCCGCACGATGCGGTCGATCCGCTCGGCTGCCTCGGTTGGAAAGCCTCGTTCCTCGCGCTCGTCCGATGCGCATCCGGCCAGCAGCGCGGCCACCGTCGTCAGCGCCACGGCGACCGCACACAACGATGTGAATCGTCCCCTCATCGAGCCCCCCTGTTCGATAGCGCTTTTGTCAGTGTGCCAGGACCACCGAACAGCCGTGTTCCCATCAGGGACGTCCCTCGCACATCTCGCGCCGACGTGCGAGGAACGCTCCATCGGGAACGTCTGCCGCTCAGGACAACCGGCGGATGTCCCCACGGACGCGGTAGAAGCCGCCGCGCGCCGACTCCGCTATGCCGTCGACCACGTAACGAGCCCCAGCCAGACGAATATCCTTGGGGAACTGCACATTCCACCCCTGGTGATATCCAGGCGAGACGACTCGCACGCGCAGCGAACTGCCCTGGCTCACGCACTCCACGACGATTCCGCTACCCGCTTCGGAGGTGATCTCGACGGTGTCGCTGGGCACCACCGCCGAGATCTCGGGAGCCTTCACCGACACCGTTTCGGGCAGCACACCCTGCTCGGCGTCGCGGATGGCGGCGTCGCCGACATCGAGACAGGCCAGCGCGCCGGTCGTGGTGACCAAGTACAGCTTCTCGTCGTGGTACTGCATGGAATACGCCGAGCCGCAGCCGGTGGCGAGCTTCCACACGCGGTTCCCGGCGGCGTCGAAGCAGTACACCGAGGAGTAGTTGTCGCCGGCGAAGACATACCGGCCGTCGGGCGAGGTGGCGCAGGAGAAGACCGCGGCGTCGCACTGATAGACGCGCTCGGCCCGGCCGCTCTTGGCCACCATGCGGACCTGGTTACGGGCGGTGCCCGCGTAGACGGCGTCGGATTCCTGCCAGCCGAACAGGACGCCGCCGCCGGTGCCCATTTGCCACAGGGTGCTTCCGCTGTCCAGGTCGTACTTGGTGACGCCGGCGGAATGCCCGTGGTAGACGCCGTTCGCGTCGATGCGCACCATCCAGCCCGAATCGCCGGTGCTGCGCCGCGTCCACAGCGACTCCTCCTCGTAGTCGATCACGGTGATCCCGCCTTGGCGGTCGGAGACGCCGAGGATGCCGTCGTGGATGTCGAGCCAGTAGATGTCGACATCGGCCGCGATGTCGTAGGCTGCCCGAGGCACCTTGCCCGACAGGTCGTAGACGCGCCCGTCGTCGCAGCCGGCGTAGATCCAGAAGTCGTCGGCCACGATGCACTTGACCGAATCCGGCAGGCGGTACCGGCCGGTGACCACACCGTCGGGAGTCAGGGTGAACACGTCGCCGCTCTCGTTGCCGACCCAGCAGCGGCGCTCGTCGACGAAGATGCCGAAGGCGGCGGCGCCGGAGTCGAAACTCCACAACACGGGCGCTGCCTTCGCCGTGGAGCGGCCGCTGCTGATCGCGCGCCTGGTCACCGGACGCCTGGCCCGCGCGCCCAGCACGGCGGGCGCGTAGCCCTTGCGCACCTTCTCGCCGATCTTCTTCGACGCGGCCGCCTGCGCCTTCTCCTCGGAGGCGAACGAACTCACCTTCGTCTGCCCTTGTTCCCCGATGCGACCGAAGCGGACGCTCACTTGCGTACCCGCGACGATCACCTCGTAGAACTTGTGCGCGGTACCACTGTCCTCGGACAGTTCGAGATAGGTGGTTCCCCCGATAGTCATAGCGCCTCGCCTGTTTTCGTCAGATCAGAACGAGACGAAAGTTAGCAAGAGGCACCGACATTCGACGGCGCGTGCGAGATCGCCGGTGGCCGGCTCTGGCACAATCGTGCCGGGCTCGTGAGGAGGGGGTACGCCATGGTGTTGACCGCGCGGTTCCAGCCGGGATCGACCAGCCGTCCGTTCGTCGACCGCGCGCCGGTGCTGACGCGGTTCGACGAACTGCTCGCCGAGGCCGCCGGGCATCCCCGCGTCATGCTGCTCGGCGGTGTCGGCGGGATCGGCAAGTCCCGGCTGGTCACCGAACTGCGGGCGCGGGTCGGCAAGAAACACCCGGCGGCGGTGCTCGACCTGCAGGTTCCGAGTCATCGCCAGGCCGCGGACGGACTCGCCGTGCTGCGCATGCAGTTCGGCGCGCAGAAGATCAAGTTCCACCGCTTCGACATCGCCCGCGCGGTGTTGTGGCAGCGCATGCACCCGCATCTGCGCCTGACCTCGGACGCGCTCGCGCTCGCCGAGCACAGCGAGATCCTGACCGAGATCCTCAACGACGCCACCGGCATCCCGGTCTTCGGCACCGCGACCCGGTTGCTCGAACTCGGCGCTCGCAAGGTGATCCGCACCCACCGGATCCGCCACGATCCGGTCCTCGGGGAACTCGACCGGTTGAGTCTCGCGGGCCTGGAAGAAGCCGTCTCCTACCTGTTCGCGGAGGATCTGAAGAGCGGGACGGAGGGGAAACCGTATGTGGTCTTCCTGGACGCCTACGAAGCGCTGATAGGCGGCGCCGATCGTGAAGGCCGCGCGGCGGCGTCCGATGCCTGGCTACGCGATGTGGTCGCGCAGCTGGACACCGGGTTGGTGGTGATCGCCAGCCGCGAGCCGCTGGGCTGGGAGCGGCACGACTCGGAGTGGTCGGCCCGCATCCGGGCCGTGCCCGTCGACGACCTGCCGATGGACGCCCGCTTCGAATTGCTCGACTCCTCCGGCATCGAGGATCCCGACGAGCGCGCGGCGATCGCCGCTTCGAGCGCGGGTGTCCCGTTCTATCTGCATCTGGCCATCGATGCCCGTACCCGCGCGGGTTGGGTGACGCCCGCCGAATTGGTGTCTCCGGAAACGATTCTCGAGCGTTTCCTCCAGCACGTGCGCCCCGACGAAGTTCGCATGCTGGAACTGCTGGGCCTGCCGCGCACCTTCGATCGGGAGATCTTCACCGCGGTCGCCCGGCAGTTCGAGCTACCGCACCACATCGCCGCGTGGAAGTCCCTGGTCGCGTACTCGTTCGTGTACGCGGCGGACGAGAACGACGAGGGTGAGCGCTTCCAGCTGCACCAATTGATGGTGGACGCGTTGCAGTGGCGTTTGGACCCGGACGTCCGGCGCACTCTGCACGGGGTGCTGCACGACCTGTGGTTCGCACGCGCCGAACGGTCGCTCGGCCGGGTCGCGGCCTTGCGGGAGGCGGGATATCACGGTGTCCGGTCCGGGCTGCTGTCCGCGGTGACGTTGCTGGGATACGTCGACCGGATCGAGGCGGCGGGTGGCAGCCAGGGCATCGGCGGAGTGATCAGCGATCTGGACCGCTATCTGAGCGATCCGCATGAGAACCTGACAGGTATGGCGGAACTGTCGGAACTCACGCGGTGCCTGGAAGCGGAAGCGGCGGTGCTGCTCGGCGACGCCAAACAAGCCGATCGGCTCACCCGGGAGGTCGCTTTGGACCGGACCGGCCCGATCGCGGAGCGGTTGGCAGTCGCCGCGGCGAACGCACGCCGCATACTCGGCGACACCGACGACGCGTTGGCCATCTATCACGACGTGTGGTCGCGCGGATCGGGGCGGGCCCGGCTCGTCGCGGGGCAGTGGGCGGCCGATTTGCACATGTGCCAGGGCCGATTCGGTCAGGCGCTGAGCATGTGCGAGGAACTCGTCGCGATGGCGGAGGACGACCACGAGTTCCTCGGCGACATCGCCCGGTTGCGTCATCTCGCCTACCGATTGGCGTTCGACACCGAACGCGCCGCCCGGTATCTGACGGAGGCCGACACCCATTATCGAGCCGCGGGCAGCGTTGTCGGACAGGCGAATGTCGCGACGAACCTGGCGGAACTCTTGGCGCTCACGGACCCGGCCCGGGCGATCGAGGCCGCCGGAGCGGCGATCGTGCGGCAGCGTGAACTCGGCGCGTTGCACGAACTCGGAAAGGCCTACACCGCATTGGGTCTGGCGCGGTTGTCGCTCGGGGAGCTGGATGCCGCCGAGCACGCGCTCGCCGAAGCGTGCGAGATTCTCGAGCAGGCCGGGTACCGCTCCGGTCGGGCCAGGGCCGAACTGTTCCGCGCGGGGGTCTTCGCGCGCCGCGGGAGGCGCGACGATGCCGTCCGCAGTGCCCGCTGGGCCATCGCGGAATTCCAGGGGGCGAACGTCTATCCGGGGCTGGTCCTCGTCGCGCGAGCGGTCCTGGCGCTGTACGGCTGGACCGAACCCGACATCTCCGAAGCCGCGGCGGCCGCGCGGTCGCGCATTCAGCCGCCGACGCCCGGATCGGGATTGGACCGCGACGCCGCACGCGTGATCGCCCGGGTGATCGGTGTCGACGCCGAGGCGATGTACGTCGAAGCGCTGTCCCGATCGCAGTCGGCCGCGGGGTACTACAACCACAACGTCCGCGTCGACGGCGTCGCCGGTGCGGTGAACGTGCGGATTCCGGTAGCCGGCGCCGATGTGATGGACCTGCGGCAATGGCCCGAACCCGCGGTGCTGATCGCGATCGAGCCCTTCGTCGCCGCGGCGCCGAGACTGCGCTGGGAATCGGTTCACCCCGCCTATCAGATCCACGACTACATCGACGGCGACCTGCTGGATCACATCGCGCCGCGCGGGGTCCGAGTTCCGGCTCATGTACCGGCTGATGTGGCGGCGCTGTTCGGGGAACTTCGGCGCATCCCCCGAGATCTACTGCCGCCGGTCGAGCCGGACTGGGGTGACGAACCCGCTGGGTTCGCGCGCCGATTGTCCGCCGTCACCGCCCGCGTGCACCGTGACAGCAGTGCGGAGTTCGGCGAGCTGTACCGCCGCTTGGGTGTGCCCGATCAGCCGCTCGAGCACATCCTCGCGGCGTGGGACACGCTCGAGGCCAGGCCTTTTCGAATGCTGCATGCCGACGTGCACCGGAAGAACATGATCGTGCGAAACGATCGGGTCGTATTCCTGGATTGGGAATTCGCGCTGTACGGCGATCCGGTCTACGACGTGGCCACGCATCTGCACAAGATGGGCTACCTGCCGGACGAGCAGGAGGCGTTCCTCGCAGCGTGGGTCGCCGCCGAGCCCGAGGCCGCGATCGGGCAGTGGCGTCGCGACCTGCGGACCTACCTCGCACACGAGCGGGTCAAATCGGTTGTCGTCGATGCGGTCCGCTACCGCAAAGCAATCGGGCAGGGCGGGGCCGACGCGGCGGCTGAGGCGGCGTTGGTGGCCAGCATGTGCGGAAAGCTGCGGCTGGCGCGAGACGTGTGGGGACAGACCGAGCCGGTCGACGACGCGGCGGTGGAAGCGGCGTTGCGCGGGCGTGATTGACGCGGCGATCCGCGTACGCCCGTGCTCACCGGGTCGGGGCCCCGATCGAAATGCCGGTGATGAACTCCGCGACGATCGTGTGATCGGGATACTGCCGTCCGTAGACGGCGACGATAGCGCCGACGCGGATGTCCGTCGCCTGTTTGGCAACCAGGACGTTCACCTTGGTGTTGGCGTCGGCGCGTACTTTGACGCTGCTGCTGGTGAACGCGTTTCTGACCACCAATGTCGTGCCGTCATTGGCGACGACCTTTCCGAAGGTGACACCGATGCCCGTCCGGACGGGCGGGGGAGCGGCTACCGGCGCGGTCGTTCGCATGGTGGACGTAGGTGCCGGAGTGCTCGGTGCGCTGGTGCGCAGCGCCGTGGATGACGCCGACGTCCCCGTCGGGTGATTCACCAGCAGACACCCCGACACCAGCAGGAGCACCACACCGACGCAGAGTCCGACGAAAGCGGCCGCGCCCGAGTGATGCAGCCGGTGCGGCGCGTCGTCCTGACGTGGTGGTGGCAGCGGAGGCATCGCCATCACTGTGGTCTGCGAATCGGATTCGCTCTTCGGTGCGAGTGCGCCCGGATGTACTCGTGGCTGCGGCGGTGCTTGGTTGTGCGCGTTCGACGATGCGCCGGGCCCACTCGCGGCGGCGGTGATGGATCTGGTTATTGATCTGGAAAGTGTTGCTGCCGAGAATGATTCGGGATCCCCGCCGACTCGCGCCAGCCGGCCCACCTCCGCCGGCTTCCGTCGGTGCGTACTCCAGCGAGGCATAGGGCAAGGTTATGTTCACCCGGCGCTGTGTTTGTTGTCACTGGCGGGAGTAGCGGTGTGACCTGCATCGATGGGCCGTTGTCGGGCTGATGGGCCGTTCGCGTGGCGACTACGTGGCGCAACAGGCACTGCGGTTGATGCCGAAATCGTCTGTGGGGCAGCGTACGTCGCTCATCGACCACAGCACCCCGCCACCTCTCGCCAGGCGCGAGTGCCCCGCAAGCTCCGGACCCAGCTGGACTCGAACTTGCTCCGAGCGATGGCGTCGTTGCGGCGGGCGATCCCTCGCTGGGGCCACACACGAAGTCACGGTCACCGTGGCGGGTTGATTCGGCGGCCGTTGTGGAGCCGGGCGCGTTCTTCCGGGGGTGAGTACATACGTGGCGTGAGTAATGCCCGCGTCATCGGATTGAACTACAGTTCGGCGGGGGCTGGTCGACGTGCAGTGGTTGCAGCAGCTCTTGTGTCCGGTGCGCGGGCTGTAGAGTGAAGCAGCCCGCTGTCCCCGCTCGGCGGCGTGGTCCCGATCGACTTGTGCAGGACCTCTCGGCCTCTGGTCGTCTCCCCGCTCAGCCGGGTTCGACGATCCGGTCGTCGCTGAGCCGGTACACCACACGTAGGCCATCGAACAAGGCCTGCCACCGAAATCAAGGTCTTGTCCGGAGAATCGGGCTGGTGGACTCCGGTGCGTTTGCGGCGCTGGATCGTTGGCTACTTTCTCTGGCGCGCCTGGTCCCGGCTAGGTGGGTCAGGTGTAGCTGGGATCGTTTTCCTCGCGGAAGGCCGCGACCGTTGCGTGTACGACCCGGTCGAGTTGGGTTCGCACTTCCGTGGTGTCGGCGGGGACGGCCTTGATGGTGGTTCCGCTGCGGACGAGGTAGCGGCCGTCGGGGTAGTCCATCACGTGGAAGCCGCGGGCGGGCGCCGGGCGGTTGTCCCAGGCCGGGCCCGCGTAGACCGCGACGTGGGCGATGGTGGTGCGGGGGCGTTCGAAGAACTGCTCGGCTCGGGCCCGGGGCGGGGCCGGTGCGCCCACGCGGTACGGTTCCTCGTCCTCGGCGTCGAGTTCGTGCCGGGAGATCTCGATGCCGGGGCCGCTGCCGCGTGCGGCGTCGGGTAGGTGGTCGATGACCCGACGGCTCACGCTCTCCGCAGCGATCAGTGACATGTGCACGGCTCCACCGCGATCCGGCGATGCGGTGGGCTCCTGTACCAGCAGCACGGCATGCCGATAATGGACGGCCGCGTGGACGCGCAGTTTGTCCTCCCCGCTGAATCCCGCCATCTCGATGCGTGCCTCGGGTTCGGCCAGCACACGCAGAGCGCTGTACAGGGACTCGTCGAGGCGGCGGTGCAGTCCGGCGGCTTCGGACTTCCACTCCGACTCGTAATCGGCGACGGTCTCCGCCGTGGATCGGTACTGCAAGGGGTATGGCAGCACGTCGCGCTCGACGGCCCGCCACAGCACCGTGAAGCCGAGCGCGGTGAACGACCAGTCCCGTCGGCTCATGCGACCGGCTCCTTCGTCATGGACCGCGCGCGTGGTGGCGTGGCGTCGAGACCGGTCCGGCTCATTCGCCGATCACCGGTGGCACCGACTTCACACTGTTCTCCGCACCGAGACCGGTGAGTTCCTCACCGTTGCGCTGGTTCACCAGGTAGTCCTTCGTCTGGTGCTCCTTGTCGTCGTCGCCCTTGCCGCGAGCGCCCGGCGCCATCATGCCCGGCATGCCGCTCGCTCCCGGCCGACCGGTGCCGGGCCGCGCGGAAGCGGCGGCGGGAACGCCGCCCGGGACACCGTTGATGCTGCGACCCGGTGCGGGAGCGCCGAGGCCGGGAGCGTTCGGGTTGAGTGTGCCCGGGCTGTGCGTGCCGGGAGATCCGGGACTCGGTGTTCCGGGGCGGGTCAGCGATGGATCGGTTCCGGGATTGGTGCTCGCCGGTTGGGTCGACGGGTTCGTGCTCGCGGGTGTGGTCGCGCTCTGTTCGGTCGTGCTTTCCTGCTCGGCAACAGGATTCGTGCTGGACGGGACGGTGGTCTCCGGCGTGTTCTCGGTGCCCGGTTGCTGTGCTGGGTCCGCCGTGGTGGCTTTGCCGGCGGTGCCGGTGCCGGTGCCGGACGACGACGGCTGCCAGCCGTTGTTCGGCGTGTACGGCTGATCGCTCGAATTGTGCACCGGGTTGTACGGCTTGGGCACCAGTGGAACGCCGGTATCGGCTTCCCGGACGGCAGGGTAGAAGACGTTCTTGACGACGTTCACGGACGCGTCGTGCGCGGCGTCCTCGCGATGCTGGTTCAGCTTCCAGGTCGGGCCCGGCACCCAACTCGCGACGTCGCTGGTCCACGTATGGGCGGGTGCTTCTTGCACGGCGGGCCGGGTGACCTCGATACCCGACCGGATGATCTTCACCTTCTCGGCGACGATCTGCACCGAACTGATCAGTCCGCCGGACTTGTCGACATATTCCTTGATCCCGTCCGCCGCGGCCTTCGCCGCCGCCCCCTCCCATTTGCCTTCCATGGCCTTGCCGATCTCCGGGGCGAAACCTTGCAAACCCTGCTCGAGCCGGTTGCGAATGGACTCCCACCGCTGGTGCAGCGCGACGACTCCATCGATCGACATCGCCTGCACGCGTTGATAGAGATCGTCCATGCCGTCCGGGTTCTTGTACGCGCTCTCCGGAACTTTCGGCGACTGGGTCTGCAAATCACTACCGGCGCGCATGATTTCGGTGATGCGGTTCCGCGCGATGGCCGCGTCGGGGCTCTCATCGCGCGAACCGCTGTCCGGCGGGCCGGATTTCGACTGCTCGTACAGCGCGGCGCCAATCGCTACCAAGAACGGCAGGCCCATGATTATCCCCCGGTCAGTTCAGCAGATTGCTCGTATCTTGCGCGTTGGAGTCGTCCGTCGCGCCGATGCGGTCCACGGAAATCTGGATCGTATCACGCATCAGGGTCAGTACTTCGATGTGCTCTTTGAGGGCGGAGTCCACATCCCCGTCGCCGCCGATTGCCTTGGCCCCCAGCATGTTCGCTAGATCGATGGAGCAGTCGAACTTGCCGAGGCCCGTGACCATCTCGACATCCTTCAGGTTCGTGCGGAGAGAGTTGTAGAGCTGGATCTGACGATCGCAGGCATCCCAGCATGCTTTCGCAACCGAGCGGTCCAGGTAGAGGCGGCCAGCCTTCGCTTCGTCAGCGAGGTATCGCCAGCGCGATACCTCCTCTTCCATAGCCATAGATGATCTCCTTGGTCAGCGCGGAAATATCGGGACTAGAGTCTCAGCGGCTTTCATCGCCCTGGTGCATGGCGCGATCACATTCTTCGATGAGGCATGGTTGTAAATCGTGATACTCAGTGCGCCATGGCTTGCGGGAAAGACCAGGTCGCAGTCTTCATCGAACTTGTCCTTCGCTCGACGGTACTGAACGCCGTTTCGGTCGCCGACGGAAATATCGGTGAAGTCGATATTTCCTTCCTTCCTCCTGAAGTCGTCCACGGAATGAATTGTCGACCAGATGCCGAGTGTGAAGTCGGCATTGCTCCAGTTACAGTGCTTCCAACCGGGCTCTTCGACGCCGCCCACCCCGGACTCTCTCGTCGACGGGCCCACGCCGATTTTCTGAAGTACCTGATCCGATACTTGCGTGCACGGATCCCACAGGGCGGCCGTGGCCGCCGAGGTATCGATCGTGCTGGGCGTGGCAGTCCCGTTCGTGCCCGAATCACACCCCGAAGCGACCAGCGCCACCCCAGCGAGTGCTACAACTGTCGCCCTCGTCCGTCGTCCCACGAAGCCTCCCGATCCGGGCCGTCAAAGTCGTCCCTGAAGTCTATGACGCATATACAGGGTCTCCGGTTCCATCGGATTCGGTTCGTTCGGATCAGGAGCTTCGGGTCGTTGCGTCATCTGATCGACGGGCGCGCAGGTGGGTGAGCGTTGCTAGGGTTGGTCTCGCGGCTGGTCGGGCTTTTGGAACCCATAGTGGTGGTGTGCAGTTCGGTCCGCGCAGATGATGATCGACTGGACGACGGTGCTGATGTGCGGGCGGAACGCGTCGCGTGGTGCGACGACCCACCGGCGGTATCCAGTTCGTTCGTCGGCGGGGGAGGGCAGCAGGATCTCGCCGCCATCGGGGACGATCGTCGCGGAGGCGCGCAGCAGTGCGACGAAGATGTCGGTGTCGTTGGCGAGCTGGTGGGTGTCGTCGGGGCGGACGAGGATCGTCCAGCGTCCGGAGCCGTGTGCGATGACGGGGCCGAGCAAGTATTGCCCGGCGAGGTCGGAGTGGACCATTCTGCCGAGTTGTTCGGGCACGGTGACCGCGCCTACGTCTCCCGCGCGCAGGGTGATTCGCCGAGTTTCCTGGTGTACGTAGCACGGCAGGCCGTAGACGTGCCGGTAGCGCTGGCAGCGGGTGAGTGTGGGATCGGAGGCGGGATCGGTATTCATGGCCGCTCCGTCAGCACGAACCGGGGTGGAGTCGGCCTTGTTCGAGTTGGGCAGATCGCATCGTTGCAGTCTCCGTTCGCATTTCGAGGATGAAGGGGTGGCGGCGCGGAGCGATCAGTCCCACAGCTGTGCGCAAGGAAGGTGCGGGAGATCGTCGTCCAGGTCGTCGTCCACAGTCACCGTGATTTCCGGGAACCGTTGCGCCAGTGCGCGTGCGACGCTTTCGGCCTGTTCGGCGCTCGCCTGGTAGTCCAGGCGCAGCGGACCGGTTTCGATTTGGATGTGGCGGCGTCGGTTCGGCGGCCCGGGAGCAGCTGCCGTCACTGCGGCCTGCTCGGGTCCGGCACCATCCGTCCGCTGTCGACCAGCACCTGTCGCGCCGCCGCTTTGCGTGCGCAGTATTTCGCGCGGCAAGCCACATGGATCTGCATCACCTCATGGGCCTGGCGGATACTGAGCGGCCGCATCGGCGCTTGGTGGGCGGCCGCGTCACACAGGGCGATGAGTTGGTACATGGCGAGGGAATGCGTGGACACGGGAAACCTCTCTGTCTCGCGGATCGACCGGTGCCCGGTACCGGGGGCTGTCGCCACCGGCCCGCCACTCTGGCGGGCTGGTGCGCCGCGCAGAGCGCGGCGTCGCCCCGGTACCGGGCACCCGCGACCGAACGTAGGTCGCGCGAACACCGAGGTGGGAGCACGGATCGCGGTTTCCGTTCCGGCTATGCGAAGAGCCGTATATCCTGCCGGTGCAATCGCTTTCGGGGTAAAAGCTGTGGGGAAATTCGACCAACGATCGGGGGGCTCGGCCATGTACATGACCACGGGCGAAGTGATTCGGCGCATCAGGAAATCCGTCGGCATGACGCAGACGGAATTGGGCGCGCTCATCAACTTCTCGCAGCCCGCCGTCTCGGGTCTGGAGCGCGGCGGCCCGGCCTCGCACGACGTCCGGGTCCTGCGGCTCGTAGCCCGTGCACTGGACGTTCCGCTTGCCATACTGGTAGTGGAGTCGGACCGGGAGGCAGATGTGGACCGTCGCAACTTCTTCAAAGCAGGGGCATCAGTAAGCGCGGGGGCCGCCATGATGTCGGTTTCCGCCGCCGCGAACGCCGCGTCGGCGTCCGCAGGGAAAGTCGGCGCGAGCGATGTCGAAGCGATCATCGACAGCGTGAATCAGATCCACGAACTGGATCTGGTGGTCGGCGGCGACCGTTTGTGCCGGGTGGCGGCCAATCAGGTCCGCTATGTCGAGCAGCTTCTCGACCAGGGGAGTTACACCGAGGCGGTTGGTCGGGCGCTCACCAGCGCCGCCGCCGAGATGATGACCGCCGCCGGGTGGGTGCACTACGACGCCGGGCGTCTCGATGATGCTCGGCGGTATTACGCGGACGCCGCGAACGCCGCCAATGCGGCCGGTGACGGGATCGCTGCGGCGCATGCGCTGGGGAACGCCAGCTTTCTGATGGCGAGTCGTCCCGGAGACGACGCGAAGGGCAATCCTCTTGCCGTGCAATACGCACAGGCCGGGGTGCGGGCATCGCTCCGCGAGGGTGGTCCGAAACTGCGGGCGTTGATGGCGATCAGGGAGGCCGAAGCTCACGGGGTACGCGGTGACAAGTCCGCGATGACGGCGGCGATCAGCCGGGCGCACCGTGCATTCGAATCGACTCGTGGGCACGACCCGGATTGGGTCTACCTGCCGGAAGGCGAATTCGTCGGTGGCATCGGCTGGGCGCAGATGCGGCTCGGCGAGCACTCGCAGGCGACATCCAACCTGCAAGCCGCGATCGAAAGTTCATCGGCATGGCCCAGGGAGCGCGCCGCGTGGCAGGTCCATCTCGCGGAGAACTTCACCACGTCCGGTGACGTCGCACGAGCATGCTCACTGCTCGCCGAAAACTACGACACCATCGCCGGACTCGCGTCCACCCGCCTGCATCAACGCATCGATGCCATCGCGAATAAGGTTCGCGGTCATTCCCGGGTTCCAGAGGTTCGAGATTTCTTGGCCCGGCGCGCGGCACAAGTCTGATACCTCGTATCCATTAGTCGGCATCGACCAGCTCGTGGGAAGCGCGAACCAGGACTCGCCGCATCGAGGTCTAGCTCGAAGGTGGGTCTTGGCGCGGTGCGCCGTCCCTGGTGCCGCGTCCGGAATTTGATGCGGTACCCACGGTCCGGGGTGGCAGCCGCAAGCTGGCCCATATCCCGCTGCGCGGCAAGCGGCTGGTCCGGATTCAGCGGGCGGTGGTGATGGCGTCGGCACAAGCGTCAGCCGGTCGGACTCATCGCCAAGCTGACGTGAGTATTCGGAATCGTATATACGGTAGGCGGCCCGCGACTTCAACGGGCACGGGTTCGAGGCTCTGGACTCCTCTCCCGGCCTGCCCTCTGCTGCCAGCTCGTCGGCGCGGCGTAGCTTCGCCCGGGACCTTCTTCGCGGAATGTCGCGACAGATCCAAGGACTCGGCGACGAGTTGAAACAACCAAGTCTCACAATGCCCCCGGATGAGCTTCGAGGCGCTACCTTCTGTCTGCTCGCAGTGCAGCGAGCAGATCGGAGTCAAATCATGCGCATCACATCGATCACGCGCCGCCTAGGCATGGCCGCAATCACCCTGGTCACGACGGCTACGGCCGCACTCGGCATCGCCACGCCACAGGCGGCTGCGGCACCGGCGCGAGATCCGATCCTTTTCGTCCACGGCTGGCACGGATCGGCGGCGGACTGGGATTACATGTGGAGCAGATTCCTCGACGCGGGATACTCCGCAGAAGAGATGGCACGATCCAGCTACGACACCACCCAGTCGAACAAGGACATCGCACTACAGGTGAAAGCGCAGGCCGATGCGCTGCGCGCGAAAACCGGTGCCGCCAAGGTCGACATCATCTCCCACTCGATGGGCGGCCTCAACAGCCGCTGGTACCTGAAGAAGCTGGACGGCCTGAATTTCGTCGACGACTGGGTCTCCATCGCCGGCCCCAATCACGGCACCGACGTCGCTAACGGATGCTTCGACGCCTCCTGCGCGGAGATGCGGCCCGGCTCAGCCTTCCTCGCCGAACTCAACAGCACCGACGAAACCCCCGGCCGGGTGAACTACGGCACCTGGTGGTCGCCGTGCGATGAGATCATCAACCCCGATCAGAGCACAATTCTCAGCGGTGCCACCAATACCCAGACGGCGTGCCTCGGCCATATCGCGCTGCTGTCCTCGTCGACGGTTTTCGAGGGCGTGCGCGACTTCGTGAAGTAGTCGGCTGAGCCCAGCCCGGCAAAGCTGTCCGCAAGCGTCGACGGCCTCCGCGTCGAGGAAGTCCAGCCCGAGTCGTGGGGACAGGGCCGAAACAGCGGTGCCGCGGTGGTGCGGTCGCACCCGGAAACGGCAGCGCCTCCGCGTCGAGGAGACGAGGAGGCGCTTGCCGGATCCGAGTTCGAGGCTCAGTAGGCCCCGTTGACGTTGTCCATCGAGCCGTACCGATGAGCCGCGTAGTTGCAGGCGGCGGTGATGTTGGCGACCGGGTCCCAGATGTCGAAGGCGGTGCCGTCGACGTGGTAGGCGTTGAAGGTCGGGTCGATCACCTGGAGCAGGCCCTTGGAGGGGGTGCCTTTGGCGGCGTTGGAGTCCGACAGGTTGATGGCCTTGGGGTTGCCGCCGGATTCGCGCATGATGTTGCGGTGGATGCCGTCGTAGCTCCCCGGAATGCCGTGCAGGCGCATGACGTCGAGGGACTGGCGGATCCAGCCGTCGAGGTTGTTCTCGTAGACCTGCGGCGGGGCGGGCACGAGACCCTCGGGCGCGGGCGCGGGCAGCCCTGGCAACGCGGGCAGCTCGGGCAGCGCGGGCAGTCCCGGCAGAGCCGGGAGGTCGAACGGCGCGGCGACCGGCGTAACGGGCGCCGGAGCGCTGTCATCGGCCACCGCCACACCGGCGGAGAAGCCGACGGCGATCACGCCGACGGTGGCGGCGAGGGCAGCGCCCTTACGAAGGGACGGGCGGCGGAGGAAAGAAAGGCGTGCGTCAGACATCGAGAAATCAGTTCCTTGTTCGTGCGGCGATCCGGCCGGGAAAACCCAGCGCGGATCCACGGCGGGCACCAGGTAAGGTGTTCGCCATCTCGGCTCGTGTGCGGTTTTCGGATTTCGTTGTGAAGGCCAGGGTTCGAATTCCTGGCGGCGCGACGCGCTGCACGACTCGGGGGCGATGCCCGTCGGTGCCGCTGCCGTACCCGAAGAGAAACAAGCCGTGGGCTGTGGAGCTGTTTCCCAGGTCCCTCTCAGACCTGATCTCAGCTTGATCACGGCTGGTTAACGCACGGCAAACAATCAGTTAATGGTCCGGATAAGCGATCTTGTAAGCGTCGATCGGCTATATCTATCAACGCCACTACCAGGCATTTTGCTAACAAACGTGATTTGGACCACAAATTAGTATTTTGCAGTAACGAGACCAACTTGGTCTCGATCCGATTACTGGAACTCTGTATCCACGCTTGTGCTGACAACTCGGAGCGGGCATGGGCAATTACCTCGCGACTACCTCGCAACCAGTCCTACCGGCTTGCAAGATCGCGCTCCGCGAAAAGTTCCGCCCGTCCGTTGAGTCGATTCCGTTCGCACCGCTCGGCATCCTCGAGTCGTGGACGCAGATTATCCGGGCGTCCGCTCGGCTCAACAGACCGATTCGGAGCGAGATTCACTCCCATGCACGAACGAGATCCTCTGGCCCCCAATGCAATGCCAGCGGCAAGTTCTTCGCGACGCCGGAACGCGAGACGGCTACGAGTGCGGTGCCGTGATCGGTTCCGGGCACTGCGGACAGTGAACGGGCGAGACTGTCGTAATCATGGCGGTCGAACGGGCGATCTTCGAGCCACTTGATCGAGCCGACGAAATGCACCGCCCTGGCGACCGGTTCTCGATCGGCCCCGATCAGGTCGATTTCGGGATTGTTCTGCCGGTTCCACCAGCCACCGACCGCCTCGGTGTCCGGCCACCTCGCATCGGGCAGCAGACGCATGAGGGATTCGCGGACCAGCGGTTCGATAGCGCGTCCGCGCCAGGTGGTCCAGGAACGTTCGATCCGGTTCAGTGCGACATCGCCACGGCCGCGTTCGATGAGTGGAATGCCGCGTTCCAGGAAGGCGAGCCAGAACCGGAGATAGGGGTCGGCGATTCGGTAGCGTTTGTTCTTGGTATCCGGCTTCGTGGACAGCGGAAGATCGCCAGCCACGATTCGCTTGTCCTGCAACATGTTCAGCAGCGGATTGAGGGTGCCCGCGGGCAGTGCGTTCGTTCCACCGGCTTGGGCGGCGATGGTACTGAAGGTTCGTTCTCCGCTGCCGATGGCTTCCAGGACCGCGCGCGAGCGCATTCCCTCCGGAAACTCCCCTAGCAGCGACAACTCGCCTGCCACGAGCAAAGGAGCCAGCGGGTTCGCGGCCGCGTCACGCAGGAAGTCGGTACGGCTCATTCCTGGGCGCCACGAACTCACGATCTCGGGGAACCCGCCGGTGATCAGCAGCGCGTCGACGCTGTCGGCGGCGTCGAGGCCGGTCATGGCCTGCACATCGGCCAAATGCAGCGGTTCGATGGTCATTTTCGTCGCGCGTCCGAAGAACGGCCGGTCGCGTGATCCGAGGGCCTCCATGACGGAGATGTCGCTGCCGACCAGGAGCAGTAGCACCTGCTTGGCCGACAGGTGGCGATCCCACACCGTCTGCAACGCGCCTTCGAACTCCGGATCCTGTTCGACCAGCCACGGCACCTCATCGATGACCGCGATGCAGGGCGCGTCATCGGGTAAGGCGATCGCCAGGGACCGGAGAGCTTGATTCCAGTCGCCGGCCTGCAACCCGCTGATCAACTCCGCGCGCCCGAACCCGGACTGAGCGACCGTAGCGGTGAACTCCTCCCGCTCGGCAACGGGATTGCGCCCGCGCGTTGCCTGAAAGACCAGGTAGCCGTGGTCGGAACGATCGCAGAATTCCTGGACGAGCCGCGATTTACCGACCCGTCGGCGACCGGTCACGATGACGGCACGGCCCCGGGTGGTGCCGGTGCCCTCGATCACCGAGTTCAATTGACGAGTGAGCAGGTCGAGGTCTGCGGACCTTCCGGTGAACTCCACACTCGCCTCCTGAACTAAGGTGACAACTTACTAAGAATCAATCTTAGTTTACTCACCGAGAGTGTGGTCTGCTTCGGACACGCGTCGGCCCTCGCGCGCGAAGGCTGTGCGCGAGGGCCGACAGTAAGGATCAGTTGCCGAAGCGGGCCAGCACCGAGCTGGCCTCCTGGGAGGCGGTGCCTTCTTCGGCGAGGTGCGCCATTTCCGGGGCGATCTCGCGGCCGTGGTGGGCCATCGCCTGGGCGTAGAGCCGCCCGGCCCGGTAGGAGGAGCGGACCAGGGGGCCCGCCATGACGCCCGCGAAGCCGATTTCCTCGGCCGCCTCGGAGTGCTCGACGAATTCCTCCGGCTTCACCCAGCGGTCCACGGGGTGGTGGCGGGGGGAGGGGCGCAGGTACTGGGTGATGGTGAGGATGTCGCAGCCTGCCTCGTGCAGGTCGCGCATGGCCTGGGTGACTTCCTCGGGGGTTTCGCCCATGCCGAGGATGAGATTCGACTTGGTGACCAGACCGGCTTCGCGGGCGGCGGTCAGGACCGCGAGGGAGCGCTCGTAACGGAAGGCCGGGCGGATGCGCTTGAAGATGCGCGGAACCGTTTCGAGGTTGTGCGCCAGCACTTCCGGGCGCGCGGAGAAGACCTCGGCGAGCTGGTCGGGGTTCGCGTTGAAGTCGGGGATCAGCAGTTCCACGCCCGTGTGCGGATTCAGACGCTTGATGGCGCGGACGGTTTCGGCGTAGAGCCAGGCGCCGCCGTCTTCCAGGTCGTCGCGGGCGACGCCGGTGATGGTCGAGTAGCGCAAGCCCATGGCCTGGACGCTTTCGGCGACGCGGCGGGGCTCGTCGCGATCCAGGGCGGCGGGCTTGCCGGTGTCGATCTGGCAGAAATCGCAACGGCGCGTGCACTGTTCGCCGCCGATCAGGAAGGTGGCCTCGCGGTCTTCCCAGCATTCGAAGATGTTGGGGCAGCCCGCTTCCTCGCAAACAGTGTGCAGGCCTTCGCGCTTCACCAAACCCTTGAGTTCGGAGTACTCGGGCCCCATGGTGGCGCGGGTGCGAATCCACTTGGGTTTGCGCTCGATGGGGGTTTCCGCGTTGCGGGCTTCGATGCGCAAGAGCTTGCGGCCGTTGGGTGCGGACGCGTTGTGTGGTGTCGGGGTATCGACTGAGGTCACTTGATCGACCTTACGCCGTCGCGTTCGTGGTACGCGGGGGTGGTGTCACCAGGAGTGACGCGGGAGATATCGTGCTCGCCGACCGGCAGGTCGCCGTCGAGCGCGCGGATGATGGCGTCGGCCACCAGCGGCTTGATCTCGGCGACGGTCACTTCTCGACCGAGTTCGCGGGTCAACGTGGTGACGCCCGCGTCGCGGATGCCGCAGGGGACGATGGCCTGGAACCCGTCCATGGCGGCGTTGCAGTTGAACGAGACGCCGTGCAGGGCCACGCCACGCTGCACGCGCACCCCGATCGCGGCGATCTTGCGTTCGGCGTACAACTCGGTGGCGGGCAGCCAGACGCCCGAGCGGCCCTCGACGCGGCCACAGACCAGACCGAGGCCGGTGCACACGGTGATCAACGCCTCCTCGAGGCGGCGCACGTAGTCGACGACGTCGACCGGCTCGGCGAGCCGCACGATGGGGTAGCCGACCAGTTGGCCCGGACCGTGCCAGGTGATCTTGCCACCGCGGTCGACCTGCACCACCGGACTGCCGTCGATGGGCAGGTCGTCGGCCTCGGTGCGGCGGCCCGCGGTGTACACCGACGGATGTTCGAGCAGCAGCAGATGATCGGATCCGTTGCCGTCGGCGCGCTGCTCGGCGATGCCGCGTTGCAGGTCCCAGGCGGCGTGATAGTCGATGAGTCCGAGATCCTCGACCACGATCGGGGTCGTATCGAATCGGGCGGACCGGGTGGTGCGCGGGTTGATCACAGCGACGACGGTACGCCCACGGGGACGGCCGGTTCCAGCACCTGGATGTGGGAACCCCCACAGTCGTGGCGGGGTTGCCAGGTGGAGAGCTGGAGGGTTGCCCTTACGCTGACCGGAGAAGGTTCCCGGTCCTTGTTCGGCCTGATCTCAGACAGGCGATCTCGCATCCTGGAGGCTGTCGCCAGGTCCATGCGATGGGGTCTCGCGGGCAGGTGCCGAGACCGCAGTATCTGAAGGACACGCTCGCAGCGACGCCGAGGCTCGACTACGGCCCGGCTGCCCTGCGTAGACGAGCGCATTGCCGCGCGAACAACTGGTACTCCGCGCGAGATTCGGCAGGTGAGGTGCGAAGATGCGGGTCAGTCGACCTCGACCGGCAAGGTCAGCTGCATGAGGGTCAGATCCATCCAGCGGCCGAATTTGTGGCCGACCTCGGGCAGCACGCCGACGGTGCGGAAGCCGAAGCGTTCGTGCAGCACGATCGAACCGGTGTTGGAGGATTCGATGGCGGCGATCATGGCGTGCACGGCGCCCGCGCGGCGCGCACGGTCGATCAACTCGGTGAGCAGGGCGGTGGCGATGCCGCGACGCTGGAAGCGTTCGTCGACGTACACGGAGTTCTCGACCGTGTAGCGGTATCCCGATTTGGCTCGCCAAGGCCCGTAGCTCGCGTAACCGGCCAGCTCCCCGCCGATCTCGGCGACCAGCACGGGCAGGCTCGCGCCGGTGCGGGCCTGGAACCAGCCGAGCCGTTCGTCCAAGCCGACGCGCTCGGTGTCCCAGATCGCGGTGGACGTGGCGATATTCGCGTTGTGGATGTCGAGGATCGCCGGAAGATCGTCGGTGGTGGCGTCGCGGATGACGGTGGCGGGCCTGGTGTCGAGTCGGTCGGTCATCGAACATCTCCGGGTCGTCCCACCGCGGCCGCGAGCGCGGCGCCGATGGTGGGATGGTGGAACTGGTAGCCCGCTTCCTCGAGCGCGGTGGGAATGGCCCTCGGGCCGTGCAGGATCGCCTCCCGCGCCATCTCGCCGACCAGCGCGTGCAGCGCGAATGCCGGGATGACGAGCGGAGTCGGGCGATGCAGCGCCCGGCCCAGCGCGCGGCTGAACTCGGCGTTGGTGACCGGTGCGGGACCGACCACGTTGATCGGACCGGACATCGTGTCATGGGTGAGCGCGAAGACGATCGCGCCGATCTCGTCGGCCATCGAGATCCACGGCGTGTACTGGCGACCGTTGCCCAGCCGCCCGCCCAAGCCGACCGCGTACAGCGGATGCAGCATGCCGAGCAGGCCACCGGCCCGGGACAGCACCACGGCGCTGCGCAACAGCACGGTGCGCACCCCGGCCGCCGTGGCGGGTTCGGTCGCCTTCTCCCAGTCACGGCACAGCGCGGCCAGGAATCCGGAACCGGCGGGCGATGACTCGTCCACCACCCGATCGCCGGTCGCGCCGCCGTAGTAGTGCACGCCGCTGGCGTTGAGCAGCACGGGGACACCCGCGTCGGCCACCGCCCCGGCCAGCACGTCGGTGGGCGTGATCCGGCTGTCCCGCAGCTCTTGTTTGAAACTGCCGTTCCAGCGGCGCCGTCCCACGCCCGCGCCGCACAGGTTGACCACGGCGTCGGCGCCGCGAAGCGCCCGCTCGTCCAGGTGGGCGCGGGCCGGGTTCCAGGCGAATTCGTCCGGACCCGCGGTTTTCCTGCGCACCAGCCTGGCGACCTCGTGCCCGTCGCGGCGCAGAGCCGCGACGAGCGCCGTCCCGATCAACCCGGACGAGCCGGCGATCACGACCTTCATACGTGCCGCGGGACCTTCCTCACAGGCCGAGATCGGCCTCGAACGCCGCTTCCTCGAGCCGGTGACGGATCGTGGTCAGGAAGCGCCCGGCGTCGGCGCCGTCGATCAGGCGGTGGTCGTAGGTGAGCGGCAGGTAGCACATCGAGCGGACGCCGATGGACTCGTTGCCGGTCTCGTCGGTCACGACGACCGGACGCTTGACGATCGCGCCCGTGCCCAGCATGGCCGCCTGCGGCGGAACCAGGATCGGGGTGTCGAACAGCGCGCCCTGGCTGCCGATGTTGGTGATGGTGAAGGTGCCGCCGGCCAGCTCGTCGGGCTTGAGTCCGCCGTTGCGGGCCCGGTTGGCGATGTCGGCGATGGCCCGCGCCAGCCCGGCCAGCGACAGGTCGCTGGCGTTGTGGATCACCGGGGACAGCAGGCCCTGCTCGGTGTCGACGGCGATGCCGAGGTGCACCGAGGCGTGGTAGGTGATCTCCTTGCTGGACTCGTCGTAGCTGGCGTTGACGTTCGGGTGCACGCCCAGCGCCTCGACCACGGCCTTGGCGAAGAAGGGCAGGAACGTCAGGTTGACGCCTTCGCGCTCCTTGAACGCCGCCTTGGCCTGATTGCGCAGCGCCGCGATCTTGGTGACGTCGGCCTCGTGCACCTGGGTCAGCTGCGCGGTGGTCTGCAGCGACTCGCGGGTCTTGGTCGCGGTGATCTGGCGGATGCGGTTGGCCTTCTGCACCGTGCCGACCAGGTGGGCCAGCTGGGAACGGGCGGCGGCGGGCGCGGCGGGCGCCTGTGCGGCGGGCGCGGCCGCGGCGGGAGCAGCCGCCGGAGCAGGAGCCTTCTTGGCCTCGGCGGCGGCGAGCACATCCTGCTTGCGAATGCGGCCCCCGACACCGGAACCGGTGATCGCGGCGAGGTCGACGTTGTGCTCGTCGGCCAGCTTGCGGACCAGCGGAGTGACGTACGGGGTTGCGCCGTTGGAGGATTCGGCGGCCGCCGCGGCGGCGGGCGCGGGAGCCGGTTCGGGCTTGGGAGCCGGAGCCGGAGCCGGAGCCTGGGCGGGCGCGGGAGCCGGGGCGGCGGCGACCGGGGCCGGTTCGGGCTTCGGGGCCGGTTCGGGCTTCGGAGCAGGTGCCGGAGCAGGTGCCGGGGCGGGCGCGGGAGCCGGGGCGGCGGCCGCCGGTGCTCCGCTGCCGATGACGCCGAGCTGCCCACCGACGGCCACGATGTCGTCTTCCTGGGCGGAGATCTCCAGCAGGGTGCCCGCGACGGGCGAGGGGATCTCGGTGTCGACCTTGTCGGTGGAGACCTCGAGCAACGGCTCGTCGACGGCGACCTCGTCACCGACCGCCTTCAGCCAGCGGGTGACGGTGCCCTCGGTGACCGACTCGCCGAGTTCCGGCATCTTCACCGGCGTGCCGTCACCCGACGACGCGGGAGCGGCCTGGGCGGCGGGCGCGGGCTGCTCGGCGGGAGCGGGCTGGGGCTCGGCGGCAGGCGCTTCCTCCGAAGGGACCGGGGTCTCCTGCGCGGGCGCCGCGGCTTCGGGAGCGGGCGCGGGAGCGGAAGAAGCCGCCTCACCGGGCTCGCTGATCACGCCGAGCTCGCCGCCGACCTCGACCACGTCGTCTTCGTTCGCGACGATCTTCGACAGCACACCCGCCGCGGGGGACGGGATTTCGGTGTCGACCTTGTCGGTGGAGACTTCGAGCAGCGGCTCGTCGACCTCGACCGTGTCTCCTTCCTGCTTCAGCCACCTGGTCACCGTTCCCTCGGTGACGCTCTCACCAAGAGCGGGCATCTGGACGGAGAAGGCCATGTCCGTTGACTCCTCTGACTGCTCGACGGGGTTCTACAACAGTTGATCTCACTGCGGACGCCCGGCGCGGGTCGCGACGGGAGTCCGGAAGCCACCGATCATTGTGCGTGGCACCGGAGATCCGTGTGGTTCTTGTACCGCGGTCCATCCTTGCACTCGCGCGCAAGCCATGTAGCACAGGGCGGCGTACTGCGCGGAGCTGGCAGTATGGGAAGACCGGCGGTGAACATTCTCCGGTGCAGGAAAGGAGGTCGGCGTCGTTGGGTTTGCTGGATCGTTTCCGCGGCGGCGCCGCCTGGGGTGGCGGCACTTCACGTGGGGGTTCGGTGTCCGGGCCGGACGCTCGTTATCTGGCCGATTGGGTGCGCACGCACGTGGGCGTCGAGGGCTACATCGAACCGAAGACCACGGTGACAGATGTCACAGTCGTCCTTATTGCCGCGGATGGTGAATGGACACGCCGGATCGTCGGCGAGCGCGGGGCGCAACGGCTTGCCAAGGATTTGCACATCCCCGTCTACGACGTCCGCAAGACCGGGTATCCGCAACGCATGCGCGACTACGACGCGCGTAAGCGGGTGGAGCGGCAGCGCGAGATGGAGCGGGATCTGTACGACCTCTGAGCCGTCGGATTGTCCGTTGCGCCCGATTCCCGCCGGACCCGTGGGGGTGCCGGGGAGCCGTCTCGCTTGCCGTCAGTGACGCGAGCCGGCCGCGCCGGAATGTCGGTCCGGAGTCCGGCCAGGAGCATGGAACACGTGATGCGGTCGGGCGGGGTGGCCTGTGCGCGTCGTCCGGGAGTCGTCCCGGACGACGCGCGTCGCGCTCACTCCCCGGCGATGTCCTGGAGCACGGCGATCAGCGTGCGAACGGGGACGCCGGTGCCGCCCTTGCCGATGTAGCCGAACGGACCGCCGGTGTTATAGGCCGGGCCCGCCACGTCGAGGTGGGCCCACTGCACGTTCTCCGGGACGAACTCCTTGAGGAACAGCCCGGCCGAGAGCATGCCGCCCCAGCGGTGCGGCGCGACATTGGCCAGGTCGGCGATCTTGGAGTTCAGGTCGCCGCGCAGTTCGGCGGGAAGCGGCATGGCCCAGCCGTTCTCCCCGACCTCGCGGGAGATGCGGGCGACCCGGTCGCGGAAGTCGTCGGTGCCCATCACGCCGGGCGTGCGGGTGCCGAGCGCGACCATCTGCGCCCCGGTCAGGGTGGCCACGTCGATCAGGTACTCCGGGTCGTCCTCGCTCGCGCGCACGATCGCGTCGGCGAGGATCAACCGGCCCTCGGCGTCGGTGTTGAGCACCTCGACGGTGATGCCGCCGTACTGGGTAAGCACGTCGCCGGGGCGCTGCGCGGTGGCCGACGGCATGTTCTCCGCCATCGGCACGGTCGCGGTGACGGTGATGGGCAGGCTCAGCCGCGCGGCCAGCAGCGTCGTGGCGATCACGGCGGCGGCGCCCGCCATGTCGGAGGTCATGTTCTCCATGTTCTGCGCGGGCTTGATGGAGATGCCGCCGGTGTCGAAGGTGATGCCCTTGCCGACCAGGGCGACCTTCTTCGGGCCGCCCGCGTAGGTGATCCGGATCAGGCGCGGCGGGCGCGAGGAACCCTTGCCCACGCCGAGCACGCCGCCGTAACCGCCCGCTTCCAGCGCTTTCTCATCGAGCACCTCCACGGTGAGGCCCGCGGCCTCGGCGAGTTCCTGAGCACGCGACGCGAACTCGGCCGGGAACAGGTGGCTGGGCGGGGTGTTCACGAAATCCCGTGCGGTGGCGACGGCCTCGGCGGTGACCTGCGCACGGAACAAGGCTTCTTCGCCGAATCCCGGCTCGGGCACGAGCAACTCGACGCGGGCCACCGGCCGCTCGTCCGGCTTGGGCGCCGACTTGTCCGAGCGGAACGGCGTGAACGAGTAGGCGCCCAGGTAGAAGCCCTCGGCGGCGGCGCCGATATCCAGCCCGGACAGCGTGGTCACCACCAGTTCGGTGCCGGACAGCGAGCGGGCGGCCACACCCGCCGAACGGCGGATCTGCTCGGCGTCGAGCTTCTCGGCGGAGCCGAGGCCGACGGCCAGGACGCTGCTCACGCCGTCCAGCCCGACCGGCGCCGGGATGCGGGTCAGCTCCTCGGCTTTGCCCTTGGCGCCCACCACGCCGAGCTGATCGAGCAGTTCCGTGCGCACGTCGGCGGTGAGCACGTCGCCGAACAGGTCCTCGGGCACGATGGCGGGACCGTCCTCCGAGGAGGTCAACCCGATGACGAGCACATCGGTGTCCGCGCCGATGGTCTCGGTGCGTGCCAGTTCCGGTCCGAGCGAGCGATCTGCAACAGCGGTCATTGGCACAGGCTATTCGCTTCGTTCCGGATGGCGCACCGCGACGCCGTCGAGCAGGAGTTCCACCGAGGTCGCGAGCAGGTCGTCGAAGTCCATCTCGAAGGTGGAGTCGAGGCCGGTGAAGTAACGGTGCAGGACGGGACGCAGCGCCGGGTCGAGCAGTTCGGCGAGTTCGCGTGGCGCGGCCGTCTCGGCGGCGTCGCGCGGATCGCCGAGGCGGTCGGCGCGCTCGGAACTCCACAACAGCGCGAGCCCTTGGACCAGGCCCGACAGTGCGAGGTAGATCGCGAATCCGGTCTGCCGGGTCAGGCCGGGATGGTCGAGGGCGGCGAAGTTGCGCTCCAGGACGTCCAGCAGCGCCGGGCCCAGCGGCGGACGGACGCGCGCCAGCAGCGGCAGCATCCACGGATGCCTGCGGTAGAGGCGCCACTCCTCGCGCGCTTCGTGCCGTAGCCGGGGACGCCAGCCGCCGCACTCCGTCCCGGGCGGCGGGATCTCGTCGAGCGCCAGCTCCGCCATGCTCGCCAGGAGCGCTTCGCGGTCGGGGAAGTGGCGGTAGAGGGTGGCGGTCGCGACGCCGAGCGCGCCGGCCAGGCGGCGCATGGTGAGACCGTCGAGCCCGTCGCGGTCGGCCAGCTCCACCGCCGCGCGTGCGATGCCGACGGTGGTGAGCCGCGCCGGACGGGTGGGGCGGCGCACCGGAATCGCCGCGCGGCGGGCGCGATAGGCGCGGGCCTGGCAGGAGCGCGAGCAGTACTTGCGCCGTCGGCCCCGGCTGGGCTGGGCGAGGTCGCCGTGGCAGATAGCGCAGGTCATCCGGATTCCGTTTCGACACACGAACAGGTGTGACGAAATGGTAGTGATACGGCTTCGACCTGCCTAGATTCATGCGTGAATACGGTGTTCGCAGGGAAAGGGGAGGCGGATGGAGATCACCGCTCGCCAGGCCGGTGTCCAGGACCGTGACGCGCTGATCGAGGCGTTCGGCATCGCCAGCGCGGACGAGGTGGTGACCGCGTGGGTGCTCGAAGGACAGCCCGACACGGGTTTCCGTACCGCGTTCGTGCCCGGTCTGGTCGATCGAGCGTTGCGCGACGACGAGATCTGGGTCGCGGGCGCGGGCGAGGAGATCTGGTCGATGTCGATCTGGCAGCACGTCACCTCGGTCGAACGATTCGCCGACGAAGCCGCCGAGGCGCGGACCATGCTCGAGCAGGCTCCCGATCTGCGCGTGGCGCAGCGGCTGGTGATCGTCACCGACCTGCTCGCCCGCGAACACCCCCGGGAGTTCCCGCATCGGTACCTGCAGGTGATCGTCACGGTGCCGGAGCATCGCGGAAAGGGGGCCGGTGCGGCGATTCTCGCCGATCGGTTGAAGGCGGCATCCCAAGCGGACGTCCCGGCGTTCCTGGAAGCCAGCACCGAACGATCCGCCCGGCTCTACAGCCGCTGCGGATTCGCGCCGACCGGAACGACGCACACTTTGCCGCAGAACGGCCCGACGCTCATCCCGATGTGGTTCCGGCCTCAGTGCGTGCGAGCGTCGGACGCCCTGGTCCCGGATAAGCTCGGCTGGTGACCGAGACGAACCTGCTGCAAGGACCCATCCACGCCGTGCACGTCGAGCTGGGGGCGACCTTCGCGCCGTTCGGCGGCTGGGAGATGCCGGTGTCCTATGCGGGCACGGTGACCGAGCACCAGGCGGTTCGCACGACGGTGGGGCTGTTCGACGTCAGCCATCTCGGCAAGGCGACGGTGCGCGGCCAGGGCGCCGCGGCGTTCGTGAACTCGGCCCTGACCAACGATCTCGGCCGGATCCGGGCGGGCAAGGCGCAGTACACACTGTGCTGCGCCCCGGACGGCGGAGTGATCGACGACCTGATCGCCTACTACGTCGGCGACGAGGAGATCTTCCTGGTGCCGAACGCCGCCAACACCGCGGCGGTCGTCGCGGAACTGAGCAAGGTCGCGCCCGAGGGCGTCACGGTGACCGACGAGCATCGCGACTACGCCGTGTTCGCCGTGCAGGGCCCGCGCTCCGGCGAGGTGCTGAGCGCGCTCGGGCTGCCCACCGACCTCGAGTACATGGCCTACGCCGACGCCGAGTGGGACGGCCGTCCCGTCCGGGTCTGCCGCACCGGATACACCGGCGAGCACGGCTACGAATTGCTGCCGCGCTGGGCCGACGCCGAATCGCTGTTCCGCGCCTTGGTCGAGCGGGTGCGCGCCGCCGCGGGCCAGGTGGCCGGGCTCGGGGCCCGCGACACCCTGCGTACGGAGATGGGCTATCCGCTGCACGGGCACGAACTCTCCCTGGACATCTCCCCGGTGCAGGCGCGCTGCGGGTGGGCGGTCGGCTGGCAGAAGCCGGAGTTCTGGGGGAAGGCCGCTCTGGAACAGGAGAAGTCGGCCGGTTCGCGTCGAATCCTGCTGGGGCTGAAAGCACTCGACCGGGGTGTGCTCCGGCAAGGGCAGACCGTGCTGCGTGATGGCGAGCCCGTCGGCGAAACCACTTCCGGCACCTTCTCGCCCACCCTCAAGGTCGGCATCGCGCTGGCATTGCTCGACACCGCGGCGGACATCCAACCCGGCGCCGAGGTCGAGGTCGACGTGCGCGGCCGCCGCGTGCGCTGCGAAATCGTGCGCCCGCCGTTCGTGCGGACCAGCACCAAGTGACCCGTCCTTCTCCCGGACGCATGGGCGATCGGCTGCGGGCGGCGCTGCGCTGAGGGGTGTGGACCAAGGCGAAATGGCCGGAATCGGGCCGGATAGGATCGTCGCCATGACCGCTGCCGCACAGTTCACCCGTATTCCGCACCCCGCGCCGCTTCCGGCGCAGCGGCGACAGGAGGTACTGGCGGAGCCGGGGTTCGGGCGGTACTTCACCGATCACATGGTCTCGATCGATTACGTCGGTGGCACGTGGACGAACGCGCGGGTGGAGCCGTACGGGCCGCTGGCGCTGGACCCCGCCACCATGGTGTTCCACTACGGCCAGGCCATCTTCGAGGGACTCAAGGCCTACCGGCACGGTGACGGCAGCGTCTCCTGCTTCCGCATCGACGCCAACGCCGCGCGTTTCCGCCGGTCGTCTCGCCGGATGGCGATGGCCGAGCTGCCCGACGAGCTGTTCATCGAGTCGGTGCGCCAACTGCTCGAGGTGGACCGCGAGTGGGTGCCCGCGGCGGGCGGCGAGGAATCGCTGTACCTGCGGCCGTTCATGTTCGCGACCGAGGCCGGACTCGGCGTGAAGCCCGCCGCGGCGTACAAGTACCTGCTGCTCGGTTCCCCGGCGGGGGCGTACTTCCCGCGTGGCGTCAAGCCGGTGCGGGTCTGGCTGTCCACCGAATACGTGCGCGCCGCGCCGGGCGGCACCGGCGAGGCGAAGGTCGCCGGCAACTACGCGGCTTCGCTGCTGGCCCAGGCCGAGGCGTCGGCCAAGGGCTGCGACCAGGTGGTGTGGCTGGACGCGTGTGAGCGCCGCTACGTCGAGGAGATGGGTACCAACAACCTGTTCTTCGTCTTCGGTTCCGGCTCCGACGCGCGCCTGGTCACCCCGGAACTGTCCGGCTCGCTGTTGCCCGGCATCACCCGCGACTCGCTGCTCACCCTCGCCGCCGATTCCGGCTTCCCGGTCGAGGAGCGCAAGATCTCGGTCGAGGAATGGCGCAAGGGCGCCGAATCCGGTGAGATCACAGAGGTTTTCGCGTGCGGCACCGCCGCGGTGATCACGCCGGTCGGCTGGGTTCGCTCCGGTGAGGGCGAATTCACCATCGGCGGTGGCGAGCCCGGCGCGGTCACCATGGCCCTGCGCGACACCCTCACCGGCATCCAGCGCGGCACCTTCGCCGACAAGCACGGGTGGATGCGGCGGATGTGACTCAGCCCGGCATCAGCATGTGCCACTGCTCCAGCGTCTGCGGACGCATGACGTAGTTTTTGTCCCGGACAGTGGACAGAGCGGCGCTGGGTTCCTGCGAGTACCAGTGGCCCGGATAGACGACCGGGTCGCCGGCGAGTCCGGCCAGGTAGCGCAGGCTGCGGAACATTTCGTCCGAATCGCCGCCGGGGAAATCGGTGCGGCCACAGCCGTCGACGAACAAGGTGTCGCCCGCGATGAGGCGGTTGTCGAACAGGAAGCACTGACTGCCCGGCGTGTGGCCGGGCGTGTGTAGTAACTCGATGTCGAAAGCTCCGACGGTGACCTTGTCGCCGTGCTCGTGGCCGGTGAACTCGCTCTCGGCGATCCCGGTGACGTTGGCCACCCACGGCAGTTCTTTGGCGTTGACATGCACTGGGACGCTTGTCTTTTCGAGCAGCTCGCGCACACCGCGCAGGGTGAAGCCGAGCATCGTGCCGCCCACGTGATCGGGGTGGTGGTGGGTGGCGAGCACCCCGCTCAGCCGCAGGCCGTCGCCCTCGGCGATGTCCACCAGATCACCCGCGGCGTAGGCCGGATCGATCACCACGCAGTCGCCCGTTTCCCGATCGCCGATCAGATACGCGAAGTTGCGCATCTGCGTCGCGATCGGATCGCCCACGGCGTAGTCGCGTCCCGACAACAGCTGGCGAAAGTACAGGCGCTCAGAAGACATACCGCCCACCTTATTGCCCGACCCAGACGATCCGCGCGCCACCGCCGGAAAAATTCCAGTGACCCAGACTCTCGCCCCCAAGGCCCGCCGGAGACGGTCAGCCGGGCTGGATCGTGAGGGACAGCACGGCCGCGGTGAGGGCCACCGTGGTCTCGATCGCGGCGCCGAGGACGTCACCGGAGAGCCCGCCGAAACGGCGCGCGCAGTGCCGGACCAGAACCGTCGACGCGGCCAGTCCGAGCGTCACGGCCAGCGGGCCGAGCCACGGGCGGCCCGGCACGGCGAACACGGCGAGACCCGCCGTGGTCACCGGCCACATGACCGCGGCGGCGGCCGATTGCGTGCCTGCCACCAGAACACCGAACCCGGTGCCCGGCGCGGCCGGGACACCCCGGCAAGCGAGGATCACCGCGACACGGCCGGTCACCACGGCGAGAGCGGCGGCGAACCACCGGCCCGAATCGGCCAAGGACGCGAACGAGAACGCCTGTATGCCGATGACGAACGCCAGCGCGGCGACGCCGAATGGTCCGGCCCCGCCGCTTTTCATGATCTGCCTTGCCCGCTCCGGCGGCCCATAGCTGCCGAGCCCGTCCAAGGTGTCGGCCAGGCCGTCGAGATGCATACCCCTGGTGATCAACGCCAGCGCGCCGACCACCAGCAGCCCGGCCAGCGCGGCGCTCGCCCCGGCCCCGGTCAGCGCCCAGAGCAGGCCCGCCGCCCCGGCCCCGAGCAGGGCGCCGACCAGCGGCGCCAGCAGGATCGCCCGCCCCGCCGCCGCGCGGTCCACGGCATCCGGCCCGCGCACCGGGAGCACCGTGAGCCAGGAGATCGCCAGCCGAACCCCGTTCACGCCGGTCCTCCGCGGACGGGCGGCGCTTCCCTGGGGGCCGGGTGCCGCGGGCGGACTGCCGACGCCTGCGGATCACCGCTCGAAGCCCTGAACTGTCCCGCAGGAACCAGGTCACGGCAGCCGCGCCGAGTCGGAGGCAGGCGGCGGCCTCGCGGCAGGGCGGACTTCACTTGCGCAGGTTCGGCGGGGCGCTCGCCGGTTCGGCGTCGGACGTGCTGACGCCCGCTTCGGCGAAGGTGGACATCTCCGCGAGCGCGGCCACCGCCGAGCGGAGGATCGGAAGGGCGGTCAGGGCGCCGGAGCCTTCGCCGAGGCGCATGGTCAGGTCGAGCAGCGGATCCAGGCGCAGGTGCCGCAGCGCGAGTTCGTGTGCCGGTTCGGTGGAGCGGTGACCGGCCAGCCACCAGGCGCTCGCGCCCGCGGCGAGATCCTCGGCGACCATCGCCGCGGCCGTGACGACGACGCCGTCCAGGACGACGGGCGTACGACGGGTGGCGGCCTGGGCGAGGAACGCCGCCATCGCGGCGAAGTCGGCGCCCGCGGCCACGCGGAGAAGTTCGACCGGGTCCTTCACCACCGGGCGGGCACGGCGCATCGCGTCGCGGATCGCGGCGACCTTGCGGATCCATCCGGCGTCGTCGACGCCGGTGCCGCGGCCGACCGCCGCGACCGGCTCGGTATCGGTCAGGCTCGCGACGAGCACGGTGGCCGGAGTGGTGTTGCCGATGCCCATGTCACCCGCGATCAGCAGGTCGGCGCCCGCGTCGATCTCCTCGTCGGCGATGGCACGGCCTGCTTCGATCGCCGCTCGGACCTCCTCGGCGGTGAGCGCGTCCTCGCGATCGATCGCCCCGCTGGAGCGGCGCACCTTGTGCTCGGACACCCGCGGATCGGTGTCGGCGTCGACGGAGATGTCCGCCACCCGAACCGTCGCGCCCGCCACCGCCGCCAGCGCGTTCACCGCGGCGCCGCCACCCAGGAAGTTCGCGACCATCTGCGCGGTGACCTCACTCGGATACGCCGACACCCCGTGCCGCGCGACGCCGTGATCCCCGGCGAAGACCACGACCCTGGCGCGCTCGAACTGCTTCGGCGGGCATGTGCCCTGGCAGGCCGCCACCCAATTGCCGAGTTGCTCCAATCGGCCCAGTGCGCCAGCGGGTTTGGTCAGCTGCGCCTGCCGTTGCTCGGCCGCCGCACGAAACTGTGTGTCCGGAGGCGCTACCGGTCCGAATCCGTGCGTCACTATCGAGCCTTTCGGTCATGGCGGTTCCGCCGACTACGCCGCCCAATCTTGCCATTGCCCCTTCGCGCCGTGGGTTTGTGACCTGATCTCCGGCGGTGGGCGGTGCGACCGATCAGCGCGGTTCACCGCCGGTCGTCGCTCGTAGTCGCGCGGGCTACTTGAGACGGAGGGGAAGGCCCGCTACGACCAAGAAGGCCTCGTCGCAGACCTGGGCCAAGCGCTGGTTGAGGGTGCCGATCTCGTCGCGGAAGAGGCGGCCCGAACGCGTGGCCGGGATGACGCCCATGCCTACCTCCGGGCTGACGATCACGAGATCACCGGTGTAGGCGGCGACGGCCGCGACCAGTGCGTCGGTGTCGGGGGAGACCGTGCCGCGCGGAGCCTCCCAAGCCTCGCGCGCGTCGATGCGGGCCGTCAGCCAGGTGCCGATGTCGTCGATCAGGGTCACGTCGGGCGGCGTGGGCATGAACGCGGTGAGAATCGCTGTCGGGTCCGCGCTTTCGATGGTCGACCAGCCCGCCGGGCGTCGGCCGCGATGTTTGGCGATGCGCTCGGCGAAATCATGGTCGGCGGGATCGGGCACGGCGGTCGCGAGATAGCGCACCGGGCCGCCGGCCCGGAGCGCGAGATCCTCCGCGAACGCCGACTTCCCGGACCGCGCGCCACCCAGGACGAGGATGCTGCGCGCCGCCGCGGGCGAGGGACTTTCCGACACGAGTGCACGGTATCAATCGAACGGCGGATTGCCGCGTGACTGCCGATGCCCGCCCGGCGTGTGCCGTGCTCCGGCGAACTTCGGAATGCGGCCTGCGGCGAGACGTGCCGAGCGGGCGCGGGGTCCCCTCGCCGTTCCGCGATCAGGCGGGTGTGTCCGAGCTGCGTCCGAAGCGGCGGCGGTACTCGGTGGGGGCGATGCCGACGAGGCGCTGGAAGTGGTGGCGCAGGAGGGCGCCGGAGCCGAAGCCGGAGCGGTCGGCGATGTGCTCCAGTCCGAGGTCGGTTTCCTCGAGCAGTTGCTTGGCCAGCAGCACGCGCTGGTTGGTGAGCCATTTCACGGGGGTGGTTCCGGTCTCGGCGGCGAATCGGCGCGCGAAGGTGCGGGTGGACATGTTGGCGCGGGCGGCCAGGTCTTCCACCGTGTGCGGCAGGTCGAGGTGTTCGTTCATCCACTCCAAGGTGGGGATCAGGCTGTCGGAGGTGCAGGCCGCGACGGGGCGTTCGATGAACTGGCGCTGCCCGCCGTCGCGCTGCGGGGGGACCACCATCCGCCGCGCGATCGCGTTGGCCACGCCGCTGCCGAGTTCGCGCCGCACCAGGTGCAGGCAGGCATCGATGCCCGCGGCGGTGCCTGCGCTGGTGATCAGGTCACCCTCGTCGACGAACAGCACGTCCGGATCGACAGTTGCCTCGGGGTACTCGGCCGCGAGTTTCTCCACGTAGCGCCAGTGCGTGGTGCATTTGCGGCCGTCGAGCAACCCGGCCGCCCCGGCCAGGAACGCTCCGGAACACACGGTGAGCACGGTCGCCCCGGCGGCAGCAGCGTCGCGGATGGCCGTGACGACCCGCGGATCGAATCCATGGTCGGCCGCGGCGGCGGGAATGGCCACCAGATCGGCCGCCGCCAGTTCCTCCAGCCCGTACTCCGGTGTGACTGTGATGCCAGGGCTGGTCGAGTGCAGCGGGACACCCGGCTCGGCCCCGCACACCCGGAAATCGAAGGCGGGCAGTCCGTCGGCCGTGCGGTCGAGGCCGAAAACCTCGCAGATGACCCCGAATTCGAACATGGCCATGCGTTCGGACAGCACCACGGCGACCTTCGACAGCATGCGCCCAGTCTAGTGGCCGTATTTTTGCGAACTATGTCAGTACCGCCACTTTCGGCGGTAAATCACTGACCGCAAAATTACTGCCATGGTTACTTTTCTCATCACCCTGGCGGTCATCGTGGCTTTCGCCACACTCATCACCCGCGGCACCGACCGCGCGGGATCCGCGCAAGTGATCGACCGCGACGTACAGCGGCTGCACTCCGAGCTGACGGCGATGCTCGGCCGCAACACCCACCACCGCTGACCAACCAGCGCCGCAGGCGCTGGCAAAACTACACAGCTTCGCCGGGGGTTACTCGCGGCTTCGGGGCGCGCATCTTGCGGATCTGCGAGGCGCGGACGAAGGCGTACCAGCCGAGGCGGTAGCCGCCGTCGGTGGTCTCCGGGAAACGCTCCCTGACCCGGTTGTTCACCACGCGGCCGAGCAGGACGCCCTCGATGCCCATGAACAGCATCATCACCAGCATGGCCAGGGTGACGACGGTCTGCAGCGCGGGCGCGAGGAACATCGAGAAGATCAGCACCAGCGCCATCGGCATGAACAGGCCGACCAGGTTGCGCCGGGCGTCGACGATGTCGCGGACGAAGGCCCGGACCGGGCCCTGGTCGCGGGGCGGCAGGTATTTGTCCTCGCCCGCGAGCATGCGCTCCCGTCGATCCGCGGCGGCCTCGCGCCGCTTCGCGGACGCCGCCTTGCGCTCCGCTCTGGTGCCCCGTGCGGCCTTGCGCCGGGCGCGGGCCTCCTTCGCGGTGAGCGGAGCGGGTGCTATCGGGCCGCGGCGCTTGCCTTGCGCGTCACGGCGTTTCGGGGTGGGACGGCCCTTGCCCGCGGTGGCCGTGGCCGCCGCGCGGGTGCTGCTTGCGGCCGAGTCACCGTTCGTGACCACCGTCGATTCGGCGGTCGCGTCGGTGGTGCTGGACTCGCCGCGACGGAACAATTTCACACCGACCAGGCTATTCGATGGGTGGCGCGGCGAGAAATGCGGTCCGATTCGCCCGGAGTGTGCGGGCTCACGGAGGTTGCGTGTCACCGCGGACCGGCTGGTGGCAAGATGGAGGAATAGCAGCCCGCCGAGTGGTGTTTACCGACACGACCCGTGCGCTGTTCCACGGGTTCGACCACAGGTTCCTCGAGGAGAGTTCATGACTGTGCAGAACGAGACCGCCACCCACGGTGTGACTCTGACCGACGCCGCCGCCACGAAGGCGAAGGCCCTGCTCGACCAGGAGGGCCGCGACGACCTGGCGCTGCGGATCGCGGTGCAGCCGGGTGGTTGCGCCGGCCTGCGTTACCAGCTGTTCTTCGACGACCGCTCGCTCGACGGCGACCTGACCGTCGACTTCGGTGGCGTCACGCTGGCCGTCGACCGGATGAGCGCGCCGTACGTGCAGGGCGCCTCGATCGACTTCGTCGACACCATCGAGAAGCAGGGCTTCACCATCGACAACCCGAACGCCACCGGCTCCTGCGCCTGCGGCGACTCCTTCAACTGAGGTAGTAGCGTCCCGGCGCGGTCGCGGAGATCGGCCGCGTTCGATCGGAACAACTGATCTCGTAAGGACATGGGTAACTCGTCGGGAACGCCCAGGACCCGAGCGGCACTTGCGCAAGACCTGAACGCAAATCCGGTGCCGCTCAACTAGTACGGCCTGAAGACCCGGAGAGGCGGCATCAGCTACGGTGAGATCGGGACTCGCGTCCCGGTCTGCACCGCCTGCCGCCTACCGTTGAAGGGGCTCAGCCACGTGTCCATCGCCGTTTCCGCGTCCATTGCGACCGACCACCTCATGCGTTTTCCCGGACGGTTCGCCGACGTACTGCTGGCCGATCAGCTCGACCACGTGTCGCTGAGCTTCCTCGTCGACGATCTGCAGATCCGTCGCGGAGGCGTCGGTGGCAACATCGCCTATGCCATGGGCCTGCTCAATCGGACGCCCCTGCTGATCGGAGCCGTCGGCGCCGACTTCGGCGAGTACCGCGCCTGGTTGGAGAAGCACGGGGTCGACTGCTCCACCGTGCTGGTGTCCGACCGCGCGCACACCGCGCGTTTCGTCTGCACCACCGACGACGACATGGCCCAGCTCGCGTCGTTCTACCCCGGCGCGATGAGCGAGGCCCGCGACATCTCCATCGCCGAACTCGCCGAGACGCGGGACCTCGACCTCGTCCTGATCGGCGCCAACGACCCGGAGGCGATGCTGCGGCACACCGCCGAGTGCCGCGAATTGGGGATCCCGTTCGCCGCCGATCCCTCGCAGCAGCTGGCCCGCTTGGACGGCGACCAGTCCGTGCAGCTGATCGACGGCGCCGCATACCTTTTCACGAACAAGTACGAGTGGGGCCTGCTGCTGCAGAAAACCGGCCTGACCGAGGAAGAGGTCGCCCAGAAGGTCGGCGTCCGCGTCACCACCCTGGGCGCGGACGGCGTGCGGATCGTCGATCGCGACGGCACCGACGTGACCGTCGGCGTCGTGCCCGAGATCGAGAAGGTCGAGCCGACCGGCGTCGGTGACGCCTTCCGCGCCGGCTTCCTCACCGCGCACACCGCCGGGCTGAGCCTGGAGCGTTCCGCGCAGCTGGGCTCGCTGATCGCCGTGCTCGTGCTGGAGACCATGGGCACCCAGGAGTGGACGCTGACCAAGGAGTCCGCGCTCGAGCGCCTCAGCCAGGCCTACGGTCCCGAAGCCGCGGCGGACATCAAGACGCTGCTGTAGACCGTGCGGACGAAAGGCGCGCACCCGGCCGGGTGCGCGCCTTTCCCGCGTTTCGGGGTCAGAGCGAGACCGGGTAGACCGGCTCCTGGATCTCCGGCTTGATCCGGTCCTCGACGAAGATGCCGTGCCACACCATGAACACCAGCAGTGTCCACAGCCTGCGGCTGTGATCGGCGGTCCCGGCCCGGTGCGCGACCAGCATCTCGCTGATCGCGGCCTTGTTCAGCAGGTGGTCGGTCTGCGACTCCGCGATCTGCTGCTGCGCCCAGTCGTAGAGTTCCGTGCCGCGCAGCCAGTGCCGCAGCGGTACCGGGAAGCCGAGTTTGGCGCGGTGCAGCACGTGCGGCGGCACGATGCCCTCCAGCGCCTGACGCAGCGCGTACTTCGTGGTCTCCTTGGTGATCTTCTGGTCGAACGGCAATCCCTCGGCCGCCTTCAACACCTCGGAGTCCAGGAACGGCACGCGCAGTTCCAGCGAGTTGGCCATGGTCATCTTGTCGGCCTTGACCAGGATGTCGCCGCGCAACCAGGTGAACAGGTCCAGGTGCTGCATCCGGGCCACCGGATCCCAGCCGCGCGACTGCGCGTAGAGCGGCGCGGTGACGTCCTGGTGGGTCCATTCCGGCCGGAACTCGCGCAGCACGGCGCGCAGCTGGGCGTCGCTGAAGCTGCGCGCGTTGCCGTAGTAGCGCTCCTCCAGCGTGAGCGAGCCGCGGTGCAACAGGCTCTTGCCCCTCGTGCCGTCCGGAATCCGGTCCGACAGCTTGCCCGCCAGCCTGCGCAGGCCGCGGGGCAGCTTCTCGAACGGCTTCAGCGACAGCGGCTCGCGGTAGATGGTGTACCCGCCGAACAGCTCGTCGGCGCCCTCACCCGAGAGCACCACCTTGACGTGCTTGCGGGCCTCCTTGGCGACGAAGTACAGCGGGACCAGCGCCGGGTCGGCCACCGGGTCGTCGAGGTACCAGACGATCTCCGGGATCGCCGCGGCGAACTCGGCGGGGGAGACCACCTTCACCACGTGCCGCGCGCCGATCGCCTCGGCACTCTCGGCGGCCACGTCCACCTCCGAGTAGCCCTCGCGCTCGAACCCGGTGGTGAACGTGATCAGCTTCGGGTTGTGCCGCATGGCCAGCGCCGCGACCGCGGTGGAGTCGATGCCGCCGGACAGGAACGAGCCGACCGTCACGTCGGCGCGCATGTGCTTGGCGACGGAGTCCTCGAGCGCAGCGGCGATCTCCCGGTAGCGGGACGCCGCCGAGCCGGGGGTGAACGGGCGCACCGGGAACTTCGGGGTGAAGTACCGGGTGACGACCGGCGCCGCGCCGGGCCGCACGGTGGCGTAGCTGCCCGATTCCAGCCTGCGGACGTCCTTGTGCAGCGTCTCCGGCTCGGGCACGTACTGCAGCACCGTGTAGTGCTCCAGCGCGCGCGGGTCCAGCTCGTCGCTCAGCCGCAGCACGGGCAGCAGTTCGAGCAGGCTCTTCTTCTCACTGCCGAACGCGGTTCCGCCCGGCCCGGTGGCCAGGAACAGCGGTTTGATGCCGAACGGGTCGCGGGCCAGGAACAGCTCGTTGGTCTCGGTGTCCCAGATCGCGAAGGCGAACATGCCGCGCAGCCGCCGCACCGCCTCCGGACCCCAGTAGTGGAACGCCGCGACGATGGCCTCGCTGTCGCCCTCGGTCTGGAAGATCTTGCCGTCCGGGAACTCGGCGGCGTGCGCCTCGGCGAGTTCCGCGCGCAGCTCGAGATAGTTGTAGATCTCGCCGTTGAAGGTGAGCGCGTAGCGGTCGGGCCGCTCGGGCGGGCCCCAGCGCAGCGGCTGGTGCGAGTGCTCGATGTCGATGATCGACAGGCGGTTGAAGCCGAAGATCACATGGTCGTCGTGCCAGGTGCCGCGCTCGTCCGGGCCGCGGTGGCGCACGCAGTGCAAGGCCTCGTAGACCTGCTCCACCGTGCCAGGTGCCGCCTCGTCAGATGCCAGGAATCCGAGCAGTCCACACACGGCGTCGGCAACCTCATTTCTCACAGTCGGGATACGCGCGCACCGGATGGGGCGCAAGGGGACGAAATCTAGTGTCCGAGTATGCCGCACCTAGGGCGTCCGCGCGTCGCGCGCGTCACGTCAGGGCGGAATCGCTGGTGACGATGATCCCGGCGGGCCCGGTGAGGTGTCGAAGCCGACCCGACGACAAAGGGGGGGTGCGTTTGGTCTACGCTGCGTAGTACTCAGGTCTCTCTCAGGCGACCCGCGCGCGAATGCGCCGGCCCGGGGAGTGCCCTGATACGAGCTTAGGACGTATCGTCGGGGCCCATCGCAGCCCGGACGATGCACTGTCGGAATGTGTGGCGACCAGGAAGGCGTGAGCGTGGCGCACAAGGCGAGCGAAGAGATCGGGGCACGACCCGCCCGGGGTCGGCAGGGCCGTATCCTTCGGCGGGCCGGGCTGGCGGTGTCCTTGGGGATCACCGCGCTGCTCGTCTCGGGCTGCTCGATCGACACTGTTTGGCTGCGGTTCGGCTGGCCGTCCGGCATCACGCCGCAGGCCACCCGGATGCGGGAGTTGTGGACCTGGTCGGTCATCGCCGCGCTGGCGATGGGCGTTCTGGTCTGGGGTCTGACCTTCTGGACCATCGCGTTCCACCGCAAGAAGGCCGACTCTCCGGAGTTCCCGCGCCAGACCGGCTACAACGTGCCGCTGGAGCTGACCTACACGGCGATTCCGTTCGTCATCATCGCCGTGCTGTTCTACTTCACCGTGGTCGTGCAGAACTACGTGCACGAGAAGGTGGACAACCCCGACGTCACCGTCGACGTGACCGCCTTCCAGTGGAACTGGAAGTTCGGCTACCGCAACGTCGACTTCAAGGACGGCTACCGGTTCGACGGCATCGACACCGCGCGTGAGGCGCTGAACCAGGAGCAGCTCGAGGGGTACAAGGAACGGACCAAGGACGGTCACCCGCAGCCGGGCCCGGTACACGGCAAGCCGGAGAACGACATCCTCTCCTACCTGCACTACGACAAGGTCGAGACGATCGGCTCGAGCAACGAGATCCCGGTCCTGGTGCTGCCGACCGGCAAGGTCATCGAGTTCCAGCTCGCCGCCGCCGACGTGATCCACGCCTTCTGGGTGCCGGAGTTCCTGTTCAAGCGCGACGTGATGCCCAACCCGAAGGAAAACCACTCCGACAACGTCTTCCAGATCTCCAAGATCGAGAAGGAAGGCGCGTTCGTCGGCCGCTGCGCCGAGATGTGCGGCACCTTCCACTCGATGATGAACTTCGAGGTCCGCGCGGTCACGCCGGAGAAGTTCACCAAGTACCTGGACGCGCGCCAGGCGGGCAAGACCAACGCCGAGGCGCTCGCGTCCATCGGGGAGTCTCCGGTCGCCACGTCCACCGCGCCGTTCAACACCAGGCGCGACACCAAGAGCGCGGCCTCGGCCGAGAGCAAGTGAGGATTGATCTGACATGAAGATCGAAGCGCGGATTTTCGAACTGCTCACGGTGTTCTTCATCATCATCGCGGGCGTCTACGGCTTCTTCACCGGTCAGTCGCGTACGGGTGTCGAGTGGGCGGGCACCACGGCCATGGTGTTGACCGCGGGTCTGTCGCTGATCATCGGGACCTACTTCCGGTTCGTCGCCCGTCGTCTCGACCTGCGCCCGGAGGACTACGAGGACGCCGAGATCGTCGACGGTGCGGGCGACCTGGGCTTCTTCTCGCCCGGCAGCTTCTGGCCGATCACGCTGGCCGCCGCCGGTTCGGTGACCGCGCTCGGCCTGGCGTTCTTCCAGTTCTGGCTGATCGGCATCGGCGTCGTGTGCGTCCTGACCGCCGCCGCCGGGCTGGTGTTCGAGTACTACCTCGGTCCCGAGAAGCACTGAGCCGAAGATCTGCCGAAACGGCCCCACCGGAAAAATTCCGGTGGGGCCGTTTCGCGTGTGCGACGAGCTGCCGAAGCGGCGGAGTCCGGGTAGCTCCGGGCCCGCACCTGCTATGAAGGTGCGGGTGGGAGAGAAGTTGCTGGAACCGACCTTGAAGGCGTTACCACACGGACCGCACGGCCTCGCTCGCGACCTGGTGACGGGCTCGCAACGGCAGCGCCTGCTGTACGGGGTCACGGTCGTCGTCGCCGACCGGGGCTACCTCGATGCGACGATCGCGGATATCGCCGCTGCCGCGAAGGTTTCGCGTCGGACGTTCTATCAGCACTTTCCGGACAAGGAAGCCTGCTTCCTCGCGGCGGCCGAGACCGGCCGCGATCTGATGATCGATCATCTCCGGCAGGTCATGAGGCAGATCTCGTCCGAGCCGGTGACGCCACTCGAAGCGCTCCGCCGCGGCATCCGTGAGTACCTCACGCTGCTGCGCGACGAGCCTTCGTTCGCCCGCGCCTTCTACCTGGAAACCGCTGTGGCCGGGTCGCGCGCGATCGAGTCGTTCGAACGATGCCAGCAGTGGTTCGCGGGATTCATCCGATCGTGGCGTGCGGCAGCGGGCCCCGTCGACTCCACCGTTCCCGATTGCGCGTACCTGGCGGTCACCGACGCGACCAACGAGGCCATCCGCCGAACCCTCCGTGCCGGAGGAGACTTGCTCGAGCTCGAGGAAGCCGTCGTGTACATCCACCGCGCCTTGCTCGGGCCGCCGACGCCCGCCGACTAGGACAGAACTCTGTCGCCGGCCCCGGTGAGGTTGCAGGATGCGTCGTCGCTGGTGTTGCCACCTTCCGAGGCAATTCTCGCGAACACCTCGGCGCAGTTGACCACAGCTGTCCCGGACCTGTTGCCGAGAATCGTGGAGTCCCGCAGGAGGACGGTGCCGAGAGGGACGTCCACCAGGTCGGTCAACCGGCGTGGAAGGGTGTCGAGGTAGGCCGGCGCGACGTTGATGCCACTGCCGCCGTCGGATGCGGTGTTCCCGGTGATCGTCGCGCGATCGAAGGTCACCACGCCCCTTCCCCGAACGTCGACGCCGCCGCCGCGTCCGGCGAATCCGCCAGGGCGGTACCAGACTCCGGGGTCGACCACGTGGTTGTCCGCGATCGTGGTATCGGTGAAGGTGCAGGTGTTGTCGCACCGCACACCGCCCGCCTCGCCCGCTGAATTGCCGGAGATGACCGTATTCCTCGTCTTCAAGTCCGAGCCGGGCACGTTGAAGATGCCGCCGCCGTATCCGGCGCTGTTGCCCTGGACCACGACGTCGTCGAGAACGAGATCCGACGAATTCGCGATGCCGCCCCCGCCGGTGTCGTAGAACGGGATCTCGTGCTGGGCGGCGACTCCGCCGGTCACCGTCAATCCCGCCAACGTCACCGGCGCGGCGACACTGAGCACCCGGTCGATCCCGTCGGCGTCCAGCACTGTTCGATCGCGACCGGCGCCGCGCAGCGTCGTGGGGGCGGTCAGGTTCAGGTCGCCCGTGGTCGGATCAGGGTTGCGACCCTGTACTTTCCGCTGATCGGGGGCGATCGTCAACACGTATCGACCGGCGGGAACCACGATTGTGCTGCCTGGACGGGCATTGGCCGTCTGCACCGCGGCGCGCAGCGTGCAGGCGCCGGAGATCGTGCGGCATTGCCCGCTGCCTGGGTCGGCCGCTACGTCGTCCGTCGTGGAGTCCACCGTTATCACACCCGGCGCACCCGCGGTGGGTGATGCGTCGGCGTCGGCCGCTGCGGGAAAACCGGCCACGGTTCCCGCGACCAGGGCTGAGATGGCGAATGCGCTGATCGCCGCGGCAGATGTGCTCGTCCTCATGAGGTCTCTGATCCGATCACGAACATGGAGTAAGGTACGCTCGCGTATAAGTAGGGAACGTGAGCGTTTACCACTATGTCGCATCAGAACCCGCTACCGGTGGCGTTTTCCGGAATTCGGTCCGCAGTCGCTGATCGGCATCGGCGTCGTCCGCATCCTGCCAGCCGCGGCAGGATGGTGTTCGAGAACTACCTCGGGCCCGAGAAGCGCTCAGTCGGAGTTTCACCGAGTGTGAGTGGCGAATTCGGCGGTGCGTGCTCGCGAATCAGACCCGCTGTGTCCGGCTCACCTCAGGCTCCGTTGCGGTCGGAGGCCGCGATCACCTCGGGCGCGCCGAGTAGTGGCGTGAACTCCACGACCTCGTGCGTCGCGACGCCGTGGAGCAGGTACGGATCGGTGGCGAGGATCGAGTCGAGCCGATCGCGCGGCATATCGGTGGTCAGGTAGACGCCGCCCACCAGTGGAACGCGGCGTCCCGCCAGCACGAGGCGCCGGTCGGTGATGAGCTGCTCCAGCCAGCGACCGTGAGCGGGGCGCAGGGGGTCCACTTCGGCGAGCGGAACGGTGTAGGTGACGGTCACGACGAACATGAACGCAACGCTAGCGCTGGCCCTGATCGGTGGTCACGGCGATTTCCGGCGGCACGCGCACCAGCGGCCCTCGACCGAGGGACGGTGCGGGCCGAACCGCTACTCGGCTTCGTACCGGAGCGAGTTCTCCGAACGGCAGATCTCCTCGATGCCGGAGACGATGTCGCGCAACTGTTCCGACGGGAGCGCGGCAGGGCGCAGGCGGCAGGTGAAGGTGATCAGGCCGTGGTCTTCGGCGGGCAGGCCGCGGGCGGCGGATTCGGCGCGCAGGTAGCGCGAGCGGACGCCGTAGGTCATCGCGGAGATGACCGTGAAGCAGCCGGTGCGTTCCCGGTGTCCCGAGAACAGATCGTGGAGGCGGTAGAACACCGACGTATAGCTCGACAGGGGCGCGAAAATGCCCACCCGGTAGGCGGGACCACGCTCGGACGAGCTGAGCGCCGTATCGGCCAGATACTCCGCATCGCGGAGGGTTTGCACCTTCGGCGCGAACAGCACCGCGCCCGCGGCCGCGTTGCGCACAGGCATGCCCGCCTTGCCGGGCGCGGCGGAGGCGATGGCGCCCAGCGATTTCCGCGCGCGCGACCCGACCTCGCGCCGGGCGCGCAGTCCCCTGGTGGGCGCGGTGGGGTACAGGCTCGACCACTGCCCGAAGCGCACGGTGCCCAGCTGTACGTGACCGGTGCCGACCGGGCGCGCCACCTTCAGCGGCGCGGTATCGACCCAGCGGCCGACCTGCAGTTCGGCGTTGCCGGGCCGCAAGATCTCCGCATAGGCGTGCTCGACGAAGGAGTCGAAGTCCAGGAACCGGTCGGCGTCGGTGGTCAGCCAGGTGTGTTCCTTGTCGATCTCGATCGCGTCCAGGGTGAGCGCGGTGATGATGCCAGCCCGGCCGCCCGCGCCCAGGATGCGCTGGAACCGCTCGGTGTGGTGGGTGCGCCCGCAGGTGCCGATGCGCCCGTCGGTGTCCACGTACTCCAGATCGACGATCTGGTCGATGAACAGGCCGTGTTTGTGCGAGGCCGCGCTGACGCCGCCGACCGAGGCGAAGCCGCCCGCGGTGATGTCGCGGTGATCGCCGACGACGGGCAGGCCGAGGCCGTGCGCGCCGAGCCTGCGGTCGATATCGGAGAGTTTGGCGCCCGCCTGCACCCGGACGGTGCGCCGGCCCAGGTTGATGTCCAGCACCTGATTCATCCGGCGCAGCGACACCACGGTCGGCTGAGCGGGCAGCGCGAGGCCCTCGTCGAGCAGCTCGCCGCCGCGCACCATCAGCCGTTCCGATCGCCCGCGTGAATCCCGCACCGTGCGAACGACATCGGCGGTATCGCGGGGGAGGTATTCCTCGGCGTTGGAGACAATGTGCGGCGTGCTCATGGCAGAAGAGCTAACCACAGCGCGGCCCGCGCCGCTCCCCCGAAGCGGGGTGTCACCGCGACGCCGGCGCAAGGCTCTTGCTGAACAGGACGGATCCGGCGGCGTCGCACAGATCTACGGTCAGTTCCCTTGACCTTCCGTCGATGCGCACCTCGCCGAAATGCTGGAAGGCGTCCAGTGGCGAGCTGTTCTGCACCGGCGGAGCGTGCACGTAGATCGCCTCCGGACCGAACGTGCCGTCGAGCTGGTTCGGGCCGAACGCGCCCGCGTTGAGCGGACCGGAGACGAACTCCCAGAACTCGTCGAAGTCGGTGAAGGCCGCCCGCTCGGGCGAATAACGGTGCGCCGCCGTGTAGTGCACGTCGGCGGTGAGCCAGACGACGTTGGCCACCGTGTTCGCCTTGATCGACGACAGCACCTGGGCGATCTCGCGTTCCCGGCCCGACGGCGCGCCGGGATCGCCGTTGGCGGGTCCCTCGAAGGCGGTGGTGTTCTTCTGTTCGCCGTCCGGGACGACCAAGCCGAGCGGCAGGTCGTTGGCGATGATCTTCCAGGTGGCGGTGGACTCGCGCAGGCTGTCGACGAGCCACTTCGTCTGCGCCGGACCGAAGATGCGGCCGTCGGGGCCGTTGTTCGCGTTGTTGGCGTCCTTGTTCGCGCGCATGTCCAGCACGAAGACGTCGAGCAGCGGACCGTAGGAGATCTTGCGATACAGGCGGCCGTCCACCGCTTCCCTCGGCTCCAGCGGCATCCACTCGTGGAAGGCCTGCCAGGAACGGGTTGCCAGGGTGTCCATGGCCCGTTCGGTGTAGCCCTTGGACTCGCCGACCAGTCCGCCCGGGTACCAGTTGTTCACCGTCTCGTGGTCGTCCCACTGGACCACTTGGGCGACCGAACTGTTGAAGCGGCGGTAATTCTCGTCGGTCAGGTTGTAGGCGTAGTTGCCGCGGAACTGGTCGAGAGTCTGCGCGACAGCGCTTTTCGCCTCGCTCACTACATTGCGCCAGATCCGCCCGTCGGGCAGGGCGACCGATTCCCGCAGCGGTCCGTCGGCGTAGATCGAGTCGCCGGAGTGCAGGAACAGATGCGGGTCGCGGGCGGCCATGACGGCGAAGATCCTCATGCCGCCCAGCTCCGGGTTGATGCCGTAGCCCTGGCCCGCGACGTCGCCGGACCACTGGAGCCGGATGTCCGACGCGGCGGTGGGCGCGGTGCGGAAGACGCCGGTGACCGGTTCGGAGGTGGCGCCGTCCTCGCCGCGCAGCGTCACCCGGTAGTGCACCTGCGTTCCGGCGGGCAGGCCGTTGACCCGCACCCGGCCGGTGCCGTCGGAATCGGGTGTGAGCAGCGGTCCGGTGAAACGCTTGGGATCGGTGAACGATTCCGTGGCGGCGGTTTCCACCAGCAAGGTGGCGGGGCGATCGGCGCGGGCCCAGATCAGTGCGCCGTCCGCGCGCGGATCACCCACCGCGACACCGTGTGTGAGCACCGGCCGCCCGCGGACCAGCGCGGGGCCGTTGTCCGGCGAGCATGCCGCCAGTGCAGGGGCCGCCACCAGTCCGAGCGCGGAGGCGCGCAATACGGTGCGCCGGGATGGTCTCGAGTCCGAGCCGGTCATGAGGCAACCCTGACGCAACTACGTCAACGGCGCGTGAACGGGCCGGGTCCGTGTGGACAACAAGCAAGAGTCAGTGCGCCAGGCGCGCTATACGGTGGTGCAGTTCGCCCGCCCAGTCCACGCCGCCCAGGTGCTGGTAGTCCACCCACAGCGCGTCGAACACGTCGCGGCCCTCGGAGAGCCAACCGCCGCGCTTGTCCGCCTCCAGGACCACGCTCATGCCGGTCTCGGTCGGAACGAAAGTCACCTCGAGCTGGTTCAGGCCCGGGTAGTGCGGTGAGCCCGCGAACTCGATCTCCTGGTAGAACGGCAGCGTCTGGGGCGTGTCGTGCACCCGGCCGGATTCCACGTCCGCGCTACGCAAATGGAATCCCAAGCGTTCCACCGCTTCCAGCAGCACGTGCTGAGCGGGCAGGGCGCCGACGCCGATCGGGTCGGTGTCGGCGGCGTCCACCGCGCCGTGGATCTCCACGATCGTGCGCAGCGAGACCACCGTGCCGGGCAGGTGTCGTCCGTTGTAGAACGTGATCGGTGTTTCCATCGGCGCGCGGGCCGCGAACCGGAACTCCAGCGGCGCCCCCTCGGGCAGATGCAACGGTCCGTGCACTCCGGTACGTCCGAACGCGACGTCGCGCACGCCCTCGTGATCCTCGTACTCCTGCTCGGCCCTGGTCACGAACTCGACGGCCACCTGGGTGATCTCCTGCGCGACCGCACCGCCCCGCAAACGGATCATGCCCTCCACCGTGCCCCCGGGCTGCACACCCGGCGTGAACAACTCGGTCTCCACTTCGGCCCCACCGACCCCGGCCACCGCCAACAACTTCTTGAACATGCTCCGCAGTCTTCCCGCTCTTGCCGAAGAAAACCTTGGCGTCTTCTTACGTTGTGGGCAACGTCGTCGCCTGCTCTGCTCCGGCATGCATCACGCGTTCGGCGATAGTCGTGCATTCGAACTTGGAATACTCGATAACGCAGCATATTTCGATACCTGCCGGTGCTGCGATCGCGGAGTCGTGAGGCACGGTAGCCGCCGACTCCAAGAAAGGGGAGGAGGGTTGGTGTGCGACGGTCCGGTGGAGGTCGGGCATCGTCGGTGGCGCTATTCGTCGCTGGGACCAGCCTATGGGGATTGTTCAGTGCCGGGCTCGCGTTGCTGGGTTCCGACCGTGCTGGACCGCTGGTCGCTATAGGCGCGGCGATTCCCCTGCTGAGCGTCGCAGCGGTCACCGGTCGGCGTCCGGCTCTGGAGCTGTATTCGCACGGGAGTACCTATTTCCGACTGGGCTTGCTCGAGGCCGTCAATATTTCGCTGTACGTCGCGGCCTTGGCCATCGGCCCCGTACCGGTGGTCGTCGCTTTGCACCTGGCATCTCCAATCATGTTGCTGGTTCTGGCCATGTACACCGGCAAGCGGGCGGTGAACGTACGGATCCTGGTCGAGCTGCTCCTGCTGGTAGCCGCCATCGTTCTGGTCTCCGCTCGACCCGCGTCGGAGATCGACACTGGTAGCGCGTTGATCGGTTGTGGCCTGGCACTCGGTAGCGCGGCTGCGGTGACCGCGTTGATCGTCCTGGTAGCTCGAGAGTCTCCCGATCGAGACCCAACGGTCTCGGCGGGACTGCAGTTGGCCGTTGCCGGAGTGCTCACCGCGCCCTTCCTGACGATGACCACATGGGATTGGGAGCGAACGTTCGCCGAGCTGGCGCTCGGCGCCGCCCTGCTGGGTCCGGGGTTCGCGTTGTACTGGCGTGCGATGCGACGCCTCAGCCCGCAGATCGCAGGTGCGCTCGGCGTGAACGAGGCGCTCGTGGCCTCGATCGTTGTCGCGGCGGTGGACAGATCACAACTGTCGCTGCCGACGGTAGCCGGTGGAGTTCTCGTCGCCGCAGCGGTTCTGCTGGATGCCGGAGAACGGATATATTGACGGGCACCGTCCAGGCTGGCGAGACGTATCACCGGTCAGGGCAGTGTTTTCACCGTTCGCAAGGGGGCGCTGTGTCATATGTCGACGACCGCATCGGACTGGCTGCCGACTGGTTCGGCAGAAATCTGGTTCGGCACGACGACGGCTATGCGGGTTGGGGTTGGTCGACCGACGTGCCGCCCAATCCGCAGGACACCGCCGAGGTTGTGTGCGCCCTGTCCAGAGTGAACCGGCCCGTGCCGGATTCAGCGGCGGTGCTGGCGCTGGTGCGGCGCGATGTGGTTCCGCACAGCACGCGCGGGGAGTGGGAGTTCCATGCTCCGGTGGATGCGGCCTGGCGGCTGCGTGCTCTGCGATGCTTCGGTATCGCTATCGCGGACGCCGATCTGGTGGCCTGCCGCAACGCGTTGCTCACTGCGCAGGACCCGGATACGGGTGGTTGGTCGCTGGCCGACGGTATCTCTGCGGTCTCGGTGACAGCCACGACGGCGGCGATACGGGCACTGCTGGAGTTGTCCGCCTCCGACGACGAGGGCGCGCGTGCTGCACTGCGTGGCACGACCTTTCTGGTCTCCGCGGTGCTCGCCGGAGACCCGCGGGTCGAGCCCAACTACGCGGCCGCGCAGATCGCGAGCCTGCTGGCGGTACCGGAGATCGCGATGCTCGGCGGCACCCGCGTGCGCCGAGCCCACGAGTTGGCGACCGAACGGGTACTCGGCGGGCTGGACCACGATCTCGGCAAGCTCGAGGAGGAGCAGATACGTCGCGGCAACGTGGCGCAAACCTGGCATCACGCCACCTTGCAGCTGTCGGTTGCGGCGCTGGCGACCTCGGGTGACCGTTGGATGTTCCACCCCACTTTCCGCAGTGCCTTCATCGAGTTGCTCGACTACCAGCAGTTGTCACCGATCCATCGAGATCGCGGTGGATTCCGCACGTCACGCGAAGGTTTCATCACCTCGTATGCGAGCGCCCAGGCGGTGCACGCACTTGCTCAGGTGCGGTCCCAGGTCGGCGAATGGGTCAACCCGGCAACGGTCTTCGATCTGTTGTGTCGACGCGAAGGCGTCCATCACACCGACCCGCAGGAGGTCGTTCCGGTCGGCCGTGCGCCGATGGTCATGAACAGTCCCGCGGGAGCGGCGTTCCTGGCGATGGGCGCAGCGTCCGGATCTACGATCGTCAGCCTGGCCCTGATCTTCGCTGACAGGCTGGGGGACATCGCCAGCCGGGCGTTGGTCTCTTGGGGAACGCTTTTCGTCTTCCTCGGGATCTATGGTTTCGCGGCCACCCGGTTGAACTCGATCCCCAAAGCGAAAGTAGGTGCCGTGGTATTCGCCGCGTTTACCGCGATCGTGTTTCCCGTCGTCGCTTTTCTGCTCGCATAGCCTTACCGGCTTCAGCCAGTACCAAAACGGCCCCGAGAACAGGGGGTCTCGGGGCCAGGCCGGACTGAGTGATCAGCCTGCGGCGGTGTCCGGGATGCGGACGGGGACGGCGGCGGGGTGGCTGCCGCTGGGGACGCCCTTCTTCAGGCTGTGGGCGTAGACGTCGACGTACTCCTGGCCGGTGAGCTGCATGAGCTCGTACATGACCTCGTCGGTGACGGCGCGCTCGACGAAGCGGTTGCCGCCCATGCCGTCGTAGCGGGAGAAGTCGATGGGCTCGCCGAACTTGACTGTCACCTTCCTGCGGCGCCAGCGGAACGGTCCGGGCGGGCTCACCTCGTCGGTGCCGATGACGGCGACCGGGATGACGGGGACGCCGGTCTCCAGCGCCAGGCGGGCCAAGCCGGTCTTGCCCTTGTACAGGCGGCCGTCGGGTGAGCGGGTGCCCTCGGGGTAGAGGCCGACCAGACGGCCCTGGTCGAGCAGCTTGCGGGCGGCGTTGAGCGCGTCCTCGGCGGCGTCGGCGCCGCTGCGATCGATCGGGTACTGGCCCGAGGCGCTGAAGAAGAACTTCTGGAGCCGGCCCTTGATGCCCGGGGTGTTGAAGTACTCGGCCTTGGCGAGGTAGCTGATCCGCCGCGGGCTGAGCAACGGAGCGAACAGCCAGTCGGCGAAGGAGAGATGGTTACCCGCCATGATGGCCGGCCCGTCCGCCGGAATGTTCTCTACGCCTTCGACCGTAGGCCGGTTGTAGAGATGAATGAACGGTCCCAGCAGCACGAACTTCAGCAGCCAGTAGAACATGACGTCCTTCCCCCGGGACCGGGATAGTTGCGGGCACCTGCTTCAATTGCCGACTTTACCGCCGGTGCAAGATCACATCCAACCGCAGCGGCGAATCTCACCACACTTCGGCCCCGACGCCGAGCGATGACGACGACCGGCGTGTCGCGGCAGGCCACGAGGGGTCGTGGCGGCGTGGTCAACGACTGGTCCGCGCGACGCGCGCGGACTTACGCGCGCCCGAGGGCAGTGCCGCCCTCGCGAGGTCGGCCGCGCCGATCATGCCCGCGGCCTCACCCAGTTGGGTGGTTCGTATGCGGGCCAGCGGCCGGTGTCCCGCGCCCGTGATCGCGCGCGCGTACTCTTCGCGCGCCTCGTCCAGGAACAACGGCGCCGAACTGCTCACGCCGCCCGCGATGACCACCAGGTCCGGATCGAAGATGTCGCTGACGAACGCCAGCCCGAGCCCGAGCCAGCGCGCGAAGTCGGCCATCACCCGCACGGCGAGCGGGTCGCCGTCCTGCGCGGCGCCCGCGACCCGCCGTCCGGTCAGCGAGCCGGGATCGCGTGCCACATCCCTGGCCAGCACGGAGCGCAGGGTGTCGCTGGCCAGCATCTCGATCGCGGTCTCCGCCAAAGCGGTTCCGCTGCAGTAGCGCTCCCAGCACCCGCGTTTGCCGCACGGACAGGGCCGCCCCTGCGGAACGACTTGCAGATGACCCAGTTCAGGTGCGATGCCGTGCGTGCCCCGATACAGCTGGCCGTCGATCAGCAGGGCGGCGCCGATGCCGGTGCCGATCGCGATCAGCACCACGTTGTGCCCGCCCGCGGCGGCGCCGAACCGATACTCGGCCCACATCGCCGCGTTGGCGTCGTGTTCCAGGATCACCGGCAGTTCCAGCCGTTCGGTGAGACGCTGGGCGACCGGGGCGTCCTGCCAGGGTAGATGCGGGGCGAACCGGACGGTGGAGCGATCGCCGTTGATGAACCCGGCGACCGCGAGGCCGACCGCGCCGATGGGATGTCTGCCGGACAGGTCGCGCACGGCCCGGTCCAGCGCGTCCTCCAGCGCTCGCGCGGAATGCGGCGTCGGCGCCTGGACCGTGTCCAGCACCTCGCCGCTGTCATCGATCACCGACGCCCGAATGTTGGTGCCGCCGACGTCTATTCCGACGGTCAGCGGTCGCGTACCGGCCATCTGGTGCGTCATACCTTGATCGTCACGGGAATGTCGACGTAACGGGGACCGTCGTCGTCCCCGGGCCGGCCATGGCGATGCGGCGCGCCGGTCTCCGGGTCGGCTTCGGTGGGCATGACGGGTTCGACCGGCACTCCGGCCAGCGCCTCGCGCAGCACGGTGACGATCGCGGTGCCGTGATCGGCGACCGCGGTCAGCACGTCGTGGTGCTCCCCGCGCACCAGCGCCGCGGCCGCGCACACCGGGCACCAGCTGCAGCTGGACCACTCGACCTGTCCGTCGGCCGCGCGCCGCAACACGGGCTCGACCCGTTCCAGCACCGCCTCGGCCAGCAGCTTCAGTTCCTCGGCGAATTCGGCGACACCGTCCGGCGCGGTGTGGCCGCCGACCTCCTCGCCCCTGGGCGAGTGCGGATCACCGGTCATGGTCGCGGCTTTCGGACGCGTGCGCCCAGGCCCGCGGATCGGGCCGGAAGCGGACCACCAGGTATCCGTCATCGAGTTCGGCGCCGTCGACCGTGCACCGCCGCAATACCGGCGCCAGGCGCACCCGGCGCCGGACACCGTCCGCTCCCACGATCAAATCGTCCTCCACTCGGCCAAGGCGCAGTGTGGCGGCGTCGACCACCGGCAGGTGCATGCGCAGCGCGTACACCGACTGCAATCCGGTGCCGGATTCCAGGAGAACCAGCGGTTCGCCGGAACTCGCGTCGACCTCCGTCTGATTGTCGCTCAGCATAAGCGCAGCGTCCCCGGTGTCGCCCGCCGAGTCCATCGCGTACGCCAGCGCGGCCAGCGAGTTCAGCCCGATCGGCTCCGGGCCGGTGTGCCGCGCGATCACCACCGGTATACCCGGCATCGTGCTCCGCAACTCGGCGATGACGTCGGATTGCTCGCCGCGCCGGTTCGAATACCACTGCACCGCCGGATGTTCGGCTCCGTCGGGCGGCGCGAGATCGGGCAGCACTTTGTTCACCACGACGGCGTTCAGCCGCAGGCCCAGCAGCGCCGCGGCGGAGCGCACCCGCTGCGACTCGGCCACCGCGACGCGCTCGGCGAGGGTGACCAGCCGCGCCCGCGTGCGCCGGTGGTCGGCGAGCAGATCGCGAACTTCAGTGACCGCCCGTACGATTCGTTCGACCGTGGCCGCGAGCACGGCGCGCCGCAGGTCGGTGCCGACGGCGCTCATCGCCCGTGCGTGCGGCGGCCATATCCGTTCCACGTAACCCAGCAGCGTGCCCGGCGCGGTGACGATGCGCAGCATGTCCGCCGAGGGCGGGCAGTCGACGACGATCAGATCCCAGTCGTCCTCGGCGGCGAACTGGGCGATCTCCACCAGCATCAGTAGTTCCTGCACGCCGGGCAATCCGGTCAGTTCCGCCGGGTCCAGCGCGGCGAGGTCGAAACCGTGCTCGTGCCCGCGGCCGGCCGAGATCACCCGCACCACGTCGCGGAACCGGTCCTCGAGCAGCGCGAGCGAATCGATCTCGATCACGTCCAGTCCGGGCAGCACGGTGGCGACGCCGGTGACGGTGCCCGGATCGTGCGGAAAACGGAAGCCGAGCGCGTCGCCGAGCGAATGCGCCTGATCCAGCGAGGCGATCAGCACGCGACGGCCCGACCTGGCCTCGGCCATGGCGGTGGCGCACGCGAGCGTGGTCTTGCCCACCCCACCCTTGCCGATGAACAGCTCGACCCGGGTCTTGTGCGCGGTCAGCCTTCGACCCGTTTCTTCAGTTCCTTCAGCGCGGTATCGGTGATCACTTTCTCGGCCTTGCGCTTGAACATGCCGATCATCGGGATGTTCAGGTCGACGGTGAGCGTGTAGACGACCTCGGTGCCGCCGGGCCGATCGATCAGCTCGTAGGTGCCGTTCTGCGCCTTCTGCAACTCGCCGCTGAGCAGCCGCCAGCTGACCGCCTTACGGTCGGCGCGCCACTCGTAGGACAGGACGTAGGTGTCCTTGACCACCCCGGCGTCCAACACGAACCGCGCGGTCTTGGCCAGGCCGTCCGGCCCCACCTCCAGCACCTCCACCGACTTCGCCGCGGATACCCACTCGGGATAGGACTCCAGATCGGCGATGACGGACATCACCTGCTGCGACGGGGCCTCGATGACGATCGATCTCTGGGTCCGGTCGGCCATGCGGACAGCGGTTCCTTTCAGCGTCGGTGCTGGTAGATCAAGGCTGGGGCGCGGGACTGACACCGGCGGGGCGGCCCGCCTCCAGGCGGGACTTCACCTCGAACGACATGTTCTTGCCCGCGACCCGGCGCGCCCGGTTGGCGGCGGCGAGCTTGCCCGCGGGCAGCGCGGGCTCCGGCTCGGCGTGCAGGAAGTAGTGCAGGATCACCCCGTCGAGCGCGGGCTCCAGCCATACCTCCATGGTCCCCGTCAGGCCACCGGACACCGACCAGCGGATACCCTTCTCGGCTCGATCCTCACGGACATCCAGGGCCAGGTCGGGCCACCAACGGCGCCAATTGTTCGGTCCCGCCAGCAGCTCGGCCACGGCGGCCCCCGGTGCGGCGACGAAGGTCTGATCTGCGACCTGGATACTGCTCACTCCGCTGAGCGTAGTAGATGCGACGCGGATCACCGCAGCAGCTGTCGCAGGCGCGCGCCCAAGCTGTCCCAGCGCCACTGCTGCTCGACGAACGCGCGGCCCGCCGCGCCCATCCGCGCGGCGGCATCCCGGTCGGACAGAATGTCCACCAGGGCGTCGGCGATCTGCTGCACGGAACGCCCGTCCACCACACGACCGGTCTTGCCCTCGATCACCGTCTCCGGCGCGCCGCCGGAGTTACCCGCCACCACCGGGACACCGGACGCCGACGCCTCCAGGTAGACGATGCCGAGCCCCTCCACATCCAGTCCCGCGCCCCTGGTCCGGCACGGCATCGCGAAGACGTCCGCCAGCGTGTGATGCGCGGCCAACTCACCGGACGGGACGCGGCCGGTGAACACCACGTCCTCGGTGACGCCCGCGGCGACCGCCAGGGCGCGCAGCTTGTCCTCGAAGGGGCCGCCGCCCGCGATCACCAGGACCGCGCCCGGCACACGCTCGCGGATATCGCGCATCGCCAGGATCAGCGCGTCCTGCCCCTTGCGCGGCACCAGCCGGGACAGGCACAGAATGGTCGGCCGGTCGCCGAGGCCGTATCGTTCGCGCAGCTCGGCCCGCGCGGCCGGATCCGGGCGGAAGACCTCGGAGTCCACCCCGGGCGGCAGATACTCGAGCGCCGCGTTCGAGCCGAACGCGGACGCGAACCGGCGGCGGGTATAGCGGCTGACATAGGTGACCACATCGGTGTGCTCGCCGATGGCACGCAGCGCCTGCCTGGCCCCCGGCAGCATCGACCAGCCGACCTCGTGGCCGTGGGTACTGGCCAGAATCCGTTCGGCGCCCGCGCGACGCAGAGCGGGCGACAGCAGCGCCAGCGGCGCCGCGGCCCCGAACCACACCGTGTCGCACTGCTCGCTGCGCAACAGGCGCGCGGCTCTGCGCAGCACCAGCGGAGTCGGCAGCATCAGCGTGGTGGGATGGCGAATGACCTGGAACTTCTGCCGGGCATCGAACTTCAGATGGCTGTCGCCACGCCAGCGCGGAGCGTAGACCACCAGGTCGTCCGGCGGCAGCTCACCGGCCAACGCCTGCAGATACGACTGGATACCGCCCGGCCGCGGCGGGAAATCATTGGTAACCAGCAGAGTTCGAGCCATGCGCAACAAAATACTGGGTCTGATTTGCAGCGCCTGCGGCGCTGCGTGTTCGCGGCCCCTTTGTGGCCGCGAACGGAAGAGGCTCGGTCTCGCTTCGCTCCAGTTGCCACGCGACGCCTTCCGATTCCGCGCTGACGTCCGCTGACCCTGCGTAACGGGTGCCGCACCGGTGCGCTCGCGGCTGTCGGTAGGGGTCAGGCGGATCGGGTTCGGAGCCACTCGCGCCAGTCGTCGACGAAATCGGCGCGGGGGGTGCCGAGAACTTCGCGGAGGATGCCGTCTTCGGTGGTGGGGTCCTGTTTGCCCGCCGCGATGCGGTGGTAGAGCTGGACGAGGCGGGCTCGGTCGTACTTCTCGGCGACGAAGGCGCAGATCGACCAGGCCTTTTCGTATGTGAAGGCGGCGTCGGGGCCGGAGAAGTCGGTGTCGGGCGGCAGATCCTCGGGGATCCGGCCCGCGTGGGCATGCGCGGTGAGCGTGGGAGCGATGTCGGAGAACCGCTGGTCCTCCCCGTGGTGCGCGGTGTAGTCGGCGAAACCCTCCAGCATCCACAGCGGGGCGCCGTCGACGGTGTCGGCGCGAGCGGCGATGTGGGTGAGTTCATGCCGCAGCAGGGTGGCCATGCCCTCGGGATCGAGGCGGCGTCCGGTGTCGGCGCCGAAGACGACGCGCTGGCCGGTGGGCCGACTGCCCGCCGTGAACGGATCGGCGACGGAGGCGGCGGCGACTTCGGCGGGCAGGAGACCGGGTGAGCGCAGCAGGGCCGCGAACTCGGAGGGCGACGAGGCGACGACGACCAGCGCGGACTGCGCCCAGCCGGGACCCCAGACGTCGGTCACCGCGGCGGTGGCCTCGGCGAGTTCACGTTCCAGCACGTCGATTTCGATCCGCTGGTCGGGATGGCCGACGACCAGGGATCGTCCCCCGTCTCCGGTCGGCACCTGGCGGGCGATGATCGACCCGAACGGTTCGACGATGCGCCGCACCTCGGCCAGCCGGGGATCGGCGGCCGCCGCCTGACCCACCGCCTCGGTCGCTCCCGGCTCCGCGGCCCGCAGTTTCGGCAGCACCGTGTTCGGCAACATGATCAGCGCGACGCACACGCCGGTGAGTGCCACCACCATCGCGACGGTGAGACAGAACTCGAAGCGTCGCCGGGCCGAGCACCACGCGCGCAATCTCCGCATGCCGTTCATCGGCGCGCCCCGGCGGGGGATACGGCTGTGCGGCCGACGGGGTAGGCGCCGCGCCGCACGCCCAGGTGGGTCACCGTTGCCCGTCGCGGGTTGGTCGGGCTTCGAGTACTGCGGTGCCGCTGGTTGGCTCGCTCACGGCCTCTAGTATCGCCGAGCCGAATGGAACGGCGTCGAGCTCATGGGTGCGACCGCGACGGGCACGCCGAAGGTGGAGGCGTGCAGCATGAGCCCGTTGCCCGCGTAGATGCCGACGTGCGAGATGTCGGAGTAGAAGAACACGACGTCGCCGGGCTGCAGATCCTCCTTGGCCACGGGCGTGCCGTAGGTGGCCTGCTGCGAGCTCGTCCGGGGCACGTTCTTGCCGACCTGCTTGAACGCCCACTGGACGAGGCCGGAGCAGTCGAACTGGTCCGGACCGGTGGCGCCCCAGACGTAAGGGTCGCCGATCCGGGTGAGCCCGGCCGCCAGCGCGCTGGTCCCGCTGCCGGGGACGAGGCCCTGCAAGAGACTGTCCCGGTCGAAGCCGGGCGGGAACGGCGATCCGGCGAGGGCCGACTTGTCCTTGGCCGACAGCGACCCCCAGGCCTGCACCACCTGGGCGATGGCGCCGCCGAGGTCGCTGCGCTTGTGCTCCAGTTCGATGCGCACCGCCTCGGCTTTCTGCGCGGCGGACCGGGCGGCGTCGGCGGCGGTGCGGGCCGCCGATTCGGCGGCGGTCGCGGCGTCGGTGGCCTTCGAGTAGTGGTCGAGCTGCTCGGAGGTCTGCGCGGACACCACGTCCAGCGTGGACATCTGGTCGAGCAGTTGCTGCGGTGAGTCGCTGACCAGCACGGCGAACAGGCGGTTGGTGCGGGCGCCCTGGTAGGCGGCGATCGCGGTGCGGTCGATGACCGGCCGATACCGGCGGATCTCGTCCCTGGCTTGGTTCACCAGGTCGGTGCTGGCGGCCAGCCGAGCGTCGGCGTCTCGCTGGACGGCGAGCTTCGCGTCCAACTCGGCTTCCACGCCCAGAGCTTGCTGGTTGAGCTGTTCGGACTGACGAGACAGATCGATCATCCGCTGCACCGCCTCCGTGGCGGTGGAGGGAAGCGCCACCGGATCCGCTCCGGCCGGGCCGCCGCCGTAGAGACCGGCGGCCAGCAATCCGGCTGCCAGCGTCCCTCCCACCAGACGTTTGGTCTGCTGTCCCCGGTGATGCTCAGCCACAGCCCGCGGTGCCCCGTTCTCTCGTGCAGCGATCTCTCGCGAAACCGACGCGGAAGCCTTCGACGAACCCCGAGGGTTTGCGCCGGGCGAACCCGGGGTAATCGGTGGAAGGTCTCGGTTAGGTTACGGAACGGCCCTCATCGATGTCCAGTAGAGAACGAATTGATCACAGGGCCGTGGTGCGGTCGGGCCGCGATCTCGCGGCCCGACCAGCTGCTTCTCAGAAGCGGCGAGCGCCTGCGATCGGCATGGAGGAGATCGGCGCCACCTTCACGGGCTGGCCCGAGGTGGACGCGTGCACGACGTTGCCGTCACCGGCGTAGAGGCCGGAGTGGCCGCCGCCGTAGAACGAGACGAGGTCGCCAGGGCGCAGATCGTCCAGGGACACGGGGCTGCCCGCGGCGAGCTGGGCGCCGCTGGTGCGGGGCAGTTCGATGCCCGCCTGGCGGTAGGACCACTGGACCAGGCCGGAGCAGTCGAACGCGTCCGGGCCCGCGGCGCCGTAGACGTACGGCGAGCCGACCTTGCTCAGGGCGGCGTCCAGCGCGATGTCGCCGGAGGCCTTGGGTGCGACGAAGGGCAGGGGAGCGGGGCCGGGCAGCTCGACGCCCGGAATGCCCGGCGGAACCGGCAGCTCGTTCGGAACGTCGAAGGTTCCCACGCCGGGGACGGTCACCGGCTGGGCCGACGCGGGGGCTGCGGGCAGCAGGAACGCGCCGATGGTGGCAGCGCCGACGGCCCCGGCGGCAACAGCGCGCTTCGCCTGACGCTTGGCGGCGTTGGTCGTCATGATGCGGTACTCCCAATCTGCCTCACGACGCCGCACCCGGTGGTGCCGCGGACTTCGTCGGCGCCGCACCGGTCGGCGCGGCGGGACTCCGTGAGGTCTCGAAAAGGTTACGAACACATCACGGTCGTTTGTAAAGCGTCGGCGAAGCGAAATGGGGTTGCTCAACAATTTCACCGGCTAATGGATGTGAGATACGTCCCACCGAATCACGAAAAGATAACGGCGGGGTAATCGTGCAAGAGCGCGCGTTCGAGCAGGGTCGCGCGGCGGGGTGGACCGGTCGGCTACCCCGGGTGGGTCTGCGGGGTGTTTTCCCAGGTAGTGGCGGATAATGTGCCATAGGTTCCGATATGGTCGCTCGTTCGTACACCGTAGAGCCAGGGGTTGTCGACACGCCCGAGGGCGGGAGATCGCTTTTCGCGGGACTCGCCGCAATGTTTGATACAGTTTTGAACCTTATGTGATCTGGGTCTCTTTTCCGCATTTCTAGATCATTTCCCGGGTACCGCCCCGAAATCTCCACGGTGTCATTCGGACATTTCGTGGCGTATTCGCGTGCTCGGTTCCTGTCGGACCGTGGCCCTACGCTGCTCGCCGTGTCCGATCCCGTGCCGCGCCCGGCCGTCCAGCAGCTGGCTTTCGACGAGCTCGACACTCCCTTGTACGACACGACTTTCGTGGTCGTGGACCTGGAGACCACCGGGACCAGTCCCGGGGCCGACGGCATCACCGAGATCGGAGCGGTGAAGGTGCGCGGCGGGGAGGTGCTCGGCGAATTCGCGACACTGGTCAACCCGGGACGAGCGATACCGCCCGCGATCGTGCACGTCACGGGCATCACCACCGCGATGGTGTACGCCGCGCCGCGCATCGAGGCGGTGCTGCCCGGCTTCCTGGAGTTCGCCGCGGGCGCGGTGCTGGTCGCGCACAACGCACGGTTCGACATGGCGTTCCTGCGTGCCGCCGCGGCGCAGTGCGACACCGCATGGCCGGCCGCGCAGGTGCTGTGCACCGTGAAGCTGGCGCGACGGGTGCTCGGGCGCGACGAGGCGCCTTCCGTGCGGCTGGGTTCGCTGGCCCGGCTGCTCGGCGCCACCACGCAGCCGACGCACCGGGCACTGCAAGACGCGCGCGCGACCGTCGACGTGCTGCACGCCCTGATCGCGCGGGTCGGGAACCAAGGCGTCCACAGTCTCACCGAGCTGCTCGACTACCTGCCCGACGTCACGCCCCGGCAGCGCTCCAAACGCGTCCTCGCGGCCGATCTCCCCGCCGCTCCGGGGGTGTATCTGTTCCGCGGTCCCTCGGACGAAGTCCTATATATAGGCACGGCTGTGAACCTGCGCCGCCGCGTCCGTAACTACTTCACCGGTTCGGAGACCAGAGGGCGGATGAAAGAGATGGTCTCGTCGGCGATTCGGGTCGACCACGTGGTGTGCGCGCACGCGCTCGAGGCGGGGGTGCGCGAACTGCGGCTGTTGGTGGCGCACACCCCGCCCTACAACCGCCGGTCGAAATTCCCGAAACGGGCCTGGTGGCTCACTCTCACCGACGAGCCGTTCCCGCGGTTCTCGGTGGTGCGCGAGCCCGGCCGGGACGCGTTGGGGCCGTTCAACTCCCGCAACGACGCCGCCGACCTGGGCGTGATCATCGCCGAATTCACCGGGTTGCGCACCTGCACGGCACGGCTGCCCAGGAACGCGGCGCACGAGTGCCCGCCCGCCCTGGTCGGCGGATGTCCAGCGGGCTCCGAGGGAAAGCCGCTGGACATGGCGCAGTACGCGCCCGCGCCCGCGCTCGTGCGCGCGTTGTTCGCCGGGCGCAGCGACGCGCCGATCCGGCTCATGCTCGACCGCATCGAAACTCATTCGCGCGCGGAACATTTCGAGGCGGCGGCGCGGCTGCGGGATCGCGCGGCGCGAGTGGTGCGCGCGCTGCGGCGCACCCAGCGACTGGCCGCGGTGGCGCGCATCGCCGAGATGATCGCCGCGCATCCCGACGGTGACGGCGGGTGGGAGTTCGCGGTCATCCGGTACGGCCGCCTGGCCGGTTCCGGCACCGCCCAGCGGGGCGTGCCGCCGATGCCCATCGTGGAGCAGATCGTGGCCGCCGCCGAAACAGTGGTTCCGGCCGGGGTCGCCGGACCGCATGTGCAGGACCACGCCAGGTCTCCGGTCGAGAACGCCCCGCCTTTACGCGGCGCGTCTCCCGAGGAAGTGGCGCTGGTCGTACGCTGGCTGGCCCGGCCCGGCGTACGCATCGTGCGGACCACGGACGGGTATCACGAGCCGCTCTTCGGCGCGGCGCGCTGGCTGGGCTGGGCGGAACTGGCCGACGCGGCGGTCCGCGCCCAACCGACCGAGGAAGGTTATCTGGACCGCTTAGGCTGAGCGTCATGATTACCGCGATCGTCCTGATTCACGCCGACAACGGCCGCATCCCGGAGACCGCGCAGGCGGTCGCGGACACCGACGGCGTCGCCGAGGTCTACTCCTGCGCGGGTGACGTGGACCTGATCGCGATCGTGCGGGTACGTGACCACGAGCAGATCGCCGATGTGGTGACCGGCCGGATCGACAAGACACCGGGTGTCCTGCGCACCACGACCCATATCGCGTTCAAGTCGTATTCGCGCGCCGAAGTGGAGGCGGCGTTCTCGCTCGGCGAATAGTCCCTCAGTCCCGCACCCGAACACTGCGCACGGCGAAATAGGCGCCGTCGTTCGGTGGCAGCACGACGACGTCGCCCGAGCAGTCCGGCGACTCGTACAAGTGCGCGACGCCGTCGGTGCGGTTGCGGATCTCCACGTCGGACCCGTCGCCGACCTCGACGCAGCCGACCGGGTTCTCGTACACGACGCCGTCGGCGAACAAAACGCCTCCGGCCGCATTCGCTCCTGGGGCGGCGGCGATGCCTGCCGTGGCGAGGACGGCGAGTAGCGGAACAAAAAGTCGCATGTCGGTGCTCCTCGTCGGTCGAACCGATCGGCGCGGTGCCCGACTCGGCATGCGCCGAATTGTCCGGCCGACGTTACCGGCCGCGACGATCCCGGCCACGGCCCTCGCTCAGGTCAGCGTGTCGGCGCGTGTTCCCAGCGGCGATGTCGGAGAGCATCGGCACGGCCAGGTCGGCGCCGAAGCCGCGGCAGCGTGCACGAGCCGGGCATCGCTGCGGGCACCGAGCCGGCCCGCGTCAGTTGTCGCCGAGCGTCTGCGTCAGCTTCGCCCAGCGCTCCAGCAACGCTGTGGCGGCGCCCGTGTCGATCGCCTCGGCGGCGCGCTCGACGCCTGCCGCGAGCGCGGCGTGCAGGTCGGCGTCGGGATCGCCGACGCCGCGCGACCAGTCGTAGGTCAGGATCGCCGCGGCCGAATTCAGCAGGACCGCGTCCCGGACCGCGCCGCCGCGACCGGCGAGCACGTCGCGGGCCACGCCCGCGTTCACCTCGCTGTCGCCGCCGCGCAGCGCGTCCAGATCGACCCGCGGGATGCCGATGCGGGTCGGATCGATGGTGGTTCGGCGCGTTCGTCCACCCGACACGATCCACGCCTCGGTGGTGTCCGAGGTGGTGATCTCGTCGAGGCCGTCGTTGCCGCGCACCACCAGCGCGCTCGCGCCGCGTTCGGCGAACACGCCCGCGATCACGGGCAGCAGGTCGGCGAACGCGCAGCCGACCAGCCCGGCGCGCGGCTGCGCGGGGTTGGTCAGCGGCCCCAGCACGTTGAAGACGGTCGGGATGCCGATCTGGCTGCGCGCCGCGCCCGCGTACCTCAGGGCGGGGTGGAACACGGCCGCGAAGCAGAAACCGATGCCGACTTCCCGCACACAGCGAGCCACCGCCTCGGGACCGAGCGCGAGCTTCACGCCCAGCGCCTCCAGCACATCGGCGCCGCCGCTCTTCGATGACGCGGCCCGGTTTCCGTGCTTGACCACGGGTACCCCGGCCGCGGACACCACGATCGAGGACATGGTGGAGATGTTCACCGAGCCGGACCGGTCACCGCCGGTGCCGACGATGTCGACCGCGTCGCCATCGATCCGCACCAGCCGGGCGTGCTCGAGCATGCCGCTGGCCAGGCCGGTCAGCTCGGCGGGCGTGGGTCCCTTGATCTTCATGGCGACGCCGAACGCGGCGATCTGCGCGGGGGTGGCGTTGTCGGACATGATCTCGCTCATCGCCCACGCCGTGTCGTCCGCGGCCAGGTCGCCACCGTCGGCGAGGGTTCCGAGCACCTGGGGCCAGCTGCGCACGCTCATTCCACACTTCTCCCGTCACACTGGTTCGCGCACCAGTTTGTCCGCAAGCAGCCTAGCTGTGTTTGTCTTTCCAGCGCCTGCGGCGCTGGGTGTTCGCGGCCCCCTTATGGCTCGCGTTTGCGCGACCGCCGCTTGCTCCTTCGTCGCGTACGCGGCGGGGGCGG
>NZ_JBFAXY010000008.1:0-278532 GCF_040681035.1 Nocardia sp. NPDC051911
GGTTCCTAGACAGCTCCACTTCACAGCCGGAGGCCTTCACCTGTCAGCCGGACTCACCACAGTGAGTAGGCCGGACAACCTCCCTGGACATCACAACTAGCCGAATTCGGCCCAGCTGGGCCGCTGCTGGTGTGCGCGCGGCCGGTCGTAGTCTCATCTGGGTGGGCGGTCGGCCAGCGGGACCGGTGCATCAGGAGACGCCCGACGTTGTCGGACCGGCCAATCATTGGGCGCGCGACAGAGAACCACGCGGCAATCCCCGACACCGATCCACCGCCGTCGCCGATGGGCTGCGGCGTACTCTCATCGTCTGGCAGCGGTGTGTCTGCTCTGGTTGACTGGCTCCGTGGTTCCGACAAGCACCATCACCCGCATCCGTACACTTGACGGCCTGCACCTGGCAGCCACCCTCGTCACTCCCGGTCAACCCACGACGCACGCCGTCGTGCTGGTGCACGGTGGCGGCGTCACCCGCGAGGAGGGCGGCTTCTTCACCCGTCTCGCGACCGGCCTTGCCGATGCTGGTATGGCGTCGCTGCGGTTTGATCTTCGCGGCCACGGCGACAGCGAGGGCCGCCAAGAGGAACTGACACTTTCCGCCATCCTCAACGACATCCGTGTCAGCCTCGCTGCTGTTCAGGCTGCCACGGGTGCCAGTGACGTGTCGCTGCTCGGTGCTAGCTTTGGGGGTGGCATTTGTGGCTATTACGCTGCCAAACGCCCACAGGATCTGTCTCGGTTGGTCTTGCTGAATCCGCAGTTCGACTACAAGAAGCGCACCATCGACACTCGCGACTACTGGACGAACGATGTCATCAGCGACGAGAAGGCCGAAGAACTCGACAAAACCGGAGCGATCCAGTTCACGCCGACACTGCGGCATGGTCGGCCGCTGCTCAATGAGGTGTTCTGGCTGAAGCCGAACGAAGTCCTCGGCGAGATCAAGGCATCGACTCTGATCGTCCATGGCAACGCAGACACCTTGGTCCCAATCGACGGTTCCCGTACTGCCGTCGCCCAATTCACCGCACCCGTTGAGCTGGTTGAAATCGAGCGATCACAGCATGGATTCGCCGTCCATGACGATCCGCAGTACCGCAACCCGAAAAGCCAGGAGTTCCAGGCCGAAGTGATCCGCATCGTGGCGGACTGGCTCACGACTTAGCGCGACGGCATCAAGGCTTCACGGAGCTGCCGCACACTCGGCCGGTGGTTCCAAGGGTCGAGCGTCCGCATTACATCCACAACGACATTCATCGTTCGCTCCGAACGGGTCTCGCGCGCCACCTCGACCGATTTGGTTGCCACCGTGGCGGCCTCGTCTGGTTCGCCGCTGAGTGCGAGTGCTTTTGCCTGTCGAGCACTGAAGAAACCAGCATCGCGCCGGGACAGTCCCCCGTCGGCGAGCACGTGACCGAACAGTTCAGTGGCCCGCTGCGGCTTGCCCGCCTCGGTGTAGCAGCAGGCTGAGCGAACCAGAAGCGTGCTCTCGTTGAAGTAGCTCACCAACCCTTGGTCGTCGGCACCGCTGGCCTCGGTGAGGAGGTGCTGAGCCTGATCAAGGCTTTGCTCCACGGCAGTGGCTGGTTCGCCGATCATGGCGAGCCCCAAGGCTTCCTGCTGCACGACTTCCGCCTGTACCCGGATCGGAAGCTGCCACGGTCCCTCTTTGGCGGCTTGCGCCAATCCGAGAAGTGTCCCAGCGTCGCGCGAGTCATAGGCCATCTGGGATTTCTTGAGCAGGACGTATCCCTGCATGGGCAGGCTGCCCGCGGCCTGCGCCCACTCCATCGCGCGGTCGTACAGGAAGGTCGCCGTTACCGGGTCATGGAGGTCGCGATACAGCCACCCTGCGAATTCCGCGCCATCTGATCCAACCGCCAGCAGTTGCCGACGCACGTCCGAGTGAACATCCTTGCTGTGCCGTCGGATTGCGCCGAGCACGGCGAGTGTGAGTGGCAACGCTTCGGCTGGACCGAGGGAACCGTCATCGGCTTTGCAACGCGCAAGCTGAGCATGGAAGAACTTCAGGACCGAGCCGTCGAAGTACCGGCGAGCGTCTTCCAGCGCCAAGCTCACCCGCTCCAGGTCGTCACTGTGACTGATCGGTGGGGTGCCAGTGCCATCGCCAGCCAACCAGCGCGCAAGCGCCAGCGCGTTATTACCTGTCGTGCTTGTAGGTTCGATGGATACGGCTGCCGCGCCCACCTCGTCGGGCAGCTTGAACCACAGCAACTCGGGCGGAATTCGGAGTATCTGCGCCCACCGCGTCAGTTTGGACAGTTGCTCTGGCGCTGAACCTTTTTCGATTCGACTGATCTGCACCTGTGTCATACCGAGCCAACTGCCCATAAGTTCCTGCGGCAGCTGTTGTCCGTGATACGGGTGGTTGCGGTAAGCGAAGAAGACCCGGCCCATGTGCCAGGTGGCGAGCGCATCGCGCATTTGGTCGGTCTGCCAGAAGTCCAGCGGAAGCGTAGGCGGGCGGTGCCGCTGCCCCCGTGCCATGACTTCGCAAGCGCCACACACAGATTCGGCGTTGTAGCGGCTCAAGCGGTTGCCGCAGCGCGCGCAGTAGCGCTGGTTGTGCGGCGTTTCGGTCATGTGAACCGCTCCGGATCGTCCGCGAGGGTTGCCTTATCCCCCGTTTGCCCTGGCCGGAGAACGCTACCACTGGTTTCCGTGATCAGTATGCGTTCCATGTATATCGCGTATTCGTCGTGGTCGTGGTGGGTTTTTGGCCGAAATCCGACGCTTGGGGACCAGACACATTCAGGCCCTCAAAAGAAAGGAGTAGGCCGTGGCCCTGTCCCTTGTCGTACCCATCTTCGGTCCACCGGCCGCAGGCAAAACCACTCTCACACTGCGCCTCGGATCGGCACCAGGGCGGCGGATCTTCCGACTGCGCGAGCACGTGCCGACAGACGTACTGGCTGCCACCGCGACCAGTAGCGAACGGCTGGGCTGGATCGACGAGTTCACCGTTGGGGAAGCGCTGCGCTCATATTTCGATGCCGCTCGCGCCGATCCGGACGTGCATACCGTGCTGCTGGACAACTTCCCCGGTTCTGCGAGCCAGGTCGACCAACTGCTCACCAGCCTCTGGGCGTTGACACCACCCGGTCATATCGAGGCGATCGAAATCGTCACCGACGCCAAGACGCTCAAGCAGCGGGCAAAGAACCGAAAGGTGTGCCACCAGTGCGAGCGTGATCCCATCCGCGATCCCAGACTTCCAGCCATACCCAGCCGGGATGACCCCTGGCAGTGCGCCCACTGCGGTGGCTTGTTGCATCCACGGCGCGGCGACTCGCCGCGGCTGTTCAAGGCCAGGTTGCAGCGCTACCACCAGACGGCTGCCGGTATCCGAGGGGGCTTCACCGACTCCGGCATTGCCGTCACTCAGCTCGACACCACCAACACCATCGACGGGGCGGCAAATCTGCTTGCCTCGCTCCTTATTTCACGGAGTTCCACACGATGAATACTGTTCCATTGCCCATGCCCAGCCTCAAACCGAGCAGTGATGGGTACGGCCACGCCCGCATGCCGCGCGGTGCCACCGTTCCTCAGCCGGACCGGATCGACCGTGTGGCCTACGGCCGCTTCCGCAACGTCTACCTCTACATCACCGAGGCGTGCCAACTTCGCTGCGAGCACTGCTACATGGGCGAACGGCTAGACCGGGCGCTGAAGATGCCGCTGCCCAAGATCGTGGACACGCTCACCACGTGGCGTCGGCTGGGCGGGAGCAAATTGACAATCCTCGGTGGGGAGCCGACGCTCCACCCCTACTACTGCGAGGTGATCCGACTGAGCAAACATCTCGGCTACGAGCACGTCATCACCACGACGAACGCTCAGAAACCGGCACTTCGGCGCTTCCGGCAGCTCGGGCCGGAGAACTTCGCCTACGTACAGGTGAGCCTCGACGGTGGCAGCCGCGAGACCCACGATGCCGTGCGTGGTGCCGGCACGTTCGATGAAGCCATGGAAACCACGCGGGAGCTGGCCGAACGCGGATTCGACACTCGCATCATCTGCACGGTCAACAAGGCCAACGAACGAGATGTGTTCCAACTCCTCGACATTGCGGATGTCCTGGGTGTGAGCCTGGTGAAGTTTCACGTCTTCTCGACCATCGGCACAGGGCACGGCAATCCGGAGATGGCCATGACACCGCCGGAATGGGTGAGTTTTTGCGACGCGCTCAATGATGTTGCACCCCAGTACAAGACAAGGGTGTGGTATCAGCCGACGTATGCCCGGCGCGATCAGATGGAGCGCTACGCCGCCGAGGGCTATCAGGGGTGCATCGGCCGAACACTGGACCGGATTTCGATCTTCCCAGACGGCCGCTGCTACGTCTGCTCCTACCTGTTCGACACCGAGTTGCACTTCGCCCAGATGGTCGACGGGCAAGTGCAGCTCAACCACAGTGCCAACGAGTTCGAGCTGTTCACCAGTGTCCTCGCCGAAAGCTCATGCGGCGGGTGCAAAGCCGGTGCCTGCATGGGCGGGTGTCCGGCCGAAGAGGTGGTGATGGGCCAGTCCTCGTGCACGACCTACGACGACATCGTGCCCGTCTGCCGCCTGTGGAAGTCCAGCGCCAAGCCCGAGGAGTGAACCCAATGGACGATATGGATCGGATCGCCGAAAATCTGCGCTGGATCGACTGGGGCGACATCGACGATGTCGAGCTGAACTGTCGTGAGGCATTGAACGAACTTACGGCCGAACCGCGAATTGTGCGTGCACGGCTCGAGGAGCTACCCAACCGGCCCGAGTTGCTCGACCTGTGCGAGCACTACGACATCCTGGACAAAATCGTGCTGGCCAGCGAGGACGATCCGGGAGTACGGGTACGACTGCATGTATTCCTGCCAGGCTACTTCGACCGCCCGCACAATCACCGCTGGTCCTACGCCAGCAAGATTCTGCGCGGGCACTACCGGCACTACTTGTTCGGCAACGCCGAGCTGGACGAACAGGTGGAGCCGAACAAGCTGCCAGTGCTGCACGTTCGAGAGGAGGCGGTCGGCACCAGCTACGCGCTGCACCACTCGATGATGCATGCAGTCGTCGCGGAGCCGTTCACGGTGTCGCTCGTGATACGCGGGCCAGCCGTAAAGGATCGGTTCCTGGTCATGGATCGGCAGACGAACGAGGCATGGTGGCAGTACGGCGCCAAGGATGAGTCCGAAGCGGAGGCCAAGAAGAAGCAGATGAGCCGTACGCGATTCGCGGAAGTAACTGGCTGGATGGATGAGTGGGGGTTGTTCTAGCTGTTGGCGACTGGCGATTAATGCCCGCAGTTCGGCCAAGGTCGGCAGTGAGGCACCTTGGTGGCGTGCACACCGGAGTGCTCCACTGGCCGATCCGAACAACATACTTTGCCCCATTGACCAGCCAGCCCAGAGGCCATGAAGCAGGCCACCAGAGAAGGCAGCACCCGCGCAGTGCGTATGTCGAATCTCCACCGGAAACGCTGGCACCGAGACCAGCTCAGACCGACTGAGCCCGACGGCACCATGAGCACCAGCGGTCACGATCACCCAGGCTGCACGAGTCTGGTCCAAGATGGATCGGGCCAGAGCTGGCGCATCGGCGTGAGCAGTGTCATCGACATTCGTTTGCACGAGCAGGCCCGAGTGCCCGCGTACGGCAGCTGCCACCTCAGGCGAAAGCATGGAGTCACCGAGATTGAGCAACAAGGGCACCTCGGCGGCACGGGCGACCTCGATAACGCGAAGTGCGGCTGATTCGATCAGCTCGTAGCAATCCAGGTAAACGAATGCCGCCTCCGCCAGCGGCGACAGGTCGGCACGCTCCAAACTGGCGACAACGCCCGGCAAATGGGCGAACCAGGTGCGGGTGTGCTGGTCATCGCCACTCACGACGATTCGCGGAGTGACGACATCCGGCCTGATCGCGAAGGCACGCTGAACCTCGCGTTGTTCCAGCCAGCGGGCAACGCCGCGGCCGTGCTCATCGTCGCCAGTGTCGTTGGCAATCAGCAGGGTCGGTGCTCCCAGAGATGCGAGCACCGCCGCTGTCATCGGCCCGTCAGCCGCTACCGACCATTCGATGGTGCGGATTTCCGCTCCGCGGTTGGCAAGGGGGAATACGGGCACGGTCCATAGTTCCGCCTGCGCCAGGTAGCTGACGCACACCACCGGGCCAGACGGAGGCACAGTGATCTACCAGCCGTAGACCGAGAAGGAGTCGCCAGCCGCGATGCGCTCCATCGCTGTGCGGCAGTAGGGGACCATGTGCTCGGGCAGTGCATCTGTCGCGAACCATTCGAGTGCGCTGCACTTTTCAGGTTCCAGGTTGGTTGGCTCCCCCTGCCATGTGTCCACGGTGAAGAATAGCGCTATGCGCCCGCCTGAGGACGAGTTGTGCATGATGTGGCTGAAGTGCACCTCCTCCGGCGCGATGGTCACGCCGATTTCTTCCCTGGCCTCGCGGATCAGGGCGTCGACCACCGATTCGTCGGCTTCGAGATGACCGCTCGGCAGGTGCCAGGCTTCGTCCTCGAAGCCTGTGTTCTGGCGCTGGCCGAACAGCACTTCAGTCCCTCGGCGCAGCAGCAGGTGAACGTCACCAGTCACCTTGTGCCGCTGCGGCTTTGCTTCTCGGGCGAGTGCGGTCGTTGTGTCAGTCATCGTTTGGTTGTCTCCTCTCGTAGTGGTTGAACTGGTTGTTTGATGCATTGAGCCCCTGAACGCACCGAGCCTAGATCTCCCGGCATCGGTGCGATATACACCGAATGTATACCGACCAACGGGTCACGATATGGATCGGTCCCGTATTCGGATTCACTCTCGTTACCAGGCAATTTGGCCATAACGGAACGGGAGTGGTGGACATGCGTAGGCCACGACACATCCGGATCGAATCCGGTGCGCTGAGGTTGGACTATCAGGGGTCGGCCGAACAGGCTCAGAATGTCGCTGATGAGTTGGCCCACGGATCGCCGGAGGTCGTTGTCACAGTCGATGACAACGTGACCGAAGACCATCCAACATTGCCGTGCTCGCGGTTGTGGGAGTGAAATTCGCTGTTACCGAACGGGTTCCTTATACTCACGGTAGGGAGCTTCACGTCACGAGCATTTGTACCGAAACCACGCACCTGCGATCGAGGTCACGCTGTTGACTTCATCGCTGATGGCGGCCCTCTGGCCAAGTTCGCTGTTCTTCACAGCAGTAACGTGTTTCCGAATTGGCAAGCGCTGGAAGTCGGTCCATCCGCCGGACGGGCGTGGCGGTGAGTTCCTCAGCTGTCACCGTTACGACGAGGATCATTACTGTCATGAGGAAAATGAAACGCAACCGATGAAGACAAACGCAGTCCAAGAGTCGTGGATCAGTGAGTATGATACGGAGATACTGCCACGACTGCAGGACATTGTGCCGCCGCTGCGGCAGACGCCAATTCGGCGACCGCCGTGGCTTCACGGCCGTTCTTGAGACTCCATGACGTCTATCGCGAATTTCACCGCGCGACAGCCGTATCAGGCACGATCCAGTCCGGCTCGGTCACGCTTCCCAAGCGTACGTGAATCGCGGCAGCTCAGCGACGCCAGAAAAATAGCGTTTCTAGTTTCGCAACATGGCTCGGAATGAAGCTTTGATACCAGCGATGTCGGACGAATATATTTGTATAAACGGCTGGTGAGAAGGCATATCCACGCCTGGGTGTCATCGCCGGCGCGGTCCCCGAGTGTTCGCTCGGTTCCACCGGCCGCGCCTTGTTGGCTTCTGTAGCCCGTTGGCCTGCGGTTATGTACGGTTGGATGTGGTTCGGATGTGTTCTGGATAGGTGATGGGTGTGGTTCGGAGGTGATCCGGATGCAGCATGCCGACATGGGTCGGGGCTGTTCCGGGCGCTGTGGCGAGGCCGTTCGGTGTGGTTGGTGAGCCCTGCTCGGCAACTGTGTTAGCGGTCTTGTTGCCGCGAGGGTGGGGTGTTGGTTTCGGGCCGTGGTCGATACGTGGGGTTATATGTGGGGAAATACGGGGGGAAATACGTGGGGTCATCAAAAGGCCCCACTCTATCCAGGGGTATCCGCGCGGCCACCACGGTACCCAGCGCCTTGATCCGGTGCTCGGTCATCGTCGCGTTGGCCGCGTAGACCCCACCCCCGCAGACACCGAGCGCACCGATCCGCTCCTCATCGACGTAGTCGAGCGTGACGAGATAGTCCACCGCACACCGGAAATCCTCGACGCGAGCGGCCGGGTCCTCCAGGTAGCGGGGTTCACCACCGCTCTCACCCTGATACGACGCGTCGAATGCCAAGGTCACGTACCCCATCTCGGCGAGGCGTTCACCGTAGATGCTGCCCGCGGTCTGTTCCTTGCAACTGCTGATCGGATGACCACATACGATCGCCGGATACTTCTTCGACGAGTCGAACCCCGGCGGGAACCGCAGATCAGCGGCCACATCGATGTCCTTGTTCTTGAAACGCACAGATTCCATCTCGAAAGCTCCTCGTCTTGTCGGCGCCACGCGTACAACTCGTGCGCACTCGATCGTCGCGCCGATGCCAAGAGACAGCCAGGGACAAACTCGACCCAGGAACCGTCGCGTAGGCGCAGAGCAACCCCGACGCCCAACAGGCATGATCACGTACGGCGAAGCGGCCGTCCCGCCCGGAGCAAAACGGGCGGTAAACGCAGGTAAGAAGGCAGAAAGCAGGTCAGACCCGGTCTCCGACCGCACCTGACCTACTACTCTGTGGAGCTACCGGGCCTCGGACCCGCTGCTGTGCCGACCACCGCCGGCCCGCAGCCTGCGCGGCTGCCGGGGACCCTGCACGCCGGACCCGACTCGCCCTCCTGGGTGATCACCACGACGTTGCTGACCACAGTCGTGGACACGCCGGCCTCCCTGCGTTTCGACCGGCATCTCGTGCTCCGAACGGCGACCGCCGGGCCGTCGGCAGACCAGCGGTGCTGCCGCCCCGGACAAGGCCGCGGGCCCGGCACCGCGTCAGCGATGCCGGGCCCGCGAATCGCGGCTGCGGTCAGAGCTTTTCGGTGAAGAACGGTGTCAGCGCGGCGACCGCCTGGTCGACGTATTCGGGCTTGTCGTAGAGACCCACGTGGCCGGCGCCATCGACGAGGACCAGCGCGGTGGTCTCCGGCAGTCGCTTGTGCAGGTTCTCGGCCTGCCACAGCGACCCCGCCGCGGTGCCCGCGACCAGCAGGACCGGCCGGTCGAGGAGTTCCTCGGCGCGGTCGAAGGCGTCGAAGGCGAAGATGCGGGGCACGCTGGCGGTGAACAGCATCCGGTTGTCGGAGTTGGGGTGCTGACAGCGTGGCGTGCGGTAGTAGTCGTGCGCCTCGACCAGGTCGGCGGGAGTGGTCTCGTCCACGGTCTCGGGGACGTAGTTGATCTCGGCGACCTTCCCACCGGTGGCCTCGGCGGCCCGCTGCGCGGCCACCGCGTCCAGGGTGGCGATCTGGGTCTCGACCGGCGCGCAGCCGTCCCAGCCGTTGCGGAAGGTCGCGCCGATGTCGACCGGGCTGACGGCGCCGACAGCCTTGATCCGGCGGTCGGTCATGGTCGCGTTGATCGCGTACCCGCCGCCCGCGCACACACCGAACGCGCCGATCCGGTCCGCGTCCACGTAGTGCAGGGTGGACAAGTAGTCGACGGCGGCACGAATGTCGGCCACGCGGGCCGACGGGTCCTCCAGGTGCCGGGGCAGCCCGCCGCTCTCGCCCTGGTGCGAGGCATCGAAGGCCAGGGTGACGAAGCCCTGGGCCGCGAGTTCCTCCGCGTACAGTCCCGCCGTCTGCTCTTTGACACCGCCGCCAGGGTGCACGGCGACGATGGCCGGGTAGGTGCCGTCCTCGGAGAACTCCGCGGGCAGATACAGGGTGCCCGCCAGGGTGACGGTGGCGTTGCGGAACTCGATGTCCTCCATGTGCTGTCCTCTGCTCGCTCGTGTCGTCTCGATGACTCCACTCTGCGACCCGGTGACCGGTACCGACAGGACGAGCCTCTTCCTGGGAAGGATCCTTCCCCCGTTCGCCGCCGCACGGGCGGGCACGGCGGCGAACAGGCCGGTCAGTGCACCGCGGCGAACATCAGCCTGGCGTCGTCGGCCTCGTCGGGGTCGAACTCGGCGACGATGCTGCCCTGTTTGGCGACCAGGATGCGGTCGGACAGCGCCCGGATCTCGGGCAGGTAGGAGGAGATGACCACCACCGCGACGCCGTCGTCGGCCAGCGCGCGGATCATGGCGTGGATCTCGGTGATGGTGCCGAGGTCGACGCCGCGGGTGGGTTCGTCGATGATGGCCACCAGCGGGGTACGGGTCAGGCTCTTGGCCAGTACCACCTTCTGCTGGTTGCCTCCGCTGAGTTCCTCGAGCTTCGCCCGCTCCGGTTGCAGCGTGCGCACGTGGAATCGTTCGACGAATCTGCGCGCCACCGACTTGCGCTCCCCCGGCCGCACCAGCAGCGGCAGGCGCGCCGCGCTGCACAGGTGGCCGAAATAGATGTTGTCGGCGATGGAGAAGTGCCCGAAGAAGCCGGAGGCCTTGCGGTCCTCGGTGACGTAGACGATCCCGGCGCGGCGGGCGTGGCGCGGGGTGCGGAACCGCACCGGGCGCCCGGCCAGCCGGACGGTCCCGCCGCGCAGCCGCCGCCGTTTGGCCACCCCGCCGACGATCATCGCCGTCTCGCTGCGTCCCGCGCCGACGAGACCGTAGATGCCGACGATCTCACCCGGATGCGCGGAGAAGGACATGTTGCGGACGGCGGGCAGCAGGGTGAGGTCGTCGACTTCGAGCACCGGCGCCGGGCCGGGTTCGCGCCCTGGCGGCACGCGCTGGTATTCGACGCTGCGCCCCACCATCATCCGCACCACCTCGGTGCGGTCGAAAGCGGGTTTGTCCAGGGTGCCCTGGACCTGTCCGTCGCGCAGGACGGTGATGCGATCGGCTTCCTCGAAGGCTTCGTCGAGCATGTGGGTGATGAAGACGACGCCGATGCCGCGGCGCTTGAGCCTGCGCATCGAGAGGAACAGTTGGAGCCGTTCCTCGGGGGTGACCGAGGCCGTCGGCTCATCGAGGATGACCAGGGTGGCGTTGCGGTGCACCGCGCGGGCGATCTCGACCATCTGCTTCTGCGCGATCCCCAGCGCGCCCGCGGTCATCTCCGGCCGGATGTGGAAGTTGTGGGATTCCAGTAGCTCGCGCGCCACCACATTGAGCTGGGAGAGGTTGTTGAACGGCTTCTCGTCACCGAGGAACAGGTTCTGCGCCACCGTCATGGACTCCACCAGGGAGCCCTCCTGGTAGACCATGGCAACGCCGGCCTGGGCGGACTCCTTGGGTGTGGCGAAGCGGCGTTCCCGGCCGCCGACGGTGAGGGTGCCCGCGTCGTGGCCGATCGCGCCCGAGATCACCTTCACGAGGGTGGACTTGCCCGCGCCGTTCTCGCCGAGCAGCGCGTGGATCTCGCCGGGACGCACGTCGAAGTCGACGTCGCGCAAGGCGTAGGTGCCGCTGTAGTGCTTGCTGACACCGGCCAGCCGGATTACCGGCTCGATGGTCTTCCCGGTCACGGCAGACTCCTCTCGTTCCGCGGCCCGGCGCACAGGACGTTGCCGAAGCCGTTGGCCGCCAGAATGATTCCGTGCGGTCCCCCCGCGACACCGGTGATGCCGTGGCGGTCACCGTCGGCACGCGAGTGCAGGCTCTCGGTGATCCGGCCGCGGGCGTCGAGACGGAAGGCCAGGCCGTAGGATCGGGCCGGCGCCCAGGGTTTCACCACCCCCAGGACGCGCAGCTGCCCCAGTTGCAGCGTGTCGGTGTAGGGGTTGGCACAGCGCAGGCGTGGCACGAACCATTCGTCGGGGCGGATGGTCGCCCGCATCTCGGCGAGCAGCTCGGGTTCGTCGAGCAGCAGTTCGGTGAAACGGTTGCGGGCATAGGGCGCCGCGACCCACCAGCCGTCGCCCGCGGCGCGAATGCGCCCGGGGTAGACCGGCAACCTGCTGCCGACCGGTGCGCCGGGCCGGTTCAGGGCGTCGATGCGCCTCCGTTCGATGCGGTGCTCGAAGCCCAAGGAGATCAGAACCTCCGTGTCCGAGACGATCTCGATGCCGCTGGGGTGAGCGAGACCGTCGGCGGCGATTTCGGCGTGCGCGAGATCCACGCGCACGATCCGGCCGGATCGGTCGCCTGCGACCAGGGCCTGCGCCCAGTCCCGGTGCGCGGGTTCCACCGAGCCGATCGTCGCCAGCAGCGCGCCGTCGGGCAGCCGGGTCAGATCGGTGACACCGGTGGCCACCAGCGGGTCGGTGCACAGGTCGTGGGTGCCGCCGCGGCGGTCGATCCGGACCAGGCCGACGCCGTCGACCGCGACGATCAGATCGTCACCGGTGTCGAGGAGGCTGCCCGCGCGACCACCGACGACGGCGTGCGGCGCGGCCGTACCGCCGTCGAGGGTGAAAACCGTGTTCCCACTGGAGAAGACGATTTGCCCACCGGGGCGCACGAGCACGTCGTCGGGTGCGTGATCCCCCGCGGGCAACAGCAGCTCGGCATCGTCGAGCCGCCGGTTCGGACGCAATCCGGCCTCGAAAGGGGGCACGCTGCGGTGCCGGGCCCAGCCGGGATTGATCCATTCCTTCAGGGTGGTCAAAGCACGATTCATCGGTCCGCCTCCGCCATCGGGCGGCCGGGCACGATCAGGCCGGGGACCTGCGCCGGATCGATGGAGCCGACCTCGCCCGGGTCCAGGGTGAGCCGGCCGATGCGGTTGTTGCTGACACCGCACAGATAGAGCTGCCCGGCGCGTTCCTTCACCGAAGTCACCATCGGGTGCGCCGCCAGCGTGGAATCCCAGAGCACTTGCAGGATCTCGCCCCGGTCACTGAACTTCATCACGCACGAGACATTGAGCTGCGGCACCACCCAGCTGTCGAGAGGCACTTCCTTGGTCATCCTCCTGCGCACCGCCGGGTAGCGGTTGAGCAGGTCCGACATCGGCGTGCGCAGCGAGACGAAGGGCAGCCAGTAGTTGCCGTCGGAGGACCGGTTGAGGTTGTCGGGATTGCCCGGCAGGTTCTCCAGGACCGGTTCCAGCTGTCCCTGTTTCGGGCCTGCGATCCACAGCCGGTCCACCCGGCACAAGCCGGTGGAGGCGATGAGGATCGACTGCCCGTCGTGCGCGGTGCAGACGCCGTTGGGGAACACGCTGTTGGACACCACGACCTCGGCGCTGCCGTCGGGGTCGATCCGCACCACGCGGCCGTTGGGTCGCGATTCGACCAGTTCCACCAGGTATTCGGCGGCATTGGTGCGAGTGGAGAAGTCCGAGACGTAGATCGAGCCGTCCGGGGCGACGTCGAGGTCGTCGACCGCGCGCAACCCGGAGTCGTCGATCAGGGAGAACCGGCTGCGTGGCACCTTGGTGGCGACCGGTTCGGCTTCCCCGTCCGCGTCCAATCGGTAGACGCCCATACCGCCGACCGCGACCAGCAGCCGCCCGTCCCGGTCCCAGGCATGACCGAGCGGGAAACCGCCGGTGCGGGCGAAGATCTCGCCCTCGTCGGGGGCGTCGGCATGGAAACGCCAGACCCAGCCGCGGCGGTCACCGCAGTAGATTTCGCCCTCGGGTCCGACGGCGCAGTCCTCGGCGCCCTCGATCCGGCCGAGACCGATCGGGGTGGCGTCGGTCATCTTGTCGTTGATCGTCCAGACGGTGCCGGGCACGGTCACGTCGACGAGTTCGCCGAGGGCGATCCGGCCCGGGTCGATCTTCAGCTTCTCGGCGGTGCGCTGCCGGTACTTGCCCCACTGCTGATCGAGGACCGCGAAGACCAGCAGCGCCAGCGCGAGAACCACGGTGTACCAAGAACCTTCGAGGTGCATGACGACCGTGGCCTGCTGGATGATCTGCACGACCACGATGCCGACCGTCGCCCGCAGCACCGAACCGCGACCGCCCGCGAGGCTTACCCCGCCGAGTACGACGGCGGTCAGCGCCATCAGCTCCCACCCTTGTCCGACATCGGGATCGGTGCGCCCGACCCGGGCCGAGGTGAGCAGGGCGGCCAGCCCGGCAAGCGCGCCGGACAGCACGTAGCCGAAGAAGGTGACCCGGTCGACCGGGATGCCGTTGCGGCGCGCCGATCGCCGGTCGCTGCCGACCGCGGCCACCCACCAGCCCCACCGCGACCGGGTGAGGCCGACGTGCGCCGCCAGCAGCACGCACCCGAAGAAGACCCAGGCCGTGGGAATCAGCGCGATCGAGCCCTCGCCCAGGAAGTCCCAGACGATATCGGGTCTCGGCATGCTCAGCTGGAAGCTGTAGGCGCTTTGCAGCGCCGCGGCCGCGCCACCGAAGGCCACCAGGGTGACCAGGGTGGTGATGAAGGGTCGCATCTTCCGGTAGGCGATGAAGTATCCGTTGACCGCGCCCAGCAGCGCGCCGCACACGACGGCGGCGGGAGCCACGACAACCATCGGCCACTCCCATGCCCGCGCGGCCACCATGGCCCCGATCGCGGTGAATCCGACGATCGATCCGACCGACAGGTCGATGCCGCCCGCGACCAGCACGACGGTCAGGCCGATCGCGAGCAAGCCCTTCTCGGAGATTTCGTCCATGATGGTCGGCGCGTCCGCGAGGCCGACCGGTGTGCTCAGCACGACCAGCACGCTCAGTCCCACGGCGAGGCCCAGCGGCACCGCGCCTTCCATCCAGCGCTTCTCGAACAGGTCCGACAGCGTGCGAGCAGGTGCGAAGCGGTCGCGCCAGGAGCCGCCGGTCTGCCCGAACGCGTCGATGCCGCGTGCCATCACTGCCCCTTGTAGCAGGCGATGGTGGTGGCGTCGACGTTCCCGCGATCCACCACCGTGTGCGGAACGAAGGCCACGGTGTGCGTGCTGCCCGCGGGCGCGCCGGTCTGTACCAGCTGCTGGGCGGCCACCACCGCCGCGGTGCCGACACCCTGGACGTCGTAGGAGGCCGAGGCGGTCACCTTGCCCTGGCGCAGCGCGTCACACCACAGGGTGTCGGCGGCCATGGTGTAGACCCCGAGCGAGTCGGCCGGGATCACCCCGCGCGCGACCGCGCTCTGCACCGCGTCACCTACCGCGATGGAGTTCAGGTCGTAGGTGACCAGAAAGCCGCAGACATTCGTCTTCTGCTGCTGGATGATCGATTCGGCGGCCTGCTGGGCGAGGGAGTTCTGCCACTGGCTGTGCGCGGTGGTCACCACCTCGAACCCGGCCGGGTCGGCGATGTTGTGCACGCCTTTGGACCACAGCAGCGAGGCGGCGTCGTTGCCGGGACCGTCGATGATCGCCAGTCGTTTGGGAGCGCCGCGCTTCTCGCAGTCCGAGACCGCCCGGCTGGTGATGTCCTCGGCGGCGGCGATGTTGTCCACGCCGATGTAGGCGTCGCCGAGCCGGCTCGAGATCATGTTGACCACGACCGTGTAGATGCCCGCCTTCTGGGCGTCGGCGATCTGCTTGGTGAGGACGCCGACGTCGGGGTTGTGCAGGATCAGCACGTCGGCGGCCTTGCGGTCGATGATGTCGCTGATGATGCGGGTCATCTTGTCGGTGTCGAAATTGGGGTCGTAGACCTGGAATTCGGCGCCGAGGTTGCCGAAGGCGCGCTCCATGGAGGCGCCCCAGTTCATCGTCAGGTTGTAACCCTTGTAGAGGATGGGCACGAAGGCGACCTTCTTGCCCCGCATGGACTCGTGCACCTTGGTGCTCGCGTCGAAGAGCTGAACGGTCTCGCCGAAGGTCTGGCCCGCGCCGCCCGCGGCGGGACTGTTCGCCGATCGGGCACCGGTGGAACAGCCGGCAAGGGCGATCGCCGAGGCCGAGGCGAGAGCGAGGGCGAGCATCTTGTTCTTCATCGTCGAAGACTCCTGAGAGAGAGGTGATTCGGGAATGGCTAGAGTTCGCCGCTCTTGGCGGTTTCCTCGTCGCGGGGGTGTAGCCAGGCGTCCAGGGCGACGGCCACGATGAGCACACCGCCACGGATGAGGTCCTGGACCGCGGTGGTGAGTCCGTGCAGGACGAGCAGGTTGTCGAGCACGGCGATGAACACCGAACCCGCGAGCACGCCGAGGATCGAGCCGCGGCCGCCCGCCAGGGAGATGCCGCCGATGACGGTCGCGGTGAGCGCGGTGAACAACAGCGGGTCGAACGAGGTGACGGTGGTCTGCACGCTGCCCTGGATGGAGACCGTCAGGTACCCCGCCAGCAGTGCCAGCAGCGCGGAGATCATGTAGGTGCCGACTTGCAGCGGCCGCACCGGGGCGCCGGTGGCGCGGGCGGTGGCGAAATTGTCACCCATGGCCCGGATGAGCCGTCCGGCCGAGGTATAGGTGACGAACAGCCAGGCCGCGAGGAACACCAGCGCCGCAAGGACGACGGGGCGCGGGACGCCGAACACCGCGCCGTTGCTCAGTTCGGCGATGCGGGAACCGGCGGGCAGCGCGTAGAAGTTGCTGTCGAGCAGGAAGACGTCGACCCCGCCGATCACCAGGAGCCCGGTGGCCAGCGTGACGAACAGCGCCGGCACTTCCACATAGGCGACCAGCACGCCGTTGATCAGGCCGGTGACGAGCGCGATCACCGCCGCGATCGCGATGGCCTGCGGTTCGGGCATGCCGCCGGATATCAAGGCGAGGGTGGCCTGCGCGCAGCCCAGTGCCACACCGGCGATGGACAGATCGATGCCCTTGCCCAGGATGACGATCGCCGCGCCGACGGCGAGGATGCCGAAGGCCGCCGACAGCCGCAGCAGGCTGGCGAAGTTGCCCGCGGTGAGGAACCCCGGGGTGGTCGCCGCGCCCGCCGCGCACAGCAGCACGGTGATGCCGAGGACGAAGTAGGCCTGTTCGGAGCGGCCGAGCCGGGCACGCAGCCCCGGGCGCGGCGCCGCGACAGCCCGGTCGGTGGTTGTCGTCATGGTCTCGGTCCTCAGAACTCGATGACGGCTTTGCCCGCCGCCTGCTGGTCGAAATCCGCATAGGCGCGCACGGCGTCGCCGAGCGTCCAGCGGTCGGTGAACAGGCGATCGAGGTCGATGCCGTGATCGGCGACGAACCGGGCACAGTCGGCCTGGCCGGTGAGCGAGAAGGTGTAGGAGCCGAGGACGGTGAGCTGTTTGCGGATGATGTCCGGGCTGACCTCGACGGTCACCTCCCCGCCCTCACCGACGAAGGCGACCCGCCCCCACTGTCCCGCCGCGCGAGCCGCCGCGGCGCGGGCGACGGCGGCGCCGGAGCAGTCGAGGGCGGCGCTCACGCCGAGCCCGGCGGTCAGCTCCCGGATGACCGCCACCGGGTCGTCCGCGCTCGAATCGATGGCGTGGGCGGCGCCGAACTCACGGGCCCGGGCGACCCGGTCGGCCTGCACGTCGACGGCGATCACCCGCGCGCCCATCGCGGCACCCAGCTGCACCGCCGACAGGCCGACCGGTCCGAGACCGAACACCGCCAGGGTGTCGCAGGCGTCGACGCGCAGCCGTCGCAGCGCGCCGAAGGCGGTGCCGGTACCGCACGAAATCGCCGCGCCCGCAATGAAACTCAGTTCGTCGGGCAGCGGGACCAGGGTGCGGACGGGCACCCTCAGAAAGTCGGCGTGGCCGCCGTGGGCGGTGGCGCCGAAGATGACCGCGCCACGCCTGCACATCTGGGTCCAGCCGGACCGGCAGTTGTCGCAGGCGCCGCAGCCGTCGTAGTGATGGATCATGACCCGGTCGCCGAGCCGCACGGTGCGGGGATCGACGTTCACCCCCAGTGCCACCACCACGCCGCACGGCTCGTGTCCGCCGATGATGCCGCCGTCGTCGCCGGAGAGGCCGAAGGCGGCCAACGCCTGCCCGGCGGGCGCCCGGTAGAACCGCAGATCGCTGCCACACATCCCCGAGGCCTTCATCTGCACCACCGCGTCGTCGGGGCCGGGTGTGGGGTCCGCGAATTCGGCGATCTCGAGGTTGCGATCCCCGTTGAACACAACTCCCCGCATGCCAGCTTCTCTCCTCCAGTCGGGACGGGCAGCAGCAGACTGCGTCGCTCCGTCGATCGGTCGAGGCAATATAAAATATGCAGTGTGGTGAATCACAAGAGGCGGGGCCGGAAGTAGACCGAACGGAGTACCCACTCCGACCTGGGCATGAGGCCCCGGCCGAGCAGGTGGGCCAATTGGAGCGATTCACAACACAGGTAGCGAATATTGAATATTCTGTATCAGCGGAGTAGAGGAACGGGAGCTGCGCGGTGATCGAGATGACGACTGCGAGCCGCGACCGGGCGGGCGGGGCGGATCTCGCCGCGCGCCTGGCCGCGCTGACGGCCGCCGCCGCCGAGTTGCTGGACCGGCCCATCGACGCCCCCGACGCCCCTTCCCCCGAAGCGGCCCGTCACCTGCTCGCCCGGCTCTGGGACGACACCCTCGCCCTCGTGACCGAGGCACCCCCCGGCACCGACATCGCCCCCGCGGCCGCCCTGCTGACACGCATCCGCGAGGCCGAGGCCGAGCTCGCCGCGTTGCGCGGCGCCGACAGCGCCCACCACCTGCGGTTGGCCGCGAGAGCCGTGGCGGCGCTGCGTGGCGCTCGCGGCACCGACGAACTCCTGGCGCGCGCGGCGGAGGCGGTGGGCACCATGGGCTTCGACCGCGCCCTGGTCTCGACGACCGAAGGCACGACCTGGCATCTGCACACCATGTTCGTGGCTCGCGATCCGCACTGGGCCGACGAGATACTCGCCGCAGGACGCGAATCCCGCCCCACGCTGGACGGACACTTGGTCGAGACGGACATCGTCAGCAAGGCCGAGCCCGGGCTCGTCTTCGATGTCCAGCACAATCCACGAGTCGTGCGGCCGCTGGTGGAGTTCACCCGGTGCAGCTCCTACGGCGTCGCCCCGATCGTGGTCGGAGACAGCGTGACCGGGCTCGTGCACGGCGACTACTACTTCCAGCGACGCGAAGTGGACGCCACCGCGCGGGCCATGCTGGCGGTGTTCGCCGAAGGGCTGGGTCACGCCTTGGCCGGGGCGGCCTTACTCGACGGTCTCACCGCCGTACGCTCGGGACTGGACCGGCTCACCCGCGCCCATACACCCCCGAACTCCGCCACCACCCGGCTGCCCGCACTCTCCGATCGGGAAGCCGAGGTGATGGACCTGCTCGCCGCGGGCCGGGCCAACCGGCAGATCGCCCGCGATCTGTCCATCACCGAGGCGACGGTCAAGACCCACATCACCCATATCCTGCGCAAACTCGGTGTCGCCAACCGGGCCGAGGCGGTGGCTCGCTGGCTGCGCGCGACATCCCTGCCATGACGGCCCGAGTGCGCGAGGCGTCCGACCTTGTCATCGATAATATATAATGCGAAAACCTCCCGGCCCTGTTCGCGGCCGGTGGCCCGTGAGTGCGAGAGGAATCCCCCATGCCCGAAACGATTGCCGAGCAGCTGGCCCGCTTCACCACCGGCGCCGACTACGACACCCTGCCGCCCGAGGCGGTCCAGGAGTCCAAGCGGCTGCTGCTGGACGCGATGGGCTGCGCGCTGGGCGCGGTCGACGAACCCAAGGGCCGCATCGGCATCGAGTACGGCAGGCTCACCGGCGGCACCGCGGGCGACGCCACCATCATCGGCACCGCCGACCGCGTCTCGATCTTCGGCGCCTCCTTCGCCAACGGTGAGCTGATCAACGCCCTCGACTTCGACGCCGTCCTGCCACCGGGGCACGTCTCCCCTTACGTGTTGCCCACCACGATGGCCATGGGCGAGAGCCGCGCCAGCTCGGGCCGCGAGGTGCTGGCAGCGGTCGCGCTGTCGCACGAGATGTCCTATCGCTTCTACAAGGCGATGGATTACTTGCGCGATGTGCAGAACGATTCGATGGACCTGTCCCCCGTGATCGGCTACAGCGTCACCGTTTTCGGCGGCGCGGCCGCGGCGGGCAAGCTGGCCGGGCAGTCCACCGAGACCCTCGCCAACACCCTGGGCATCGCGGCGGCGATCGCGCCGGTGAACTCCATGCGTCCGTGGATCGAGCACGCCCCGAGCGCCACCATCAAGTATCTGCTCGCGGGCACCCTGACCCAGGCCTCGCTCACCGCGGTGCACATGGCCGGCCTCGGCCATCGCGGTGACCTGCGGATTCTCGACGACGCCGAGGTCGGCTTCCGCCGCTTCATCGGCACCCGCCGCTGGGAACCGGACAACATCACCGACGGCCTCGGCACCGAATGGCGCTTCCTGGCCGAGCAGTCCTACAAGCCCTACCCGCACTGCCGCATCCTGCACGCCCCGCTGCACGCGCTCACCGAGATCATCGATACCAACGATCTGAAGCCGGAGGAGATCGACGCGATCCGCTGCTGGGGGGAGGCGGCGGTCATGCACCCGCTGTGGCAGAGCCGGATCGTGGAGAAGCCGCACGACGCGCAGTTCGACATCGCCCACGGCCTGGCCGTCGGCGCGCACCATGTCGTGCCGGGAAAAGCCTGGCACGCACCCGAACTCGTGTTCAGCGAGTCCGTGCTCGGGTTGATGGACAAGGTCACCTTCGCCCCGCATCCGGACTACTTCGCCGAGTTGTCGGCGCATCCCTCGGCACGGCCGACCAAGGTCGAGGTCGACGCGCGCGGCACGACGTTCACCGCCGAGCGCCGCTTCCCCAAGGGCAGCCCGTCCCCGGACCCGACCACCCGGATGACCGATGACGAACTGATCGCCAAATTCCGGGTCAACGCCCAGGGCGTGCTCTCGGAGTCGCGGATGGACGAGGTGGTGGAGTCGGTGTTCACGCTCGACTCCGTCGACGACTTCGGCGCGGTCATGCGACTGCTGGCGCCGGATACCGCCCGCTGAGACACTGCCAGCCGACCCGGGCCCGCTCGCCACGAGCGCGAGCGGACCCGGTGGCGTCTCACGGCCACGACACCGTGCGCCCGCGGTTTTCCCGGCCGGGATTCCCGCCGGCCGGGACCCACCTCACGCGATGCGCAGCGCCCGCATGCGGTTGTACAAGGTCGACCGGCTCACCCCGAGTGCCCGCGCGGCCTGCAGTTTGTTGCCACCCGCCGCCTCGATGGCCGCGACGATGATCTCCCGTTCGGCTTCGAGGAACGGCGAGCCGGGAACCTGAGCCGAGCGGTGCGACGCGGGCAGGTCGGTGGGGATGATGTCCCCGGCCGAGCGCGCCGCCGCGGCGGCCTCGACCACCCGGCGCAGCTCGGTGAAATTGCCCCGCCACGGTTGCCCGGCCAGGATCCGCAGGGTATCGGAGGTGAAGCGGGTCCGGTTGTGGCCGGTCACTTCGGCGAGCATGCGCTGGGCCAGCTGCGGGATCTCGTGCCTGCGCCGCCGCAGGGGCAGCAGGTCGACCCGGTCGGTGCACAAGGCGGACAGCGCGGCGTGCACCTCGTCGAGGTGGTCGCCGGGTGTGGTGGTCAGCGCGACCTGACGCGGCGTCCGGCGCAGGGCACGAGCCAGCAACGCGGTGAGCGGCGCGGACAGCAGCTCGATGCTCTCGACCACCACCGGTGGTCCCGGAATGTCCAGCGCGGCACCGAGTTCCGTCGCCCAGGCCTGCTCGCCGACGAGGACGATCTCGGTCGCGTCCAGCACCGTCGCGGCGGGGCCCGCCACGCCGAGCGCCTCCGTGGTGCGCCCGGTGCCGGATTCGCCCACCACCAGCAGGGGCCAGCGCGCGACCCGTTCCGCGACGCCGCGACGCGCGCGGCGTTCGTCGCAGATGTCGACCAGCACTCCCTGGGTGTCCTCGATCGGAGCGCACGTCAGCACGACCTCCCGGCCCGAGGCCAGGGTGAGCCGGTGGGACTCCTCGGCGCCGGGACGAAGACTCTCCGCGCAGGCCCGCACCGCGGCGTGGTCGGCCGGTGTCAGCAGATCCAGCGCCGAGGGGGTCGCCAGTACCAGCCCCTCACCGACCACCACCACCGAACGGCCGCGGCGGCCCGCGGCCGCCCGGAAGGCGCTCATCAACCGGCTCTGTACCCGAGGCGAGTCCTGCTGCAGGCGGTCCTCGATGTCGCGGACGATGCGGCGGGCCAAAGGCGCCGACAGGCGGTGATCCTCGTCGAACTCGCCACCGATGCCGAGGACGCCTTCGAGCCGGCGGGTCACCGGATGGACGATGGGGTGCCCGTAACAGGTGAAGGCGCGGAAGGCCGACAGAAAATGTTCCTCGCCGCGCACCAGCAGACTGCGCCGCGTCTCGAGCGGGGTGCCCATGGCATTGGTGCCGATCCGGTCCTCGCTCAGCCGCACCCCGGGCACGATGCCCACCGCTTCGATGGAGCGGCTCACGGCGCGCAGCGCGCCGTCGACCTCGAGGATGCAGGCAGCGTGATCGGCCAGCACCAAGGCGACCCGGCTGCCCTCGATCTCCCCCAGTGTGCGGCCGAGCACCGGCCGCGCCGCCCGGAGCAGACCGCTGTCGGTCGCGACCGGCCCGGGCGTCAGACGTGGAGTCGCGTCGCGCCGTAATCCGTTGAGCCGGGACCGGCGCCAGGACGACGCGATGTCCGGATGGACCCGTTCCTCGGAGGCCTGAGGCGAAACTGTGTGCACGCGATACCACCCTGTCTCGACGCCGAGACGTCCTCGTCCGACGATCCGAGCTGTGACTGAAGCAACATATTTTATACAGTGCGCTGGAGTCGGTGTCGAGAACGCGCAGATCGGCGCTACCGGGAGCCTGGGAAGGTTTTGTCCCAGGCGGCGGCGTCTCGCCGGGCATAGCGTGGTGACATGACGGAGAAGGCACCTCACCTCCGCGAGCTGGGCGGCTTCCTCAAGGCCCGCCGCGGCGAGCTCACCCCCGACGACGTCGGCCTGTCGGTGCACAGCGCCACCCCCCGCCGGGTCAGCGGCCTGCGGCGCGAGGAGGTCGCCGATCTGGTCGCGATCAGCCACGACTACTACACCCGGATCGAGCAGGGCCGGCTCGCCCCGTCCGAGCCCGTGCTCGACGCGCTGGTGCGCGCGCTGCGCCTGAACCCCGACCAGCGTGAGTACGTCGAAAGCCTGGCCCGCCGTTCCGAACGACGTGCGCCCGCCCGGCGGCAGGCCAAGCCGGTGCGCCCGCAGCTACAGCGGCTGCTCGATCAGCTCACCGATACCCCCGCCCTGGTGTTCGGCCGGTATCTCGACATCCTGGCGTGGAACGACCTGGCCGCGGCGCTGATCACCGATTTCGGCGGGATGCCCGCGCGCAAGCGGAACTACGTGCACATGGTCTTCACCGACCCGGCCATGCGCGAGCTCTATGCGGACTGGGAATCGGTCGCGCGGACCTGTGTCGCGATCCTGCGCATGGACGCGGCCGTCAATCCGACCGATCCCCAGCTGACCGCACTGGTGGGCGAGCTGTCGATCGCCGACTCACAGTTCCGGCAGTGGTGGGCGGCACGGCACGTCGCGCGCCAGGAGTTCGGCACCAAGACCCTGCACCATCCCGCCGTCGGCGACCTCACGCTGAACTGGGACACCTTCCGCGACACCGGCGACACCGACCAGCAGCTGGTGCTGTGGTCGGCCGATCCGGGCACCACCTCGCACGAGAAGCTGCGCATCCTGGGTTCCTGGTCGGCGCCGATATCCACGCGCGACACCACCGAACACCGCCCCGCCTGAGGCGCCTGCCGCTGTTTCCTCCCACCCCGCGCCACCGTCCGCTCGTCCCGGAAGCGACCATCGTGCCCGAGCCCCACACCCAAGTCACCGAGATACTCGACTATTTCGGCCGCTGCGCAGCCTGCGACTACCCCGCCTCGGCGCACCTCTACACCCACCACTTCGCCGATGGCTCGATCCATCGCGAGGTCATCGCCACCTGCGGCCTGCCGTGCGGCTGGCGGGGACCGGTGCCGCCACACCGGATGACCGGCCGTAATGGAACATAATATATAATCTCGGAAATTTCCTATGAAGGAGTGAGCGTTTGACACCGCAGCCAGTCACCAACGAGCCCTCCGCTCTTCCTGCCGCACGGCAGGCAGGCGCATGAGCGGGCAGCCGCTGGCGGGCCTGCGGGTCGTCGAATTCGCCAGCTTCGTCGCGGGACCCTCGGCGGGCATGACCCTGGCCCAGCTCGGCGCCCAGGTCATCCGGATCGATCCGCTCGGCGGCGGCCCGGACTACCGGCGCTGGCCGGTCGCGCGCGCCACCGGCGAGAGTCTGTACTGGAACTCGCTCAACCGAGGCAAGCAGTCGGTCGCGCTCGACGTGCGCAGTCCCGAGGGCCGCGAACTCGTGCTGGCGCTGGCCACCGCGCCGGGCGCGGACGCGGGACTGGTCGTCGACAACGCGGTGGGCCGCCCGTGGTTCTCCTACGAGGCGCTGGCCGCCCGCCGCGCCGATGTCATCAAGGTGCACATCGGCGGCCAGGCCGACGGGGGCCCGGCAGTGGACTACACGGTGAACACCGAGGTCGGCGTGACCGACCTGACGGGCCCCGCCGATACCCGCACTCCGGTCAATCATGTGCTGCCCGCCTGGGACTTCCTGGCGGGGACGACCGCCACCACCGCGCTGCTGGCCGCGCTGCACCGGCGCGAGCGCACCGGTGCGGGCGCCGATCTGCGGATCGCGTTGGCCGACGTCGCCCTCGCGGGCGTGGCGAACCTGGGCTGGCTCAGCGAGGTTCGCGAACGCGGGGACCGGCCGCGGCACGGCAATTTCGTCTACGGCACCTTCGGTGCGGACTTCGTCACCGCCGACGCCGAACGGGTCATGATCGTGGCGCTCACACCGCGCCAGTGGGCCGCGCTGGGTTCCGCGACCGGGACCACGAAAGTACTTGCCGCGTTGGAGGAGTCCCTCGGTGCGGACTTCACCGACGAGGCCGAGCGCTACACCCACCGGGAGACGATCGCCGCGGTCATGCGACCGTGGTTCGGCGCGCGTTCCGTCGCTGCGGCCGCCGCCGCGCTCACCGAGGCCGGGGTGCTGTGGAGCCGTTACCGGCGGATGAGTGACGTGGTCGCCGATTTCGAGGACGGCACCGGTTCCGAGGTGCTGGCCTCCGTCGACCAGCCCGGTATCGGCCCGATCATCTCCGCGCACAACCCGATTCGCGAGAACGGCGCCTACGGACCCGTGGGCATCGCCTCGGCCCTGGGCGCGGACACCGAGCAAGTGTTCGCCGATGTCCTGGGCCTGGATACCGCCGAGCTGAACCGGCTGCGCCGTGCGGGCGTGCTCGGGGATTGATCACGCAAAACGCGAAAAGCGCCGCCCCGGTTCCGGATCCCCGGGCCCGGGGCGGCGCTGTCACTGTGACAGTTGGTGGTCACGCCCGGACACTGAGCAGTGCGGCCGACCGGTCCACCACGGCTCAGTCCTCAATGAACAGGACGCCGCCTGCCACGAGGTCGTCGATCTGATCACCGGAGAGCACTTCCCCTGCCACCGATCGCGTGTCGGCGCCGACGCGCGGCGCCACGCCGGGACGGTCGGGGCGCTCGCCGTCGAACCGCCACGGCGGGCGCAGCAACGCCAGGGCGTCGGCCTGCGGCTCCACCATCCCCAACCAGCGGGTCTGCTCATGACCGACGTAACCGCTCATCGACAGCACCGGAGCGAAAGGCACATCGTGTTCGGTCAGCACCCGTTCCCAGTCGTCGAAGGTGCGACGCTCGAACTCCGCCTCGACGACCTTGACCAGTTCGAAGTAGTGCGCCTCGCGCGGGCGGTATTCGGCGAAGCGCGGATCCTCGGTGAGATCGAGACGGTCCATGGCCCGGCACAACGAGTGCCAGAACTTCTGCGACGACGACAGGTGGATGGCCAGGGATTCCCCCGAAGCGGTGCGGACACAGAAGTTCTGGGCCTGCGGGTGCCTGCTCTCCCGGGTCGGGTCGGCGCCGAGTTCGAAGGACTGGGTGATGCCGTCGGCGGTCAGGACGCTCACCGCCTCCATGATCGAGGTCTCCAGGTGCTGGCCCGCGCCGGTCCGCAATCGGCCGACCAGAGCGGCGAGCACGCCCGCCGTCGTCGTCAGGCCGGTCACCAGGTCGGCGCTCAGGCCACCCGTCAGCTGCGGGTGGCCCTCGTCGCCGAACAGCGAGTACATGCCGCCGAAGGCCATGCCGATGGTGTCGTAGGCGGGCCGGTCGGCCAGCGGGCCACCGGCGCCGAAGCCGGTGACCGACCCGTAGACCAGGTCTTCCCGCAACTCCCGGCAGACCTCTGGGCCGAGACCCAGGGCGGCGAGCTTGCCCGGCCGCATGTTCTCCAGCACCACGTCGAATCGCGGGATCAGCGCCTTGACCAGGGCCACGCCCTCGGGGCGCTTGAGGTCGACGGCGAGGCTGCGCTTGCCCGTGTTGTACTGCCGGAAATAGGGACTGCCGTCGTTCTGATGACGGCGGAAGTCCTCGCCCACGACCGGCCGCTCCACCTTCACGACCTCGGCACCGAGTGCGCACAGCATCGACGTGCCGAAGGGAAGGGAGATGTATCCACCGATCTCGAGGATCCGGATACCATCGAGCGGCTTGTGCTGCATTGCCTGCCTCCTGTGGTCAGTCTGTTCATATTATATATTGTCGCCGCACCCGGAGTTGTCTCCGGTCACCTCGGTGCGACCGATATCGGCACGTGGCAGTAGGCATGCCTAGGGCATCGAGTGGCCCGAGCGCAACGAAATCTTGGTCTCAGCGATTCAATATTATATAGTTTGTATGACCGGGATCACGACGGGCACTCTGCACCGCGGCCCGGAGACACCGGCGGCCGGGGCCGACACCGCACCGGGAACGCCGCGATCGTGAGCGAGGAGCTACCCATGACTGTGCCGACGGACGTCCGGCAGGGGCAGTACGACAAGGTGTTCATCGGCGGCGCATGGGTGACCCCCGCGACCGAGGACCGGTTCGCTGTGGTCTCGCCGGCCACCGAGGAGGTGCTGGCCCGGGTCGCCGAGGGTTCGGTCGCCGACATCGATGCCGCTGTCGCCGCCGCCAGGACCGCCTTCGACTCCGGTCCGTGGCCACGCTCGGACCTGAGTGAGCGCATCGCGGTGCTCACCCGGGTGAGCGAGGCACTGGCCGCTCGCCAGGACGAGGTCGCCCGGCTCATCAGCGCCGAAATGGGGTGCCCGATCACTCTGTCCACGCGGATGCAGTCGATGGGCACGCGGATGCTGCTCGACGCCTTCCTCGAGCTCGCCCCGCGGTACTCGTGGAGCGATGTCCGTCGCTCCGTGACCGGCAACGCCTTGGTCACCAGAGAGCCGGTCGGCGTGGTCGCCGCGATCGTTCCGTGGAACGCGCCGCTGCAGATCGCGATCATCAAGCTCGCGCCCGCGCTGCTGGCCGGTTGCACCGCGATCCTCAAGCCGTCGCCGGAGACCGCGCTGTCGGCCTACCTGCTGGCGGAGATCTTCGCCGAGGCCGGTCTGCCCGACGGCGTGCTGAACGTGGTGGTGGCCGGTCGCGAGGTCAGCGAGCACTTGGTCCGGCATCCGGGCGTGGACAAGGTCTCCTTCACCGGGTCCACCGCGGCGGGCCGCCGAATCGCCGCGATCTGCGGGCAGGATCTGCGCCGGGTGACCCTGGAGCTGGGCGGCAAGTCCGCCGCGGTGCTGCTCGATGACGCCGATCTGGACGCCGTGGTGCCGGTCATCCGAGCCCTGTCCCTGCGCAACAGCGGACAGGTGTGCAGCAACAAGACCCGCATCGTGGTCGCCCGCTCGCTGCGCGACGATCTCTACGACCGGCTGCGCGACATGATCGGCTCGACGCCGGTGGGTGATCCGTTCGATCCGGCCACCGAGATCGGCCCGCTGGTCAGCGCCGCGCAGCGCGAACGTGTCGAGTATTTCGTGGCCGCGGCGAAGGCCGAAGGCACCGAGATCCTGGTCGGCGGCGGGCGCCCCGACGGGCTGGAACGCGGCTGGTATGTACAGCCGACCGTGTTCGCCGATGTCGACCCCGACGCCCGCATCGCCCAGGAGGAGGTGTTCGGCCCGGTATTGACCGTGCACACCTTCGACACCGAGGACGAAGCGATCGCCATCGCCAACAACTCGCCCTACGGCCTCAACGGATCGGTGTTCGCCGCCGACCCGGCGCGCGCCCTGTCGGTGGCCCGCCGCATCCGGACCGGAACCGTCGAAATCAACGGCACCCCGGCCGGATTCTTCGCCCCCATCGGCGGTTTCAAGAACAGCGGCATCGGCCGTGAAGCCGGCCTGGAGGGCTTCGACGCCTACGTGGAACCGAAGTCCTACGGCCTGCCCCCGGCGCTGCTGGACACGCTCGGCTGATCCCACGCGAAAGGTTACCCATGTCGACCACTCCCCCGCTCGAGTCCGCCGTCGCCCGGCTGGTCACCGAGCTGGACTACGACTCGATTCCCGCCGCGGCGCTCGACGGAGCCCGGCGGCTGATGCAGGACCAACTGGCGGTGCAGATCGGCTGCGCGGCACTGCCGTGGAGCCGGGCCGTACTCGAGCTGACCCTGGCCTCGCACGCGCCCGGCGCGGCGCACGTCACCGGCTCCGCGCACACGATGAGCGCCGCCGACGCCGCGTTCGTCAATGCCACTTATGGGCACGGCTTCGAATACGACGACGCGCACCGCTCTAGCTCCAGTCATCCCGGCAGCACGGTTGTTTCGGCCGCGCTGGCGGTCGGCGAGGAAATGGGAGCGACCCTGCGCGAGGTGATCACCGGTATCGTGGCCGGTTACGAGGTTTACACGCGCATCGGCATCCTGGCCGCGCCGGAACTTCTGGAGCGCGGTTTCCATCCGCACGGACTGCTGTCGGCGTTCGGCGCCGCGGCGGTCGTGGCCAAGATGCGTGGATTCGACGCCGAGACAACCGTGCACGCCTTGTCGATCGCGATGAGCCACAGCGCGGGCACCACCGAGTACACCTCCTCGGGCGGTTCGGTCAAGCGCCTGCACGCCGGCATCGGCACCCGCAACGGCATCCGCGCCGCGGAGATGGCGGCGGCCGGGATCACCGGTCCCACCACCTTCCTCACCGGCCGGAAGGGCTTCTACCGCAGCTACGTCGGGCGGCCGGTGGCCGAGAACGCCGCGCAGCTGTTCGCGCCGGACGCCCCGTTCGAGATCACCCGGCTCTGGATCAAGCCCTACTGCTGCTGCGGTATCAACCACGCCTACATCGACGGCGCCCGGCAGCTGGCGGCGAAAGCCGGTGCGGTGACCGCCATCCGGCTCGGCATCCAGTCCGGCGGCGATGTGATCATCGGCAACCAGAACGCCAACGCCTACGCCCCGCGGATCATCGAGCACCTGCAATACAGCCTGCCGTTCCAGTTCGCGCTCGCGATCACCGGGCACGGCAACGGTTTCCGCGTCCACCACGACTACCTGTCCGGTGCGCTGGACCTGGGTCCGGACAGCGCGGTGGCCGAGATGGCCCGCCGGGTGCGCATCGAGGTCGACACCGAGCTCGACGCCGCCTATCCCGGCCGCTGGATCGCCGACATCACCGCCACCTACGACGACGGCTCCCGCGAGCACGTCTTCGTCGACAATCCCCTCGGCACCGCCGAGAACCCGATGTCGGCCGACGACCTCGACGCCAAGTTCCGTGATCTGACTTCGGTCGCCATGGGCACCGAGCGCAGCGAGGCCCTGCTGAAGTCGATCACCGCGAGCGACCCGGATCTGCCGGTCGCCGAATTCGCAGCCCTGCTGCGTCCCTAGAACCGGCGCCGTATCCGGGGTCTGCCGTCATCCCGGACACGGCGTCCCGGCCGGGCCGGGACGGAGAACCGGCGATCGAAGTACCCGAGGGGGAGTCGGACTTCGATCGTGTCCGTCCCGGCCCGTTGCTGTGTCCGGATTCCGAAAGCTCTGCCTTACCACGGAGTCGGGCCCCGGCCGACCTGTTCGATCGACCGGGGCCCGGCTCGTCTTACCCGAGTGGGTCTTTCAGGCAGTCTCGAAGGTGGCGGCGAGCCCCTGCCCGCCACCGATGCACATGGTGGCCAGGCCACGGCCGCCGCCACGCCGTTTCAGCTCGTGCAGCAGGGTGGTCACCATGCGGGCGCCCGTGGCGCCGATCGGGTGTCCCAGGGAGATGCCGGAGCCGTTGACGTTGAGCTTGTCGTGCTCACGCCAGCCCCAGCCCTCCAGCACCGCCAGCACTTGGACCGCGAACGCCTCGTTCAGCTCGACGAGGTCCATGGTGTCGAGCAGCGACACGGTGTCGGAGCCCTGCCGCGCGGCCAGTTTCGCCACGGCGGGCACCGGCCCGATGCCCATGCGGGAGGGGTCGCAGCCGGCGGCCGCCCAACCGGTCAGATAGCCGATCGGTTCGAGGCCCAGCACGTCGAGCTGGTCCTCGGCGACCACGAGCATGCCCGCCGCGGCGTCGTTCTGCTGGCTGGAGTTGCCTGCGGTCACGGTGCCGCCGGGGGTGATGGTGCGCAGTTTCGCCAGCGACTGCGGGGTCGAATCGGCCCGGATGCCCTCGTCGGTGGCGAAGACGACCGGGTCGCCCTTGCGCTGCGGGACCCGCACCGGCACGACCTCGTCGGTGAAACGGCCCTCGGCCCAGGCCGCGGCGGCGCGCTGGTGGCTGCGGGCGGCATAGGCGTCGGCTTCCTCGCGCATCAGGTTGTAGTCCTCGGCGAGGTTCTCGGCGGTCTCGATCATCCCGGAGATCCTGCCGAACCGGCCTTCGGGCTGGGACCGCTCACGACCCCGGTCGAGCCGGTCGAACAGCTGCACGGTGCCCGCGCGTGCGCCCCAGCGGGTGGCGGTCGAGTAGTACTCGATGCGGCTCATCGATTCGACACCTCCCGCGAGCACGACGTCGGCGGCGCCGGTCTGCACCATCATCGCCGAGGTGACCAGGGCTTGCAGGCCGCCACCACAGCGGCGGTCGAGCTGCATGCCGGGCACGCCGATCGGCAGACCGGCGTGCAGTGCCAGCCACCGGCCGACACAGGGCACCTCCGAGCTGGCGTAGGACTGGGCGAACACCACGTCATCGATGCGTTCGGGGTCGACTCCGGACCGTTCGACGACGGCGTTCACCACGGTGGCGCCCAGATCCTCGACCGGGACGTCACGAAGCGCGCCACCGAAGGTGCCGACCGCGGTGCGGGACGGTGCGACCAGCGCGGCACGGCGGAGACTGGAAGTCATTGTCGGAAACTCCGATTCGGGTCAGATCGCGTTGCGGGCGATCAACTGTGCGGCGATGACATTGCGCTGGATCTCGTTGGTGCCCTCACCGACGATCATCAGCGGCGCGTCCCGGAAGTAACGCTCGACGTCGTACTCCTTGGAGTAGCCGTAGCCGCCGTGCACACGGATGGCGTCCAGAGCGATCTGCATGGCGGTCTCGGAGGCATAGAGCTTGGCCATGCCCGCCTCCATGTCGGCGCGTTCGCCACGGTCGAGCTTCTCGGCGGCATCGAGGGTGAGCAGACGGGCGGCACGCTGCTTGGTGGCCATGTCGGCCAGCAGGTTGCCGATCGACTGATGTTTCCAGATCGGCTTGCCGAAGGACTGCCGTTCCTGGGCGTAGCGCACGGCGGCTTCCAAGGCGGCCTGCCCGACGCCCAGCGCGCGGGAGGCGACCTGGATGCGGCCGACCTCGAGGCCGCGCATCATGTGCGCCCAGCCCTGGTTCGGCACACCGCCGAGGATCGCGTCGTCACCGACCCGACGCCCTTCGAACACCAGCTCGCACGCTTCGACGCCGCGGTAGCCGAGCTTGGGGAGCTTCTTCGAGACGGTCAATCCCGGTCCTGGTTCCACCAGGATCACACTCATCCCCTTGTGCGCGGGCTTCGCGTCGCGGTCGGTGACGCACAGCAGCCCGATCAGGCCCGAGTGTGCGGCATTGGAGATCCAGGTCTTGGATCCGGTGATCGACCAGGATTCCCCGTCGCGGGTGGCGGTGGTGCGCATGGCCTGCAGGTCCGACCCGCCACCGGGTTCGGTCAGCGCCATGGTGGCGCGGATGGCGCCCTCGGCCATCTTCGGCAGATAGCGGTCCTTCTGCTCCTGGGTGCCGAAGGTCTTGATGAGGTAGGTGATCACCGAGTGGCCGCCGATGGCGCCTGCCAGGCTCATCCAGCCGCGGGCGAGTTCCTCGGTGACGCGGGCGAAACAGGCGGTGCTAACGTCGACGCCGCCGTAGTCGGCGGGTGCGAGCAGGCCGAAGAAGCCCAGCTTCTTCATCTCCTCGATGAATTCCTCGGGATAGATGTCGTTCTCGTCGAACTCGCGGACGCGCCCGGACACCCGCTGGTCCACGAATTCGGCGACCAAGTCGACCATCTGCTGTTCATCGGCTGTGAGACTCATCGTCGGTCACCACTTCTTTCGGTTCGGTTCAGTTCGCGCGTCATGGTTGCGCGACGGCGGAAGTGCCCGCGACAGGCGCGAATTCGGCCCGCAGCGCCTCGGTGTGCGCGCCGAGAGCGGGGACGGCGCCGTGCACAGCGGGCCAGTCCCGGGCCAGGCCCGGCGGCAGCAGCGCGGGCACCGGGCCGGACGGGGTTCCGACCTCACGCCAGCGGCCGCGTTCGCGCAGCTGAGGATGATCGGCGAGCTCGCGAACCCCGTTGAGGCGCGCGTTGCCGATCCCGGCGGCGTCGGCGGCGGATTGGATATCGGCGAGCGTGCGCTGGGCGCACCACCGCCCGACGATCGCGTCCAGCTCGTCGCGATGCCGGACCCGGTCGTCGTTGTGCGCGTAGCGCGGATCGGCGGCGAGTTCCGGGGTGTCCATGAGATCGGTGAGGCGCAGCCATTCGCGATCGCTGGTGGTACCGAGCACGGCGGTCTGCCCGTCGGCGGTCGCGTAAGCGCCGTAGGGGGCGATCATCGGCGAGCCCATGCCGACCGGCTCCGGTTCGGTGCCCGCGTGCAGCACCTGGTTGAGCGCGAAGCCCATCATCTCCGAGACCACGTCGAGCATCGCGACCGGCACCACCGAGCCACGGCCGGTGTGCTCGCGGTCGTAGAGCGCGGCCAGGATCGCCGAATACGCGTAGAGGGCGGTTCCGATATCGGCCACCGGAATTCCCGGTTTGGCGGGGCGGCCCGGGGTGCCGGTGATCGAGCACGAGCCCGCTTCGGCCTGGATCAGCAAGTCGTAGGCGCGCTTGTGGTCGAGGGGACCGCCGCGACCGTAACCGGAGATGTCGACCACGATCAGGCGCGGGAAACGTGCGGTCAACTCGTCCACGCCGAGGCCGAGGCGGTCCAGCGCACCTGGACCCAGATTGCTGACCAGCACGTCGGCCACGCCGAGCATGCTCTCCAGCACGGCCAGGTCGGCGGGAGCGCGCAGGTCGAGGGCTGCGGATTCCTTGCCGTGGTTGAGCCAGGTGAAATGCGCCGACAGACCGCCGACGACAGTGTCGTAGTGCCGGGTCGAATCGCCGTAGCCGGGCTGTTCGACCTTGATCACGCGGGCGCCGAGGTCGGCGAGGTGGCGGGTGCACAGCGGGGCGGCGATGGCCTGTTCGAGGCCGATCACCGTGACACCGGCCAGTGGGCCGTGCGCGCGTGGAGTGCTCATGAGAACTTCGGCTCCCGCTTCTCCCGGTGGGAGGTGACGCCCTCGATCACATCGGGGCCGGCGAAGTTGTAGAACTCCAGGCCCAGCGACGCGTCGAAGATCGGCATGGCCTGGCGGTACCAGCCGTTGAGCGCCATCTTGGTGCCCTGCAGACCGGCGCGCGACCCCGCGGCGAGCTTCTGCGCGACCTCGAAAGCCTTGTCCTGCACCTGATCGTCGTCCACACACAGCGAGACCATGCCGATGCGCTCGGCTTCCTCTCCGGTGAGCACTTCGTTGGTGAGCAGGTGGTACTTGGCCTTGGCCATGGAGGTCAGCAGCGGCCAGCAGATGGCAGCGTGATCACCGGCGGCGACACCGAGGCGCACGTGCCCGTCGACGATCTTGGCCTTGCGGCCCGCGATCGAGATGTCGGCCAGCAGCGCGGCCACCAGACCCGCGCCGACCGCGGGGCCGTTGATGGCGGAGATGATCGGCTGGGGCACCTCGATGATGTTGCGCACCAGGTCGCGTGCTTCGCGCATGACGCGGGTGCGGGAGGCGTAGTCGCCGATCATGTCGTCGATCAGGTCGAAGCTGCCGCCCGCGGAGAATGCCCGGTCACCCGCACCGCGGATCAACACCGCGCGCACGGATTCGTCGAGCGCGACGACCGGCCAGATGTCGGCCAGGTGCCGATGTGCTTCGGCGCCCACCGCGTTCAGGTTCGGTCCGTCGAGCACGATGCGCAGCACGCCCTCCGCCGGGCGGTCGACCCGGAGCGCCGAGAATTCCTCGTAACCGGTCACTGTTGTCCTCTCATTCTCCGACCGACACGGCGTCGGTGCGAGTGGCGGCGGTCTCCCACCGGGCGTGGATGTCGGCGATGTCATCCGGACCCGCTGGCGGGACAGTGGGCGCGCGGGTCGGCGTCCCGCTGAACCGCGGCGCGGGCGCCGGGTGCAGAACTCCCGAAACCCGGGTGTACACACCACGTTCCACGTTGTGCGGGTCGGCGGCGGCTTCGTCGAAGGTGAGCACCGGTGAGACGCAGGCGTCGGTGCCCCGGTAGATCCGCGCCCACTCGTCGCGGGTGCGCCGGGCCACCGCCTCGGCGATGAGCGCACGCAGCCGCGGCCACTGCGCGCGATCGTCCTGCTCGGGCCAGTCGGCGCTGTCGACACCCAGACGGCTGACGAACTCGGCGTAGAAATCCGGTTCGAGGGCGCCGACGGCCAGGTAACGGCCGTCGGCGCACAGGTAGGTGTCGTAGAACGGCGCTCCGGAGTCCAGGAAGTTGGTGCCCGGTTCGTCGGAGTACAGCCCCGCCGCCCGCAGCCCCTGCAGTTTGGCCGTCAGTACCGCCACACCGTCAACCATCGCCGCGTCGATCACCTGTCCCCGGCCCGTGCGCGTGGCCTCGACCAGCGCGCAGGCGATCCCGAACGCGCCGATCGCCCCACCACCGGCGTAGTCGCCGAGCAGATTGATCGGCGGCCGCGGTGCGCCACCGGCGGAGGCGAGCGCGTGCAGGGCGCCGGACTGGGCGACATAGTTGATGTCGTGTCCGGCGTCGTGAGCGCGCGGCCCGGTCTGGCCGTAGCCGGTGAGCCGGACGTAGACCAGGCGGGGGTTGCGGGCCAGCGCGTCGTCCGGGCCGAGCCCGAGCCGTTCGGTGACGCCGGGGCGGTAGCCCTCGACGAACACGTCGGCCGAAGAAGCGAGGCGCAGAACGGCTTCGCGTCCCTGCGGATCCTTGAGATCGACGGCCACCGAGCCGACGCCGCGGTTGACGACGTCGGTCTGCTCGCTGAGACCGTCGGTCTGGCTCAGGGCCCGCGCGGAGCGGTGCGGCGGCCGCACGACGCGCACGACGTCGGCGCCCATGTCGGCCAGCAGCATCGACACATAGGGCACCGGGCCCATGCCCGCCAGCACGACGACCCGCACTCCCGCCAGTGGTCCCGTCATCGGTTCGGCTCCTCTTAGTACGACCGGGGCAGGCCCAGAACCTGCTGGGAGATGTAGTTGCGCACCATCTCCTGGGAGAACGGCGCGTTACGCAGCAGGCGCACCTCCCGCCACAGCCGCTCGATGTGATACTCCTTGGCGTAGGCGTACCCACCCAGGGTGGAGAACGCCCGGTCACAGGCCTCGAACCCGGCCTCGGCGCCCAGGTACTTGGCCGCGGCGGCCTCGGGGCCGCACGGCAGGCCCGCGTCGAAGAGTTTCGCCGCCCGCAACGCCATTCCCTCGGCCGCCTCCAAGCGGATCCAGGAGTCGGCCAGCGGATGCGCCACGGCCTGGTTCCGGCCGATCGGCCGGTCGAACACGACCCGGCTCTTGGCGTATTCGCTGCCGATCTCGAGGGCGGCGCGGCCGAGGCCGATGCCCTCCATGCCGACCACGATGCGCTCGGGGTTCAGCCCGTCGAGCAGGTAGTAGAAGCCCTTGTCGACCTCACCGACGAGGCGGTCGTCGGACACTTCCAGATTGTCGATGAACAGCTCGTTGGTGTCGATGGCGGCGCGCCCGAGCTTGTCGATCTCGCGGACGGTGATCTTGGAGCGGTCCATGTCGGCCAGGAACAGCGACATGCCCCACAGCGGCTTGTCCTCGCGCCGCGGCGAGGTGCGGGCCAGCAGCAAAATCTTCTGCGCGTTCTGGGCGTTGGTGATGAACACTTTCTGCCCGTTGACGATCCAGCCGCCGTCGACCTTGGTCGCCTTGGTCTTGATGCGCGAGGTGTCCACACCGGCGGTGGGTTCGGTGACGCCGAAGGCCATGAGCAGTTCGCCGGAGGCGAGCTTGGGCAGGTATTCCCGCTTCATCTGCTCCGAGCCGTACTTCACGACCGGGGCGGGCGGGAAGACATAGAAGTGAATGGCCGAGCCGCCGCTCATGCCGGCGCCGGAGGCCGAGATCTCGGCCATCATGACCGCGGCTTCCTCGAGGCCGAGGCCGATGCCGCCGTACTCCTCCGGGATCATCGCGCCCAGCCAGCCGCCCGCGGCGAAGGCTTTGACGAAATCCCAGGGGTATTCGTGCTTGCGGTCTTTGTCGAGCCAGTAGTCGTTGTCGAACTTGCGGGCCAGCTCGCGGGTGGCCTGGCGGACGACCTCGACCTTGTCGTCGGTGTCGGGGGTGGTCGTCATGGACTACTCCTGTTCGTCGCCCACGGACACGGGGATCGCGTCGAGGGGGGTGGTGGGGTCGAGGGCGGACATGTCGCCGATGGGCGCCCCGAGGAAGCGCGCGCGGATGGCGCGGCGCATGATCTTGCCGTTCTTGGTCTTCGGCAGCGTGGTGACGACGTGCACCGCCGGGGAGAACGAGCGGCCCGCGTTGGCGGTGGCGGTCTCCTGCAGGTCGGCGGGTGCCTCGCCGGCGGCGCGCAGCACCGCGAAGGCGACCGCGCGCTGGCCGCGCTGCTCGTCGGGCACGCCGATGACGGCGACCTCGGCGATCCGGTTGTCACGCAGCAGCGCCGCCTCGATCTCGGCGGGACCGACCCGGCGTCCGGACAGTTTGAGCGTATCGTCGGACCGGCCGTGGATGCGCCACATGCCCGCCTCGTCGACGCTCGCGAGATCGCCGTGCACCCAGACGCCGTCCCAGCGATTCCAATAGGTGTCGAGGTAGCGCTCGCGGTCCTGCCAGAAGGCGTGCGTCATGCCAGGGAAGGTGTTGCGCACCACCAGTTCCCCGATCTCGCCGGTCACCGGTGCGCCGTCCTCGCCGAACACCGCGGTGTCCACGCCCGGCAGGGCGCCGTTGAACGCGGCCGCCGCGGCGGGCAGGAACGGGTAGCCGATGAGCAGACCGCCGCCGACCTCGGTGCCACCGCTGTAGTTGACGATCGGCGTCTTCTTCCCGCCGATCTCCTCGAACAGCCACCACCAGGTCGGCTCGTCCCAGGCTTCGCCGGTGGAGACGAAGGCGCGCAACGTTTCCAGCGACTGGGTGACCGGTTCGCCCGCGGCCTTGAGCGCCCGCGCCGCGGTGGGCGCGATGCCTGCGACAGTGACCCCGTTGCGATCGATGATCTCCCACATGCGATTCGGCGTGGGGTGCACCGGAAGGCCCTCGATCATGACGATCGTGGCGCCCAGCTGCAGCGGGCCGGTCATCAGCATGGGCCCGACCAGCCAGCCCAGATCGGTGATCCAGGAGACCACGTCCCCGGCGTGCACGTCGAAGCCGTAGCCGAAGTCCACCGCCGTCTTCACCGCGAAACCGCCGTGCGAGTGCACGATGCCCTTCGGGCGGCCGGTGGTGCCGGAGGTGTAGACGACGGTCAGCGGATCGTTCGCCTCGGTGGGCGCGGTCTCCACCGGCGCGGGCGCCGGGTCGAGTTCGTCGTAGTAGACATCGCGTCCGGCCCGCATCGGCACGTCCGAACCCAGATGCCGCACGACCACCACCGAGCGCACCGCAGGCGCGGTAGTCAGGGCCTCATCGAGAGTGACCTTGAGCGGCACGGTCTTTCCGCGCCGGGTGGTGCCGTCGGCGGTCACCACGACCACGGCCTCGGAGTCCTGCAGGCGCGTGGCCAGCGCGTCGGGAGCGTAGCCGCTGAAGGTGGGCACGGAGATCGCGCCGAGCATGGCGATGGCCAGGAACGCCACGGCCGCCTCGGGCACCACCGGCATGAACAGCAGCACCCGGTCGCCGCGGCGCACGCCACGGGCGGCCAGGTTCGCCGCGAACCGGCGCACCTCGGTGTCCAGTTCGCCGAAGGTCAAGGTGCGGCGCGCGCCTTCGTCGCCTTCGTAGACCACCGCGAGCCGGTCCGCGGCGGGCCCGCGCGCGTGCCGGTGCGCGGTCAGCTGCGCGACGTTTACGCGTCCGCCGGGGAACCACCGGGGGAACGGCGTGCCGCCGGATTCGTCGAGCACCCGCTCGAAAGCCATGGTGAACTCGACCTCGAGATCCGCTACCGCCGCCCGCCAGAACCATTCGGGGTCGGCGATGGCACGCCGGTTGAGTTCGGTCACCGCGGTGGCATCGGTGTCCAGCCCCCACGAGCGCATCGCCGCCAGCAGGCGGCTGCGTTCGCGGGCCTCGTCACTGGGCACCCAGGCCGGCTGGTCGTCGGTCATGGTGGACTCCCTCTCAGGCCTGCTCGGCCGGGCGCTTGAGCATCAGACCGACGCGCACGGCGTCGCAGACGATCTCGTCGCGCTGGTTGATGCCAAGGTGGCGGAAGGTCACGATGCCGGAGTCGTCGCGGCTCTTGGACTCCCGGCGGGCCTCGATCTTGGTCTGCACGTGGATGGTGTCGCCGTGGAAGACCGGCTTGGGAAACTTGATCTGCTCGAAGCCCAGGTTGCCCAGGGTGGTGCCCTGGGTGGTCTCCGGGACGGTGATGCCCGAGACCAAGCCCAGGATGAACAGACTGTTCACCAGGCGCTGACCGTAGATCGATTTCTTCGAGTACTCCGCGTCCAGGTGCAGCGGCGCCAGGTTCAGGGTCATGACACTGAACAGGGTGTTGTCGGCCTCGGTGACCGTCCGGCGGGTGGGGTGATCGATGACCAGCCCGGGTTCGAGTTCCTCGAAGTACAAGCCCGGCATGTCGTGTCCTTTCGCGATACGTGCGGCCGATCCGCCGTCCAGGTGAGGTGGCGCGCATCCATGCTGAATATATTATGTATCCAATGCGACCGACAGGCGGGTTGTCGGATTCCGCCTCACCACGGGATCGTATGCTATACGATCATATATTATATTGGAAATGACGAAAGGAGTCGCGGGTGCCCGAACTCAGCGCAGAGGATTTCGAACCGATCCTGGCGCACGTGCGCACGTTCATCCGTACCAAGGTGGTGCCGCGGGAAGCCGAGATCATCGAGACCAACGCCATCCCCGACGACATCCGCCGCGCGGCCGCGGAGATGGGACTTTTCGGCTACGCCATCCCCCAGCAGTGGGGCGGCCTCGGCGCGGATCTGACCCAGGACGTCGAGCTGGCGATGGAGTTCGGCTACACCAGCCTGGCGCTGCGCTCGCTGTGGGGCACCAACAACGGGATCGCCGGTCAGGTGCTGGTCAACTTCGGCACCGACGAGCAGCGCAAGCAGTGGCTCGAGCGCATCGCCACCGGCGAGGTGCTGGCCTCCTTCGCGCTCACCGAGCCCGGTGCGGGATCCAACCCGGCCGGCCTGCGCACCCGGGCCCGCCGCGACGGGGACGACTGGGTAATCGACGGCCAGAAACGCTTCATCACCAACGCGCCCCTGGCGAATCTGTTCGTCACCTTCGCGCGCACCCGCGAGGCCACCCCCGGCGACTCGGGCATCGCGGTATTCCTCGTTCCGGCCGACACCGCCGGGGTGATCGTCGGGCCCAAGGACGCCAAGATGGGTCAGGAGGGCGCCTGGACCGCCGACGTCACCTTCGACAACGTCCGCGTTCCGGCCGACGCTCTGGTCGGCGGCGCCGAAGACGTCGGCTACAAGGCCGCCATGGCCTCGCTCTCGCGCGGGCGCGTGCACATCGCCGCGCTGGCCGTCGGCACCGCCCAGCGGGTCCTCGACGAGTCGGTCGCCTATGCCGCCACCGTCACCCAGGGCGGCACGCCCATCGGTGACTTCCAGCTGGTCCAGGCCATGATCGCCGATATCCAGACCGGTGTCATGGCCGGCCGCGCGCTGGTCCGCGACGCCGCGGCCAAATACGTCTCCGGCGAGGACCGCCGGATCGCGCCCTCGGTGGCCAAGCTCTTCTGCACCGAGATGGTCGGCCGCGCCGCCGACAACGGCGTCCAGATCCACGGCGGCAGCGGCTACATGCGCGAGGTCACCGTCGAGCACATCTACCGCGATGTCCGCCTGCTGCGCCTCTACGAGGGCACCAGCGAGATCCAGCGCCTGATCATCGGCGGAGGGCTCGTGCGCGAAGCGAAGAAGCGCGCATGAGCACGGTGAGGACCGGGCCGCGCGACCATACGGCGCCGACCGGCGCTCCGCCGGGACCCGCGACGCTCGATCGCGTCCGATCCGCCTCCACGCTGCTGTTCGTCCCCGCCGATCGTCCCGAGCGCTTCGACAAGGCCGCCGCGGCCGGCGCTGGACTGGTGGTGCTCGATCTGGAGGACGCCGTCGCCCCCGACGCGAAGGACGCCGCGCGCACCGCCGCCGCCGAGTGGGTCGAGGCGGGCAATGTGTGCGCGGTGCGCATCAATGCCGCCGGAACCGCATGGCACGCCGCCGACCTCGAAGCCTTGGCACCGCTCGATTGCGCGGTGATGCTGCCCAAGGCCGACGCCGGCTCGATCGGCTCGGTGGTCACGGCCCTCGGCGCGGACGCGAGCCGATCGGACCCGAACCGCACCCGCGCCGCGTCAGCGGCCTACGACGGTGCGGTCAGCCGGACTGACGGCACCCCGCTCATCGCCCTCATCGAGACCGCGGCCGGTGTGCTCGACGCCAGACAGATCGCGGCGACACCCGGTGTGCACCGGCTGGCGGTGGGCACCTTCGATCTGGCCGCCGAACTCGTCGTCGACCCCACCGACCGCGAGGCACTGGCCGGAACCAGACAGTTGCTGGTCCTGGCCTCGGCCGCGGCGGGACTGCCGGGCCCGATCGACGGGGTAACCGCCGCCGTCGACGACGCCGACCTGCTCACCGACGACGCCGCCTACGGCCGTCGCCTCGGCTTCGCGGGAAAGCTTTGTATCCATCCCCGGCAGCTACCCCCTGTGACTGCCGCCTTCCGTCCCACCGAGGCCGATATCGCCTGGGCGCGCGCGATTCTGGCGGCGACAACGGACAGCGCGGGCGTGGCCGTCGTCGACGGCGCGATGGTCGACAAGCCCGTCGTCGATCGCGCCCACCGCATCCTCGACCTGCTCGACCGACTCCCCTTCGATACCGAGGACACCAAATGACCGGACCACTCCTGGCGGGCAAGACCGCCGTCGTCACCGGCGCCGCCCAGGGCATCGGCTACGCCATCGCCGAGCGCTTCGTCAGCGAGGGCGCGCGCGTCGTCATCGGTGACATCGACGGCGTGGCCGCCGAAGCCGCCGCGGCGAAGCTCGGCGGCCCCGAGGTGGCGCGGGGCGTGCGCTGCGACGTCACCGTGGCCGAGGACGTGCAGGCGCTGCTCGACGCGGCCGCGGAGTCCTTCTCCCCCGTCGACGTCATGATCAACAACGCAGGCATCACCCGCGACGCCACCATGCGCAAGATGACCGAGGACCAGTTCGACCAGGTCATCAACGTCCATCTCAAGGGCACCTGGAACGGCACCCGCCTCGCCGGTGCGGTCATGCGCGAGCGGGGCAGCGGCGCCATCGTCAACATGTCCTCGCTCTCGGGCAAGATCGGCCTGCCGGGCCAGACCAACTACTCCGCGGCGAAAGCGGGCATCGTCGGCCTGTCCAAGGCGGCGGCCAAAGAGCTGGCGCATCTGGGCGTGCGGGTCAACGCGATCCAGCCGGGCCTGATCCGTACCGCGATGACCGAGGCCATGCCGGCGAAGGTGTGGGACCAGAAAATGGCCGAGATCCCGCTGGGCCGCGCAGGCGAGGTGGACGAGATCGCCTCGGTGGCGCTGTTTCTCGCCTCGGATCTGTCCTCCTACATGACCGGCACCGTGCTCGAGGTGACCGGCGGGCGGTTCATGTGAGCACCTGGCAGCCGCACCTCGAGACCACCACGGAACTGCTCGACCCCGCCCCCGTCGCGGCACTGGCGGCGCTGTTCGACGACGGACTGCCCGCCCCGGCGCCGGGTGAGCAGTTGCCGCCGCTATGGCACTGGGTGGCGCTTCCGCGCTGGGCCGCGTCCGGGGTCCTCGGCCCCGACGGGCATCCACGCCGTGGATCGTTCCTGCCGCCGGTCGCGCTCCCCCGGCGGATGTTCGCCGGAGGCGAAGTGCGATTCCACGCGCCGCTGACCGTCGGCGAGACCGTGCGCCGCGAAGCCGAAGTGGTGTCGGTGACCGAGAAGAACGGCCGTTCCGGCGCACTCGTCGTGGTGGACGTGGCCATCCGGTTGTTCACCGCCGCAGGCGAACTCGCGGTCGAGGAGCAGCAGAACCTGATCTACCGGGAGGCCGCGCCGCGGCCGGACAAGCCCGCCGCGCTCCCCGACTCACCCGAACCCGGCACTCCGCTGACCCGGATCTCCGGCACCGAATGGGCCCTGCGCACGGATCCCAGTCTGCTGGCCCGGTTCTCGGCCGCGACAGCCAACGCTCACCGCATCCACTACGACTGGCCCTACGCGACGGGCGTCGAAGGCTACCCCGGTCTGGTCGTGCACGGTCCGCTGCAGGCGCTGGCCCTGGCAGAGGTTCACCGGCTCATGGCCGGTGAGCCGGTCCGGGAACTGCGTCATCGTGGCCGCGCGCCGCTGTTCTGCGGAGAACCGGCACGACTGCTGGCCACCACCGTCCCCGACGGCATCGCGCTCGAATTGTTCGGTCCGCGTGAAGAATCCGCAGGACCGAACGCGACCGTCGACATCGTCACCACCGACAGGAGCGACACGTGACCCGGATGTTCACCTCGGTCGAGGACCTGCGCGCGGCGATCGGAGAGCCGATCGGCCCGAGCGCCCCGCTGCTCGTCGACCAGACGCGCATCGATGCTTTCGCCGAGGCGACCGGCGACCGGCAGTGGATCCACGTCGACCCCGACCGCGCCGCACGCGGCCCCTACGGCACCACCGTGGCGCACGGCTACCTGACGCTGTCGCTGATTTCGCACTTCCGGCAGGAGCTGCTGGAATTCGGCTTCGGCACGGCACGAGTCAACTACGGCGTCAACAAGGTTCGCTTCCCGGCCGTGCTGGCGGCCGGCTCGCGGATCCGCGCCACCGCGACCGTCACCGACGTCTCCGAGACGAATGCGGGCACCGCCGTGACCGCACGGTACGTCCTCGATGCCGGAGCGACCAAGCCGGTGTGTGTGGCCGAGACGGTCGTCCTGATCACCGGGTGAGGCGATGACATCCCGGAGCCAGCCACCGCCGCAGCGCCGTCATCAGCAACTGCCCGACCGGGTCGCCGCTCACGTACGCGAGCAGATCATGTCCGGCGCCATGCGGCCGGGCGACTTCCTGCGGATGGAACCCATCGCCGAGGCAGTCGGCGTCAGTGTGACGCCCGTACGCGAGGGTCTCTTGACGCTCAGCAGCGAGGGTTTCGTCACGCTGGTGCCGCGGCGCGGTTTCGTCGTCGCCGCGTTCAGCCGCCAGGACGTGCGGGACCTGTTCTGGGCGCAGAGCAAGTTGGCCGGCGAACTGGCGGCCCGCGCCGCGCAAACGGCGACCCCACACGATCTCGTACTCCTGCGAACCCTGATCGCCGCATCCGTCGCGGCGAGCGACGCGGGCGACACCGCGCGCATCATCGCGCTCGGCCACGAATTCCACCGCGCCGTGAACCTTCTCGCCGGCTCGGATCGCCTGGCACGCCTGCTGGCGGGGATCGTGCACCAGCTGCCCAACAGCTTCTACGCCTCGCTGGAATCCGACGCGGCGACCACAGCATCCGAACACGCCGAGCTGGTAGCCGCGCTGGAGCGACGGGATACCCACAGGGCGCGCGCGCTCGCCGAAACCCATATCGCGGACGGCGCCGATTTCGTCGTGGACACGCTCGATCAACGGGGAATCTGGGCTGAATGACCGTTCCGAATACCGGATCGAGCGCATACATTTCCATTCGGGCCATTCCCAGCCCCGCTGACTCCCGTCTTCTCGGAGATCCTGGAACGACTCCGGACGCCCACGCAAGGAGATCATCGCCCACGACACTGCATGAGCTGCAAAACTCATCCCACTGCAGCGTGATACATCTCCCGATGCTCCGCCCACGGACGCGACCGCTCCTCCGCACTCATCGCCAACAACGCCCGCAACTTCCCCCACGCCACCTCATCGACCGGCGTATACACCTGCATCCACGCATTCGGCACCGACGGCAACGACATACTCGTCAAAAACATCTCCAACTCCCCCACCGCCAAATTCCGCACCGCCTTCGTCCGACTCACCGGCACCGCCACATCATTCAACGCCCACAACGACGCGAAACTCTCACTCTCCCCACACAACTCCGCGATGAACTCCTCCCACCCCGGATCACCCAGATTCTTCGCATACGCCCCACGCAAATACCCCACCATCCGCCGCAGATCATCCCAATTATGCCGATACGCGTTGCAGCACTCCGGAGTCAAAAACACCCGACGCGCCACGTTCCGCTCCCCCGCCAAAAACCCCGGGCACAACGCCTCATACGAGCTGTTGTGCGCCAACACGTCATACCTCGCACTCAACACCACCCCCGGCAACGGCTCCAGGTGATCCAAGATCACCTGCAACTCCTCGGGTAACGCCGATCCAGAATCCACCGAAGGCACCGTCGGCACGTCCGCCAACCGATACAAATGCGCCTTCTCCGCCGCATCCAACGACAAAGTCCGCGCCACCGAATTCAGAACTTGCACACTAACATTGATTTCGCGACCTTGTTCAAGCCAAGTGTACCAAGTTATTCCAATTCCGGATAACTGGGCGACTTCTTCGCGGCGCAAGCCGGGAGTGCGCCGACGTGTTCCTGTCGGAATTCCAACATCCTCTGGCGAGATACGTGCTCGCCGGGATTTGAGGAAGGCACCCAACTCCGCGCGTCGGGCCTTCCGCACTGCCCGGACGTCGACTACATCGGTCATCCTCTGATCCTTCCGCACCGCGCCACAGGTATCCAGTTACTGTCAGTACTAGTTTTGACTGAGATCGGTCAGCGGCCGCCAGCGTGCTGCAGACCCGGTGTGGGCGTCAGTGAGGCCATTCCTGAGACCGAGCACCCATTGCGGCATTTGCACCGGTCACGTTCACTACCCGGATCGATACATGGCCCGGTCGGTGCGGCGAGGATCGGCGCACCGGGAGCCTGAGTGGGAGTCCACGGTAGGTCACGAGACCAGTGGTTCGATCTCGATCGAGTCCACGCCAGCTGCCACACCGACCCCGCGTCGTTTTCCCGCGGCGGACAGAATCGTCACCCGCACCAGCGACCGGATGATGTCGCGCTTCGCTTCCAACGGGGTCAACTCCGGATCGTGCCACTTCGCCCGCGCATCCGGGCCTGCCGCGGCAGCGACGTGCGGCATGGGCAGCGCCGCTTGGGCTCTCCGCTCCGCCGCCTCGATCAGCGGCGCCTTCCTCGCCTTATAGACGGCGATTTCCGCTGGCGACAGGTCCGCGTCAATAGCATCGTTCAACCACTTCTCATACGAGACGCGCAATTAACGTGCCTCCGCCAACGCAGCCACGGCGTCCTCGTCCGTGCGAGCCAGAGCACCGAGCAATGCGGGATCCTCTAGCCGCCGCAGGACCACCTCCTCGACCAGGGCATCGACCAACTTCGCCGCGCGACCAACGCAGCTGTTCTTCTTGCACACGTAGTAGCGAGTTTCGGGACCCCACTTGCGCCGCGACACAACCGGCCCGTCGCACTTCCAACACCGCAATAACCCCGACAGCAACCACTTCGGCGCACTCCCGTCAGAGGCCCCCCGCCGAGCATCATGGAGGATCATCTTCAGTCGCTCATGCTCCTCGACCGAGATCAGGCCTTCCCAAGCAGCCTTGATCGTCAAGCGCTCGCCGTTCTCGTCTATATGAACACGCAGGCCCGCCGCCGCTTCGCTCAACAGCACGCGCTTGACCATGTCGCTATCCCATTGCGTCGCCACGTTTTCGGGCACGGGCACGATCTCCTATCGACCTTCCGCACCACCCGACGCCCGTCCTTCACCGAGAACCGGTTGCACGGGAAAGACTTGTCGTGGCTCGGAACCTGCACCTCTTCCCTCGTCAGCCAACGTCCGATCTGGTACGTCGGCTCCATGTTCAGCGCCCGCCCGGCCATCTCACGAAAGATCGGACCGTTCTGCGGGCACGGCACCCGCCGCACCGCACGGCCTCGTTGATAGACGATCTGGAAGCCGAACGCCTCCGGGCCATGCGGCTTACCCTCAGCGAAGTTCTGCGCCAGAGCACGCATCGAGTCCAGCCGGTTTCGTTCCGGCGCGTGCTCGTCCTCGACAGCATCCTGAGCGACCCGCTTGCGATCGTCGGGATCGTTCATGTCATAGAGCACGCCGCCGTAATACCAGTACACCCCGAACTCCGCACACAACTCACGCAGCTCGGCCATGTCGCCGACCTTCCGGTTGGCCCGCGACGAGGACCAGTTGACCCACACACCCCCAGGCACCTCACCCCGTTTCACCCGGCCAGCTATCGCCGCCAACTCCTGACGCAGCACCTCACGACCCGGACGATCCTTACGCGCATAACGCGTCGCCCCCACCGCACCCTCATCAATCACCTTGCACACCGACCACCCGAACTGGGCACACTCCCCCGCCCCCACGCGATCTGCTCCTTCGGGGAACGCTCGTTCTTATGCTTCCCCACCTTCGACACACGGGCCTGGATGACGGCCGCCAAACCAGGGAAATCCTTCGGACTCAGAGGCATCACCCCAGGCTAAGCAATAGATACCCCTAACTGCACTGCACGCACGTATACCAGGTCACGCCGATTCCTGATAATTGGGCGACTTCTTCGCGACGGAGCCCCGGTGTACGTCGACGCGTTCCGGTGGGGATGCCGACATCCTCGGGTGCGATACGCGCTCGCCGGGATTTGAGGAAGGCTCCTAGTTCCGCGCGGCGCGCCCTGCGCACTGCTCGCACATCGACGACTTCGGTCATTCCAGAGATCATCCCGTACCGGGACACAAGTATCCAGGTGCTGCTGGTACCAGTTTCAGTGCGGCGCGGCGCCGGTGATGTTCGGTTCGTCCCGGCTGGGTAGGACTGTGAAGTGGTGCGATGGCGTGAAGCACTCGAAGGCGTCACCGCGTTCCTGGCCGCCGCGGTGGCCGGGTTGTTGCTGGTCGTGCCGCTCAGCTTCGGCAGGACCTGTCATTGCACGCCCTATCAGGTGAATCGATTGGTGTTGAGCGTGCCGCGGGAGGCAGCGATCGGTGTGCTGGTCGCGGCGGTCACCGCGGTGGTCGCGGTCAGTCTGGCCCGGGCGCGTACCGCGTGGTGGATCGCGCTGGCGGCGACATCGCTGCTGTTCGTCACACACACGGTCGAAGCGAACAGTGCCTCGCCCGACGTACTGACGACCACCGCCAACCTCGACGCGATCGGCAGCGGCATCCTGCTCGGCGCGACGGGCGTGGCCGTACTCGGCCGCCGCGTGCCCGCGACGGGCTTGGTACTCGGCGCTGTCGGCTGCTTCGTGGTCATCACGCTCTCGCAGGCGTCGGGGCTGCTGGGCAACCCGCATCGGGCGACCGCCGAGCCACACGTGTGGTCGGTGTTGGAAACGCAACCTCTGTGGTTGCTGGCGGCGGTGGCCGGGCTCATCCTGACGTGCCAGGTGGTCACCCGGCACCGCTTCACGCCGGAACCGATCTATCCGGAACTGCCGCTCAGCCCGGTCATCGCCGCGATCGTGCTCGTGCTGACCGAATTGGCCGTCGCGGAGTGGCGCTTCCGTCACGGCGACGGCAGTCTCGCGCTGATCGTGACGGCACTGTGCACGCTGCTGGCCACGACCCTCGCCGCCTGGCTGTTACCGCGCCGGGACGGGATCGCGATCTACCTCGCGGTCGGGCTCAGCGCCACAGGCAGCGCGGTGGGCAGCGGTCCGCGACCGATATGGAGCGTGCCGCTCCTGCTGGGCCTGATCCTGCTCGGGTATCTGGTCGGAACCCGAATCCGACCCTCGAATCCCCTGATAGGCGCCGGTTTGCTCGCGGCCGTCGCGCTGTTCGCCTCCGTTGCCCCACCAGGTGGCACGCGCAACGTGGTCACGGCCGCGCTCGCCGTCGTCGCGGGGTATTGCGCGGTCTGCATCCAGCCACGAACGGCGGGCAGCATTCTGGCGATCGCCATCCTGTGGCGCCCCTCGACCGTGGCGCCCACCCGCACCGAGTCGTTCGACTGGACGATGGTGTCGCCGCACCATCTGCACGATTGGGGCCCGGTCACCGTGGTGTCGGGCTCGGAATGGGCGGCGTTCGCCATCGCGGTCGGCTGCGGGATCGGACTCGCTCTCCGCGCTCTTCCGAGGCGAAGAGCCCGCGTGCCGCGCCGCGCTCCGGCCGACATGGCGGCGATGCGACCCGCGATGTCCAGGGCGTCGACGGCTCGACATGGGCGCATGGAACCGAGTTAGGCGTACCCACCGCCTTCGTCCGGCCATGCGCGGGTTGAAGACGCACTATACGTCCGACAGCACCCATTGGGCGATACGTAGCGGGCACGACCATGCCCCTGGTCGACGACGTCGCTAACGGCGCGAATATGCGCGCCGCGCCGGAGCGGTGCGGCGACCGGGTCCGACGCGAATCGTGGTGGCCGTGCCCGCTGCTCCGAGTCCACGTGCCAGGAAGTGGGTCGCGCCTTGGACCGAATCGTGTGCGCGACCACGCCCACACCGGGCGTCGCCACCGGCCGCGAGCCGAGCGGCGCAGTCACTACTTCCGAGTACGGATCGCCCACCGGTTCGACGCGCTGATTCACATCGAGGAGACCCGCGCACTGGAACCGCTCGACGGAACCTCCCGATGGGAAGCCGGGGAACTGCCCGAACCTATCCCTTCGCCGTGTGACCGGTCGCGCCGCCGTGGTGTGGCAGCGAACGACCGTCCTGATGCGGCGCCGATATCCCGCCGTGGTGCGGCACAGGTCGACCGAGCGGCATCTGCGGCATCGGCGGCGCGGGCGGAACGAATCGCAGGATTTCGGAGAAACCCCGGAATCCACCGGGAATGGGAACCTCCAGCGGGAGATCGGGTTCGCCGACGGACGACGGCTCCGCCACGGCGGGGGCGGCGGGAAGCACGGCTGCCGCGGCCGCACATACCGCGGCGATCGTCCGGGCGGCCCACGAACTATGTTGTGCGCGTTGATCAGGTCGAATATCGGCGTCAGACGCCATGATGCGGTCCTCCGATCTGCGTCGGCCGGCCCGGTACGACCCATCCGGTACCACGGGGACGTCACCGAGCCTCGAATTCGTTCGAAACACCACGGTGCTTGCGGTCCACTGGATCCGGAGAGTCATGCTCCCGCACACATTCGAAGAGCTGGCGCGGGACACACGACGAAATGATCACGAAAAGACAACGAACAAGCGGCCGGTCGGTACCGGCCGCTTGTTGGCGTCCGTCAGGCTTTCGCTTGCGCCGACGAGCGAGCCGGATTTGCTTGCCCGGCCGCCTTGGGGTCGAGTTCGTCCTGTTTCGCGCGCACCCCGGCCTCGACCCGGTCGCCGAGATTCTTGTCGACATTGCGCCAGTACTCGAATGCCCGGTCCAGCACCGGCGCGCTGACGCCGTTCAGCAGGTGCCCGACGATGTTGTCCACCAGCCGCTGCCGTGCCGCGTCGTCGAGCACGTCGCGGACCATGGTGCCCGCCTGGCCCCAATCGTCGTCGTCCCGGTGCAGCGTGTAGGCCGAGCGCACGAGTTCTCCGTCGGTGTGCCACGTCGCGGGCGGACCAGCGACGGCGGGATCGGCGTGCGGGCCGCCCTTCGAGTTCGGCACGTACACCGGATCGCCCGGGTTGTGGTGACGCAGCGCGCCGTCCTTGCTGTACGAGCGGACGGTGGTGGCGTGCGGCGTATTGACCGGGAGCTCTTTGTAATTGGCGCCGATGCGGTGCCGGTGCGCGTCGGGGTAGGAGAACCAGCGGGCCATCAGCATCTTGTCCGGGCTCGGCCCGGTGCCGGGTACCGAACTGCTCGGCTCGAACGCCGCCTGCTCGATCTCGGTATGGTAATCCGCCGGATTGCGGTCGAGCGTCATCCTGCCGACGTCGATCAGCGGATAGTCGCCGTGCGGCCAGACCTTGGTCAGGTCGAAGGGGTTGAACCGGTATGACTTCGCCTCGTCGAACGGCATGATCTGCATCTTCAACGTCCAACTCGGGAAATCGCCGCCTTCGATGGATTCCCACAGATCGCGGGTGTGATAGTCGGTGTCCATCGCCGCCATCTGATCGCCTTCGTCCTGGGTGAAGAACTCGATACCTTGATCGGTCTTGAAGTGGTACTTGACCCAGAACCGTTCCCCGGAGGCGTTCACCCACATGTAGGTGTGGCTGGAGTATCCGTTCATGTGCCGCCACGTGCGCGGGATACCGCGGTCACCCATCAACCAGGTCACCTGGTGCGCGGATTCCGGCGACAGCGTCCAGAAGTCCCATTGCATGTCGTGGTCGCGCAGATTGTTGTCGGCGCGGCGCTTCTGGGAACGGATGAAGTCCTGGAACTTCATCGGGTCGCGCACGAAGAAGATCGGCGTGTTGTTGGCGACCATGTCGAAGTTGCCCTGCTCGGTGTAGAACTTCAGCGCGAACCCGCGCGGATCGCGCCAGGTGTCGGGGCTGCCGCGCTCTCCAGCGACGGTGGAGAAGCGGGCCAGCATCTCCGTCTTCTTCCCCGGTTGGAAAACCTCGGCCATGGTGTAGGCACTCACGTCGTGGGTGACCTCGAAGACGCCGAACGCGCCGCCGCCCTTCGCGTGCGGCTGGCGCTCGGGCACCCGTTCCCGATTGAACGCCGCCATCTTCTCGATCAGATACCAGTCCTGCAGCAAGATCGGCCCATCCGGGCCGACGGTCAGTGAATGCTCGTCGCTGGGGACCGGGATCCCGGCGTCATCGGTGGTGTAGTTCGGGCCAGACATCTCTCTCCTCTCCTACGAGCCGCGGGCAGGAGGCCGGCGACGAGACCGCAGAGACGAGCGGCGCGATCGCTTCACGACCGCGACGGGGTTTGCGGGTAGGCTCCCGCGCTCGACGAACGGCATCGCCGCCGCGGCCAGCCGAAGGCCGATACCCGTCCCGTCGGTCCTGTCGATCGACTTCCCAGGGGACCACTGCTCAAACTAGCGCTGACCAGGCCTTCCGCGACGACGAGCGACCGAGGCCGCGCCACCGGCGGCGCGCGTTCGGTACGCGCACGACCGGCACGGGGGCTCTTTCGCGAGGCGACCGGCGCCCGGCTAGGCTGCGTCGGCTGTCGCATGCCGAATTCCGTCCGACCACAAATTATTTCGATGGGAAACGAAATGAAGCTCGCGCTGTGCGGGGTGCTGGTCGTCTGCGCGTTGTCCGTCTCCGCGGTCGCGGCGGCGTTCATCGTCGCCGAAGCGCGGGCGCACGCGCCGCGCGGTGCCACCAAAGGCTATTTCGCCGATCTACAGCGGCTCGGGGTGCGGACCGCGGGCGACGGCGTGACCGCGGCGCTGCTCGATCTGGGCTACGCGGTGTGCCGGGAATTGGCGGCGGGAACGCCCGAAGCCGACATCGTCGTGCGGGTGAGCGCGCACCAATCGGTGGACGAGGCCGCCGCCGTGGTGGTGGCCGCCGAGCGGAATCTGTGCTGAACCGCCACGATCGGCGAGCGAGGCGACCCGGTCCGCGGACGTCTCCGGCCGCGAAACGGCGTGCGATGCGGGCTGACCGGAAATTCGGCTCTCCTTGGGTAGATTCCCCCGCGATGTCCAGAATCCCTGCTACATCGAGTGCGAACGACGCGGCCGACGCCGCGGTGCCCGCCGCTATGGTCGGGCGCCGGTATCGCAGCGGCGATCACTACGAGGTCGCCCGCGAGAAGATCCGTGAGTACGCCCGCGCGGTGCGCAATCAGCACCCGGCGCACTGGTCGGAGGACGCCGCTGCCGACCTCGGCTACGGCAACCTGGTCGCTCCGCCGACCTTCGGCGCGGTGCCCGGGTATCTCGCCTATGCCGAGGTGTTCGACACGATCCTGCCCGGCTACGACCTGAGCCGGACCATCCAGACCGACCAGATGATCGAATTCCACCGTCCGCTCCTGGCCGGCGACCGGATCTGTTTCGAGATGTCCCTGGACTCGTTCCGGCACGCGTTCGGCGGCGACCTCATCGTCCTGCGCCAGACCATCCTGGACCAGGATGATCGGCCGGTCCTCACGTCTCGGACCAGCTTGGTCGGGCGGGCCGACGAGGCCTTGCCTGACTGGTTGGACGCGGTGGTGATGCACGGAGTACGCCCGGAGGCCCGGCAGCAGCGCCGTGTCCCCGACCCGCGCCGCGTGGGGAACGGCAGCGAGCCCGCCCGCGAGACGCCCGTCACATCGGCGAACCCGCGGGGACGGCGGTTCGAAGCCGTGCGTCCGGGAGCTGAACTTCCCCCACGCACACTCACGGTCAGCCAAGGCGACCTGGTCAATTACGCCGGAGTGGCGGGCGACCCGAACCCCATCCATTGGAGCACCGAGGCGGCGGCCAAGATGGGAATGGGAACGGTTGTCGCGCAGGGCATGTTCACCATCGGGCTCAGTGTGGATTTGCTCACTTCGTGGCTGGGCGACCCCGGGGCCCTGCGCTCCTACAACGTCCGGCTGACCAATCCGGTGCACGTCGGCGCGACCGGAGGCCGGATCGAGTTCTCGGGCCGGGTGAAACACCTGGACGCGGACACGCGCACCGCCACCGTCGCGATCACCGCCGAGCACGACGGCCACAAGATCTTCGGTCGCGCGACGGCCGAGGTCGTCCTCGCGTGATCGCGCGACCCGTTCGCGCCGCCGCATCGGTGTGTTTGGTCCGGAGCGACGCGGGCACGTTGGAGGCGGAGCACGCGCCCGCCGGGATCGGTGGACGCGAACTCGGCACTCGATCGAGCGGGCAACCGGCCCGCTCGCACCCGAAAGGACCGGTATCTGTCGTGGTTGTGCTTCTTGCTGTGATCGGCTCGGCTTCCCTTGCCGTCATCGCGGTCCATGCCACGGTCGTCGCACGAAGCTTGGCGGAAGTCCGCTCCCCGCGCCGCGACGGCGCGACCAGGGACGACGAGCGGAGCACCGCACGACTGACGGGCACCATGGTCTGATCTTCCGGCCCCCTTCGCGCCCAGCCTCCGCTTCTGCCCAGGTGAACACCGTCATGTCTCGGTCGGGTAGCGGATCGGATACGATCTTGCCTGCCTCTCGGTCCAGCAAGCGGCCGCTGAGACAGTAGGCGTGCGCTGGTGCCGCCATTGGGGATCGGAGGCCGGGTTGTCGGTGTTCGCCGACGACGGCATCAGTGCTGTCAGTCGTTCCGTCGCAACCGGACCCACGACCGGCGGTGTCCGTGCGGCGTGACGGGACAGACGACGATCCCGAGGTGATGGTCGGCGCGGATTGGCCGTGGCAGCAACCTTCGGTGCTCTTGATCGAGGACGACCCGGGGGATGCGCTGCTGGTGGAGGAACTGGTCGTGGACGGCGCGCCGGGCCTGCGACTGGACTGGGTCCGGTCGCTGGCGGAGGCCGCCGAGCACCTCGCCTCCGCCGAGCCCGACTGTGTGCTGCTGGACCTGCATCTGCCCGATGCAAACGGGCTCGAGGCGGTGGAGCGCATCCGCAGGCACACCGACCAGGTCGCGATCGTGGTGATGACCGGGCTCGATCAGGAGCAGACCGGGTTGGCCGCGGTCGCGGCGGGAGCTCAGGACTATCTGGTCAAAGGCCGGGTCGAGCCGGAGCTGTTCGGGCGCGCCGTGCGGTACGCGATCCAGCGCAAGCAGGCCGAGCGCACCAGCGCGGCCCTGCAGGCGAGCAATATGCGCGCGCAGGAGAACGCGCGGCTGGAGCGCGGCCTGCTGCCCACCCCGCTGTTGCGGGGACAGCGGGTGGTCGACGTCGTGGCGCGCTACCGTCCCGGCCGGGCCCATTCACTGCTCGGCGGCGATTTCTACGACGTCGTGCAGGACGCGGACGGCACGGTGCACGCCGTCATCGGCGACGTGTCGGGCCACGGCCCGGACGAGGCGGCGACCGGCGTGGCACTGCGCCTGGCCTGGCGCACCCTGGTGTTGAGCGGCGTCACCGGCGCCCGGCAACTGCGGCTGCTCGAGCAAGTGTTGCTGGCCGAACGCACCGGCAAGCAGACTTTCGCGACGGTCACGAGCCTGGTGTTGTATCCCGGCGACCGCCGCGCCCAGGTGCTGCGGGCCGGGCACCCGGGGATGCTGCTGCGCTCGGCTTCCGGATTGACCTGGGTCGAGGTCCCCGGCGGGCCCGCCCTCGGCTTTCTGCCCGGTCGCGCCGAGTGGCCCGTCCACGATCTGGAGCTGCCGCTGGGCTCCGGGCTGATGGTGTTCACCGACGGCCTGTTCGAAGGGTACGCCGGGACCGACCGGGAACGACTCGGTGAGCAAGGGCTGATGGAGGTCGCGCGCGCCGTGCGAGCCGCGGATCCCGACTGGTTCGTCGACGAGCTGATCGGTCGCGTGGAGGCGCTGGCGGGTGCGTCCGGCGGATTGGACGACGATGTCGCCATTCTGTATCTGGGATGGAACGGCGACGGGCAAGGACAGGACCGATGACGATGACGACCGGTCGAGCGCCGCTCAGCGCACGATTGACCGCCCAGGCCTGGTTCCAACTGGTACTGGCCGCGATGGTGCTGGTGGTGATCATCGGCACCGTGGCAGGAGCCCAGGTGATCGCGCAGGCCAACCGCGTGACCGATCGGCTCGTCGACAGGACGTTGCCCGCGGCGGCCGAAGCCTACCGGTTACAGAGTGCCCTGGTTAACCAGGAGACCGGTCTGCGCGGCTACCGGATCACCGCCGACCCGCAGTTCCTCCAGCCCTACCGGGACGGCACCCGGGACGAGGCGCAGTCGGCGACCCGCCTGCGCGAGCTGCTGGCCGATCGAGAGCCGCTGCTCGACGAGCTCGACGCCGTGGAGCAGGCCGCACAGCGGTGGCGCGGCGAGTACGCGGAGCCGCTGGTCGCGGGGTTGGCCTCTGGATCACCCCTCGGCACCGACCCCACCACGCCGGTCCGCGGTAAACCGCTGTTCGACGACCTCCGGACACGTTTCGACACCCAGAACAGCAGTCTCGCGGCGACCATCGCGCATGACGAAGACGAGCTGACCCACACTCGCGCGGTCCGGGACGCCGTGCTGGCCGGGATGGTCGTGGCGTTCCTGTTGACCGGTGTCCTGCTGACCGTGCTGATCCGGCGCTTGATCGTCCGTCCCCTCGGGTCCTTGACGGATGCGTCGCTGCGGGTGGCGGGCGGCGACTTCGATCATCACATCGACGCCCACGGCCCCGCAGACCTGGTGACCGTCGCGAACGCGGTGGAGAGCATGCGCCGCCGCATCGTCGCCGAGCTGGATTCCTCCCGCGCCAAGGAAGCGGTGCTCGCGGAGCAGAAGACGGATCTGGACCTGCAGGCCGTGGAACTGCGCCGGTCCAACGCCGAGCTGGAGCAGTTCGCCTATGTCGCCTCGCACGACCTGCAGGAGCCGCTGCGCAAGGTTGCGTCGTTCTGCCAGTTGCTGGAGAAGCGCTACGGCGACAAGCTCGACGAGCGCGGCAAGCAGTACATCGACTTCGCCGTCGACGGCGCCAAGCGGATGCAGGTGCTGATCAACGACCTGCTCACCTTCTCCCGCGTCGGCCGCGTCACCGACCGCACCGAACCCACCGGCCTCGGCCCGGCCTTGGACAAGGCCCTGACCAATCTCTCCGCGGTGATCGACGACACCACCGCGAGCATCCAGCGGCCCGACGAGCTGCCCGAGATCATCGGCGATCCGACCCTGCTGACCATGCTGTGGCAGAACCTGATCGCCAACGCCATCAAGTTCCGCGAGCCCGACCGCGCACCGCGGATCGAGATCACCTGCGAACCGACCGAGAACGGCAGCGGCTGGCTGCTGTCGATCTCGGACAACGGCATCGGTATCGCGCCCGAATTCGCCGAGAAGGTGTTCGTCATCTTCCAGCGGCTGCACAATCGTGAGGAGTACAGCGGAACCGGTATCGGGCTGGCTGTCTGCAAGAAGATCGTGGAGTATCACGGCGGCCGGATCTGGATCGACACCGAGTACACCGCGGGCGCTCGCTTCTACTTCACCCTGCGCACCGCCGAAGCCGACCTCACCGTCCGCACCGCCGACGTACCCGCCCCTGAAGGAGCCACCGCATGACCGATCCCGGCCAGCCCATCGACATCCTGCTCGTGGAAGACGACCCTGGCGACGAGCTGATGACGCGAGAAGCCTTCGAGGACAACAAGATCGGCAACACCTTGCACGTCGCCAGGGACGGCGAGGAGGCGCTCGAATTCCTCTACCGCCAAGGACGGCACGCGGACGCTCCGCGGCCTGATCTGATCCTGCTCGACCTGAACCTGCCCAAGTACGACGGCAGGCAGGTGCTGGAGAAGATCAAAGCCGACCCTGATCTGTCGCACATCCCGGTGGTCGTGCTCACCACCTCCGCGGCCGAGGAGGACATACTGCGCAGTTACCGGCTGCACGCGAACGCGTACGTCACCAAGCCGGTGGACCTCGACCAGTTCGTCGCCGCCATCAAACAGATCGACGAGTTCTTCGTCCAGGTCGTCCGACTGCCGCGCCAAATGCTGTGATGACGTTCGCCGCGGTGCCGGTGCCGGTGGTTCTCACCGACGGGACCGCGGCCTTGCATGAGGAATGATCAACTGGGTATAGCTTCGGGGAGAACGGCACATCCACGGCGAACACGACAGCCGAGCTCGACGGCGGTCCACGTGCTCGGCGTGGCGAGTACAGCGCACCGATCCCCGATAGGGAGGTAACGAGGTGACGGCGCATCGACGCTATCGGCGAGGCACGACGACGGGAAAACCGGGCCGCGACAGACACACTGCGATCCCGGCGGCTGGTACGCGCTCGTGAGCGCGGGCGAGCGGGTTCCCCTACCCAACGCCGTGACGCCGCTGGAGCTGGACTTCCCCGCCGAGGCGGTGCAATTGGCTACCGTCCGGCATACCTTGCAGGATTGGCTCACCCAGTGCGGCATGGCCGCGGCCCCGGCCTACGACGTGCTGCTCGCCGTCGGTGAGGCGTGTACCAACGCCGTCGAGCACGGCCATGAAGGCGACGGCGGCGTGGTCCGCTTGCGCGCGTCGGTCGACGGCGACGAACTCCGGGTGACCATTTCTGACAGCGGCCGATGGAAACACCCTGATCCGCAAGCCGATTCGCTGCGGGGTCGGGGCATGCCACTGATCCGCGCACTCATTCCAGAGGTCACCGTGACCGCTGGCGATACCGGCACGGTGGTCGATCTGCGCACACCCTTTTCGGCATAGTCCCGAACCTACGCGCCACCGGGCGGATGGTTCCGCGCGTCTCGCAGACGGACGTTGTCGGCCTGCAACCGGTCGTTGTCCGCGTGCAGCCGGTCGTTGTCCGCGTGCAGGTCGGCGTTCGCGTCCTCCAAGTCGAGGATGCGGCGGATGCCGGCCAGGTTCGCTCCCGTGGCGACCAAGTCGGTGATTCGCCGCAGCCGGGCCAGATCGTCGCCGCTGTATCGGCGTGTGCCCCCGTCGCTGCGCGCAGGGGTCAGCAATCCGTGACGCTCGTAGAGCCGGAGCGTCTGCACCCCGATTCCGGCGAGTTCGGCAGCGACCGAAATCCCGTACACCGCTCGGTCGGGATCCGGCAGATGCACCGAGTCGCCCCTCTCCTGCGCCATCCATCCTCACTTCACTTCGGTCGACAGATTTCCTAGTTTAGCGCCTTGCGCTCAACTTTCTCTGGTGGTACAAAAAATCTATGCCAGACAACAGAGGTTATCTGGCCCCTACTATGGAGAATGGAGTGAGTTGGAGGTGGCGACCATGCTGATGCGCACCGATCCGTTCCGCGATCTGGACCGTCTGACGCAGCAGGTGTTCGGCACGAAGGCGCACCCCGCGGTGATGCCGATGGATGCCTGGCGCGCCGGCGAGGAGTTCGTCGTGGAGTTCGACCTGCCCGGTATCGATCCCGAATCCCTGGACCTGGACATCGAGCGCAATGTGGTGACGGTACGCGCGCGTCGTCCCGAACTGGACTCGGGCCGGGAGATGATCGCCGCGGAACGCTCTCGCGGCGTGTTCAGCCGTCAGCTGTTCCTGGGCGAGAACCTCGACACCGACAAGATTCGCGCCGACTACACCGACGGCGTTCTCCGCCTCACGATTCCCGTGGCAGAGAAGGCCAAGCCACGCAAGATCGAAATCGGCCGCGGTAACGGGCACAAGGCGATCGACGTCTGAGAAGCCGCGTAAACCGCAAGATTCCCGCACAATCGAAAGCGAGGTGATGTCGCAGCCAGTGATATCGGAGTCAAATCTGCGAAGAGTGTCATTCCCGCTTTTTCGGGCGGGCCCGGAATACCGGGCCCGCCTCTCGCCGAAATATGGAAGATGTTGTCGCACAAGCGTTTTCGTGCGAACGGAGCGTACTCGATGGAGCATCCGATTATGGCAGCCACCGATCCACCCGACCCCATGCTCACCGCGACCGAGACCGGAGCCGGGATCTCCTCCGACGCCGCGATCGTCTGGCCCGACCCCAGTCCGCTGGACGCTTGGTGGCGGCGGATCATGCATTCCGATCCGGTGCGCCGCAGCGCCGCGTGATCCGGCCTCTATCCTTGACTTTCGTGACCGAACAGCCCTACCGCCCCCGTGCCGCGGCGGAATACTGGCGCCGCGGCACGGTGGTCTGGTTCAACATCGAGAAGGGCTTCGGGTTTCTACAGCCCGAAGACGATCCCACGCCGGTTTTCGTCGAGTACACCAGCATCGAGACCACGGGATACAAAGCGCTGTACGCGGGTCAGCCAGTGGTGTTCACCGCCGCCATGCGCAAGCGCGGCCCCGAGGCCACGGCGGTGCGCCCGGTGCTGCCTGACGCTTGACCACGGCCCTGGGCCCGGCGGCAACGGTCAGATGACCGTGCCGACGTCATCGGCCACCAAGGTGTCCAAAGCGCGCTCGGCAACAGCGGCAATCGTCATCGACGGGTTGCACGCCGCGGTGTTCCCGGGCATGAGAGCACCGTCGAGCACGTACAGGCCCCGCTGGCCGTGCACCCGGCCCTCCAGATCACAGACGGCTCCCATACTCGCACCACCCAAGGGGTGCCAGGTCGACGGGAACAGGAGGTTGGTGTCGGTGAGAATGCCCGCCGGACCGGCGATCCGGTGGGCCGCGGGACCGATGTAGTTGTCCTGGATGTAGCTGTCACCGTCCTGCGGCCACTGCAGAATCGCGTCGTCGCGGGCCGCGTCGTAGACGAAGTGCCCACGACCGTCGCTGATGCCGTACCCGACCATCATGGTGCTGTTGGCATCGGCGCCCATGGGCGGGATGGACGCCTGGATCAGCGTGTGAGCGGAGTGCGGGTCGGACCAGTTCTTGCTGCCGTAGACCACTGGACCGCCCTGCTCCGCACCGAAACTCGCGGTCGGATCGGTCCACAGGTAGATGCGGTCGGCGTTGGTGCCCCAGCCTTGGCCGAGTCCGTCGGGCATATCGGGAATCAGGCCTTTCGCCGAGGCGCGCACCAGCAGTCTTGTGGTGTTGAGGCTTCCGGCCGCCAGCACCAGCGCACCAGCGGTGATGATCTTGTTCTCCAGCACCGCGCCGCTGGTGTCCAGGCGCTCGACGTGGACGATCCACTTGCCGTCGGCGGCACGCTCGACATCGGTGACCTGGTGCAGCGGCTCGACCGTCACCAGGCCGGTCGCCTCGGCGGCGGCGATGTAGGTGACGTCGACCGAATGCTTGCCGCCGTTGTTCACCCCCATGGCGCCGTCGCCGTTGGTGTAGGAGGGCTTCATCTCGCCCCGCAGTTCGGCCAGGGCGAAGTTCCAGTCGATGGGCATCGGGATCTTCGACAGCGGAAGCCCGGCGCGGCGCACACGGTCGGCGAAGACCCGCGCGGCCGCGTAGTTGGGACTGGCGATCAACTCGTCCGGGGCGACGGCCAAGCCGAGCATGCCTGCCACCCGCGGGTAGTGCACCCTATTCATCGTCGGCCAGTCCAAGGCCTCGGGGAAGTGGGTATCGAACACCTCCCGCGTCGGTTGCAGGGACATCCCTTGATAGACCAGCGATCCCCCGCCCACACCCGCCGCGCACAGCGCGGTCATGTTGGTACCCGGCACCGCCTCGACGAGTCCGGTGTACGGCTCGAAGACCATCGGCTTGCCGAACAATACGGGGCTGGACTTGTACCAGAGCACCCGCTTGTCCAGCGCCGAAGCGCGCGGGAAGGTCTCCGCGTTCGGGCCCGTCCGCCAGCGCAGACCACGTTCGAGCACCAGGACCCGAACTCCGGCCTCGGCCAGGCGCAGGGCGGTGACGCCACCGCCGAACCCCGATCCGATGACGACCACCCGATGCTCCTCGCGGGTGAGCGGAACGCTGTTCACCCGCGCGGCGATCGGACTCGTCGTGTTCGCGTAGCGGGAGGCGACCACGAGACCGCCCGCCGCGGCTGCTCCGGTCAACAGTGACCGGCGCGAAATTGCTGACATCACACACCCTCGAAGATCAGACGCGAGCTCGGATCTCGCGCGGCCCACCATGGCCGCTACGGGACAGTAATATAACCGGACATGCATGTCCGGTAGTGGCATGATCTGTAGCAGAGGTCACAATCGCTTCGGAGGTGGTCGGGTGCTCGATGAAGTTCCGGATGCGGCTGCGGTCCTCGCGCAGGCACCACTGGATATTGGGTTCCTCCTGCGGTCCTCGACGTACGCGGAGAACTCGGTGTAATCGCGACGTTCCGTTCAACCAGGTCGAAAACGGCCGATGACCCGCGCGGATCGAGTAGTCGGCTACCCGTGCTCCGATGGCCGATGCCCGCGACCATTCAGCCATGTCAGACAACATCTACGCCGGCGCGTCGATTCAGGTCTACCCGCAGGACGCCCCACTGAGTCACCCGCACGCCTGCGTCAACGGCTTCCTCGACTACGTCGCGAAGTTCAACACGATCAATTTCCACGCCAAGGACGACGACGTCCGGGAATGGCGTTACGACAAGGAGTACGACAACTGGCAGGATCGCCTCGGCATGGACTCGGTGAAGGTCTTCTATCACTACGCGCACAGCACGACCATGGACGACGGCGTGTTCCTCACCGCGATGGGCCGGACCTGGGACGACACCATCTACGCGTGGTCGGATCGAATGAGTTTCGGTGACCAGCGGTTGCGCTACTTGTTCCTCCACGGATGCGAGTCGTTGCGAATGCACGACGGGCACAGCCCATTTCGCACCTGGCATACGCCGAACCTGGGCGCACGGATGCTGTTCGGGTTCGACAGCCTCACCTTCGACACCGATCAGCAGGGAACGCGGTTCTTCAAGGAGTGGAACACCGGCAAGTCGTTCAGCCAGGCCTGGCAGGACGCGGCGCTGTCGATCTTCCACAACGATCACCGGGTGTCCTCGGCGGCATGTGGCGCCACCGACCGGGAGGCACAGGACCGGCTGTGGAACGAGCGTCTCTTCTTCGGCGAGCCGGTGTCGGACAATTGGTACTGGTGGCGATGGGCTGGCCAAGTCCCCATCGAGGTCGACCTCGGCCTTCACGTTCCTCGCCGGCCGCGGGCGCTGCGCTTGTCGCGCCGTCGCGCCGACGCGGATACCGCCGCCGGACTCGCCGAACGGTTCGGTCTGCGGGCCGTGCTCGCCGAGCCCGCGTCACCCACAGCCGAGGAATATTCTGCCCCGGTCGAATTCGAACCGCGACTGGTCATGCATCCGGACGGCGCGTACCACGTGTTCTACGCCGAGCCGGACCGCACTGCCGACAGCATCGCACCACAGGAGGTTCGGGATATCGCCGATCGCGCGATCCGGCAGCTCGACCTCGGCCACGACCTGGCGTTGGCCGGCATGTCGGCCACCTTCCACGGCGGTGGCAGCCGCGACGGCGACGAGGTAGCGGCATCGGTGGCCGAGTACACCCTGCACTACCGCCAGGTCTACGACGGCGTCGCCGCGGTGGCAGGCGGCGATGGTCAACTGAGCGTGACGCTCGACCCGGCCGGTCGGCTCTGCTCGATATCGGACACGACAGTCCCGATCGCGGGCGCCGACGAGACCCGCCCGCCATCGGGCGACGATTTCGACGCCATGGCGGCTCTGGACGCGGCGACCAGCGCGCGGGCCGAATGCCTGCGCGACGGAGCGCGCTCGAGCGTCGTGCCCGATTCGCTCGAGGTCGGCTACCGCTTCGATCGCGACGCCGCGATCGTTGTCGCCCGGCAGGCGGTCGAGATCACCTCCAGTGACCGCTTCCGGATCCGCGACGTCGTCGAGATCACCGTCTGAGCCGGGCCCGGCGCCCTCTCTCCCGCGCATTCCGGGTCTCAGTCCTGGATGGTTTGTCGACCAGAACGAACCGCGCCCACCCGCACCTACGTCGACAGGCGCGGATTCATTCCGGACCCGGCGGAGTCAGGGCGCGCAGGCAGAAGGCCGTGATGCGCTCGACGTCGCCGGGAGCGGGCTCGCCGCGTCGGCGCAACCGCTCGGCGAGCGTGCCGGTGATCGCGTAAGCGCCGCGTCGCAATTCGTTGCGGCGCTTACCAATGCCGCGAGCGTGTCGCGCAGTAGCCCGGCAGGCGCGGTGTCCACCACATCAGGTCCGGCCGTCAACCCCAGGCCCGGCCCAGCGGCGTTCCAGAGCACGGCCAGTGTCGCGGCCGCGGTCCGCTCTTCGGTCTGCGCCAGGATCGCCGCGACCAGCGCCGGAAGCGCGCACGCGGGTCGGCTTCCTTGGCCATCGGGTGGGCCACACAGCCGGTCAACCGCTCCGCTCCGTCCTCCAGCAGGGCGGCCCCCAGCGCGTCCTTGGACGGGAAGTGCCGATAGAACGCGTCGTTGGACAGCCCGGCGGTGGCCACGATGTCCGTTACCCGTGGACGTCCGGTGGTACCGGCCGCGCTGATCACCGTCAGCGCGGCGTCCACCAATGTGCGCACCATCGCGTACTCGGCGCCGCGTTTGACCAACGTCCGCCGGGCGCTCCAGTCCAGCGAGTTGCGGCAGCTGGCCGCGAAGCGGCTGACCGGCTAGCGCCCCTATCCGATGCGCCGCGATTCGCGTCGGCACCGGACTTCACAGCGCTGCTCCGAGCTGCTATACATTAGGGGAGGCTTACCTCGTTAGTCGAGGCTAACCTCAGCGATAAAGTGACCTGGTTGTGAGGCTTCATGTATGTCTGCATCTGTAACGCGGTGTCCGAAGGTGACGTGCACACCTGCGTTTCGGCGGGCGCCGACAGCATCCGCCAGGTGAAGAACGCCTGCGGATGGAAGCCCGGTTGCGGCAGCTGCACGGCGCGGTTGGCCGAGGTGATCGGCCGCGCGCGGGCATCCACCGGAGCGCAACCCTCGGCCGCCTGAGCCGACACACCAGGCGGTCTGTCCGCAGCTGCGCGCATTTTGTGCCACGATCGCTGCTATGGACGGCGACAAGGACATCGTTGCGCTGCTCAACGAGCAGCTGACGGCCGAACTCACGGCGATCAACCAGTACTTCCTGCACGCCAAGATGCAGGAGAACTGGGGCTTTACCAAGCTGGCCCGGCACACCCGGCACGAGTCCATCGATGAGATGAAACATGCCGAGATCCTCACCGACCGGATCCTCTTCCTGGAGGGCCTGCCGAACTACCAGAAGCTCAACCCGCTGCGCATCGGGCAGAGCGTGCCCGAGCAGCTGCGGGCCGATCTGCAGATCGAGATGGAGGCGGTCGAACGGCTGCGCCGTGGCATCGAGTTGATGCGTTCACGCGGCGACGTCACCTCCGCTCGTATCTTCGAGCAGATCCTGGAAGACGAAGAACAGCACGTCGACTACCTGGAAACCGAACTCGATCTGGTGGAGAAACTCGGCGAGCCGCTGTACCTCCAGCGCTTCACCGAGACTCCGGACGACTGATCTGCCCTCGCGGTGCGCCTCGGAGCGGCCGACCGGCGTTACGCTCCGGCGCTCGTCACGCCGAGGCGTATCGCCGGGCCAGCCGCCTCCGGTGCTCCGCGGGCGAACCATCGACGACGCCTTCGACTTCCACGCGCCCTTCGGCGGCTATCGCAAGAGCGGAAACGGCCGGGAATGGGGCGAATTCGGTTTCCACGACTACTTGGAGATCAAGGGCATCCTCGGGTACGCGCCGGACGAGACCGGGACGTAGTGAGGGATGAGGCCGACGACGACCACAGCGGCGCCGGACGTGTAGCGACGGGACACGCCCGGCCGATCGGCCGGCGCTCGCCACGGCTCGGTCAGCCTTCGGGCCAGACGTCCTTCAGCAGCAGCGCGGCATCGGCAGACTGGCGCACGCCCGCCGCATACGCGGGAGCAAGCGCCGCCGAGTCGAACACGTCGATTCCGAACGCGGCGACGCCTTCCTCGTCGGGGACAATGGAAACCTCTGTCGCCGAGCCCAACTCGCGATCGCTGGGGATGCGCGGGAACATGTGCGCCAAGGGTTCGAGGATAACCACGACATCCGCGCCCGCGGCCAGGTCCGCGTTGACCGGCGAGCGCAACCCGCCGTCGAAGTAGTGGCGGCCGTCGATCGGGACCGGCGGGAAGACACCGGGCACCGCCGTGCTGGACGCCAGCGCTTCGGGCAACGACGCGGCGCCGTCCTTGGTCCATGCCCGCAATTCACCAGTGGTGATGTCGATCGCGGTCACGACGAGATCGCGCGCCGGCCACTGCGCCACACCGGCCAGCCCGCCGATACGCGCGATGTGCTCGTCCGGATCACCGGCCTGCGCGGCCAGCGCCAGCTCCCCCGCCCGGCGGCGCGCCTGGGCCGGATCCTGGCCGGGGGCGCGCAGCACGGCGAATATCTCCGCGATTCGCGCCGGATCCGCCCGCACCGCCGGCGCCGACGTGGACGGCGGCCGCAACAAGCGCGCCGGATCGCCACCGTCGGCCAGGACCGCACCGACCACCGAGCCGGCGGAGGTCCCCACGAACCGGTCGGCCAGCGTCAAGTCGATCCCGTTGTCCCGCAGCCCCGTGGCCAGTCCCGCCAACCACGTCAGACCGACCGGGCCACCCCCGCCCAGCACCAGCGCGACCGAGAAACCCTTGGATGACACTGTCTCCGACATGACGCCAGCCTATCCGCACCGGCCCGGCCGACCGCTTGCTCATTCGGCCGACTCGTCGACCTGGCTCGCGATCTCTCAACGGTGATAGATCTCCACGACGGCGTTGCCGACCACCCCGACGAGACCGGGACCCCAGTTCATGCACCCTGTCGTCGTACGCTGCCCGTTCGGCGTGAAGGGATAACTGAGCTGGACGTAGGAACCGACCGCGTACAGCGGGAACGGCCCCGAGCTGTAGATGCCTACGCATTCCACGGCAAGATGTATTCGGCTCCCTCGAGCTCGTCGGGTTGGCAGACCGCCGAAGCGCTGAACAGATCCCGCTCGACGACGCAATCCCGCGGCGTCGCCTGAGCCGGGCCCGAACCGGCGACCGCCACGAAGGCCGGCACCGGAATCCCGGCGACCCCGAGCCGCGCGAGTGCGGCGACAGTGCTTTTCATCGAAGCTCCACATCATCTCGCCACGGGGCGGTAGCCGGTCAGCTTTGTTTCCGCTGGCGCTCTCGCAACACGTGGGAACGCAATCGTGAGAATCCCTTGACCCGCACGCTGCGCAGATGGCGCAAGAGGAATTGGTCGTCGTCATCCAGAGCCGCGGCGGCGCCGTCGTCGAGGAGGACGGTCCCAGGGCGGGCCACGCCGGTGAGCCGAGCGGCGACGTTGACCACCGTGCCGTAGAGGTCGCCGAAGCGGGTGAGGACGGGCCCGTACGCCAGGCCCACCCGGATCTGGGGCATTTCCGGAACGGTTTGCGCCGCTCGGGCGACCGCCGCGTGCATCGCCAGGGCGATTCGCGCACCGTCGCGGGCATTCTCGGCGGCGAACATCACCTCGTCGCCCACGTTCTTGATCACCCAGCCGCCGTGGGCGGTGACCGCTTCGGTGGTGGTGGTCTCGAATGTCTCCAGCAGATCCGTCAACTCGTCGAGGTCGAGGTGACGGGAAAGCCGGGTGTAGCCGACCATATCGGCGAAGCCGACGAGCAGTTGGCGTGTGGCGCCATCGGATTCGAGTGAGCGGCTCAGCGCCGCGGCGAGATGTCGTTGCCACGCGTACTGCTGCAGATCGGTGAGCACCGCGATGGTCCGGGCAGTGGCCTGGCGGTTCGATTCGGACATCGACTGCCCGCCTTCGGCGGCGATGCGGCTGCCGATCTCACGGGCGATCAGATCCGCCTGCCACTCGGCCAGTCGCGCCATCGCCTGACCGACACTGCGGGCGGCGGCGATCTGACTCTGCTCGCTCGCCCCCGCGACCGGGTCCATCGCGGTGAAGTGGCGCACCGCGGCGATGTCGGCATCGGTGAACACCACGTCGTCGTCACTCGCCGTGGCGGGGAAGCCGAGCGCCACCCACAGCTTCTTGGCACGTTCGACAGACACTCCGGAAAGCTCGGCCACCTGGGCGCGCGTGTACCGTCGTGGGCCGCCGAGCAACGACTGCTCGACCACAGCGTCGACCACGTCGGTCACCGCACCGGATTCGATCACCCCGCCAGTACAGCACATGCGGCGGCGACCGGCGCCCGATGATTCATGCCCAGATTCGCGACAGCGCCGAACGGGAGTACGTCTGCTGGGGCGTCACGGTGATCAGGTCGCAAACCTCGACGAGTTCGCCCGGCACCGCATTGCCGAAGTGGTGCAGACCCGGTGCGATCACGGCGTCGACGCCGAAGGTGCGAACGACGTCGACGAGGCGATCCACCGGTGCGTCGGTGCCGGCGCCGAAGGTCACCGTCTTACACAACTCGTAACCCAGGCGTTTTGCCATACTCCGCATCTGCGCTTCGTCCCAATCCTGGGACACACCCGAGACGTCCTTGCGGAGATATCCCAGTGCGGGTGGTTTGGCCCTCATCGGTACTCCCTTGCCGCGTTGCCGAAGTAGTCGAAGCGCCTGCACTCCTGCGGCTCGCGCGGTGTCGGCGCATCGAATTGCAGGCTGAGCAAGTTATTGACATCATATGTTGTCAACAGCAGTCGATGTCAACATGTGAGGCGTTCGACAAAGCGACTTTCCGGCATCGCCCGCACCGAGCGTACCGCCGAAGGGCGAGCTGCGCCGGTTGCGCCGCCTGGCGATGGGATTCGTTGAACCACAACACTTTTCGGTAACAGACCGGACACGGGGTGGTGTCGGGACACAGCCTTCGAACCGGCGGTCCATTCCCATGGACGACGCGGCCGATGCGTCGGCTATTCCAGAATTCCGGTCTGCCTGCCCGCGCCGGGCGCCTGGGTCAGTGGCCGCCGCGCCAAGACCGCACCGAGGGCGATCATGCCCGCGCCGAGCACGAAATGCAGCCAATTGTCGGCCGTATCGAGCGGCACGAAGTTCGCGTCGCTGCCGGGGTTCACGACGAGTCCGTACAGCCACAGCACGAGATAGAGGGCGCCGCCGCCGAGGAGGAACGCGCGCGCCGACGGAGCCGTGCGGGCGGCCAGCACTCCGGCGAGGCCGAAAGCCAGATGGACCGCGTTGTGCAGCACCGACACGCTGAACAGACCGAGCAACTGGGCCTGCGAGTGATGTCCCGCCCAATCGAGTTCGCCGTAATCGGTCGTGATCCCCGGAATGAACCCCAGGATCCCGACCAGGAGGAACGCGGCTCCCACCGCCATGGCGGCGACCTGAAGAGGAGACCGCCGATCCGTTGTCGCGCCCGGTGTGGAATTGGACATCGCCGAACCAGCCCTTTCGGTGTGGGTGGACCTCCGTCCCCACCGTGCTACCCGGGCGACAACGAGGCAAACAACGACAGCCCAGCCCGGCGGGACGACATCGCCCCGCAGCGAGCGGCAGAGTCCGAGCACCGCCCATCGCGACGAACGAGCGAGACATGGTCGTGCTGAGACGCCACCCACATACTGTGCGACAGAGGCACTTTCGTGATTAGCATCTCCTCCGTTCGGCGCACCGAAAGCCACGGCGGCGAAAGCATCGGCGTTCGCGCTGGTTATTCCGTTCGCAGCGGGGTCGGTCGCGGCTTTCGGACACGATTGCGGAGGCATCGGCCCCGCGCCGCGGACTCGCGCGCGCCATCCGGTCGGTGAATACTGTTGACGACTCGAAAACAACTGTCCGCCTTGGTAAGCCGACGCAGTCTGTCAACCGGATGGTGATGCCAGGGAGGCAAGGACCGTGTTGGTCTGGTGTGTTGTGACGATGATCGTGGTCGTTCTGCTGGGAGGAGCGGCGTCGGCGATGGCATGGGATCCGCGGGGGCGTCGCCGCTCGGCCGCCGCTACGCCGGTTCCGGTGTCGGTGACCTCGGAGTCCACCGTGCCGAACCAGGGCGAGTGGCCGCGCACACGGTGAACGCGACGTCCGGCCCGCAAGAGGGATACCCGGACGAGTGCACGGGCGCGGTAGCGACGATGCGCCGGCCGCTGTCGCCGGAGGCGCGTTTGCGGCCGCATTGCTCGCTTTAGCACCTTCCGTCATCAGCGGCATACTCGGAATCTCTCGGGCGCATTCTGTTCGCACGAAGGTGCGGTCGTAGCCTTCCCCCGGATCGGGATCGCACCGGCGGCAAGATCGTCCGCACCACCGCCGAACTTTTGCCGGGAAGCATCGTCGTCCCCGCGATTTCCGATCACGCTGATCGAGTCCATTGCTGCCGATTCACGATCCGAGGCACGGTTGTCCAGGGCAGGCAGGCGGTTGGAGGCGTGGTGGCGAACGGATCAGCCCGGACATTCCGGTGTCCGGGGTCATGAGCTACGGGAGAGGCGCACTGCTCGCCGCGGCCGCCGACAGCGAGGCCGGGCAGGACCCCCGCACCCTGCGCAGCGGGCTGGCGATCATGCTGCGCGGGTGCGGGCGGGCACCGGGCGCCGCCGCGGTCGCGATCGGCTCCGGCCTGGTGAACGCGTGCTGCATGGTGCTCGCCGCGAGAGCCGTCGGATGGAGTACGGAGCACGTGGTGGTCGCGAGCTTCGCCGAGGGCCGTTTCCTGGCGGGCGCCGCCGCGACCGGTGCGGCCTTCGTGCTGGCGGTCTCGCTGCTGCGCATCGCGACGATCATCCTGCGCGGTGTGGCGACCGGCACGGTGCAATACCGCAACGAGGCCCAGACCCGCAAAGCCGTGGTCGCGCAATACCTGCGGCTGGGCATCGCCTGGCATCGCCGCAGGCCGGCTGGGCAACTGGTCTCCCGCGCGATCTCCGACGTGGAGACGGCCTGGGATCCCATGCAGCACTTCCCTTTCGCGGTCGGTATGACCGCCATGCTGCTGTTGGTCATGGTCGACATCGCGCTCGCCGACCTCTGGCTCGCTCTGATCGCGCTGGTGCTCATCCCGCTGGTGCTGGCCGCGAATCTGCTCTACCAACGGGTGCTCGCACCGCGGGCCCGGGCGGCTCAGCAGCAGCGAGCACTGGTCAGCGGGCTCGCGCACGAGGCCATCGCCGGACGGCAGGTGGTGCGCACCCTCGGCATCGGCGATCGGGAGATCGATCGTTTCGCGGCGGCCGCCGACGCCTCCCGCGCGGCGAACCGGCACATGGGCAACGCGAGCGCCGTCTTCGACCCCGCGATCGAGCTGATGCCGCCCCTGGCGGCGCTGGCCATCCTGGCCGTCGGCGTGGCACGGGTCGACGCCGGGCTGCTCGGCGTCGGCGCCCTGGTGGAGGTGATCTACCTGCTCATCACCACCGCGATTCCGCTCAACGTCATCGCCCGCTTCCTCGGCGTGCTACCGCTGGGCGTGGCGGGGCAGACCCGAGTCGACCACGTACTCACCGCCGCCGACCGCCCGGCGCACGGGCAGCTCCCACTCGGCGCGCACGATCGCGGCGTCGCCGTGCAGCTCGCCGGAGCCGGTTACGGCTACACCGGCGACACCCGCGCGGTGCGCGACCTGACCGTACGGGTACGTCCCGGCGCCGTACTGGCGGTGGTCGGCGCGACCGGCGCGGGCAAGAGCACGCTGCTGGCGCTGCTGGCGCATCTGCTCGAGGCCGACCGGGGCGCGGTCGCGCTCACCGGGGTCGACACCCGGCGCCTCGCACCGGACGCGGTGCGCCGCCGGACCGCGCTGGTCACCCAGAACGCCTTCTTGTTCGCCGACACCGCTCGCGCCAACATCACCCTCGGCGCCGCGGCCTCGGACGAAGAGATCGAGCGCGCGCTGCGCATCGCCGACGCCGCGGGGTTCGTCGGCCGCCTCCCCGACGGCCTGGACACCTACCTCAGCGAAACCGTGCAACTCTCCGGTGGTCAACGTCAGCGGTTGGCGCTGGCGCGCGCCGTCTTCCGCCGCCCCGGCCTGCTCCTGCTCGACGACGCCACCTCCGCGCTGGATCCCCTGGTGGAGCGGACCGTGGTGGAGGCGCTGCGCGCCGAGTACGCGGGCGACGACCGCCGCACCACGGTGGTGCTGGTCGGGCATCGCGCCGCGACGGTCGGTCTCGCCGACACCGTGGTTTTCCTCGCCGGTGGACGCATCGTCGCGCAGGGACGGCACGAGGACCTTCTCGCTACCGAACCGGCGTATCGCGCGCTGCTCGGCGCATACCACGCGTCCGATCAGACCGACACCATGGAGCCGGCGTGGTGAACACGAGTCCAACCGAGCCGACGGGACCCGACTACCGAACCACCGGTCTACTGCGCCGGGTGCGCCGCGACACCGTGCTGTCCCGCCGCACTCTCGCGGTGATCTTGCTACTGGCCGTCGTCGCGGCCTCCGGCCGGATCGTCATCCCCGTCACCATCCAATACGCCCTCGACCACGCGCTGCTCGGTGCGATCGACCAGGCCACCCGCGCACGCGTCGTGACCGGCGCCGTGTTCGCCGGAGTACTCGCGGTACTGCTGGCGATGCTCGCTTCCGCGTTGATGAACCACCGGGTCATCAGCACCGTCGAGCAGGCACTGCTGGATCTGCGGGTGGCCGCCTTCGCCCGCATCCTGCGCCTTTCCCCCGCCCATCCCCGCGCGGATTCCGCAGGCGCTCTCGTCGCGCGCGTCACCAACGACGTCGACGTGGTCACGCTGTACGCCCAGTCCGGCGGAATCACACTGGTGCAGAACATCTCTCAGATGCTGCTGGCGCTCGTGGTGATGCTGGTCTACTCGTGGCCGCTCGCGCTGCTCGTGCTATTGATCGGCATCGGCGTCCCGGTCGCGGGCCACACGTTGCAGCAGTGGGTGGCGCGCCGCTTCGATGCCGTGCGCCGAAGCATCGGCGAACTCTACGGCGGCCTGCTGGAAGTGCTCGTCGGCATCGACACCATCCGCGGTTACGGCATCGAGGAACGGATGCGCGCCCGCGCCGACACGCAGATCGACGCCGTTCTCGACGCCCAGCGGCGCACCCTGTGGCCGATGGGATTCAACGTCTCCATCGGCGAGGTCGCCAGCGGGCTCATCACCACCTCGGTGGTGGTGGCGGGCACCGCGGCCGGAATGGGCGTGCTGGGACCGGAGCTCGGGCTCAGCGCGGGCGACATCGTCGCCTTCCTGTTCCTGGTGACCTTCTTCGTCCGACCCATGCAGTTCGCCGTCAGCAGCCTCGCCGACGCCCGCAATGCCGAGGCCGGCCTGCGGCGCGTGGTCGAAATCCTGGACATCCCCGAGGAATCCACGGCGGCTCGGCGCACAACGCTGCCATCCGGCCCGGCCATCGTGGAACTGCGCGGCGTCGGCTTCCACTACTCCCCCGACCGGCCCGCGTTACGCGGCCTGGACGTGCGTATCGCGCCCGGCGAGCACGTCGCCGTCGTCGGCGAGACCGGCTCCGGCAAGAGCACTTTCGCGAAACTCGTGACCCGGCAGCTGCTGCCGACCAGCGGCACGCTCACCCTGTGGGGTGTCGACCTCACAGAGATCGCCGACGAAGCACTCACCCGGCGGGTCGCGATCGTCCCGCAGGACGCCTTCCTCTTCGATCGCACCGTCGGCGAGAACATCGCGCTCGGTCGCGCGGGCGATTCCCGCGACGCCGTGCTCGACGTACTGGCCCGGCTCGGGTTGCGGGACTGGGTGCGGACTCTGCCGCAGGGACTGGAGACTCCGGTCGGCCAGCGCGGCGAGGCCTTGTCGGCGGGTGAACGCCAGCTCGTGGCCTTGGCCAGGACCGCACTGGTCGATCCAGATCTGCTCGTCCTCGACGAGGCCACCAGTGGCGTCGACGCGGGCACCGACGTGCGGGTGCAACACGCGCTCGCGCGCCTCACCCGCGGCCGCACCACCCTCACGATCGCGCATCGGATGCACACGGCCGAGACCGCCGATCGGGTGCTGCTCTTCCACGAGGGCCGGATCACCGAGGACGGCACCCACACCGAACTGCTCGAACGCGGCGGGCGCTACGCGCGCCTCCACGCGGTGTGGGCACGCGACACCGTGTCGCCCTCACAACGGATTCCCACCGACGTCGGCGGGTGATCCGGGGCGCGGCAGGCGATCACGGAAACGGCCGAGGCGGTCGCACCACACCGACGAAGTTCGTGCGATGGGTGACGCCACGCCTCGGCCGCCATTGCGACGAGCGGCTCAGCTGACGGAGACGCTGCCGCCCTTGGGCAGATACCCGATCTTCTCCACGGGCAGCTCGCCGACCACGGAACCGGTGCAGTCCCTTCCGGAGTACAGCGTGACGGCACGATCGGTGCTGTTGACGACGGTGATCTGGAACGTGGTGTAGAAAAGTCCGTCGGTGTTCAGGCAGCCCACCGGATCCGCGTGCAGTTCGCCGTTGATCCCCAGCGTGCCGACCGCGGCCTGCGCCGTCCCCGCCGACAGCATGGCCGCGGCCCCCGCCAGGGCCAGCGCACCGACAAACCCAGCAGTACGAATCATTCGTGCCTCCAGTTCTTTTCGATGTCGACCAACCCCGAAGCCGACTTCTGGTGAAAATGCGCCTGTGATTCTGTCACGAGTTCCAGCAGGACGGAACCGCGCTGGTCAGGCGCACGCGAACACGGCACCGCCCGGCCGGGCACCGGTGGCGCCCCGCCGAGCGGGCTCGTGATCAGGCGACAGCGCCCTCGGCGCGAAGGGCCTTGACCTCCCGGCGCACCCCGAACGCCACGATGATCTCCATGAGGCCGACGATGATCAGCCACACTCCGGCCAGGACGGCCAGCGTGGCCACCGACCGCACCGGCCAGACGATCAGCACGACACCGGCCGCCGCGGTGACGACCCCGAAGAGGACCTGCCACCAGCGTCCCGGCATCTCCGGTTCGGAGATGCCGGCCACCAGCAGCGCGATCCCGCGAAACAGCCAGCCGATGCCGATCCACAACCCGAGCAGCAGCAACGAGGCCAGTTCGTCGCGGAAGCAGAACACGCCGATCACGATGGACAGCACGCCGATGATGAACGCCAGCACCCGCAGGCCGGTGCTCGCCGGTGCGCCGAAGGCGGCGACCAGCTGCAGGAAGCCGGTGACCACGAGGTAGATGCCGAAGACGATGCCCGCCGCCGCCAGAGTGATGTCGGGCCAGACCAGGATCAGGATGCCGAGGATCACCGCGAAAACGCCGGTCAGCAGGATGGTTTGCCACGCACGGCGGGCAAGAGACTGCAGTGGACCCTCTACCACGCTGTTTGTCGTCATTCACTGATGCTATAGCCGCTCCACATGAGTTCTCTGGACATTTGCTGAGTGGGATTCCTCGCGGTTTTCCGGTAGGCGCGGCAACGTTGCGCGGTGTTCACGTTTCGCTGTTCGAACGTCCGGGTAGTTATCCCTTAGTGACTCTTCCTTGGCGCCCCTGGGCTGAACGGGTGGGTCGGGGTTCGGTGAGACTCGGGTGGCTAGGAGAAGAGGGTGGCGGTTCTGCTCGTGTTGCAGGCGCGTGGGCTGGGTGATCTACTCACCGCGGTCCCGGCTCTACGTGCGCTGCGCCGGGCCAAACCGCACGATCGCATCGTTTTGGCGGCACCGCTGCGACTCAAACCGATCGTCGACCTGATCGCCTCGGTCGACGCCTTGATGCCGACCGCCGATCCGAGCGGCTTCCGCTGGGACGCGCCTCCCCCCGAGTTGGCGGTCAACCTGCACGGCTCGAGCGCCGAAAGTATCGTCACGCTGTCCAAGACCCGGGCCGAGCGCATACTCACCTTCCGCAATCCCGCGTTCCCCGAGTTGTCCGGCCCGGAGTGGGAACCGGACATGCACCAGGTGGACCGATGGTGTCACCTGCTGGAGTACGACGGCATCGGCGCGGATCGCCGCAACCTCGGACTGGTTCCGCCGGTGTCGACGACCAGCCGCCGCGACTGCGTGGTCGTGCACGTCGGCGCGGGCGCACCGGCTCGCCGCTGGCCGGCGGACCGGTTCGCCGCCGTCGTCCGGCACCTGCTCGCCCTCGGGCGAGAGGTGGTTCTCACCGGGGACGAATACGAACGCCAACTCGCGCTGGGCATCGCCGCGCGGGCAGGCCTGCCCGTGGGCCGGGTGCTCGCCGGGCAGCAGAACCTCATCGATCTGGCCGCCACCGTCGCCGAGGCGGCCCTGGTGATCTGCGGAGACACCGGCGTGGCGCATCTGGCCACGGCGTTCGGCACCCGCACCGTCCTGTTGTTCGGCCCGACGCCGCCGCGGTGGGCGGGTCCGCCCGCGCACCTGCTCGGCAGGCACGCCGTGCTGTGGACCGGCCACGTCGGCGATCCGGACGCCGACACCCCCGACCCCGGTCTGTTGCAGATCGGCGTCACCGAGGTGATCAACGCCGTCGACAAGCAGCTGAGCAAGCGCAATTGGCCCGGCACGGGTACCGACCGCCGTAAGACGGCGTATCGACGCGTGGGATGACAGGCGTTCGGTGCGGTCGCACCGCCGCGGTCAAGCGTTCGCCGTCGCGGCGGTTTCGAGGGCCGCGGAATAGGCGGCGATCGCACTCGGCCAGAACTGCTCGAGGTAGTCGCGGGCGTCGGCGAGACCGCGCGGGTCGAGGGAATACAGCCTGCGGTTGCCGTCCGGCCGCATCATCACCAACCGCGCCTCGCGCAGCACACGCAGATGCTGTGAGACCGCCGAGCTGGTCACTCCGAGTTCTCGAGCGAGTTCGCCGACCGAGCGCGCGGCCTGCGGCAGGGCCTCGAAGATCGCGCGGCGGGTCGGGTCCGCCAGCGCCGTGATGGCACGAACTCCATTAGTCGCCACTCACACAGTCTGCGCACCCAGCTTTTCTCCGGTCAACTATCGACACGGCATCGTCTTCCCAGCTCGCATGGGAATCCGGCGCCTTTCGTCACCTTTCTGTGACCGGCGAGCTGGGTTTTTGCCCGGCGGTGACGGTTGCCACAGGATTGCGGATACCCGAGACGGCTGCCGTACGTTCGACGCATGCCCGTGACCTTTCCGTTACCGATCCGTCGCGCCGCGACGCGGTTGCGCCGTGATCGCGCCGCCGCCCGCGTCGTCGCCGCCTCCGCGGTCGTCACCGCCTCCTTCGGCATCCTCGCCGCGGCGCAGCAGGACGAGGACACCGACGCGTCTGCCCGTCTCGTCGCGGGGAAGATCGCCTCGGGCGAGATCCGCCCGGCCGAGGGCATGGCTCGATTCGCCGTCTTCACCCCGCCGACCGGTCCGGCGCCGCAGGCCGCCCCGATGCCCGCGCCCTCGGACGTGAACCGCATCGCGCAGAACTTCGCGCGCCCCATGACCGTCCGGCCCGCAGCGGGCGTGCTCACCTCGAATTTCGGCACGCGCTGGGGCGCGATGCACGCGGGCCTGGATTTCGGTGACCCGCTCGGAGCTCCGATCGCCGCGGTCACCGACGGCGTCGTGATCGAGGCCGGTCCCGCTTCGGGCTTCGGCCTGTGGGTGCGCGTGCAGCAGGACGACGGCACCATCGGCGTCTACGGCCACGTGAACGACATCCTCGCCACCGTCGGACAGCAGGTCCGCGCGGGCGACGTCATCGCGACGGTCGGCAATCGTGGTTACTCCACCGGCCCGCATCTGCACTACGAGGTCCGTCTGCCCGACGGCACGCCGATCGATCCGCGGCCCTGGCTGGCCGGACGCGGCATCGACGTCGGGTATGCGCAGGAGGACTGATCTCGCGAACGGACCCGGCGACAGCGCCGTCGCCCGCGAGGGCCGCGAACGCAACGACGCGTTCGCGGCCCGCTTCTTCTCTCCAGGCGGGCCGGGCACGCCGGGCACGACGGCCCGCGATCTCGCCGCGGGATCACATCGTGTGAGCCGACCGGACGAGCTGTGACAGCGAGCCGGGGCACGAGCTATGCGGCGGCATGTGCGTCTGCGGTACCGACCGATCGTGTCGCCCGATACCCGGGTACTAGGCGCGAATAGCGCCGCGGCGGGACGCCCTCCGGCGTCCGTGATTTCTACGTTCGGTCCATGTCCACAACATATTTCGCCACCGCGCCCGAAGACGGGTCGCGGGCGAGCGCGAAGACGGCGACGCGCGGGCGACTGCATCGGCCACTGCTGGGCACGGTCGCCGCGATGACGGCGCTCGTCCTGTTCTCCCTCGCGGCGATGCCGATCGACGACCGCACGCTGCTCGGCGAATCGGTCTGGCTCAAGCCGATGAAATTCGGCCTGGCGTTCGCGCTCTACAGCCTCACCCTGGCGTGGCTGCTGTCGTTGCCGCACAAGGGCAGCCGGGTCACCTGGTGGCTGGGCTCGGTGTTCGCGGTGACCGGATTCATCGATGTGGGATTCATCGTGCTGCAGGCCGCACGCGGCACGTTCAGCCACTTCAATACCGAGGACGACCCGGTGAACTCGATCGGGCAGATGGTCTTCGCCTCCGGCGTGCCCGGCCTGTTCCTGGCCAACCTGCTCATCGTGCTGATCTTGTCCTGGCAGCGTTTGGTGGACCGCCCGACCGCACGCGCTGTCCACGCCGGGCTGGCACTGGCCGTGGCGGGCATGGCGCTGGGCTACCTGATGGGCTTCACCGGCAAGCAACTCGTCCGCGACAGTGACGGACGAATCGTCGAATTGGCCGCCGGGCACACGGTGCTGTCCGGCGCGGGCGATCTCGCCGCGCGCGACGCCACGCGCGGCATGCCGATCACGCACTGGAGCACGGTCGGCGGAGACCTGCGCGTTCCGCACTTCGTTGGGCTGCACGGCATCCAGGTGCTGCTGCTGGTGGCCGTCGCGCTCGCCTGGCTCGCTCCCCGGTACCGCTGGCTGCGCCCCGAACGCGCCCGCGCGGCCGTCGTGGGTGTGCTCGCGGCGGGCTACGCCGGCCTGCTGGCGCTGGTCTTCTGGCAGGCGATGCGCGGCCAGTCGCTGGTCCACCCGGACACCGCCACCTGGTCGGCGGGCTGCGGACTCGCCGCGACCGTAGTCGCGCTGCTCGCCGCGGCGTATCTACGCCACCGCGACCGCGCCGCACACCCGAACCCGGCGGACCCGGTCAGCGCAGACGTTCCGCGTCACGGGTGAGCGCGACCAGCGTCTTGCCGAGCACGGCCAGCTCATCGGGCGTCGCCCCCTCCGCGATGGCGGTGGCGACGTCCTCGGCGGCGCAGCGGGCAGCGAACCAGCGATCGGCCAAGTCGGCGGCCTCCTGGGCACTGAGTACCACCGCGTCGTCGGGAATCCCCGTTCCCTTCAGACTGTTGCGGTGTTCGTAGGCGCGTTGGCGACAGGACTGGCGGCAGTACCGGCGACGGCGGCCGGCCTCCGATTCCACGATCTCCCGCCCACACCACTGGCAGGACAAGCGGCGCGACATGACGCAGAACACTAATAGCTCGCCATCCGCGGTCCACTCAGCGACCCCCGGCGAATCACCCGCCATCGGGCGCGACGAGTCCTGTGCGCCGCGGGCACTACAATGGAACGGTTCACCGCGGCCGCGTCGGGAACTATCGGCGCAGGCCCGATCGTTGTACATCAGGTCCGGCGGGTGCCACGCGCACTCGCGCGGACACGGTCGCAGCGCACGAAGACTCGAGCACACAGGGAGAGGCACACCATGGCAGATCGCGTACTCCGAGGCAGTCGGCTCGGAGCGGTGAGCTACGAGACCGATCGCGACCACGACCTGGCTCCGCGTCGGATCGCCCGGTACCGGACCGACAACGGCGAGGAATTCGACGTTCCCTTCGCCGACGACGCCGAGATCCCGCCGACCTGGCTGTGCCGCAACGGCCAGGAGGGCGTGCTGGTCGAAGGCACCAGCCAGGAGACCAAGAAGGTCAAGCCGCCGCGCACGCACTGGGACATGCTGCTGGAACGCCGCAGCAAGGAGGAGCTCGAGGAGTTGCTCAAGGAGCGCTTGGAGCTGCTCAAGACCCGCCGCCGCGCCTGACGGTTCGCGAATACTGAAACGGCCGCCGCATCGTCCGGATGCCGGCGGCCGTTCGCTGTTCGCGTGGTCGTGCGGGTCAGTGACTGGCCACCTTGCGGTAGCGCAGCAGCGCCAGCGGCACGGCCACCACGAGGATCGCCACCGAGCAGGCTGCCGCGTATTCGACGCTGTGGTCGGCGGCCCAGCCGCTGGGCGGGACGAAGGTGGGCGGCGAGTCGTTGTCGAACAGCTTTCGTCCCGCCGCCGACACCGCGGTGATCGGATTCCACTCGGCGATCGTGCGCAGCGGACCCGGCAGCGTCTCGGCCGAGATGAACGCCGAGGAGATGAACGTCAGCGGGAACAGCCAGATCAGTCCGGCGCTCTGTGCCACTTCGACGGTCGGCGACATCAGGCCCGTCAGCGCGCCGACCCAGGACATCGCGAAGGCGAACAGCAGGATCACCGCGAACGCCAGCACGGCGTCGGAGACGCTGCCGTGGATGCGCCAGCCCACGATGTACCCGCACCCGACCATCACCGCCAAACTCAGGATGTTGACCACCAGGTCCGACAGCGTGCGGCCCATCAGCACGGCCAGCCGCGACATCGGCAGCGCGCGCATCCGGTCGATGATGCCCTTCTGCAGGTCCCCGGCCAGGCCGACCGTGGTGAACGCGGCGTTGAACGCCACCGTCTGGGTGAAGATGCCCGCGAGCAGGAATTCGCGGTATTGGCCGCCGCCCAGCGAGGCGCCGAAGATGTAGGCGAACAAGAACACGAACATCAGCGGTTGGATCGTGGCCGTCACCAGCAGCGTCGGCACGCGCAGAATGGTGAGCAGATTGCGGTGCGCGACGATCGCGCTGTCCCGGAACAACCGCAGCCGCGGGGCGGAATTCGGTTGCGTCGCGGCCTTTTTCGGCTCCTGTTCCGCCTTCGCGGCGGCCTCCCCAACGATTGCCGTGCTCACGACATGATCTCCTCTTGTACGTCGTCGGTCTCCGGTTCCGTGACGGTCGCTCCGCTCGGTTTGCCGGTGAGGGAAAGGAATACGTCATCGAGGCTCGGCCGGTGCACGTTGGCGTCGACCACGCAGACGCCCGCGTCGTCGAGCCTGCGCAGCGCCTCCACCATCGTGCGCGAACCGTCGCCGACCACCACCGATACCTCGTCGGTGCCCGCCTCGTGGCCGGGCTCGCCGACGCCGACCTGCGCCAGCACGGCCAGCGCGGGCGCGGCGGCCTGTCCGGCGGCCAAGGTGACGGTGAGCCGGTCGCCGCCGATCGAGGTCTTCAGTTCGTCAGCCGAGCCGCGCGCGATGACCTGCCCGTGATCGATGACGGTGATGCGGTCGGCCAGCAGGTCGGCCTCTTCCAGATACTGCGTGGTGAGCAGCACCGTGGTGCCGTCGTCGACCAGGTCGCCGATCACCCCCCACATGTCCAGTCTGCCGCGCGGGTCCAGACCGGTGGTCGGCTCGTCCAGCACCACCACAGTGGGCCGGGCGACCAGCGCGCCCGCGAGGTCCAGCCGCCGGGCCATGCCGCCGGAGTAGGTTCCCGCTCTGCGGTGCGCGGCGTAGTCGAGCCCCAGGGCGCCGAGCAGTTCGGTGGCCCTGGCGGTCGCATGCCGCGGCGACATCCCGTACAGCCTGGCCACCATGCGCAGGTTCTCGTAACCGGACAGATTGGCGTCGACGGCGGCGTACTGGCCGGACAGGCCGATCCGTTTGCGCGCCGCCGCGGGATCGCGCAGTACGTCGACGCCCGCCACGCGCACCGACCCGGCGGACGGCTTCAGCAGCGTGGTGACGATCCGCACGGTCGTCGTCTTGCCCGCGCCGTTGGGGCCGAGCAGACCCATCACGGTGCCCGTGGGAATCCGTAGGTCGATCTCGTCCAGCACGCGGACCCGGCCGTAGTTCTTCACCAGGCCGGTCACTTCCACCGCGAAACTCACCTGTGCGTCTCCTTCGTCTCCAGCCACCTCCGCAGCACCGGCCCGATCACCGCCAGTGCCTCCGGGGTGGTCATCGCGGAGTGCGCGCAGCGCAGCTCGTGGTCGTGGACGGCGCCGGTGACGTACGGCTCCCAGGCGTCGGCGCGCCGGTCGGGATCGGCCCGGTTGATCGGGTCGTCGCCCGCGCTGAAGAACAGCAGGTCGCCGTCGAACGGGCGGGGCCGGAAGCTGTGTGCGAGCACGGTGCCGTTGTCGTAGCCCGCGTAGAGCCGCTCCAGATGCTCGACGGTCAGCGCCGCGAACGGTCCGGACCGGGCGCGCAGCAGTTCGGCCGCCTCCCGAAGACTCATGCCGGGATCGATCTCCGCGCCGAGTTCGTCGCTGCCGAACTCCCCGACGATCTCGGCGACGCTCGGCGTCGCCTGGTCGAGCAGTTCGTCGGACAGGCGGTAGCTGTCCATCATCGACAGCAGCGCGACTTCGTCGCCCGCCTCTTGCAACTGCACGGCCATCTCCTGTGCGATCAATCCGCCGAGCGACCAGCCGAGCAGGTGGTAGGGCCCCTCGGGCTGGATCTCCTTGATCGCGGCCACGTAGTGGCTCGCGGCCTCGTCGATCGACGCGTAGCCGTCCTGCCCGGCGGCGTGCGGCGCCTGCAACCCGTACACCGGCCGGTCCCCCGGCAGATGCGCGAGCAATCCCGAGTAGCACCAAGCCAGACCGATCGCCGGATGCACACAGAACAGCGGCGCCCGGCTCGCCGCGGTACCCGGCCGGATCGGCAGCACCGGCGCCAGCATCGCCGCCACCGCGGCGCCCGAGGTCGCGCCCGCGTCGTCCAGCCGCGCCGCGATGGCGGCGGGCGTCGCGTCGCCGAACATCAACTGCACCGGCAGGTCGATGCCCGTCTCCCGCACGCGCGCGACGACTTTCGTGGCCAGCAGCGAGTTGCCGCCGAGTTCGAAGAAACCGTCGTCCGCGCCCACCGACTCCACACCGAGCACCTCGGCGAAAGCCGCGCACAGCGCCTCCTCCGTCGGGGTGGACGGGGCCCGATAGCCCTCACCCGTGGTGAACACCGGTTCCGGCAGCTTCGCCCGATCCAGCTTGCCCACGGGGCTCAGCGGAACCTCGTCGAGCAGCATGATCGATTGCGGCACCATGTAATTCGGTACCAGTCCGGCCACATGCCCGGTCAGCTCGGCCGCGGTGAGCGACACTCCGTCGCGCGCCTTCACGTACGACACCAGCGCTGTCGCGCCTGCCGGGGTGCGATGCCCGATGGTGGTGGAGAACGCCACCCCGCCGTGACGCGCGAGCGCGGCGTCGATCTCGCCGAGTTCGATACGGAAGCCGCGGATCTTGACCTGATGGTCGGTACGGCCGACGTACTGGATCTCCGGCGCGGCGTCCGCCGACGACCCGTGCTCGCGCGACCCGGCCCACCAGCGCACCAGGTCGCCGGTGCGGTACATCCGCTCCCCCGGCTTGCCGAACGGGTTGGCGACGAACCGCTGCGCGGTCAGACCAGGACGGTTCAGGTAACCGCGGGCCAGCGCGTCTCCGGACAGGTGCAGCTCGCCGGTCACCCCCAGCGGAGCCGGATGCAGCCGCGCGTCCAGGACCGCCGCGTTGACGCCGCGAATGGGTCCGCCGATGGTGATCGGCTCGCCGGGCGTCATCGGCTGCGACATCACCGTGACGATGGTGGTCTCGGTCGGGCCGTAGACGTTGTACAGATTGCGGCCCGGCGCCCACTGGGTCACCAGGTCCGGCGGCAGCGCCTCACCGCCGACCAGCACGTGCTGCAACTCCGCGAGGCCATGCGGGTCGACCGTGCCGAGCGCCGAGGTGGTGATGAACGCGTGGGTGATTCCCTCCGCGGCGAAGACCTGCCGCAGTTCGTCGCCGCCGACCACGCCGCTGGGCGTGATCACCAGGGTCGCCGCGCCGCCGAGGGACAGCAGCAGATCGAGCATCGCGGCGTCGAAGCTCGGCGTGGCGAAATGCAGCACCCGGCACCCCGGCTGGACGTCGAACCGGTGGGCGGTCTCGGCGGCGAAGTTCGACAATCCACCGTGCGTGACCATCACGCCCTTCGGCGTACCGGTGGAGCCGGACGTGTAGATCACGTACGCGGGATTGTCGATTCGCAGCGGGGCGAGGCGCTCCGCGTCGGCGATCGGCGCGTCCGGCGCGGCGAGCACCAGGCGGCGGAACGCCGGGTCGTCGAGCACGATCCACTCCGCGCCCTCGGGCAGCTCGCCGCGGTAGCCCGCCAGCGTGATGCCCAGTGACGCACCGGAATCCGACAACATGTGCGCGATGCGCTGCCGCGGGTACAGCGGGTCGACCGGCACGAACGCCGCTCCGGCCTTGGCCACCGCGAGCACCGTCGCCACCGACTCGATCGACCGCGGGATGCCGAGTGCCACCAGTGTTTCCGGGCCGACGCCACGGGCGATGAGTACGCGCGCCAGCCGGTTGGTCCAGCGATCCAGGGCGTCGTAGGTCACCTCGGTGCCGTCGGCCACCAGGGCGATGCCGGCCCGGTCGACGCTCGCCGCCAGCTCGAACACTTCGGGGAAGGTGATCGGCCGGTCGGGTTTGGCCCCGCGCACCGGAGCCAGCCCCGACCACTCGGCGGGATCGAGCACCTCCAGATCGCCCACCGCGGTGGTCGGGTTCGCGGCGATCGCGGCCAGCAAGCGGGCCAGGCGCTTGCCCAGCCGCTGCGCGGTCGGCTCGTCGAACAGGTCACTCGCGTAGTTCACCGCCACCGTGATGCCGGCCGGATCACGTTGCGGGGTCTGCGTTTCGGTCAGGGTGAATTGGAGATCGAACTTTGCTATCCCGGTGTCGATGTCGGCCGCCTCGATGCGCAGCCCCGGCAGGTCCAAGCCGCCGACCGGCTCGTTGCGGACCGAGAGCATCACCTGGAACATCGGATGGTGCGCCTGGGACCTGGCCGGGTTGAGCACCTCCACCAGACGTTCGAACGGCAGGTCCGCGTGGGCGAAGGCGTCCAGGTCGGTTTCGCGCACGGCGTGCAGCAGGTCGGTGAACCGGGCGCCCGGGTCGATCCGCGTGCGCAGCACCAGCGTGTTGACGAACATGCCGACCAGCCGGTCCAGCGCGGGATGACCGCGACCCGCGATCGGGGTGCCGACGGTGATGTCGTCGGTGGCGGTCATCCGGTGCAGCAGCACCGCGAGCGCGGCGTGCAGGACCATGAAGAGGCTGACGTTGTTGCTACCGGCGATCATCTGCAACTCGCGGTGCGTGACCGGGTCCACCGCGCACTCCACGGTGCCGCCCCGATAGGACGGGGCGGGCGGACGCGGCCGGTCGGCGGGCACGGTCAGCAACTCCGGGATGCCGTCCAGGGTGTGCCGCCAGTACTCCAGCTGCCTGGTCACCGCCGAGTCCGGGTCGTCCTCGCTGCCGAGCACCTCCTGCTGCCACAGGGTGTAGTCGGCGTATTGGACCTCGGGCTCCGCCCACTCCGCCGCGCCGCCACCGCAGGCGGCGCGGTAGGCGACGGCGACGTCGGCGGCCATCGGTTCGAGCGACCAGCCGTCCATCGCGATGTGATGCACCACGACGACGAGCACGTGCTCCGCGGGCTCGCCGGTCTGCACCGAGATCAACGCCGCGCGGATCGGAACGGTGGTGGCCAGATCGAATCCCGGTGCGGCGAAACGACGCACGGCGGTCTCGACCTCGTCCGGGCGCACCGTCATCCGCGACAGCGAGATGGCCGCCTCGGCCGGGTCGAGCACGACCTGCGCGGGTGCGCCGTCGGTCTCCGGGAACACCGTGCGCAGGGTTTCGTGTCTGGCTTGCACCGCGTGCAGTGCGGAGACCAGCGCGCCGACATCGAGGGCACCGGTCATCCGAAGGACGAGCGGGACGTTGTAGGCGCCCGACGACTGCCCGGCGCCCGACCCGGCGTTGAACCGGTTGAGGAACCACAGCCGCCGCTGAGCGGCCGACAGCGGGATGCGCTCGGGGCGCTCCCGGCGCACCAGCGCCGGGCGGTCCGCATCGGACGCCGCGCCCGTGTCCAGCAGCTCGGCGAGCCCGGCGACCGTCGGCGTGGCGAACACGGTGCGCACGGCGAGCCGTACGTTCGTCGCCGCGGCCAGCCGCGCGACGAGCTGGGTCGCCAGCAAGGAGTTGCCGCCGATGTCGAAGAAGCTGTCCTCGGCACGCACGCCGTCGGCCCCGATCAACTCACCCATCACCGCGGCCACCAAGCGCTCCGTGTCGGTCCGCGGCGCACGGCCGGGCGAATCCCCGAGCAACTGCGGTTCGGGCAGTGCGCTGACGTCCAGCTTGCCGACCGGAGTCAGCGGAATGGCGTCCAGCACGGTGAGCCCGGAGGGCACCATGTGCGTGGGCAGCCTGCCCGCGACGAAGGCGCGCACCTCCTCGGTGTCCACCCCGGCCGCCCGGTCGGCGGGCTGTACGAACGCGACGATCCGGTCGGCGCCGGCGATGCGGCGCACCTCGGTGTGCGCGAACCGCACCGACGGGTGTTCGCCGAGCACGGTGGTGATCTCGCCGAGTTCGACCCGGAACCCGCGCAGCTTCACCTGGTGGTCGCTGCGCCCGAGGTAGACCAGCTCGCCGGCGGCGTTCCAGCGCACCACGTCGCCGGTCCGGTACATCCTGGCGCCCGCGGGCCCGCACGGGTCGGCCACGAAACGCGTTGCGGTGAGCCCGAACCGGTCGAAGTACCCGCGCGCGAGGCCGTGCCCCGCGAGGTACAGCTCGCCGGGAACACCGACCGGCACCGGGCGCAGTCGCTCATCGAGCACCAACGCCCTGGCTCCGCGCACCAGGCTGCCGATCGTGATCGGATCGCCGAAGCGGATCGGGCGGGAGATCGTGATGACCACGGTGGTCTCGGTCGGTCCGTACACATCGCACAGCACACGTCCCGGTGCCCAGCGCGCCACCAGATCCGGCGCAACCGCCTCGCCGCCGACCATGAGCGCACGCAGGTGCGGCAGCGGCCAGCGTTCGTGGTCGATGGTGGCGAGCGCGGCCGGGGTCATGAAGCCGTGGGAGACGCGCTCGCGCTCCAGCAGCGCGGCCAGCTCGTCACCGCCGTAGATGTCGGCCGGGCAGATCACCATCGCCGCGCCCGCGCCCAGCGCGATGAGCAGATCCAGGATCGCCGCGTCGAAACTCGGCGTCGCGAAGTGCAGTGTGCGGGAACGCTCGTCGACGCCGATGCGGTCGCGGATCTCGTCGGCCAGGTTGGACAGACCGCCGTGGGTCACCGCGACACCCTTGGGCGTTCCGGTCGATCCGGAGGTGTAGACCAGGTAGGCCAGGTCCGCCACCTGGTTGGCGCGCGAGCGTTCGTGGTCGTGGATCGGCGCGTCGTCGTGGCCGTCGAGTTCCGCGGCGAATTCGGGACGATCCAGTAACAACCACTCGATCTCCCGCCCGGCCGGGGCGCCCGCGCGCAGCTGCTCCGCGTGCGCGGTGATCGTGACGCCGGTCGCGCAACCGGAGTCGGCGAGCATGTGCCGGATGCGCTCGGCGGGGTACTTGGGGTCGACCGGGACGAACGTCGCGCCTGCCTTCGTCGCCGCCAGCAGCGCCACCACCGAATCGATCGAGCGGATGAGCCCCAGCGCCACCCGCGTTCCCGGGCCGAGTCCGCGCGCGATGAGTGCCCGCGCCAAGCGGTTGGAGCGCCGGTCGAGCTCGGCATAGGTCAGTGAGGTCGTCCCCGCGCACAGCGCCGTGTTGTGCGGGAACCGCTGCGCGGTGGCGGTGAAGTACGCGGCCAGCGTGCACGGCTCGGCCGCCTGCCCGCCCCGCGCCGGGGCGAGTGTGCGGCGCTCGTGGTCGGTACGCGCGTCGACGTCGCGGATCGGCACGCGCGGGTCGGTGGTGACGGCGGAGAGCACGCGCAGGAATCGGTCCGCCAACGTCTCGATCGTCGTCGCGTCGAAAAGTTCTGCGGCGTAGACGAACTCGTAGACGCTGTCGGTCTCGTCCGCGGCGGATCCCGGTGCGCCGGTGTCGTTCGCGACCCGCAGCTCCAAGTCGAACTTCGCCAGCGCGATGTCCAACGGCTCCGCGCGCAACGCGAGGCCGGGCAGTTCCAACGCGGGCACCGGACCGTCCTGCACACTCAGCGCCACCTGGAACAGCGGATGACGGCCCGTGGCGCGGGCATCGGCGCCGAGTTCGTCCACGATGCGCTCGAACGGGATGTCGGCGTGCGCCAGCGCGGCCAGTTCGGTATCCCGGTCGGCGCGCAGCAGGTCGGTGAAGCTGCGGTCCGGGTCGACGTCGGAGCGCAGCACCAACGTGTTCACGAACATGCCGACCAGTTCGTCGAGCTTGGTGTCGGTACGCCCCGCCACCGGGGTGCCGATCACGATGTCCCGACCGCCGGTGACACAGCGCAACAGCACCGCGAACGCCGAACGCAGCACCATGAACTTGCTGACACCTCGATCGCGAGCCAGCTCGGCGAGCCCGCGCCGCACCTGCTCCGGCACCGTGAAACGCACCGTTCCCGCCTGCTGCGTCGGCTCCTCCGGCCGCGGCCGGTCATAAGGCAGCGGCAACTGGTCGGGAATGTCGGCCAGCGCGGTGCGCCAATACTCCAGTTGGGTCGCCGCGACGCTGTCCGGATCGCCCTCCGAGCCGAGGCAGGCACGCTGCCAGATCCCGAAGTCGGCGTACTGCACCGGAAGCGGCGTCCACGACGGCGCCGCACCCTCGTGCCGCGCCGCGTAGGCGGCGGCCAAGTCCTTGGTCAGCGGACCGAGCGACCAGCCGTCGGCGGCGATATGGTGCAGCACGACGCCGAGCAGGTAACGCTCCGGGGAGGTGCGCAACAGCGACAGACGCAGCGGCGGCTGCCTGGTGAGATCGAAACCGCTGTGCGCCAGAGCTTCCAGCGCGGCCTTCGCGCCGGAGTCATCGATGTCGGTGACCACCACCTCGGGCACCGCCCGCTCGACCGGCAGCACCACCTGCTGCGCGCCGTCGGCGTCCTCGGGGAAGACGGTGCGCAGCACTTCGTGCCGCCCCACCACGTCGGCGATCGCTTCGCGTAGCGCGGGCACGTCCAGATCGCCGGCCACGCGGATCACGAAAGCGATGTTGTACGCACTCGATTCGGGCGCGAATCGGTTGATGAACCACAAACGCTGCTGCGGCAGCGACAATGGAATGCGTCCCGGACGTGGCGTCTGCACCGCCAGCGCCTGCCGCTGCGTCCGGGGCGCTCGGTCCAGTTGCTCGGCGACTCCCGCGACCGTCGGCGCCTCGAAGATCGACCGCACCGGCAGCTCCACACCGAACTCCGCGTGCAGCGCGGCGGCGAGCCGGGTGGCCAGCAGCGAGTTGCCGCCGAGATCGAAGAAGCTGTCCTCGGCTCCGGTCACCGGGCGACCGAGCACCCCGCCGAACACGCCCGCCACGCCGAACTCCAGTGCGGTGCTCGGCGGACGGGACGTCGCCGCGGCCTCGAACACGGGCTGCGGCAACGCCTTTCGGTTCAGCTTGCCCGCGGGCGTCACCGGGATCTCGTCCAGCACCGCCACCGACGCGGGCACCATGTAGCCGGGCAGCCGCTGCCGCGCGGTCTCCAGCACGGCCCGCGCCTCGACCGGCCGATCGGCCGTCACATACGACGCCAGCCGTACCTGGCCCTGCTCGTCGGTGTGCACCACGGTGAGCGCGAACCGGATGCCGGGATGCAGGCGCAGCACGTTGTCGATCTCACGCAGTTCGATACGGAAGCCGCGGATCTTGATCTGATCGTCGGCGCGCCCGAGGAACCGCAGCTGTCCGGACCGCTCCATGACGACCAAGTCGCCGGTGCGGTACATCCGCTCCCCACGCCTGCCGTGCGGGTTGGGCACGAATCGCTGCGCGGTCAGGCCGAAACGGCCGTGGTAGCCGCGGGCGACGCCGGGACCCGACACGTACAGCTCGCCCGGCGTGCCCGGCGGCACCGGATGCAGGCGACTGTCCAGCACGAACAGACGCATGCCACGCACCGGCGCACCGAGCGGCACGGGCCGGCCCGGCCGCATGGGCCCGCTAGCGGTCGCCGCGACGGTGGCCTCCGACGGACCGTACATGTTGTGCATGCGATGCCCGGCGGTCCAGGTCTCGACGAGCTCCTCCGAGCAGGCGTCACCGCCGACGATGACCGTCTCCAGCTCGTCGAGCCCCTCGCTCGGCACGGTGGCCAGCGCGGCCGGTGTGACGAAGGCGTGGGTGACCCGCTCCTCGCGCAGCAGCGCGGCCAGCTCGACGCCGCCGTACATGCCCGGCGGGGCGATCACCATTGTCGCGCCCGCGGCGAAGCCGAGCAGCAGCTCCAGCACCGAGGCGTCGAAACTGGGCGAGGAGAAGTGCAGCGTGCGCGCCGCGTCCGAGATGCCGAACAGGTAGTTCTGCTCGCCGGCGAGGGAGGCGATACCGGCGTGGGTCACGACGACCGCCTTCGGCGTGCCGGTGGACCCGGAGGTGTAGATGAGATAGGCCGGGTGGCTCACCCGCATCGGGTGGTGCCGCTCGTCGTCGGTGATCGGATCCGCCGAGTGGCCCGCCAGCTCGGCGGTCAGTTCACCCGAGCCGAGGACCAGCCAGTCGACCTGGGTCTTGCGGTGCCTGCCCCGGGTCGCGGGCAGGGCGGGCATGGCGTCGAGGCATTCGGGGTCGGTGATGCCGAGCGTCGCCCCGGAGTCACCGATCATGTGCGCGATCCGCTCGCCCGGGTAGCTGGGATCGATCGGCACATAGGCCGCACCGGTTTTGGCGACGGACCACACCGCGGTGATCGCGTCGAGCCCGCGCGGCAGCGCGATCGCGACGACCGTCTCGGGACCGGCCCCGTGCTCGATGAGCACGCGCGCCAGCGTGTTCGATCGCTCGTCGAGTTCGCGGTAGGTGGTGTCGGCGCCGAGATAACGAACCGCCACCGCGTCCGGCAGCCTGCGCGCGGTGCCGGACAGCAAGGTGGCCAGCGTGATCGACGGCTCGGCGGGCGCGCCCCCGATGGGCACCAGATTCTCGGACTCCCTGCGGTCGAGGATCGGCAGGTCGCCGACCGGCAGCTCGGGAGCGGCCACGCCGCCCGCCAGCACGGCGATGAACCTGCGGGCGAACGACTGCACAGTGGAGTGGTCGAAAACGTCCGTCGTATAGCCGAGTTCGGCCGACAGCGGTCCGTCGCCGGAGTCGTCGTGGACGACCAACTGCAAGTCGAACTTGGCGACGTCCGAGGCGATCGGCAGCACCGCGGCGCGGACCCCGGGCAGCTCGATCCGCAGATCCGGCGCGTGGTCGTAGGACAGCATCACCTGGAACAACGGATGCCGCGACGGAGAACGCTCCGGGTTGACCACCTCGACCAGCCGCTCGAACGGTACGTCGGCGTTGGCGAAGGCGTTGAGGTCGGTCTCGCGCACCACGTCGAGCATCCGGTCGAACCCGGCCGCCGGGTCGACCGCGGTGCGCAGGACGAGGGTGTTGACGAACATGCCGACCAGGTCGTCGAGCGCCGGATCGGAACGACCCGCGATCGGGGTGCCGATCGCGATGTCACCGCTCGCGCACAGCCGCGACAGCAGGGTCGCCAGCGCCGCGTGCAGCACCATGAACATGCTCACGCCCCGGCCGGCCGCGAGTTCGACCGCCGCGCGGCGGATCTCGGCCGGAATGGTGAACTCGACCCGGCCGCCCACGGTCGACCTGCGCAGTGGGCGCGGGCGGTCCAGCGGCAGATCGAGTTGCTCGGGGAGCCCGGCCAGCGCCGTGCGCCAGTGCGTGAGCTGACGGCTGAGCGCGCTGGCCGGATCGGACTCGTCGCCGAGCAGCTCGCGCTGCCAGAGGGCGAAGTCGGCGTACTGCACCGGCAACTGCGTCCACTGCGGTTCCACGCCGTTCGCGCGCGCGGCCACCGCCGTCATCAGGTCCTTGGCCAGCGGTGCGATGGACCAACCGTCACCGCAGATGTGATGCAGCACGACGAGGAAGACGTGGCGCTGCGGGCCGGTGCGGTAGAGCGCCACCCGGATCGGGGCTTGGCTGCGCAGATCGAAGCCGTACCCGGCATACTCGGTCGCCAGGTCCGCCACGTCGGCCGCTGTGACATCGATCGGGTCGAGCGTCAGCGGGATCGCCTCGGCCGAGTGGATCAGTTGGTAGGGCCCCTCCGGCGACTCCGGGAAGGTGGTGCGCAGGCTCTCGTGCCGTTCGATGACGTCCACCAGGCCCGCACGCAACGCGGCCACGTCCAGTGGGCCTTCCACCTCCACCGCGAGCGGCATGTTGTACGCGGCGGCGTGTTCGGAGAACCGGTTCAGGATCCACAGCCGCTGCTGCGCCTGCGACAGCGGGATCCGCTCCGGTCGTTCGGCGGGCGTCAGCCGCGGCGAGGCGACGTCGGTGGTCTGCATGGCGAATCGCCGGGTGAGCGCCTCGATCGTCGCCGACTCGAACAGGTCACGGATGGTCAGCGCGGTGCCGAGGGCGGCGTTGATCCTGGATACCGCCCGCGCGGCGATGAGCGAGTTGCCGCCGAGATCGAAGAAGTTGTCCTCGATGCCGACCTCGGTGTCGAGCACCTCGGCGAAGATGCCTGCGAGCACCCGCTCGACCTCGGTGCGGGGTTCGGCGATCGGCCGGATCGACCGCGTGCCCGGCGTGGGCACGGGCAGCGCCTTCCGATCGATCTTGCCGTTGGCGCTCAGCGGCAGCTCGTCGAGTTCCATCAGCGCGGACGGCACCATGTAGCTGGGCAGCGTGCGCCGCAGTGCGGTCAACAGCGCGGCCGTGTCCAGCGGGGCATCGTCGTCGTCCTGCTTCGCCGCGACCACGTAGGCGACCAACTCGTCGCCCGCGCGTCCGGTGTGCGCCACGCATACCGCGCGAGCCACCTTCGCGTCCTCGAGCAGTGCGGCCTCGACCTCACCGAGCTCGATGCGCAGGCCACGGATCTTGACCTGGAAGTCGCTGCGGCCCAGGTATTCCAGCACGCCCGGCTCGGCACCGGAGCGGCCGATCTGCCAGCGTGCCAGGTCACCGGTGCGGTACATCCGCGCGCCGGGAGTGAAGGGGTCGGCGACGAATCGGTCGGCGGTCAGCCGCGGCTGTCTCAGGTAGCCGCGGGCCAGCTGGATTCCGGCGAGATACAGTTCGCCGACCACGCCGGGCGGAACGGGCTGCAAGCGGTCGTCCAGCACGTAGGTCTGGGTGTTCCACACCGGCGAGCCGATCGGCACGGCGGCGGCATCGGGTGGGCACGCCCAGTAGGTGACGTCCACGGCGGCCTCGGTCGGACCGTACAGGTTGTGCAGTTCGGCGGCGGGCAGCGCCGCGTAGAACTCCCGCACGGCGGCGGCGGGCAGCGCCTCACCACTGCAGAACACCCGGTGCAGGCAGGCGCAGCCGCGTAGATCCGCCTCGGTGACGAACACCGATAGCATGGACGGCACGAAATGCGCTGTGGTGATGCCTTTTTCGGCGATGATCCGGGCGAGGTACGTCGGGTCGCGGTGCCCGTCGGGGGCGGCGATCACCAAGCGCGCGCCGACCTGCAAGGGCCAGAAGAACTCCCACACCGAGACGTCGAAGGTGGCCGGGGTCTTCTGCAGCACCGCGTCGTCGGGGCCGAGCGGATACTCGTGCTGCATCCAGCGCAGCCGGTTGACGATGGCGGCATGGGTCACGCCGACGCCTTTGGGCTTTCCGGTCGATCCGGAGGTGAAGATGACGTAGGCGAGGTGGTCGGGGCGCAGCGCGCCCGTGCGGTCGGCGTCGGTGACCGGCGCGTCGTCGAATCCGGAGAGCCGCGCGGTGTCGATGTCCAGCCGGGTGACCGTCGCGGGCAGCTCCACGTCGTCCCGGCTGGCGGTGAGCACGCACAACGGCTCGGCCTGACGCACGATCTGCGCGATCCGCTCGGCCGGGTGCTCGGTGTCCAGCGGCAGGTACGCCGCGCCCGCTTTCACGATCGCGTACATGCCGACCACCAGGTCGAGGCTGCGGCGCAGGCACAGGGCGACCGTCGTATCGGGCCCGGCGCCGCGCGCGATCAAAAGCCTGGCCAGGCGGTTGGCGCGGCCGTCGAGTTCGGCGTAGGTCAGCGACTCGTCGCCGAACTCGAGTGCGATGGCGTCCGGATCGGACCCGACGCGTTCGGCGAAGAGGCTCGCGAGGGTGCCCTCCTGCCGGGGCGCGGCGGTGGCGTTCCACTCGTGCAGGACCTGCTCGCGCTCGGCGTGGGTGATCGCGCCGAGCGACTCGGCGGGCACCGTGGGATCGGCGGCCAGGAAACGGCCGAGGAAGTCCAGATAGCGTGCGTGGTGCACGCCGACTTCGGCCTCGCCGTAGAGGCGGGGATTGGCTTCGAAGTCGATGTGCAGGCGGCCACCCGCGCCGTTGTAGACGTTGACCGAGAGGTCTTCCACCGGGCCGGTGGCCAGCACGTGCATGGAGCCGAGCAGACTGCCGAAACGCAGCTCGTCGTGGAACAGCATCAGATTGACCATCGGGCCGAAGAATCCGCGCGCGTCGCGGGAGTAGCCGCTGTCGCGCCGAATGTCGTCGTGCCGGTAGCGCTGATGCCGCAAGGCGCCGGTGATCTGCAGCTCGGCCGCCTTCACCAGGTCGCCGATCGTGGTCGCCTCGTCGAAACGCAGCCGGATCGGCACGACGTTGGAGATCACGCCCGCCGAGCGGCGCAGCGACACCGTGGTGCGCGCCGAGACCGGCAGGCTCAGCACCACGTCCGCGTTGCCCGTCACCGAACGCACGTAGGTGGCCAACGCCGCGACGAACACCGCCGAGTCGGTGGTGTTCCACGCGCTGGTCGCCGCGTCGATCGCGGCATGCTGCTCGTCGTCGAGCACGGCGGTGGCCAGCCTGCGGCCCGCGTCGTGGGTGGCGGCGCCGAGCCGGGCGCCCCCGAGGCTCACCGGCTCGCCCACGCCCGACAGCTGCCCGGCCCAGTACTCGCGGTCACTCTGGAAACGGCTGGAATCGTGGTAGCGCGCCTCGTCGGCGTAGATCTCGGCCAGCGGCGTCGCCCGCGACGCGACCGGCTCGGTCCGGCTCTCCAGCGCGGTGTAGATCTCCGCGGTACGGGTGAGCGCGTTCATCGCACCGTAGCCGTCGATGACGATGTGGTGGGCGAACGAGTACCAGATGTAATGGGAGTCCCCGATCCGCAGAACCGCGTTGGAGGTCAGCGGATCGCGTTCCAGATCGATCGGCGAGCTCGTGTGTTCGTGCATCCAGCGCAGCGCCGCGGCGCGCGGGTCGGCCTCGCCGCGCAGATCGAAACGGCGCCAGCCGGGCCGTGTCACCGGGTCGACGATCTGATACGGAGTGCCATCTATTTCCAACAGGCGCACTTGACCCACCTGGGTCTCGGCGCCGAAACGCTCGATCGCGTACAGCAGCCGCCCCTCGTCCAAGTCGCCGTGGATCTCGACGTACTGAGAGATCGTGAGCGGTACGTCGGGGCGAATCCGCTGCGCGTACCAGAGAGCTGTCTGCGCGGGTGACAGAGCAAACGGTTGGGCCGAGAATTCGCCGGATGAACATTGGTCGACGCGATCCGTGGCCAATGAACTCATCAATCACTCCGTTCTGCCGCTGTTGACGCAACTCCCCGAGCACCGCCCCAGCAAGCGCACGCGCGCCAGCCGTAGGACGTAATCCACGCCCTATGATTCGGAGCGTCGCATCAGCCGGATTGCCGACGTTTTGGATTTGTTTCACATCCAACGTCCTTGGCAGAAGGCCACTTTGGTTGGTTACATTTCCGCAAACATTGCGACTCAACTAGGTCGAACCGAAGCAAAACGGGCCCTGACCAGACTGTTCGATGCTACTCCGCAGATCGCTTCAGTTGTCTGGCGAACGGCGCGCAACTTTACTACGCACCTTCGTTTTCGGGGCGGTAGGGGCGAGAACAAACCGAGTGTTCGGTAAAAGCTGGTTCGACAGGATCTATCGGTCGTCGACGGCTCGACGACCGGTTCGCTCGTCCACGCGGGTAACAGATCGCCGCCGGAGGGCCGCGGCCAGCGCGGCGGCAGCCGTCAGGATAACGAAAACTCGCTCCGGCGCGGGCCCGATTCGTGTTGCGAGAGTGGTGTCGTTGCGCAACGGAAGCTCGGAGACCAGAGCCGCGGGCACGAACAACGCCGATTCCTGCCGCACACTGCCGTCGGCGGCGATGATGGCGCTGACACCCGACGTGGCCGCGACGACCAGCGCTCTGCCGTGTTCGACGGCGCGAACGCGGGACATGGCCAGCTGCTGATAGGTCATCTCGCTGTCGCCGAAGGTCGCGTTGTTCGTCGGCACGGTGAGCAGTTGGGCGCCCGCGCGCATCGCGTCCTCGAACGAGCGATCGAAAGCGACCTCGTAGCACGTCGCCACGCCGATGTCTATACCCGCCGCGTGCACAACTCCGTCACCATTTCCCGGTACGAAATACCCCGCCCGATCGGCGTATTCGGAGAAATGCCGGAAGAAACTCCGCATCGGCAGATACTCGCCGAAAGGCTGGATGATCTTCTTGTCGTGCCGGTCTCCCGGACCCGCCGCGCCGTTCCACACCATCACCGAGTTGGTCGTCGTCCGGTCCGGGTTGATCAGCACGGCGCCGACCAGAATGGGTGCGCCGATGCGCTCGGAGGCGGCGGTGATCAGGGCGGCGGCGTCGGCGTTGCGCAAAGGATCGATGTCGGAGGAGTTCTCCGGCCAGATCACCACATCCGGGCGCGGCGCGCGGCCCGCCGCCACCTCGTCGGCCAGTTCTTCGGTGCGCCGGACGTGATTGTCCAGCACGGCCCGCCGCTGTTCGTTGAAGTCCAGTCCGAGGCGGGGCACGCTGCCCTGGATCGCCGCGACCGTGACCGTTCGGTCGCCCGCGTCCGGATCTGGCAGAGCCGACCGGAGCAGCAGACCGCTGAGCGGCATGATCAAGACGGCGAAAGCCACAGCGGCGTATCCCAGTCGGGTCGCCGGGACGGGTCCGCTCACGGCGGTCGACTCGGGCGCACCGTTTTCGGAGACCATGGTTTCGCGCCCGTCATCCGTGGTACGCACCGACCACAACACGGAGCCCAACGCGGCCAGCCCGGTTCCGGTGAGCGCGACGGCGAACCCGACCAGCGGGGCGCCGCCGATCGCCGCCAGTGACAGGAACCAGCCGTCGGCCTGACCGAAGGCCAAACGGCCCCAGGGAAAACCACCGAACGGGAAGCTGGACCTGCCCCACTCCGCCGCGGCCCAGGCCAGTGCCACCCACAGCGGCCAGCCGGGCAACGCGCCGACCAACCGCCCGAGCACGCCGAAGACGCCGAGGTAGACCGCGCAGGCGGTGGACAGCGCCAGCCACGGCAGCGGTCCGACGTAGATGCCGGTCCACGGCAGCAGCGGGACGAAAAACGCCAGCCCGGCCAGAAATCCGTAGCCGAAGCCCGCCCGCAGGCGGCCGTCGCCGCGTACGGTGAGCGTGAGCACCGCCACACCCAAAGGGGCGAGAAACCACCACGGTCTGGGCGGGAAGCTGCCGAACAGCAACAAGCCCGCGGCGACCGCCGCCACCGACCGCGTCGCCACCGGGTGATTGCGCGCCACCGCGGACGCCTGCCGCACCGACGCGAGCATTCGCTCTCGCACCATCACTCGGCCACCGTCCGCCATCGCGCAGGCCCTCGCCAGTCGGCGGTCGACAACCGAGCCGTCCAGCGGTCCGAGTCCGTCCCACGCCGCTCGACAAACCTCGACCCAGCAATGGACGTGATGTTTATCACACGGAATATCAAGTCCGCCATGCTTCGAGTGCGCGCACGCGACTCGCCCAACCGATCGACTCGCCCGGGGGTGTATTCACACCACACGGCCGACCGACCGGGAGCGAGGGCCGGAAAACGGCGGATACGCGAGTCATCGGGTATCCATATTTTCATCGCCGGGCCCCACTGAATCGTTAGCCGCCGCGCACGCGATATCGGTTCTCCGCTCACGCTCCGTCGAACAGACCGGAGCGTTCCAGCCGGTGCGTACGAAATCGCGAGCCGCCACGCTCGGTTATGCGGCTGGCTCACGCACCGATCCGCGGTGGCGCCGCGGTACACCGGAGAGCGTCCGGCAAACGGAGAAGATGGAGTACTGGCACGCAGTGCCACATCGGACCGCCGTGGACGAACAGAGTGCACTCGGCAAGGGGTGTTGTACGCCCGGCCCGAGCCGAGCCGCTCACGAGCCGCCCCGCGCACCCGAACGCCGGGCACGAGACGGCCGGGAGCCGTCGCGGACTCCACCATCGCGCGCTCACTTCGCATAGATAGTCACTCCCCGGTGCACGGTGCGCAGGCACGTGGGCAGCGGCGCGCCCGGCTCCAGCGCGGGCAACCCAGGGACGCGCGACCGCGGGTCGGTGGACCAGCGCTGCACCGAGTCGGCAGCCGCGCTGACGACCAGTTCGCCGGCATCCCAGATCGCATAGGAGGCGGGCGCCCCGGGGACCAGTGTGCCCGCCACCCCGTCGCGAACTCCGCCCGCGCGCCACGCGCCGCGCGTTGCCGCGGCGAAGGCGGCCCGCGGGGACAGGGCGTGGCCGGGCGTGCGGTGCCCGGCGGCGGCACGCACCGCCGCCCACGGATCGAGCGCGGTGACCGGGGCGTCGGAACCGATCGCCAGGGCCACGCCCGCGGAGGCCATGGCGGCGAACGGGTTCAGCGCCGCGGCGCGCTCCGCGCCGAGCCGCGCCGCGTACATGCCGTCGGTTCCGCCCCACGCGGCGTCGAATCCCGGCTGCACACTGGCGATCACGCCCCAGCGGGCCAGGCGGGAGATGTGCTCGGCATCGACGAGCTCGGCGTGTTCGACGCGATGCCCCAGCGCCGCTACGGCGGGACCGCCGAGTTCGGCGACCACCCGTTCGACACCGGCGACCACGGCATCCATTGCGGCGTCGCCGATCACGTGGAATCCGGCCTGGATGCCCGCGACGGTGCAGGCGCGGACGTGATTCGCGATCGCCTCGACATCGAGATAGCTTCGGCCGCAGCCGGATTCGTCGGAGTAGGGTGCGCGCAGCCACGCGGTGCGCGATCCGAAGGAGCCGTCGACGAACAGGTCGCCGCCGAGTGCGTGCACGCCGAGTTCGCCGATCAGGGCGCGAGCCTGCTCGGCGCTGCGCACCGCCTCGCCCCAGTAGGCCCGCACCTGGACGCCGTGCTCGAATTCGAGCAGTTCGCGGACGTCGTCACGGCCCGCGATCTCCGGCCCCGCGCATTCGTGGACCGCGACGACACCGCGCGCGGCGGCATGGTCCAGCGCTGCGGCGCGCGCTCGATCCCGTTGTGCCCGAGTCAATCCGGCGAGCGCGGCGGCGCGCACCAAGTGGTGGGCGGCGGCACGCACGGGCTCGCCTCGGGTGAATCCGTCGGTCGCCGCCAGCCCGGGCAGCGCGTTCAGCAGCGCCGAGGACGCCACCGCGGAGTGCGCGTCCACGCGCGAGAGATAGACCTGCCTGCCCGCACCCGCCGCCGCGTCGATCTCCTCGACGGTGGGCGGCCGTCCCTCCGGCCAGGTGGTCTCGTCCCAGCCGTCACCCAGTACCGCGCCGTCGGGGTGCGCCTCGGCGAACTCCCGCAGCAGCCGCAGGCAGTGTTCGAGCGACCGGGCGGCCGACAGGTCGAGCCCGGTCAGTTTCAGGCCCAGCGCGGTGACGTGCACATGCGGATCGACGAACGCGGGCGCGACGAAGGCGCCGTGGAGGTCGACGATCTCGGCATCCGGATGCAGCGCCCGTCCGGGTTGCTCGGCGCCCAGCCAGACGACGGTTCCGTCGCTCACCGCCATCGCCGTGGCGTCGGGTGAACTGGCACTGTAGAAACGGCCGCCGATCAGCAACTGGGTACTCACGAGGCACCAGTCTGCCCCATGCCCGATTCGGCGGTTTCGGTCAGGCGTTCAGCACGGAGTGGCGGTCCAGATCCTCCGGTTGCGCGAGCACCGCCATCACCTCCGCGTATTCCGGCGGCGTATCGCCGGTTCTCCCGGCCGCCGCGGGCAGGCAGCCCGCCTCCACGGCGATCAGCTCCAGGCGCAGCGCCGCGGCCGTGAATCCGGAAATCGACTGTCCCGCAGCGGCGGCCGCTCGTTTCACCGCGGCGGCCAGCTCTTCGCTCACCGTCACGGTGAGTTGCTCGGTGGTCATCGCGTCACGATAGCCCTTCGCGGCGCGACACGGAACCGGGTGCGGCGAGTTCACTCAGGCCGAGGGGATCGCGCGGCGCGCGTTGCCCTGACCGTCGTCGTACCACTGCCCCACGACGACGCCGTCCACCACGTCACCACCGTCGACGACGACCCCACGGTAAGGCCCGGTCGCGACCAGCTTGCCGAAGCGCCGTGCGGCGAAGGCCGCCAGCACTGGACGCGCCGGCAACCGCGTGGGCGGCAGCAGCAGGAGCAGACCGAACAGCGAGGTGACCAGGCCGGGTACGAACATCAGCACACCGCCCGCCGCGACCAGGGCGCCGTCCGCCACGGCGGTCCCTGGCGCCACTTCCCCGCGCGCGGCCCGGCGGAACTGCTCGAACACCCGCCGCCCCTGCGAACCGACCAGCAGCATGCCCGCTCCCGATCCGGCGATCAGCAGCAGAATGGTCGGCAACGCGCCGATCAGCTGACCGACCGTGACCAGCGCGGCGATTTCCACGACGACGTACAGCACGAACAACAAGGCGGGCATGGCGATCCTTTCGGACGATCTACCCCGGTCAACGTCTCGCGCCCAGTTTTTTCTCCCTGATTCGCCTGATAGGTCGCTGAGAGCCCGCGCCGTCATCCGCCCGGCCGCACCAGCCCGGTCTCGTAGGCGAGCACGACTGCCTGAACCCGATCGCGCAGACCGAGTTTGGTCAGCACCCGGCCCACGTGTGTCTTGACCGTGGCCTCCGAGAGGTACAACTGCTCGGCGATCTCCGCGTTGGAGCGGCCTGCCGCGATCTGCTCGAGCACCTCACGTTCGCGGGCGGTGAGCACATCGAGCACGCCCGGGTCGCGGGTGCGCGCCGGGTTCTCCGCGATGAGCCGGTCCAGCAGACGTTTGGTGACCTTCGGCGACACCACGGCGTCACCGGCGGCGACGCTGCGGATGGCCGAGACGAGATCCTCCGGCGGGGTGTCCTTCAACAGGAATCCGCTCGCCCCCGCCCGCAGCGCGCCGAGCGCGTGCTCGTCGAGATCGAAGGTCGTCATGACGAGCACCCGGCTGCCGTGCCCGGCCTCCACGATGCGGGTCGTGGCGACGACCCCGTCCACCACGGGCATCCGCACGTCCATCAGCACCACGTCGGGACGCAGTTCCGCCGCCGTGGTGACCGCGGCCGCGCCGTTGGCCGCCTCGCCGATCACTTCGATGTCCGGGTGCGCGCCGAGCACCATCTTCAATCCCATCCGCATGAGTTCCTGGTCATCGACGACGAGCACGGTGATCGGCACGTTCCCCAATGTAACGTGGCCGCTTCGCCGCGCCGGGCGGCAGCTGCGGCGCCGGTCTCGCCTACCGGTCGACATGGGCCGAATTCCACTGCTGCTCATTACTTTTCACGCAACGAGCGGCCGGGCGGCTCGTTCAGTCCGCCGGGTCGGAACGCAGCGGGATGCTGGCGTGCACCCGCCAGGCTCCGTCCGCGTGGCGGCCCGCGTCCAGGCTGCCGCCGAGCACGGCGACGCGTTCACGCATCCCCACCAAGCCGAGACCGCTGCCCTGGATGCGCGCGCCCGGTTCCGTCGGCGACGCCCCACCGGTGTCCGTGACGTCGATCAGCACGTCGGCATCGGTGCGGCGCACCCGCACCCACGCCTTCGGATGCGGACCGGCATGCCGCAGCGTGTTGGTCAGCGATTCCTGCACGATGCGGTGCACGCCGAGACTGACCTCCGGCGCGATGTCGTCGAGTTCGCCGGTCAATTCCAGCTCGACGGCCAGGCCGGTGCCGCGCATCATCTCCACGACCTTGGCGATGCCCGCGGTGCCGTGCTGGGGCAACTGGTCGGGCGCGTGCTCCGTGCGCAGCAGGGCCACGGTTCTGCGCAGTTCGCGCAGCGCCTCTCGGCCGGTGCTCGCGATGGTGGCGAGCGCCTGCTCGGCCGCGTCCGGGTCGCGGCGCAGCGCGTACTTCGCCCCGTCGGCCTGCACGATGATCACACTCACTGCGTGGGCGACCACGTCGTGCAGTTCCCGCGCGATGCGGGTGCGTTCGGCCGCGACGGCGTCGTGCGCGCGACGTTCCTTGTCGTAGTCGGCGACCGCGAGCCGGGCCGCCACCTCGGCGTCGTAGGCGTGCCGCGCGCCGATGAACTCCGCGAGCGTCCAGCACAAGGCGTAGAACATGGCGGTGAACACGCTGTCGGACCCGGACGGCTTGCCGATCGCGACGATCGAGAGCACGAGATCCACCACCAGGCCGAGCCCGTACCACAGTCCGTCCCGCCTGCCGACGTAAGCGACCAGCGTGTACAGCATGATGCCGTGGGACAGCTGTGCGATGTGGTCCGCGTCGTCCTGGACCAGGAAGCCGACCAGCGTCTCGGTCAGCGACAACGCCAAAGTAGCCGCCGCCATGGCCCGGGGATACACCCGCCGCAGGGCGAGCGGCAGCGGAAGCAGCACCCCGATGGCCAGGTAGGCGAGCTTGTTGTGCGCGTTCCCCACCCCGATGATCTCGAGCAGCACGAAGATCGCCGCCAGCGCCGAGTCGGCCACGACGGGCTTGCCCCGGAGCCACAGACTGAAACGACGCACCGGATCAGAGTAGGTGGCCTCGGCACGCGGGCGACCCGGCCCAGCCGACGACTGCCCGTCCCCGGCACCGGGCAGGGTCCGGATCCGCGGTCTGGTTGTCTGACCGGGTGGAGATCGGAGACTGGGCGGTTTTGTTGACCGCGGCGACGGCGGCGGGCTGGGTGGACGCGGTGGTGGGTGGCGGCGGGCTGATCGTGCTGCCGACGTTGTTCGTGGTGGCCCCATGGATCGCGCCGCAGACCGCGCTGGGCACCAACAAGCTCGCCGCGGTCGCCGGGACCAGCGCCTCGGTGCTGACCTTCGCTCGCAAGGTGCCGATGCGCTGGCGGGTGCTGCTGCCCGCGGCGGTGATCGCCGCGGGGGCGGCGGCACTGGGCGCGGCCGCGGTCTCGCTGATCGACCGGGAACTGTTCATTCCGATCGTCATGGTGGTGCTGGTCGGTGTCGCGGTCGTGGTCACGCTGCGTCCGTCGATCGGCGTCACCCTGGCCACGCATCCACCCACCAGGCGGAAGGTCGTCCTCACGGTGGCGTTGGCGGCCGGGTTGATCGGCTTCTATGACGGCTTGCTCGGGCCCGGCACCGGGACGTTCTTGATCATCACCTTCGCGACCCTGCTCGGGACCGAGTTCGTGCGGGCCGCCGCGATGGCGAAGGTGATCAACTGCGGCTCCAACCTCGGCGCTCTGCTCTTCTTCGGGGCGACCGGGCACATTCTCTTGGCACTCGGCGCGGGGATGGCCGTCGCGAATGTCCTCGGTGCCGTGGTCGGCGCGCGCATGGCGCTGCGGAAGGGCGCCGAGTTCGTCCGCGTCGTGCTGCTGGTGGTGGTGATCGGGATGGTGATCCGCTTGGGCTGGCAGCAGTTCGGCTGATCAGCCCACCGGTTGGGGGTGCTGGGTGGCCAGCCACGGTTGCAGCACCCGCGAGGTGGTCTCGTGGATCTCGCGCTGCAGGCGCTCGCCGTCCTCGACTCCCGCCACCGGTCGCTGGAACAGCACCGTCAACGCACCCGACACCGCACCGACGACCGCGCCGACCAACGCGGCGGCGCCGACCTCGTCGAGCTCGGCGGGGAACGCCTTGTGCAACTGCCTGGCGATCTCGCGTTGAGTGACCAGCTGGGCGTGCGCGGCGCGGCCGCTCACCGCGGGCACCGTCCGCGACACCTGGGCGCGCAGCGCCCCGATCCGGGCATGGAGGTCGTCGACGAGGTGCTCGCCGGGGTTGTCACCCGCCGCGCGCAGCCCGCGCAGCACGACCTCCACCGGCCGTTCGCCCGGACGTCTGCTGGCGATGGCCGCCACCGCGGCGCGCACCCGCTCGTCGGATTCCGGGAAGAGCAGCTCTTCCTTGCTCGCGAAATAGTTGAAGAACGTGCGTGTGCCGACGTCCGCCGCCGCGGCGATGTCGGCCACCGTGGTCTCCTCGTAGCCGCTCGTCTCGAACAGCTCGGCTGCGGCTTCCAGAATGGCTCGGCGGGTACGTTCGCGTTTACGGTCACGGAGGGCGGATGGCGGCACGCGGGCACAGTACGGCATCCGGCGAGCAACACGCGGTAAAGCCCGAGTGTCGCGCGCGCCGTTCACCCAGCGCCACTACGCATCGCGCGCGAATCGGCACCCGATGCGCTGTCGCACGGCGTGTGATCACCGCGCACGCGCGGCGAGACCGACTAGGTTGGTGCGGGTGAGCATCGCGACTTCCAGAGACGTGGACGCCGAGTTCCTCGGCCTGCCACTGGCCGCGCTCGCCGACGCCGCACTGGCCGCGGCCACGGCGGCCGGTGCCGAGCACGCCGACCTGCGGGTGCACCGCCTGGTGACCCAATCGATCCGGTTGCGCGACGGGCGCGTGGAGGCCGTCACCGACAGCACCGAACTCGGCTTCGCCGTGCGGGTGATCGTGGACGGCACATGGGGTTTCGCGTCGCACGCCGCGCTCACGCCCGGTACCGCCGCCGAAGTGGCGCGCACCGCCGTCACGGTCGCGACCACGCTGCGGGCACTCAACCGCGAACGCGTCGAGCTGGCCGACGAGCCGCGTTACGCCGACGCGCGCTGGGTGTCGGCCTACGATGTCGACCCGTTCGCCGTCCCGACCGGCGAGAAGGTCGCGCTGCTGCAGGACTATTCGGAGCGCCTGTCGCACGCCGACGGAGTGGATCACGTCACCGCGAGCGTGTTGCAGGTCAAGGAGCAGACCTTCTACGCCGACACCGCAGGCTCCTCGATCGTCCAGCAACGGGTGCGGCTGCACCCGAGCCTCGAAGCGATCACCGTGGACGCGTCGGCAGGTGTGTTCGAGACCATGCGCACGCTCGCCGCACCGGTCGGCCGCGGATGGGAGTACGTCACCGGGGCCGACGGCATGTGGGACTGGGACGGCGAACTGGCCCGGATTCCGGAGTGGCTGGCCGAGAAGGTGAAGGCGCCCAGCGTGCAGGCCGGGCCGACCGACCTCGTCATCGATCCGACCAACCTGTGGCTGACCATCCACGAATCCATCGGCCACGCCACCGAGTACGACCGCGCCATCGGCTACGAGTCCGCTTACGCGGGAACCTCGTTCGCCACTCCGGACCAGCTCGGGTCACTGCGCTACGGCACGCCGATCATGCACGTGACCGGTGACCGCACCGAGTCGCACGGGCTGGCCACGGTCGGCTACGACGACGAGGGCGTCGCCGGGCAGCGCTGGGATCTGGTCCGCGGCGGCATCCTGGTCGGCTATCAACTGGACCGGGTGTTCGCGCCGCGCCTCGGCCTGGAGCGGTCCAACGGCTGCTCGTACGCGGATTCGGCGCATCACGTGCCGATCCAGCGCATGGCCAACGTGTCACTGCAACCGGATCCCGACCGCGATACCAGCACCGAGGAACTCATCTCGCGGGTGGACGACGGCCTCTACATCGTCGGCGACCGGTCCTGGTCGATCGACATGCAGCGCTACAACTTCCAGTTCACCGGCCAGCGGTTCTTCCGCATCCGCGGCGGCAAGCTCGACGGCCAGGTGCGCGATGTCGCCTACCAGGCCACCACCACCGACTTCTGGGGCGCGATGGAAGCGGTCGGCGGGCCGTCGACCTGGCAGCTCGGTGGCGCGTTCAACTGCGGGAAAGCGCAGCCGGGCCAGGTCGCCGCGGTCAGCCACGGCTGCCCGTCGGTCCTGGTGCGCGGCGTCAACATTCTCAACACCCGGACGGAGGCAGGCCAGTGAGCGACGATCTGTTCCCCGCCGGCGTCACCGTGGAGCGCGCGCTGGCGCTGTCGCGCGCCGACGAGGCCATGGTGATCGTCCGTGACGAGCACGAGGCGTCACTGCGCTGGGCGGGCAACTCCATGACCACCAACGGGTCGTCGGTGTCGCGCAAATGGGCGGTGATCTCGGTGTTCCGCGAGGGGCCCACGCTGGCCCGCGTCGGCACCATCGCCTCGTCCAGCGTCGACCCCGACGACATCGAGGCCGTCGTGCGCGCCAGCGAGGAGGCCGCGCGCGGCGCCGAACCCGCGCGCGACGCGATGCCGCTGCTGGAGCCCGACACCGTCGACCAAGACTGGGCCGCCCCGGCGACCGGCACCGGCATCGAGGTGTTCACCGATCTGGCCGAGGGCCTGTCCGCCGGATTCGACAGCGCCGACCGCCTCTACGGCTTCGCCCATCACCAGATGCACACCACCTGGCTGGGCACCTCGACCGGCATCCGGCGCCGCTTCGTGCAACCCACCGGTTCGGTGGAGATCAACGGCAAACGCGGCGAGGGCGCGGATCTGGCCAGCGCGTGGGTCGGGGTGGGTACCGCGGACTTCACCGACGTCGACGTATCCGGCTTGCTCGCGGACCTTTCCCGCCGCCTGGACTGGGCCAAGCGCAAGGTCGAGCTGCCCGCGGGCCGCTACGAGACGCTGCTGCCGCCCTCCACCGTGGCCGACCTGATGATCTACCTGGCCTGGTCGATGGAGGGCAGGGGCGCGCAGGAAGGCCACACGGCGTTCGCGCGAGCGGGCGGGACCCGGGTCGGCGAGCGACTGAGCGATATCCCGCTCACGCTCTACTCCGATCCGCACGCGCCCGGACTGGAATACCAGCCGTTCGTGGCGGCGACCGCGTCGTCGGAATCGATGTCGGTGTTCGACAACGGCCTGACCGCGGAGCGCGTGGACTGGCTGCGCGACGGCGTGATCTCCGCGCTGATCTATCCGCGCGCCACCGCCGCCGAGTTCGACGCACCCGCCACGGTTCCCGGCGACAACCTGCTGCTCACCGGCGGTTCCGACGCCACGATCGACGACATGATCGCGCGTACCGAGCGCGGCTTGCTGCTGACCACCCTGTGGTACATCCGTGAGGTCGATCCGGCGACGCTGCTGCTCACCGGTCTCACCAGGGACGGGGTGTATCTCGTGGAGAACGGCGAGGTCACCGCCGCGGTGAACAACTTCCGGTTCAACGAGAGCCCGCTGGATGTGCTCCGGCGGGTGAGCGAGGCGGGCGCCACCGAGCTCACGCTGCCGCGGGAATGGAAGGACTGGTTCACCCGGACCGCGATGCCGCCCTTGCGGATTCCGGACTTCCACATGTCGTCGGTCAGCCAGGCGACCTGAGCGCGGCGGGTCAGGCCGCGAGGTCGATCTCGATGCCGATGGTTCCGGACTTGCCGCGCCGCAGGTTGCTGCCGAGGATGACGAGGGGACCGGTGAGCCGGTACTTGCGCCGCAGCAGCTTGCGGACCCGCTCCGTGCCCTCGGCATCGAGGATCCGTCCGGTTCCTTCGACCACCGCGCCGTACGGCTTGCCGGTCGCGCTGCACGGTTGCACGCTGACCGCCGGATTGCGGCGCAAGCGCTTGACTTTCCAGCTGTCGGTCACGGTCCAAACGTACAGTTTGCCGTTCTCGGACACCGCCCACACCGCGGTGCCGACGGGCGATCCGTCCTTGCGGAAGGTGGTCAGCAGCACGTAGTCGGCCTTGGCGACGGCGTCCAGCGAATTCGTCATGCGGGCAGCGTATCCCGCATCCCGGTGCGGTGAGCGACGCGGGAAAGGCGCGGGTTCGTGCCGAACATTCACTCCGGCAGTCGGTACTCCCCCGCTTCCAGACGCGCCAGTACTCCGTCGGTCCACTTCGACAGGTTCTCGAACACGCCACTCCACAGCTCCAGCAGATCGGTCGCGTGCGGCGCTTCGTACCGCCCGGGGAAGTCCGGGATCATGGCGAGCAGGTCGGCGCGCACTTCCTCGCTGCGGCGGCGCTGTTCCCGCAATTTCGCGATGACGTGCGCCCTGGGCAGCGCGTCCATGAAGGCGATGGCAGCGCCCAGTTCCTCCATATCGATGCTGACCAGCGCCTCGTCCATGAGCCCGCGGAACTCGGCCTCTCCCGCCTCGGTCAGCTCGAACAGCGTGCGCCCAGGGCCCTGGTCGCTGGTCTGGGTGCCGAACGCGCTCAGCTTGCCCTCGCGGGTGAGCTGCTTGAGAGCGTGATAGATCGAGCCGGGCTTGACGTTCGTCCAGGTTTCGGCCCGCCAGGACAGCAGCTCCTGACGCACCGCGTAGCCGTGCACGGGCTGACGCAGGCGCATCACCCCCAGCACGAGCAGGCGCACCACCGACATCGCGAACTCCTTCCGCTCCGAGATCGCATGGTAGTCAAGTTTGACTTCCGGCGAAAACCATCGCTACGCTCACCTAGTCAAAATTGACTACCGCAGGTAAATGGGAGTTTTCATGGCCGACACGGCGGTACCGCAACTCTGGACCAGCGACCTGACCGACACGCTCGACTTCTACCGGACGCTGGGCTACACGGTGACCCATGAGCAGACCCGTCCCTACGTCTACGGAGCGGTGGAGGACCACGGTTGCGCCCTGCACTTCGTGCCCGCGCCGAAGGACGCCGACATCCCCGCCGAACGCGCAGGCTGCCTCGTGATGGTCGACGACGTCGCGAGCAGGCATCGAGCCTTCTCCGCGGCGCTGCGCAGCCGCTACGGCAAGATCCCCGCCAAGGGCCTGCCCCGGATCACCCGCTTCCGGCCGGGGCAGTCCCGGTTCACCGTCATCGATCCGGCGGGCAACCAGGTGATCTACATCCAGCGCGACGAACCCCCGAAGGTGGAGTACGGCGGATCGAAGGAGCTGGACGGGCTGTCCAGAGTGCTGGACAACGCCCGCATCCTGCGCGATTTCAAGACCGACGACAAGGCCGCGTTCCGCGTGCTCGAGGTCGGTCTCGGCCGGTTCCGCAGCGAAGCGCCCCGGCTCGACGTGGCGCGGGCACTGGCGGCGCTCGCCGAACTCGCCGTCGCGACCGGCGACCCCGGCGGAGCCGATGGATTCCGGGCGGAGTTGCGCGCGATGGAACTGTCCGCCGAGGAACGCGCGTACATCGCCGACGACTTACGCGCCTCCGACGAGCTGTCTTCCTGGCTGTCGGAGACTTAGACCCTCACGCCGCGGTCAGCACCTGTGGCCCGTCCGGAGTGATCGCGATGGTGTGCTCGGAGTGCGCGGTGCGGGAGCCGTCGGCCGAACGGATGGTCCAGCCATCCGGATCGGTGACGATGCGGTCGGTGGTGCGCGCGAACCACGGTTCAATCGCGATGGTGAGTCCGGGGCGCAACCCATAGCCGCGCCCCGGGCGGCCGTCGTTGGGCACGTGCGGGTCCTCGTGCATGGTGCGGCCGAGGCCGTGACCGCCGAATTCGGTGTTCACCGGATAGCCGTACGCCCGCGCCACCTCGGCGATGGCGGCGGAGATGTCGCCGATCCGGTTGCCCGGCACCGCGACCGTGATCGCCGCGGTCAGCGCCTCCTCGGTCGCCCGCACCAGCCGAACGTCCTCCTCGGCGGCCGAGCCGACCACGACCGTGGTCGCCGCGTCCGCGACCCAGCCTTCGATGCCGACCGCGAGGTCCATGGTCAGCACGTCGCCGTCGCGCAAGGCATAGTCGAACGGAAGTCCGTGCAGCACAGCGTCGTTCACCGACAGGCAGACGGTATTGCGAAACGGTCCTCGCCCGAACGAGGGCGCGTAGTCCCAGTAGCAGGACTGGGCTCCGCGCGCGCGGATGCGTTCTCGGACGTGGGCTTCCAGGTCGAGCAGGTTCACCCCTACCCGCGCCCGGTCGCGCAACTCGGCGAGCACGTCTGCGACGAAGCGCCCCGCCACTCGCATCCGCGCGATCTCCGCGGGACTCTTCAACTCGACCATCATTCCTCCAGTGCGCCGGTATTTTAATACCACCCTAGCTGCGCCGGTATTTTAATACCAATCCGTCTTGCGACCTCGCACTGCCGTCCGTAGCCTGAGCGCATGGTCCGCCTCCCGTTGACCCCCGCGCAGATCGAGTCGGGTCGCCGCTTGGGCGCCGCCCTGCGCGCGGCCCGCGCGAACCGCGAACTCACCGACGTCGCCCACGCCGCCGGGATCTCACCGGAGACGCTGCGCAAGATCGAGACCGGACGGTTGCCCTCGCCGGCTTTCGGCACGGTGGTGGCATTGGCACAGGCGCTCTCGATCCCGCTCGACGATCTCGCGGACATCTGGCGCTCGGCCGGTCTCGCCGAATCCGCTTAGGCAGGATCGACTGTCGCCTTCGGAGCGATCGCGATCCCGACGGACGCGTTCGCGCCGCGCAGCAGCTTGTGCCCGCGAATGGCGAGCTTGCCGATGATCCCGTACTTGTCCGCGACCACATCGCGCACGCGCTGGGTGCCGTCCGCGTCGAGAATGCGCGCGCTGCCCGGCAGGACCTCCGCTGCCGTCGGTCGGCCGCGCCCGTCGCAGACCTGCAGCGTGACGTCCGGATTGCGGCGGATCCGCTTGACCTTCCAGGTCTCGGGATTGGTCCACACGACGATCCGGTCACCATCCGGAGCCACCCACACGGGTGTGCCGACCGGCGTCCCGTCCTTCTTGAAGGTGGTCAGCCGCACGTATTTGCTCTGGCTCATCTCGTTCCACGTCATAGGGCAACGGTAGGCCCGCGCGACGGCGGCGACATCCGACCGCAGGACGGTTCGCGATTACGTGTATGGGCGTAGGTGGCGGCAACCGTGTCCGCCGAGCCGCCGCCACAATTCGTATGTTGCTCACCGCCAGCCGGTGGCGAATTGCAGCGCGAGGCTGGAGATTCCGAGGATGACGGAGAGGATGCCGCCGAAGAGCAGGGGGCGATGGCCTGCGGTGCGTAGGCGCTGCGGCGTGAGGGTGGTGCCGACGACGGCCAGGACGGCGGCGATCAGCCAGGCGCTCACATGGCTCAGGGCGGTCGTCCACGAGGGCCGGATCACGCCGGTGGCGGCGAGGGCCGACGCGGCGAGGAACAGCACCACGAACAGCGGAATGGTGCGCCACAGTGGCGTGACGCCGGAATCGCGCCGGGCTCCGAAGTGCAATCCGACGCACAGCGGGATGATCGCCAGACTGCGCACCAGCTTGACGATGACGGCGAAATGCGCGGCGGCGGATCCGAACGCCACGCCGGCGGCGAGCACCGAGGACGTGTCGTTGATGGCGGTGCCCGCCCACAAGCCGAATGCCTGCTCGGACATGCCGAGCAGGTGGCCCAGCGGCGGATAGACCAGCACCGCGACGACATTGAAGACGAAGATGGTGCCGAGTGCGTAGGCGGTCCGCTCGCGGTCGGGCTTGATGACCGCCGTGGCGGCGGCGATGGCGGAGGCCCCGCAGATGGTGGTGCCCACCGCCACCAGGATGGCGGAATCCCGGTCCAGGGCCAGCAGCCTGCCGACGACCAGCGCGGCCAGGGCGCCGACGAGCAATGTGCCGATCAGTACGACTATGGTGCCGCGGCCCACGCCGACCACCGCGCCGACGGGCAACCCGAGACCGAGCAGGACGATGGCGGCGCCGAGCAATCGTTGCTGCGCCGAGGCCAGCCCGGGAGTGAATCGCTCGTCCCCGGTGCGGCGTGCGAAAACACCGAACATCGCGCCACCGGCCAGGGCGAGCACGGGCACGCCGAGGACGGGCCACACCGCGCCCAGGAAAGTCGCGGCGGTGGCGAGCACCGCTGCCACCAGAAGGCCGGGCCCGTGCCGGCGAAGATGCGTCATTTCGACAACGATCGCGGCAAACGATCTGTCCGGGTAGCCGTCGGGACGACAGCACCTCATAAGCCGCGCTGATGGGGCGGGGAATGCCGCGCCATCGCAGCAGGCTCATAATCTGCCCATGACGCTGCCGCCAGGAACACCTGATCTGGAGGTGCTCGACCTGCTGGTCTCCGTCGCGGAGTCGGGCAGCCTCGGCGCGGCCGCGCGCAGGCACGGCATCAGCCAGCCCGCCGCGAGCATGCGGATCAGCGCCCTGGAACGACGGCTACGGCTACGGCTGCTGGATCGCGGGCCCACCGGGTCGGCGCTCACCGACGCGGGGCGCTCGGTTGTGGAGCACGCGCAAGCCGTGCTCGACGCGGCGCGGGCCTTCGGCGCGGGTGTGGCCGCGCTGCATGCCGCTCAGGTGCCACACCTGCGGATCGCCGCGTCGAAGACCATCGCCGACCATCGCATTCCGCAGTGGCTCGACGCTTTCCGCGAGTCCTATCCGGAGGTGGCGGTATCCCTCGAAGTCGACAACACCCGGCATGTCGAGGAACTGGTCCGCAACGCCAGGGCGGACATCGGTTTCGTGGAGGGACCGCACCCGCCGCCCGGACTCGGCAGCCGAGTGCTCGGCGCCGACGATCTGGTTGTCGTGGTCGCGCCCGGCCACCGGTGGGCACACCGCCGACGGCCGGTGACATTGCGCGAACTCGCGACCACTCCCCTGCTGTGGCGCGAGCCCGGATCCGGCACCCGCGACACGGTATGGGAAATCCTGGGCGCGGAGTGCCAGCCTGCCCACCCGGCCGCCGAACTGGGCTCGGCGGCGGCGATCGTCGCGTCGGCGCGGGCCGGAGTCGCACCCGCGGTGCTGAGCCGGTTGATCGCGGCGCCCGATCTGGACAGCGCGGCCCTCGTCGAGGTACCGACGGCCGACTCCGTCGTGCTCACCCGGGAATTCCGCGTCATCTGGCGTCGGCAAGCTCCTCCGTCCGGGCCCGCGGAAGCGCTGGCCCGGTGCGCCGCGGGCGGCGGCGTGGCGCGCAACCGGTGAAGCACTCGGTCCGCGCACACGGGCACCCACCCGGCCGACGGGCAAGGAATGACGATGCGCAGGCGGCCGACCGCGTCCCTCGGCCGGAAATGTCAGGTGGGCGCCACGTCGCGAACAGTCGAGAATGGGTGCCATGACGGCCTGGCATACCGACGGCGCGACAGCGCCCGGCGCGCGACCGGACGTGAGTCGGTCCGAGCCGCCCGTGCGCACGGATCCGGTCTGGTACGCCGCGTACGGCTCGAATATGAGTCTGGCCAGGCTGCGGACCTATCTTCGCGGTGGCAAGCCCGCAGGCGGAACACTCACCCTGCCCGGCTGCCGCGACAACGCCGACCCGATCCGCTCGACGCCCCTCCTGCTCCGGGGCGTGCTGTATTTCGCCACCGAATCGTTGACCTGGACCGGCGGCCGCGCTTTCTACGACCCCGACTGCCCGGGCGAGATGGCCGTGCACGCCCACTTGCTCACCACCGCCCAGTTCTCCGACATCGTGGCGCAAGAGATGTATCGCGTCCCGGGGGCGGACATGGATCTCAGCGATGCGATCGCGCAGGGAACAATGACTCTCGGCCCGGGACGCTACGAAACGTTGGTCTGCGCGGGAACGCACGCCGGGTACCCGGTGCTCACCTTCACCGCCCCGTGGCGTTGTCGCGACGTTCGGGGCAATCCGCCCGCCGCCGCCTACCTGCGGTATCTGGCCGCGGGCCTGCGCGCGGCACACGGCTGGTCCGCCCGCGCGACCGCGGGTTACCTCGCCACTCGGCCCGGCGCCGACCGGCGCTGGACCCCCGAGACGGTCCATGCCCTGCTCGGCGACGATGAAGTGGTGCGCCGAACCTATGAGGAGACCGCCCCCGCCCACGCACCGACCGGCGATTCGTCCTCGGAGTCCCGGTAGCTGCGGGCGACCAACGCCGCACGCAGGTACCACACCCCGGATGCCTGGGCGGGGTCGAAACCGGTGAGCTGACCGATGCGCTTGAGCCGGTAGTCCACGGTGTTGGTGTGGATGTGCAGCGATCGCGCCGTGCGCTGGCGATTGAGATTCGTACCGATATGACGTTTGAGCGTCTCGAGTAGTTCGGGGTGCTCGTCGAGTGGGTCGAGCAGTGTGCGCAGGGTCTCCAGTCCGGGTCCGGGCCGGGTGAGCTGATATTCGAGCGCGAGGTCGTCGAAGCGGAACAGTCCGCGGGTCCAGCGCAGCCGTTGCACCATGTCCAGCAGCTCGTGCGCGCGGTCGGCGGCCGTCGGCACTTCGACCGGGGTCGCGGCGATCACCGTCGCGACGATCGGCACCTGCGCGGCGCGGCCGAGACTGTCCACCAGTTCGTCCAGCGACTTGTCCTCCGGCGACGCGGACGGTAACAGGATGGTGCCGCCGTCGACGCTGAGCAGCGACAACACCGATTCACCGCAGCGGGTGGCGAGTTCGGATTGCACTCGGCGCAGCTTCCGCCGCGCGACCACCGCACCGTCGAGATGCGGGTTGCGCTCTTCCGGGTGCGGCGGAATCGCCAGGGCGACAACGGAATACGAGTCGGCGATCTGGATGCCGCATTCGCGGGCCATGGTGAAGGTGGGGTGCCCGCCGAGCAGGGCCGAAGCGAGGGTGTGCGCGGCCGTGTGGTGCTCGCCGACCACGGCGCGCAACTCGGTCACGTAGGCCCGCGAGACGGTCGAGGTGATGGTGTCCAGGATCTCCAGCAGGCGGCGGCTGATCTCCTTGAGACTGTCGAAGTCCGCGGCGGTCGCGTTCGCCACGATCAGGTCGAAGCCGAGCTTGAATCCCTCGTGCACGGCGTGGTGGATGGTGTCGATCGGAATGCCTTCTCGCGCCCAGCCCGCCGCGGCGTTGCGCAGCAGGAGGGTCTTCTCCGGGATGTCACTGCCGTCGAGCATGCTGACGGCCAGTTCCAGGCACAGGCGGGTGATGTTGGTGATGTCGCCGTTGAGCGCCTCACCGGGGAGCGTCCGGCAGTGCGCGACGGTCTCGATGAAATGGCCGACCATCTTGCGCGACAGATTCCGCACGTCTCGCAGTGAAGAACTGGCCGGGCGGCCCGACAGGGTCAGATCCGGGCCTGCCGAATCGGTGATGGACATGTGACTCCTTCCCTCCCCGATCGCGGAAAGTACTCCACGGTAACTTGACCGGGTCGGCGTGCCGAGGTCCAAGCCTCCGGTTGGGGACACCACCCGAACCGGGCGACGCGCGTCTGTGAAGCCTCACAAGTCGTCATCGCGCGGTCGAATTCTTTCGATCCCCGTCGTAACGTCGGTGGCAGCAGGGTCGCCGCGCGGAGGGAGGGCCATGAACATCGGCCCGCACGAAGAAGATCGGGACATCACCGAAGTGTCCGCGAGATTCACTCGTGGCGCCCATCGCGGCGGTCCCGACGCGCTGATCAGAATGGGCTTGGAACTGGCCCTCGTCCTGGTCGACGCGGCCGAGGCGGCGGGCAGTCTCGCGCTGGGCCGGTTCGAGCACGCGGCGACCCGATGCGCCCAGGCGGGCATCCCGATCGAAGCGGTGCACGCCGTCCTGCGCGACAGCGTCGACGCGGGCCTCGCCGCACCCGCCACGGATTCCCCCGGACGGCGCACCGCGCGCGATCGGGTCGAGCCCGGCGTGCTCAGCGAATTCCTCGAGACGCTGAACTCGGTGGTGGCGCGCAGTTACGCCAACTGAGCGCGACCGACGCACCGGCCGCTGCTCACAACGCCGCTACGAGCGCGGCGCTCTCCAGCGCGCATCCGTGGCCGATGGTGATGCCGGAGCCGCCGTGGCCGTAGTTGTGGACGACGGGCGTGCCGGGTAGCACGGCGGTGTCGAGTTCCACGCGGACCTCCCGGCGACCGGGGCGCAGTCCCACCACGGCGTCCAGCACCTCACTGCCGTCGAGCCCTGGGACCAGATCGCGGCAGCGCCGCAGGATAGATCGGGTGAGGTCGGGGTCGGGCGCGGTGTCCCACTCGCCGGTGTCCAGCGAACCGCCCAGGACGCAATCGTTCGCGCGGGGATGGACGTAGGCGCGACCGAGCGGATGGGCTTCGTCGCGGACCGACACCGACAGCCCGGGGTTCGCGACCCGCACGATCTGGCCGCGGATCGGATACGCCTCCGGGTCGCCCACCAACTCGGCGGCCCGCAGACCGGCGCAGTTCACCACGACGTCCGGCGACAGGTCCGCGAGATCATCGAGGCTCCGCACAGCACGCGGCACGCGACGCGCGCCTGCCGCGTCCACCTGCGCGCTCAAGAACGGCAGGTAGGTCGGCATCTCCACCAAAGGAACTTCGAAACGGAATCCGAATCCGTAGTCCGGAGGCAGGTCCACCCGATCGGCCTGCCGGAACGAGCGCACCGACCGCGACCACGCGGGAATCGCGGGCTCGTCGCGATACAGCGCCATGGACGCGCACATCCGCACGCCCGGCGCTTCGGCGGCGGCCAGCGCCGCCAAGTGCTCGAAAGTTGTCTCGCTCCAGGCCAGCACGCGATCGGCGGGACCGGCGGCGGTCGGAAACCAGACCGCCGCGGCCAGGAAGGACGTCGTCGCCGTGATCGGCTCGGCGCTGACGACGATGACCTCGTGCCGGGCTCGGAGCAGTTCGGCCGCGGTGGACAGACCCGAAATGCCCGAGCCGAGGACGACGATCCGCATGGGAGCGAGAGTATCGAGCCCTACCCGCCCAGCGCTGTTCCCGTAGCACCGCCCGTGGGACGCGCGGATAGATCAGTCGGCATCGTCGAGCGATGTGACACCGGTCGTCATGGCCACCACCGGCCACTGCGGCCCGGCACAGGCCGCGGCCACGGTACTGCCCTCCGCGAACCCGCCCCGGCTCTCGCCGGTCCCGGCCATGTCCACCCGGGGACCGGCCGCCTCGGCCGAGCCGATCAACACACAGTTCCAGTTCTCCGACGGCGGCTGGCTGCCCACCGCGATGGCGCCCTCCTCCTGGCTGTCCGCCGACAACGTCGGTCCCGCGGCGGCCACCCCCGCGCCGGCAGCAGCGACGATCACGACGCAGCCCCCGGTAGCGGCGACACGTGCAGCGATCCGAAACATGCGACAACTCCTGCGGCCCCCCGTCGTTCGCGTTGCCGCCCTCCGGCCGTTCAAATCGCGTCGAAGCCGACCGGCAACTGATCGGCGAACGCGACTCGTTCGGTTGACTAGCCCGTCGGCCCGTGGGTAATGCCAATCCATGGACGATGGGCGGCTGACCATCGGGGTGGAAGAGGAGTTCCTGCTCGTCGACCCGCGCACCGGCGAACCGCTGGCACGCAATGTCGAGGTGGCGCGTACCGCGGAGGAACTCGGCATCGACCTGCAACTCGAACTCACCCGTTGTCAGGTGGAGACCAGCACCGCGGTCCACACCGATATCGGCGCACTGCACCAGCAGTTGCGCGACCTGCGCCGTGGCATCGCCGCCTGCGCCGAGCGCAACGACGCCCGCTTGCTCGCGGTCGGCATCCCGCCCACCGTCCCGCACGAGTTCCCGGTCACCGACACCCCGCGCTACCAGCGCATCGAAGAGAACTTCGGCATGCTCGCCCACGAGCAGGGGCTGTCGGGCTGTCACGTGCACATCGGCATCCCCGACGTCGAAACCGCGATCCAGGTCAGCAACCACCTGCGGCCGTGGCTGCCGCAACTGCTCGCGATGACCGCGAACTCCGCCATCTACCGCGGCACCGAGACCGGCTTCGCCAGCTGGCGCAGCATCCTGTGGCGGCGCTGGCCCAGCGCTGGACCGCCTCCGTACTTCGAATCCGCGCGGCACTACGAGGCGATGGTCGCGATGATGCTCAACAGCGGCAGCATCCTGGACAAGCAGATGGTCTATTGGGACGTCCGCCCCTCGGTCTCGTTCCCGACCGTCGAGATACGGGTCAGCGATATTCCGGCGACCGTCGAGGAGACCGCGCTCTTGGCCGCGCTGGTGCGCGCCGTCGTCGTGATGGCGGAGAGATCGTTGGCGGCGCGGCAGCTCGCGCCGCAGGTGCCCGCGGAGATGTTGCGGGCGGCGTACTGGAAGGCAGCGCGTTCGGGGCTGGCCGGAGACGGCGTCGACCCTCGTGACGGCACGGTGGCGCCCGTGCGCGACCTGCTGTGCCGGCTGATCGACTACGCCGCGCCCGCGCTGGAGGACGCGGGCGACCGCCGATTCGTCGACGAGGCGTTCGGCCGCCTGCTCGCGCGCGGCAACGGCGCGCACCGACAGATCGCTGCGCTGCGGGCGCGCGGGGAGATCGACGACGTCGTCGAGGAGGTGGCGCGCTCGACCCTCGAAGGCTGCGACCAGCCGGGAAGTTCCCGCGCGACACCGGCGACCGGAGCGCCGCTCAGCTGAGCACCACGGTGGCTATGCGCTGCGTGGTCGGCCGCGCTGGTCCGCGCTCGGACTCGAATCATCGATCGCCCGCAGGATCTTCGACTCGAGGGTGGTTGGCGGATTCACCGCGGCGGTCGCGCTCAGTGCCGCCAACGTGTCCCGGATACGCCGCACCGCGCCGGCGAACGCCGCTGCGGTGCCGGATTCGGCTGTCGCGACGCGGTTTTCGATGCGCCTGCGCTCGATCTCGGCCACCGCGTCCATCGCGTACGGGTACGCCAGATCGAGCAGATTCGCGCGACACGGCTCGGCGCCGGTCATCGCCGGTCACCTTCGACCGACCCGACCGGCAGCCCTGGGTGCGCCGATCGCGGCCTCGCCGCGACCTCGACGCGCGAACGGACCGCCGACTCCGCAGGCGTACGACCATGCGTGGATGGACCCGCACCGCGGTCTGGGCGCACCTGTCTCGTGCCAACCCGCATGCCTTGACTTCGCGGCGCACCGTCTCGCGGATTGGATTCTCGCCATATTCGAACCGAAAACGGGTACGCTCCTGGTCCGCCGAAGTCGTTCCGATGGTTTCGGCCCGGAACGTCGGCGGACGCGCCGGAGGCCGCCGCGCCCGCGCCCGCTTTCCGACGCAGAGGAGATCACCGATGCGCACCGAGCTCCGCGACGATCGTGGCGTCCCGCTCGAACACGTCACCGTGGCGCTCGGCTGGGATCCGGCCACCCGTTCGCGCTTCTTCGGCCGGCGCGAGGAGATCGATCTCAACGTCGCGGCCTTGCTCTTCGCCGCGGACCGGCTCGTCGACGTCGTGTACCACGAGCAGCTCAGCTCGACCGACGGGGCCGTCCGCCTGCACGGCGACAGCATCACCGGAGAAGGCGAGGGCGACGACGAGATCATCAGCGTCGATCTGTCCCGCCTCGCCGCGCAGGTGACGACGGTGTTGTTCCTCATCACCTGCTACACCGGCCAGACCTTCGAGCGGATCGCGAACGCGTACTGCCGAGTGATCGACACCGTGGCGGGCACCCAGCTCGCCCGCCACGAGCTGACCGGCGGCGGCTCGCACACCGGCCTGGTGCTCGGCCGAGTGCGTCGCACCGAGGGCGCCTGGCACTTCCAGGACGTCGGCGCGGGCTTGCGGGCGCGGCACCCGATCGAGGCGATTCCGCAGCTCGGCCCGTACATCGAATGACCTCGTAGCGATTCGGCTTGCGCCGCAACGGCTTCGGTTTCAGCGCGAGCTACGGTCTGGCGCCGGCCGCTTCGCGCGTCGCACACCCCTCCCCCGCCGGACCGGCCGCGGCCTCCGATTGGAATTCGGACGCGCGGGTAGTCGCCGGGCAGGAGGTGTGACATGCCGAAGGAGGTCTCATGACCGGGACGACACAGGTTCGCCCGCCCGCGAACGCACGGTCGGTCAGCGAACTGGTCGAGGACGCCACCACCCAGGTGTCCCGGCTCATCCGCGACGAACTCCAGCTCGCTCGCGTCGAGATGCGGGAGAAGGGCAAACGGTTCGGCTTCGGAGCGGGCCTGGCGGGCGTGGCGGCGCTACTGGCGTTCTACGGCGGGGCGGCGTTGGTCACGGCGGCGGTGCTCGGCCTCACCGAGGTGCTGCCGGGCTGGGCGTCCGCGCTGATCGTCGCGGGCGCGCTGCTGGTGGTCGCGGCGGCGCTCGGTCTGGCCGGGAAGAAGAGCGTCGAAGAGGCGAATCCGCCGATCCCGCAGGAAGCGGTCGAGGGCATTCGCGAGGACATCGAGGTGATCAAGGACAGGAGGCGGGGATGAGTGACAGCCGACCCGGGGCCGACCGGCCCACCGACGACGTCGCGGCCCTGCGGCGCGACCGCGACCAGGCCAGGGCGGATCTCGGCCGCACCGTCGAAGAGCTGGGCCACAAACTCGATGTGCCCGCGCGCAGCAAGGAGAAGGCGCACGACGTCGTCGAGGCGACTCAGCACGCGGCGTCCGAGGCGGCGCTCACCGTCGCGGACAAGGCCCAGCAGGCCAGGACGGGCGCGGCCGACCTCGTCCACCGAGTGGCGGCGGCCACACCGGAGCCGGTGGCCGAACGCGGCAGGCAGGCCGGTGGCGCACTGCGCGCCCATCCGATTCCCGCGGCCCTCGGCGCGGCGGTGCTCGCGGCCGTGGTCTGGCAGATCGTGCGGAGGCGACGATGAAGACGCTCTACAAACCACTCGGCCTGCTGATCAGCGTGCTCGGCGGCCTCGCGGCGAACGCCGTGTTCACCAAGGTGTGGAAGCAGATCACCGGTGAGCGGCAGGCCCCGACGTCGACCGCGCGGGATCATTCCTGGCGCGAGGTGCTTTTCGCCGCGGCATTGCAGGGCGCGGTTTTCGGCCTGGTCAAGGCCGCGATCGACCGCGCGGGCGCGACGGGCTACGAATCGCTCACCGGCACTTGGCCGGAATAACGCGGCGCGTCGCCGCAGCTCGACATCACTGCCGCCGTGACTCGACGTTCTCGAGTCACGGCGCCAATTCGGTGTGCGTCTGAATCCCGGCGTCTGAATCCCGGCGTCATCACGAAGCCGCACCCGTCACCGAGGTCGATCGTCCGCCTCGGCGGTGCACGACGGGCATGCTTCGTCGCGCCGCTGATGGGGATCGGCCCCCCTTCAGGTCGGCTCTTGTGTCACGGCTGCCCCGAGCGACGATCGAGGCAGCCGTCGGACCGGCGCAACGAGCTTGCCCGGCCGCACGAGACCGCCTGGTCGGAGGCGCGACCGGGCGCACAGTGTGATCAGCGCACGACGGGATGGGGTAAGTTGGCCGCGGAGTGGTCGCTCTCTGCGCCGAGAACCCGTGCGCAAGAGACGTGAACCGGAGCGGAGGTCGACGTGGCGTACTGCCGAGGACGCGTCGCCGGCACGGGAGGTGGATTGTGAGTTCCGAAAGCGCGCCCCGGGCGCTGGAGGTCGAGGTGCGGTCGGCGGAGGACACGGTCGTCGTCACCGTGCACGGCGAGATAGACATGGCGTCCGCGCCACGCTTGCAATCGGCTCTCGACGAGGCGCTACGCGACGCACCCGCCGCCGTCGTGGTGGACATGACCAACGTCGGGTTCCTCGGCTCCGCCGGGCTGAGCGTCCTGCTGGCGGCCTCGGAAGCCACCGGCTCCGGTGGCTTGCGCGTCGTCCCCAGCGACGCCGCGCGCAGGCCGATCGAGGTGACCGCGCTGGACCGGTTGCTCACGGTGTTCGACTCGGTCGAGGACGCGCTCGCGGTGAACGAGACCCAGGCGCCGAACTGAGCTTCCCGGCACCGCATCGGTGCCGCTCAGCCCGCGACGCGGTTTCGACCCCGTGTCGCCGGGTATGTGACCGGTCGTCGGCACCGTGTCGACCAGAGCGCACCGGGAGGAGGCCGTATGGCAGAAACCCGCGAACACCGATTGGTGGGAGTGCCCGCGGTGGCGGCGTTGGCGGATCTCGGATTCGCCTCGGTCGCCTCGGGTGTCATCGCCCGGCGCAGGCCGGTGCTGGGCCTGCTGGAACGCACCGGAGCCGATTCCAGGGCGATCGAGCGCGTGCGGCAGTTGCGGCGCGAGTTCGGCGCGGGCCCGGTCGAGCTCGTGGTGCCGGGTCGCCGGATCGTGGTCGTTCTCGATCCGCATGACGTGGGACGGGTGCTGGCCGACGCGCCGACGCCGTTCAGTCCGGCGAATCGGGAGAAGCGCGCCGCGTTGCGCCAGTTCCAGCCGCACGGCGTCCTGCTCTCGGAGGGACCGATCCGTGACCAGCGCCGCGCCGTGAACGAGGCCGCGCTGGACTCGGCCGAGCCGCTGCATCGCCTGGCCGGTCCGTTCGCCGAGGCGATCGCGGAGGAGGCGCGCGAGTTGATCCTGTCCGCCCTGCACCGCGGCCACCTGGACGCGCGGCAGTTCACCACGCGCTGGTGGCGGCTGGTGCGGCGGATCGTGCTCGGCGAGCGAGGACGCGACGACACCGTGCTCACCGACGAACTCTCCCGGCTGCGCTCGGCGGGCAACTGGTCGTTCCTCGCGCCTGCGCATCGCAGGCAGCGCGACCAGTTCACCAACCGGCTGTACCGCCACGTGGAGTCCGCTTCGCCGGACAGTCTCGCCGGAGCGTTGGCCGCGGTGCCCGCGGGCGGCGCCACCGATCCGGTCGGGCAGATACCGCACTGGTTGTTCGCCTTCGACGCGGCGGGCATCGCGCTGAGCCGGGCACTGGCGGTGCTGAGCACTCACCCCGAGCACCAGGCCCGCGCACTCGCCGACGCCGTCGATCCGGAACGCGTCGACCTGCGCGGTTATCTGCGCGCCTGCGTCCTCGAGTCGGTGCGGCTGTGGCCGACCACACCCATGCTGCTGCGCGACATCACCGCCGATACCGAGTGGCGCGACGGCGACGAGCGCTTCACCATCGCCGCGGGCGCCGCGCTGATGATCGCGGTCCCTGCGTTCCACCGGGATGCCGAACTGCTGCCCTTCGCCGACCAGTTCGTCCCGGAGATCTGGCTGGACGGCCGCGCGGAGCAGTATCCCCAACTCGTGCCGTTCAGCGCGGGCCCCGCCGACTGCCCCGGCCGTAACCTGGTGCTGTTCGTCACCAGCACGCTGCTCGCGCACTTGCTGACGTCGGCCGACTTCCGGCTGCGGTCCACGCCGCGCCCCAGCCCGGACGCTCCACTGCCGGTGACCTTGAACAATTTCGGGCTCGACTTCACCGTCGAGCCGTGCATGACCCAAGCGGGCTAGACGCTCGGCACGGAGGCACGATCGGCCGCGCCACCGGACGGAGACCGGGAGCGGCCGATCGCACCACTCACGCAGACGCGACTACCGGACCGCGCCCGCGACACCGCCGATGAGGCCGCCGAGCACGCAGCCGGGGAACACGCCGATGATGAGGAAGATCAGACCGACCACGGCGCCGATGGCGCAGCCGATCAGCACGCCGCCCAGGGCACTCCCGGCATCACCGACGAACTGCGGCGCACCCGGCTCCGGAATGGCGGCGCCGACCGGAGTCAGGGTCAAAGTCGTTGCGTCCGCGTTGATTTCCGGAGCAACCGCGACCTGCTGCCCCATCGCGGATCGCAGAGTGGTCGGCACCGTCGCCACCACCTCGCCGTCCGGCGCGAGCACGGTGATCACGTCCGGTGTGACGGCGAACGTGCCGGAGGCGAGCGTCAGCGTCGCGCTCGACCGGTCCGGCGCGACGACGACGGAGGAGGCCACGACGTCGTCGCCGAGCGCGGGATCGTAGATTTCGGCCTGCCCGTAGGCGGTAGCCGCCGTGACGCCGGTGGCGGCAATGGTCAGCAGCGTGGTCGCTACCAATTTCCTGAACTTCATGAGCTTTCCCATCCTCAGCAGAATCGATCTGTCGTTACCTGGGTACAGCCATGGAACATCAGCGATTATAGACGTTACACATCACTGCTTCGGACAGTTGGTATTCCCAAGATGCCCTGCACGACAGCGCATTTCGTGACGAATCCGGAAAATGGGATGGGCGGACCCTACTCCAGCTCCCCTTCGGTCTCCAGGTAGACCTGCCGCAGTCGATCGAGCGTGTCCTGTTCGGGACGTTCCCACAGTTTCCGCTCGGCCGCCTCCAGCAACCGTTCGGTGATCCCGTGCAGCGCCCAGGGATTGGACTGCTCCATGAACTTTCGGTTCGCCTCGTCGAAAACGTAGCTCTCCGTCAGCTTTTCGTACATCCAGTCGGCCACCACGTTGGTCGTGGCGTCGTAGCCGAACAAATAGTCGACGGTCGCGGCCATTTCGAACGCGCCCTTGTAGCCGTGCCTGCGCATGGCTTCGAGCCAACGAGGGTTCACCACCCGGGCCCGGAACACCCGTGCCGTCTCCTCCGACAACGTCCGGGTGCGCACCGCGTCCGGGCGTGTGCTGTCGCCGATGTAGGCCTCCGGGTTCTTGCCGGTCAGCGCACGCACCGTGGCCACCATGCCGCCGTGGAACTGGAAGTAGTCGTCGGAGTCGGCGATGTCGTGCTCGCGGGTGTCGGTGTTCTTGGCCGCCACGGCGATCCGGCGATACGCGCCGCGCATGTCCTCCGCGGCGGGCGCGCCGTCGAGATCGCGCCCATAGGCGTAGCCGCCCCAGGTGGTGTAGACCTCGGCGAGGTCGTCGTCGGTGCGCCAGCTCTTCGCATCGATCAGCTGCAACAGGCCCGCCCCGTAGGTGCCGGGCTTGGAACCGAAAATGCGGGTGGTGGCGCGCCGCTGGTCGCCGTGCTCGGCGAGATCGGCTTGGGCGTGCGCGCGGACGTAGTTGTCCTCGTGGGGCTCGTCCAGATCGGCGACCAGGCGAATCGCGTCGTCCAGCAGGGCGAGCACGTGCGGGAAGGCGTCGCGGAAGAAGCCGCTGATGCGCACCGTGACATCGATGCGTGGGCGGCCGAGTTCCGCGAGCGAGACCACCTCGAGCGTGCGGACGCGGCGGCTGGCCTCGTCCCAGACCGGCCGCACGCCCAGCAGCGCGAGCACTTCGGCGATGTCGTCGCCGGAGGTGCGCATCGCGGAGGTACCCCAGATCGACAGACCCACCGACCGCGGGAATTCACCGTGGTCGGCGTGGTAGCGCTCCAGCAGGGATTCCGCCATGGCCTGCCCGGTCTCCCAGGCCAGCCGGGACGGCACGGCCTTGGGATCGACCGAGTAGAAATTGCGCCCGGTCGGCAGGACGTTGATCAGGCCGCGCAACGGCGACCCGCTCGGGCCTGCCGGGATGAACCCCCCGTCGAGCGCGTGCAGGACGCGGTCGATCTCCACGCCGGTCTGCCGCAGGCGCGGCACCACCTCCGTGGCCGCGAACCGCAGCACCAGGCGCACCTGCGGGTCATCGGCGATACCGTCGACCGCCTCCGGCGACCAGTCCGCCGCCTGCAACGCCGCGACCAACGCGCGGGCGCGAGCCTCCACGGCATCCACGCGCTCACGCGCCTCGCCTCCCGACTCGTCGAGGCCGAGGGCTTCGCGCAGGCCGGGCACGGTGCGCTCGCCACCCCACAGCTGACGCGCGCGGAGCATCGCCAGCACCAGGTCGAGTTCACTCTCCCCGGCCGGAGCCGAGCCGAGAACGTGCAGGCCGTCGCGGATCTGCACGTCCTTGATCTCACACAGCCAGCCGTCGACGTGCAGCAGCATGTCGTCGAAGGATTCTTCGTCCGGACGCTCGGTGAGGCCGAGGTCGTGGTCCATTTTCGCGGCGCGCATCAGCGTCCAGATCTGCTGACGGATCGCGGGCAGCTTGGCCGGGTCCAGGGCCGAGATGTTGGCGTGCTCGTCGAGCAGCTGCTCCAGTCGCGAGATGTCGCCGTAGGTTTCGGCGCGAGCCATCGGCGGGATCAGATGGTCCACCAGGGTGGCGTGCGCGCGTCGTTTGGCCTGGGTGCCCTCGCCGGGATCGTTCACCAGGAACGGATAGATCAGCGGCAGATCACCGAGAGCGGCATCGGTGCCGCAGGAGGCCGACATACCCAGCGTCTTGCCGGGCAGCCACTCCAGGTTCCCGTGCTTGCCCAGATGCACCATCGCGTCGGCGCCGAAACCCTCGGGCGCGCTGAGCCACCGGTAGGCCGCCAGATAGTGGTGGCTGGGTGGCAGATCAGGGTCGTGGTAGATGGCGACGGGGTTCTCGCCGAAACCGCGCGGCGGCTGCACCATGAGTACGACATTGCCGAAACGCAGTGCGGCGATGACGATCTCACCGGCCGGGTCGGCGGATCGGTCGACGTAGAGTTCGCCCGGCGGCGGGCCCCACGCTTCGACGACGGCCTCGCGCAGGTCGCCGGGCAGGGTGTCGAACCAGGCGGTATAGGTCGCCGCGCCGATGCGGATCGGGTTCCCCTCCAGCTGTTCGGCGGTCAGCCAGTCGGGATCCTGGCCTCCGGCGGCGATCAGGGCGTGGATGAGCGCATCCCCGTCCTGTTCGTCCAGGCCGGGAATCTCACCGGGTGCGCCCAGATCGTAACCGGCGGAGCGCATTTCGGTGAGCAGGCGGATCGCGCTGGCCGGGGTGTCCAGACCGACGGCATTGCCGATGCGGGCGTGCTTGGTCGGGTAGGCCGACAGCATGACGGCGATGCGCTTGCGTTCGGCGGGGATGTGACGCAGCCGCGCGTAGCGCGTCGCGATGCCCGCGACACGGGCAGCGCGCTCGGCGTCGGGGACGTAGGTGGACAGGCCGTCGGCGTCGAATTCCTTGAACGAGAACGGGACCGTGATGATCCGCCCGTCGAATTCCGGCACCGCCACCTGGGTGGCGACGTCCAGCGGTGACAGCCCGTCGTCGTTGGCCTCCCACTGGGCGCGGCCCGTGGTCAGGCACAGTCCTTGCAGGATGGGCACATCCAGGTCGGCGAGCGCGCCGACATCCCACACCTCGTCCTCGCCGCCCGCGGACGCGATGGCGGGCTTGGTGCCGCCCGCGGCCAGGACCGTCACCACCAGCGCGTCGGCGCGGGACAACATTTCGAGCAACGCGGGTTCGGCGGTGCGCAGCGACGCGCAGTACAGCGGCAGCGCCCGCGCGCCCGCCTGTTCGATCGCGGTACAGAGGGCGTCGACGTAGGCGGTGTTGCCCGCCAGATGCTGGGCGCGGTAGTAGATCACCGCCACGGTCGGCCCATCGGGATGCTCAGCGGCGACCCGGTCCAATTCGCCCCAACTGGGCAACTGGATCGGCGGCTCGAAGCCGTGGCCGGTCAGCAGCACGGTGTCGGACAGGAAATTGTGCAGCTGGCGCAGATTCTCCGGGCCACCGGCGGCCAGGTAGTTGTGCGCGTCGGCCGCGACGCCGCCCGGGACGGTGGAGCATTCCATCAATTCGGCGTCCGGGGCGATCTCGCCGCCGAGGGCGACGAGCGGGATCCCGCTGGCGCGCAGCGCCTCCAGCCCGTCTTCCCAGGCCCGCTTGCCGCCGAGAATGCGCACGATCACCAGATCGGCGCCGTCGAGCAGGGCCGGCAGGTCGTCGACCAGCAGGCGAGCCGGATTTCCCCACCGATAGTCGGCTCCGCTGGCGCGGGCACTGAGCAGATCGGTGTCGGATGTGGACAACAGCACAATCACGGGTGGCAGCCTTCCTCGGGTGACGCGCCCATCGGGGGTTCGCTGCTCGCCGGGGAGGGTCTGGCTTTCCACAGTGGCGCGACCGCACCGGACTTTCACCGGTTTCCTCGTCGTCCGCCGAGCACGCCGATGCTACCTGCCGTCCGGATCGTCCTCGTCCACGCGCCCCGCTCGATCAGCCGCGACGGTCGCGGTCGCTCGCCCTGGCTGCCAAGAAGTCGTCCACGAGTCGTGCGCAGTCGGCGGTGCCGATCGGTTCGAGCCCGACCAGCCTGGCGAAGACGATCGGGCCGACGAGCTGGGTCAGCGCGAACGTCACGTCCGGATCGCCGAGTTGGGCGCGCACGTCCGGATCGCCGAAGAGCTGGTCGAACGGCTTGCGGTACTGCTCGATGAGCCGCCTGCGCAGCCCGCCGCCTGCCTGCTGAGCAATTCGATCAGCCGTTGCCGCAGCGGACCGGCGGGCGGCGCCTCGATCACCGGTCTGTTCGTCTTCGCGGCTGCCTCGGCGGCCCCGGCGCTGCTGCACACGCCCGGCTGGTTGATCGCGGGCCGGACGGCGGCCGGGGTGGGCGCCGCTCTCGTCATGCCCTCGACGCTGTCCCTGATCACCGCCGGATTTCCCGAGTCGCGCCGGGGCGATGCCGTCGGGCTGTGGGCGGGTGTCGCCGGTGCGGGCGCGGTGCTGCAGGTCACCGAGCGGATCGGCCCGCAAGCCGCGCCCCTGGCCGACTTCGCCGAATCGGCCTTCGTGCACGGCGCCCAGCAGTCAGCGCTGGCGCTGGGCATTGTCACCTTCGTCGCCGCGGCCCTGATCGGGGTGTGGGCGCCGGGGCGCTCACGCGCGACGGCGAAACCGGCGCCGACTCGACCGGAGACGCAACCGACGACGACACCGTGACGACCGCGCGCCGGTCACACCCGCACGACCGATCACACGACGGCCGTGCAGGATTCGCGCCGGGCCTAGACCAGGTCGGCGTTCCCGTCGATCACCTTGAGGTGGTAGTGGAACCGGTTGACCCGCCACCCCTGCGATGTGCGCTCGACGCCGAGGGAGTAGTTGCCGACGAAGGTACGGGTCTTGCCCTCGGTCGCGGCATTCTTGACGTGCACCGCGATGGCGTCCGCGTGCACGCGCGCCGCGTCGCCGTCCAGATCGATGAGATGGTTGCCCGACTGGTGGTGCACCCCGTCGAGGTCGGCGAGCCCGGTGCGCCAATCCGCGATGATGTCGGCGGTGGCACGCTCCCCGACCGGCCCGCCGAAACCGCCGTCGAAATCGACGGTCGGCGTGAACACCTCCGCCGACAAGTCTTCCCAGCGCTTCTGGTCGGTGTACACGAACATCTTGGTGATCACATCGACGATGGCGAGCCGGTCGGCGAGAGTGGAAATTTCGGACATACGCCGACCTTAGTCGGCGGGCCCGCCCTATGCCTTGCGGACCACCCCGCCGAGCAGCACCAGCCCGGTTTCCGGCAGGTCGTCGCCGAGCCACTGTTGCAGGGGAACCACACCGGGCTCGAGTATCTCGAACCCCTCGAAGAACGACTCGACCACGGCCGCAGACCGATAGACCACCTGGGCCGAGGATTTGGCGGTATCCGACGACGACTGGTCGATGAAGTCCGAATTGCTGTCGTCGGAGCCGTGCGTGAACGCCAGATAGCTTCCCGGAGCCATGATTTCCCGCAGCCGAGCGACGATCTCGGCCGGGCCTTCGTCGTCCATCACGAAATGCAGGACCCCGACGAGCGTGATCGCGACCGGCTCGTCGAAGTCGATCGAACCACCGCTGCGCAGCCGGTCGATGATGTCGTCCGGACGGCGAACGTCACCCAGCATCGCCGTCACCCCGTCCGCTTGCGCCAGCAGGGCATTGCAGTGCGCGTAGACGACCGGGTCGAAATCGACGTACACCACCCGCGCCGAAGGGTCGGTCTTGTGGGCGACCTCGTGCACGTTCGGCGACGTCGGGATACCCGCGCCCAGATCGATGAACTGCCGGATCCCCGCCTCGGCGGCCGACTGGACCGCACGCACCAGGAACTGGCGACTGAACCAGGCCAAGGTTCGGGTATCCGGGGCGATGGACAGCATGCGGTGCGCGACCGCCCGGTCCACCTCGTAATTGTCTTTGCCGCCCAGGAGATAGTCGTATACCCGCGCGGAATTCGGCAGGTTCGGATCGACGCCGCGCGGTGCTCGCTCCATGCCGGACACCGTACCTCCCGATCGCCCCGATCATGATCCTAACAAAACAGTCGCGGGCCGTCGCCTCGGTTCTCGGCCCTGAAAAGGCACTCGCGTATCGAATGACATTGCAGGGAACATTGTTTCAGGCGCTGTCGAGCACGCGCGCACGGACTCACTCGCCGACCGCCGCTAGCAACTCCGTTCGCGCCATCAGCTCATCCGCCACCGGGCGGGGACGGCGACCCAGACCACACGCGCAAGCGAGGCCGTCGATCGGACGGCCCAGCGCGTTCTCGATGATCCGCAATGTCTCCGTCTGCTGTGCCTCGGTAGGAACGTCGTGCACGAACCCCGCGTAGAAATTCGTACCGGCATCGAGGGCCAATTTCGCCAAAGGCGCATAGAATTCCGCTTTCTCCGATGGAGGTACGTCGCCCGCCGCGAGCGGACCGTGCACGTATTCCAGGACGCGCCCCCGCGGCCAATGACCGACGACGGAATTGGCCAGATCGACCAGCGGCCGGGCATCGCGCAACCGGCCTCGTGCCTTGTTGCGCAAACTGCCGAGGCACAGGTGCACCCCGAAACGGGTACCTTCGGGGGCGGCCGCGGCCAGGGCCGCGATCCCCTCCCCCAGCCCCAGCACCCGATCGGTCAGCCGGTGCAACGGCTGTGACTTCGCCATGAGCACCAGTTCCGCGGTGGCTTCCAGCTGCACGACGACGTCGTCACCGGCGAGCTCGCGAATGGCCGTGATGTCCCGCACGGTGGCGTCGAGGAAGGCGCGTCGATGCCGCCGCACGCCGGCGGCTCCCATCGCGATGAACGTCAGCGTGAAATCGGTCGGCATGCCGATCTGGAGTGCGAGACCGGGCAGGTCGTGCTCGGCGCGCAGTGCGCGAAAGATCGGCAGCGCCTCCTCGGCCTCGCCGAGATAGCCGAGATCCATGGCTTCGCTGGGCAATTCGGCGCCTCGCGCCACGCGGTGGATCGTCCGCTGCCTGCTCGAGCCCCACGTCCCCTGCTTCTTCACCGCCAGGACCCCTTGGTCGACCAGGTCTTCGATGATCGGCTGGATGTAGAACTCGTAGCGCCGGGTCTCCCCCGTCGGCAGGGTACGCAGTCGCGTCCCCGCACTGTCCAGCATGGCCCGCATCGCGACGTCCGTGCTTTCGGCCGGAAAACTTCCGACGAAGTGCACCGTCCGCGTACCCGCCCCTTGTCCCGTCGCACCCACGTTTCCGCGCTCCTTGTCCATCGCGTCGTCTCGGACATCCGCTGTCCCGAAGCGATATCGGGCGCGGCCGAGTACACGCGTGCGGCATCAACTATGCGATAGCCACGGAACATTGTGCGCGGTATCGCCGTTCGCCGGGCAACCAGCGGCACGATCCGCCGGGACTGGCGGCATACGGCCATGGGCAGCACTCGCGATCGACGGCGTTCACGAATATCCGGAGCCCGTTGGCGTCCGAGGCAGCACGTGGGTCGCACACCGAAATCGCCTGCTGGAAAATGTTTTACGGACGCCACGCGTGACCGGATCCGGCGTCCGCGGGTATTGCGCGCGGCGAAGTTCACGCATAGCCTGCGTCGCGTGCGAACCTCGCTACGGTCGATCGCCGTGTCCGCGGCGGCCATACTTCTCTGCCTGACACCGAGCACTGCCCACGCCGAAGACACCGCGCCGGGTCGTTGCACAGCGGTCTCCATCCCCGTTCCGCTCGGAGAGATGGCCGGATCCTTGTGCACCCCCACGGCGCGCGCCACCGACACCGTCATGGTGCTGATCGCGGGTTCCAACTACAACGCCACGTACTGGGATTTCCCCTACGCTCCGGAGACCTACAGCTTCCGGCGGGCGATGAACGCCGCGGGCATCGCGACGCTGGTGGTCGACCGGCTCGGCAACGGTGCGAGCACCCGCCCACCGAGCACGCAGGTGACGGCGACGGTCTCCGCCCGCGCCCTGCACGACATCGTCCGGTCCCTGCGCGCCGGACTTGCGGGCGCGCCCCCGTTCGGCAAGGTCATCACCGGAGGTCATTCCCTCAGTTCGGGCATCGATGTCCTGGAGGCGACCACCTACCAGGACGTCGACGGCGTCTTGCTCACCGGTTACTCCCACGCGCTCAACGTGTCCGAGGTGCTCGGCGTCATCTCCACCTACCACCAGGCCGCCGAGGATCCGCAATTCGCTGGGCGCGGTTACGACGCGGGCTATCTGGCGACGCGGCCCGGTACCCGCGCGGCCGATTTCTTCGCTCCCGAGACTGCCGACCCCGAAGTTCTCGCGGTGGACGAGGCCACCAAGGAGGTCTTCTCGCCGACCGAGTATCCCGACGGCCTGACCTCCACCCTTCCCCCGATGAGCAACTTCATCGATGTCCCGGTTCTCGTCGTCAACGGCAGTCGGGACCGGCTCTCGTGCGGCCCCGCGTACGCCGTCTGCGCGGATGCCGAGACATTGCGCGCCACCGAAGCGCCGTTCTTCGGCCCGGCGGCACGACTGCGCACCTTCGTGCTGCCCGGCAGCGGGCATTCGGTCAATCTGGCGCGCAACACCGCCGAATACCGGGCCGCCGTCGTCGACTGGGTGCGTTCGATCGGGCAGTGACCGGCCGTTCCGCCCGGCAGCCGCGTCCGTAGGCTGGAGTCGCTATGACACGACGTGCTCCTGATTCCTGCCCGGGCGTACTGCGGCTGCACGAGGCGGCCGACGGGCCGTTGGCCCGGATCCGCGTGCCCGGCGGTCGCCTGGAGCCCGCACAGCTAGGGGCACTGGCGGAGGCCGCGCACGACCTGGCGGACGGCAACATCGAACTCACCTCGCGCGGCAACGTCCAATTGCGCCGGGTGAGCGATGCCGCAGCGTTGACCGACCGGCTCGTGGCCGCGGGTCTCCTGCCGAGCACCACGCACGAACGGGTGCGCAACATCATCGCCTCGCCGCTGTCCGGCCGGATCGGCGGCCTGGCGGACGTGCGCCCGCTGGTTCGCGCGCTGGACACCGGCTTGCTCGCGGCGCCGCGGCTGGCCGACCTGCCCGGCCGGGTGCTGTTCACCCTCGACGACGGACGCGGCGATGTCAGCGGCCTCGGCCCCGACATCGGCGTGCACGCGGTCGGGGCAGACGAGTTCGCGCTGCTGCTGGCGGGCGGCGACAGCGGCCTGCGGCTGTCCGCAGCCGACGCTGTGGACGTCGTACTCGCCGCCGCGCAAGCATTCCTGGATCTGCGCGGCGCGGACCCCGGCCGGTGGCGGCTGCACGAGATCGAACACGGCGCCGAACGCGTCATCGATCGCCTCGGCTCGGCACCGAGCGCCGATGAACTCGAATTCCCCGCCACACCGGACATTCCGATCGGCTGGCTGGAGCAGGACGACGGGTCGGTCGCCCTCGGCATGGGCGTTCGCCTCGGCTCCCTGCCCGCCCGCACCGCCGAATTCCTCGCCGCGGTCGAACGACCGGTCTTCCTCACGCCGTGGCGCAGCCTGGTGGTCACCGACCTGCCGGAGTGGACCGCCGAGCAGGTGGTGCGCGTGCTCGCGCCGATGGGCTTGATCTTCGACGCCGACTCGCCCTGGCTGCTGGTCAGCGCCTGCGCCGGGCAGCCGGGCTGCGCGAAGTCGCACACCGACGTCCGAGCCGACGCGGCGGACGCCGTCGGCGCAGGCCGGGTGCTGCCGGGGCCCGCCGATCCGCTCGACCTCCCGCGGACGATGTCCGCCGCGGATGTCGCGGTGGCCGGCCGCCAGCACTGGTCCGGCTGCGATCGTCGCTGCGGCCGTCCCCAGGGGGAGGTCACCGACATCGTCGCCACGAGCGAGGGTTATCGCGTCGACCGGCCGCCCCGCGTTCCCTGAGATTCCGGCAGGACAGGTCACCCGCCATGGATCTCGAGGGTGCAGCATTTGACGGAGCCACCAGCTTTGAGCAGCTCGGACATCTCGATCCCCACCGGATGGTAGCCACGGGCACGCAAGGCTTCACTCAGGTCGGTGGCCGCGCTGCTGAGGAAGACGTTCGCCCCGTCGCAGACCCCGTTCAGCCCGAGCACCGCCGCGTCCGCGTCGGTGGCCACGATCGCGTCGGGGTAGAGCTCCGCCAGCACCGCGCGCGCCGCCGGGCTGAAGGCGGGCGGGTAGTAGGCGATGGTCGCGGCGTCCAGCGGAAGCAGCACCGTGTCCAAGTGGTAGAAGCGCGGATCGACCAGTTCCAGCGACACCACGGGCAGACCGAAGTGGCGCGACACCTCCTCGTGCGCGGCAGGTGAGCTGCGGAATCCCGTTCCGGCCAGGAGCCGGTCGCCGACCAGGAGGAAGTCGCCTTCGCCTTCGTTGCATTCCGCGGCGGCCACCAGGTTCGCCACGCCGGACCGGGCGAACCAGGCGTGGTAGGCCGGGCCTTCCGCGGCACGCTCGGGGTGCGTGAAGCGAGCCGACATGGCGCGGTCGCCGACGATCAACCCGCCGTTGGCGGCGAACACCATGTCGGGCAGGCCCGCGACACCGGGCACCACCTCCACGGTGTGCCCGTGTTCGGCGTAGGTGGCGCGCAATCTCTCCCACTGCGTGATGGCCAGCGAGCGGTCGACGGGCTCGGCGGGATTCATCCAGGGATTGATGGAGTAGGTGACGTCGAAGTGGTCGGGACGGCACATCACGAACCGGCGCGGCGACGAACGGCGGGCGGTGGACTCGAGGGGGAGGGTGGCTACAGACGTCAACGGAACTCCCGGCAGTGAGCGTGGACTTTCAGCTGTCATGACGGTAAGTCGCCTAGCATTGCGCTAGAAATGACGATTCATTGCGTATGGAAGGCAAAAATCAGCGAATTGTTGTGCAAGGCGAGAGAAGGTGTGACGTGGACGACCTCGATCGGCGGATTCTCGAGCAATTGCTGAAGAATGCGCGGGCTTCGTTCCAGGAGATCGGCGGCGTGGTCGGATTGTCCGCGCCCGCGGTGAAACGGCGAGTCGACCGGCTGGTGGCGGGCAAGCAGATCACCGGGTTCACCGCGCTGGTCAATCCCGCCGCGCTGGGCTGGAAGACGGAGGCGTACGTCGAGGTGTACTACCGCGACAACATCTCCCCGGCCGAACTCAAACGCAGTCTCGAACCGATCCCGCAGGTGGTCGGCGTGTGGACGATCGCGGGCGAGGCCGACGCGCTGGTGCACGTGATGGCCACCGACATGGCCGAGATCGAGGTGACCGTGGAACGGATCAGGGAGAACGCGCGCGTGGGGCGTACCCGCAGCGCCATCGTCATGTCCCGGATTCTCGAGCGTCCGCGGACCTGATCCGGCGGCCCCGCCCCTCGGTGTCCGGCCGCCGGGCCCGGGATGCGAAGCGCCCGACCCGGACCGATCTGTCCGGACCCGCACCCATATGGTGGACCGCATGTCCGACGTACGTGCCAGCTATCTGACCGACGGGGCCGAGATCTACCGTCGCTCGTTCGCGACGATCCGCGCCGAGGCCGACCTGAGCGGATTCCCGCCGGACGTGGCGCAGGTGGCAGTGCGGATGATCCATGGCTGCGGTCAGGTGGATCTCGCCGCGGACATCGCCTTCTCCCCCGGCGTCGTCGCCTCGGCGCGGGCAGCGCTGCGCGCGGGCGCGCCGATTCTCTGCGATGCCACCATGGTTGCCTCCGGCGTGACCAGGAAACGACTGCCCGCCGACAACGAGGTGCTGTGCACCCTCGCCGACCCGCGCGTGCCGGAGTTGGCCGCCGCCAGGGGCACGACCCGCTCCGCCGCCGCGCTCGAACTGTGGCGCGACCGTCTCGACGGCGCCGTCGTCGCGATCGGCAACGCGCCCACGGCGCTGTTCCACCTGCTCGACCTGCTCGACGCGGGAGCGCCCCGGCCCGCCGCCGTGCTCGGCATTCCGGTCGGCTTCGTCGGCGCGACCGAATCGAAGGACGCGCTGATCGAGTTCGGCGGCGTCGAATACCTCACCGTGCGCGGCAGGCGCGGCGGCAGCGCCATCACCGCGTCCGCGCTGAACGCGATCGCGAGCGAACAGGAATGAGCACTCCGGGCAAGCTGTGGGGCGTCGGACTCGGTCCGGGCGATCCGGAACTGGTGACGGTCAAGGCGGCCAACGTGATCGGCGCGGCCGACGTGATCGCGTTCCACAGCGCGCGCCACGGCCGCAGCATCTCCCGCCGTATCGCGGCGCCGTACCTGCGCCCCGGCCAACTGGAAGAGCATCTCGTCTACCCGGTGACCACCGAGACGACCGACCATCCCGGCGGTTATCAGGGTGCGATCGACGAGTTCTACGAACAGGCCGCCGAGCGGCTGGCCGAGCACCTCGCCGCGGGCCGTTCGGTCGCGCTGCTCGCCGCGGGCGACCCGCTGTTCTACAGCTCCTATATGCACATGCACCGGCGCCTGGCCGACCGGTTCGAAGCCGAGATCATCCCCGGCATCACGTCCGTGAGCGCGGCGTCGGCGGCGCTGGGCACACCGCTGGTCGAGGGCGAGCAGGTGCTCACCGTGCTGCCGGGCACCATGCCGGTCGACGAGCTCACCCGGCGGCTGCGCAGCACCGACGCCGCCGCGATCATGAAACTGGGACGCACGTATCCCGGTGTGCGCCAGGCTCTTACGGATTCCGGCCGACTCGCGGGCGCGTACTACGTCGAGCGCGCGAGCACCACCGAACAGCGCGTGCTGCACGCGGGCGCGGTGGACGACGCCGAGGTGCCCTACTTCGCCATCACCCTCGTGCCGGGTCCCGAGCCGACCACGCCGCTGCCCCGCCTCGAAGAGGAGACCGTTCAGCGTGACCGCGATGCCGAGGGGGTCGGTGAGGTCGTGGTGGTGGGCCTGGGTCCCGGCGCGCACGAGTGGACCACCGACGAGGTGCGCGCGGCATTGGCAGAGGCGACCGACCTGGTCGGCTACACCACCTATTTGAACCGGGTGCCCGAACGCCCGGGCCAGCGTCGTCATCCCAGCGACAACCGGGTCGAGTCCGAGCGCGCGGCCATGGCCTTGGACCTGGCCAAGCGGGGCGCGCGGGTCGCGGTCGTCTCCTCGGGGGATCCCGGCGTCTTCGCGATGGCGGCGGCGGTGCTGGAGGAATCCGCCGACCCGCAGTGGCGCGCGGTGCCGGTGCGGGTGCTGCCCGGGCTCACCGCGGCCAACGCGGTGGCCAGCCGGGTGGGCGCGCCGCTCGGGCACGACTACGCGATGATCTCGCTCTCCGATCGGCTCAAGCCGTGGGAGGTAGTGGCGCAGCGCCTTTCGGCGGTCGCTGCGGCCGACATGGCGATCGCGATCTACAATCCGGCATCCTCGCAACGCACCTGGCAGGTGGGCGCGATGCGGGATCTGCTGCTGGAGCATCGCAAGCCCGACACGCCCGTCGTCATCGGGCGCGACGTCGGCGGGCCCACCGAGTCGGTCCGGGTGGTGCCGCTGGGCGACCTCGACCCCGCGGAGGTGGACATGCGGACGCTGCTGATCGTCGGCGCGTCCACCACCACGGCGCTGGAAACCGGTACGGGCACCCGGGTCTTCACCTCCCGCCGCTACGGCCGCACGCGCGACGCGGCCGCCGGCGACGCGTAGTATCGCCTGACGCACCGAAGCAGATCGGAGGGACCTTGGCCGCGACACTGTCGGAGCTGACGCTGCGCGCCCGAGCCTTGGAGGCCAGGGCCACCGCGAGCGAACAGGCACTCGACGAACAGGGCGAGGTCCTCAACGAACTCGCGGTGCTGACCAGGAAGACGCTCGACGGCATCGGCCGGATCGACCTGCGCGCGGAAACCCTCGGCGAAGCCGTCGGCGAGCTGCGCCAGGACGTCGGAGACCTGCGCGAGAATGTGGGCGAACTCAACCGCAGGGTGACCGTGCTCGAACAAGGACAGGTCCGTCTGGAACAGGGCCAAACCGCGCTCGCTCGCGGCCAGGCGCAGCTCGAACAAGGACAGGCACGGCTGGAGCAGGGAATGGCGCAGGTGCTCGCCCGGCTCGACAAGCTGACCGGCGACGCCTGACCCACCACGTTCCGGTAACATTCCATTATGGAATGTTGAGAGCGAAGGGAGCAGTCGTTGACCAACACCGCGACCAAGCGCAAACCACTGAACTCGACGGCGGCGTCGTTGCTCGGATTTCTGCACGAAGGCGCGATGTCGGGATGGGATCTGGTGACCGAGGCCCAGGAGCGCATCGGCGACTTCTGGACCATCACCCAGAGCCAGGTCTACCGGGAACTCGCCACCATGGACGCGGCGGGACTCGTCGAGAAGGGCGAGACCGGCGCCAGGGAGCGCACCCCCTACCACATCACCGACGCGGGCCGGGAAGCGTTCCTGGAATGGGTCGTCCGCGATCCCGGCGGGGAAACCATCCGGGTGCCGTTGCTGCTCACGCTCTCCTTCGGCGAGCATCTCGATCGCGATCGGCTCGACGGCATCATCGCCGCCAACCGGGAGATCCATCAGGCTCGGCTCACCCGGTATCTCGCCGAAGACCCGGAGGGTAAGACCGCATTCGCCCGCGCCACGTTGGATTTCGGGATTCGCTACGAGCGCACGGTGCTGGACTGGTTCGATCATCTGCCGGAAATTCTCGGCGGCTGATCTCTCCGGCTCGTCGCGAGCCGGAACGTCTCAGCCGCGCCGGGCTCGCCGGATGCGCAGCCAATCCAGCGCTTGCGCAGAGGATTCCACGATCCGCGCGCCCTCGGGCAGCGGCGGGCGGTCCACCACGACCACCGGGATGCCCGCGGCGCGGGCGGCGGCGAGCTTGGCCTCCGTCTGCTCCCCGCCGCTGTCCTTCGTGACGAGCGCGTCGATCCGATACTCCGTGAGCAGCCGCGCTTCGTCCTGCACCGCGAACGGCCCACGGGCGAGGAGCAATTCGTGCCGCGGCGGCAGCGCGCCCTCCGGCGGGTCGATGGCACGAATCAGAAACCAGGGCCGGTCGAGTCCCGCGAACGCGTCGACGCCTTGTCTGCCGATGGTCAGGAACACGCGCTCGCCGAACGTGCCGACTGCCGTCGCGGCCGCGGGGAGATCAGGCACACGCATCCAGCGGTCCCCTGCCTGCTCGACCCACCTGGGCCGGCGCAGGTGCAACAGCGGCACACCCGAAGCTCGCGCGGCGACTGCCGCGTTGGCGCTGATGGCCGCCGCAAACGGATGGGTGGCGTCGACCATCGCGGCCACGTCGTTGGCCGCGAGCCAGGCGCGCAGTCCTTCGGCGCCCCCGAAGCCGCCGACGCGGACCTCGCCCTCGGGCAGCAAGGGTGCGCGCACACGACCGGCGAGCGAGGACACGATCTCGAATCCTCGCTCGCCGGAAGCGATGTGGGCCAGCTCCCGCGCTTCCCGGGTGCCGCCCAGAATCAGAACTCTCAGGGCTGGCCGCTGAAGTAGGCGATACCCGCGTTCAGCAGCGACGGCCCGCCCGCGACGGCCAGACCGATCAGCGCGCCGAGCACCGCGCCCGGCAGGATGCCGACACCGAAGAACACGATGCCGATGGCGGCGCCGATCAGGCCGCCGACCAGAGCGCCGAGCGAGGCGCGCTGCAGTTCGGCGAAGAACCACTCCTGCGCGCCGATGAACTCGGCGGCGACCGGCGCGTTCGCGGTCGGCGCGACCTGCGGCGTCAGCGTGAGCTGCCTGCCCTCGTCGGCGACGGCCGCGGCGATCCGGACCTCCTGACCCTTGGCCGTCGCGGTGAGCGGAATGCTGGTGACGGTCTCGCCCGCGGAGTTCTTCAGTGTGACCGCCCGGTTGTCGGTGTCGACGCTGAACGCGCCACCGGTCACGCTGGTGACCACCGACTTGCCCGCGTCGGTGAGTTGCAGCGCGTAACCGACGCCCTGATCGCTGCCGGTGACGGTGGGCGCCGCAGCGGCCTGGTCCTGCACCGCGGGCGGCACCGGGGCGGCGTAGGAAGTACCGGCGGCCACTCCGGTAGCGGCGACAGCCAGCAATGCGGTAACGGCGAACTTCTTGTATCTCATCTATCTCCCCAACAGGAATCGGATTTCCGATCAATGATCGGAACTCGGCCCCGACCCTACCGCGTGACCGGTAACGTGTTCACGCCTCCGCGGGGAAGGATCGCGCGGTCTTCACCACCGACCATTGTGTGACCGGAAGCTGCGGACGCCAGGTGGTGAAGGAGCCCAGTGGTTCTCCACGATAGATCTGGAACTTCCGCAATATGCCGCCCTGGGCGTTCGACCAGTTGAGTAGCAACGATTCCGATTCCGCTGTGACCGCGTTCGCGACGAGCCTGCCGCCCTGACGCAACTGCGCCCAGCATGTCTCGAGCACGCCATCCTGAGTCAGGCCCCCACCGACGAAAATCGCGTCGGGCGCGGCGATTCCGGTATCGGCGGCGAGTTCGCCACGCACTTCGCCGCGCACCTGGATGTGCGGCACGCCCAGAACCGTGGCATTGTCGGCGATCTGGCGTCGCCTGCGCTCGAGCCGCTCGAACGCGACGGCCCGGTTCCCCGCATGCGCCCGGCACCATTCGATGGCGATGCTGCCCGAACCGCCGCCCACATCCCACAGCAATTCCCCGGGCGCGGGCGCCAGGGCCGCCAGCGTCAGCGCGCGGACCTCGTGCTTGGTGAGCTGGCCGTCGCCGCCGAACAATTCGTCCGGCAGTCCGGGCAGGCGAGTGGCGCGCGGCCGGTCCGGGTCGGCCGAGCAGGTGATCGCCACGACGTTCAGCGGGTCGCCCGGCGGGTGTTCCCACTGCTGCGCGATTCCGGCGCGGCGCCGTTCGGCGGAACCGCCCAGTTGCTCGAGTACCGTCAGCTCCGAACCGCCGAAACCGTGGCCCCCGAGCAGTCGCGCCAGATCCCGCGGTGTGTGCTCGTCGGCGCTGAGCACCAGCAGCCGCCTGCCGTCGGCCAGCTCGGGCAGCACCGTCGCCAACGGACGCCCGACCACGCTGACCACCGGTGTTTCGGCCAGCGGCCAGCCGAGGCGGGCGCAGGCCAGGGAGGCGGAAGACGGTTGCGGCAGCACCCGCAGCGCCTGCGCGCCCAGCAATCGAGCCAAGGTGACGCCGATTCCGTAGAACATCGGATCGCCGCTGGCCAGGACGCACAACCGCGCCCCGCCATGCCGTTCGAGCAGGCCGGGCAGCGCGGGCAGTAGAGGCGACGGCCACGTCACCCGGTGCGCCGCCACGGTGGGCGGCACGAGCGCGAGCTGGCGCACGGAACCGAACAAGACCTCGGCGTCACCGACGGCCTCCCGCGCGGCGCGACCGAGGCCGTCCCAGCCGTCGGCGCCGATGCCGACGACCGTGACCGGTTTTCCTGTCCACGACCCGGGCGCGGCGCTCATCGGGGCATCCGGCGCCAGACCGGTTGTGGCAGCAGTCGCATCGCGAAGAACACCGGCCGCAGGATTCCGGGCACCCAGACTCGGCTCGCGCCCCGGCGCAGACCCTTGACCACCGCGTCGGCAACCTGATCCGGCGTGCTGGAGAACGGCGCCGGGGACATCCCCTCGGTCATCCGCCCGATCACGAACCCGGGACGGACCAGCAGCAACCGCACGCCAGTGCCGTGCAGGGCGTCCGCGAGACCGGAGGCGAATCCGTCGAGTCCCGCTTTGGCCGAACCGTAGACGTAGTTCGCGCGCCGGACCCGCACACCGGCGACCGAGCTGAACACGACGATCTGTCCCGCCCCTCGCGCGCGCAAAAGATTCGCCACCGTGGTGAGAACGCCGGCCTGGGCGACGAAGTCGGTATGCAGAATCGCCGCCGCGTGGGCGGGATCCCGCTCGGCGCGCTGCTGATCGCCGAGCACACCGAAGGCGAGCACCGCGATCCCGATCGGCCCGTGCTCGGCGGCGATTTTTTCCAGCAACGCCGGATGACCCGCCATGTCGTCGGCGTCGAATTCGACGGTGTGCACTTCACTCGCGCCCGCCGCGGTGATCTCCGCGCGCTGCTCGTCCAATTCGCCGCTGCGCCGGGCCGCCAGAACCACCGCTCGTCCCGGCGCCAGCCGTCGCGCCACCTCGAGTCCGATCTCGCTCCGCCCGCCCAGCAGCAGCACGGTCCCGTCGGACAAACCACGCGTTCCCATGCGCCTCAGTCTGTCATTGGCACGGGCGGAGCTCGTCATCGCGCACCGGCGCGGTTCGGGCTGGTGCGGCGGGGGCGGGCGCCGACGGCTATGGTCGGAGGATGCCGACGAGTACTGCTGAGCTCTCGCCCGCCGCCCTCGAGTTCGTCGCCGAACGGCACCTCGCCACGCTGACGACCTTGCGTGCGGACGGAACGCCCCATGTGGTGGCGGTGGGATTCACCTGGGACCAAGAGGCCGGGATCGCGCGCGTGATCACCAACGACGGGTCGGTGAAGGTACGCAACGTGCGCCGCTCCGGCTACGCGGCGGTCAGCCAGGTCGACGGCATCCGGTGGCTCACGCTGGAGGGCCCGGCCACCGTGCTCGAGGCACCCGACGAGGTGGCCGAGGCGGTCGAGCGGTACGCGGGTCGTTATCGCGTGCCTCGGGAGAACCCGACCCGCGTGGTGATCGCCATCCAGGTCCGGCGCGTCCTGTCCAGCAGCACGCTGGTCGCACGGGCCGGGGACGGCGCGGCCAGCGGGAACGGCGCGGGCGCTTAGCGCCTCCGCCGGACGCCTGTCGCGCCGCCGTCAGCCGTCGATCACAGCACCGTCAGGCCGTGCGGCCGCTTGTTCAGGGATTCACCGCCTTCGTCGGTGACGATCACGATGTCCTCGATGCGCGCGCCCCACTCGCCGCGGAAGTAGATGCCGGGCTCCACGCTGAATGCCATGCCGGGCTGCAGGACGAGGTCGTTGCCCGCGACGATGTAGGGCTCCTCGTGCACCGACAGGCCGATGCCGTGCCCGGTGCGGTGTACGAATGCGGGCCCGAAACCGGCTTCGGTCAAGGGGTTTCGCGCCGCGTCGTCGACCGCGGCCGCGGTGACGCCCGGGCGGACGGCCGCGACCGCCGCGGCCTGCGCGCGTTCCAACTCGGCGAAGCGGGCGGCGATCTCCGGATCGGGCTCGCCCAGGACATAGGTCCGGGTGGAATCGGAGTAATAGCCGGGTTCGACCGGGCCGCCGATGTCGACGACCACCACATCGCCTGCCTCGATCCGGCGCTCGGACACGCCGTGATGCGGGTCCGCCCCGTGCGGACCGCTGCCGACGATGACGAACGCCGCCTCGGTGTGCCCCTCGGCCACGATCGCGGCCTCGATATCGCGGCCGACCTCCGCCTCGGTACGCCCCACCTGCAAGAACTCGCCCATCCGCGCGTGCACCCGGTCGATCGCCGCACCCGCCCGGCGCAGCGCGTCCACCTCGGCCGGGTCCTTGATCATGCGCAGTTCGCGCAGGACGGGAGTGGCGGACACCGGCAGGCCGGTGAACGACTCGGCCAGCGGCAGCAGATGCAGTGCGGGCATGACATCGGCCACGGCCACCCGGGAACCCACGTGCAGCGCTGACTTCACCAGCGCGTACGGGTTGGTTCCGTCGACCCAGTCCAGCACTTGCAGACCCAGTTCGCCCGCCGCGGAGCCCTCCAGCGACGCCAGCTCCAATTTCGGGATCACGACCGACGGCGTCGCACCGTCGGCGGGGATCACCAGGCAGGTCAGTCGCTCGAACGACTCGGCCGCCGAGCCGATCAGGTAGCGCAGGTCGGGGCCGGGAGTGATCAGCAGGGCATCGAGGTGGGCGGCCCGCATCAGCTCCACCGCCCGCTCCAGCCGTGCACCGTAGACGTCCGCCGCGAACCTCGAATCCGTATGCGAGCTCATTCGTCCGACGTTACCCGCCGGGCGGGCCCGGCGAACGCCGAACTTCGCCAGGGTGGTGTCGGTGCGACCGAGTAGCCTCAGCCCGTGACCTCTGCTTCCGGTGGGCCCCTGCTGCTGTTGGACGGAGCCAGTCTGTGGTTCCGCGCCTTCCACGCCATCCCCGACAAGATCACCGCACCCGACGGCCGGTCGGTGAACGCGCTGCGTGGTTTCACCGACATGGTGGCGTCGCTGATCACCCGGTTCGACCCGAGCCGACTGGTGGTGTGCCTGGATCTGGACTGGCGCCCGGCGTATCGAGTCGAGCTGGTCCCGTCCTACAAGGCACACCGGCTGGACACGTCGCCCGATGCCGCACCCGGCGCCGAGACCGTTCCCGACAGGCTCACCCCGCAGGTCGAGATGATCCTCGAGGTGCTCGACGCCGCAGGGATCGCGACCGGAGGGGCGGAGGGCTTGGAAGCCGACGACGTGCTGGGCACCCTGGCGACTCGTGAGCGCACCGACGAGGTGGTCGTGGTCAGCGGCGATCGTGACTTGCTGCAGCTCGTCCGGGACGAGCCCGCGCCACCGGTACGGGTGTTCTACGCCGGACGGGGGCTGGCCAAGGCGGAATTGTTCGGCCCGGCCGAGGTGTCGGCGAAGTACGCTGTGCCGCAGCGGAACGCAGGCCCGGCCTATGCCGACATGGCGACGCTGCGCGGCGACGCCTCGGACGGATTGCCCGGAGTGGCAGGCATCGGCGAGAAATCCGCCGCCGCCTTGATCTCCCGTTTCGGCTCCCTGGACGCCCTCGTCGCGGCCGTCGAGGACCCCGGCGCCGACCTGTCGCAAGGCGTGCGTGCCCGGCTGCGCGCCGCCGAGGACTACTTGAAGGCCGCCGCACCGGTCGTGCGGGTGGTCTGCGACGCCGAGGTAGCCCTGTCCCGCGACGACGTCCTCCGCACCGAACCGGCCGACCCGGCCCGCCTACACGCCCTCGCCACCGCCTACAACGCGGAAAGCCCGGTCACCCGCCTGATCACGGCACTCGCCACCCGCACCGCCTGACCCGGAAGCTGGTCGCACCCGTCGCGAAGAGCCATCCGATGCGCAACCGAGCACTCGACGTTCGGACTCGCGGCTCGTGGCTGCCGAACGAGAGCGGCATCCGCTCTGACACCCGCCCCAACCAGCATCGGTGTCCGCTACCGAAGCCATCGGCGGCAGTTGCACGCGACCACTCCTGCTCACCCCCGTCTGCACTACCGTCGCCGAAACCACTCTGAGGTCCGCCACCAATCGGCGGTATGGCTTCCCTCCGCTGGCGAAAGCGAACGCCGAGGTCCGCGCGCGGCCTGACACTCCCAGCTCACCTCTGCCACAGGTTCCGAGCGAAGCGAGACCGAGCATCCGCCGTCCGCGGCCCGGCTCGCGCAAAAACGAGCCATCAGAGGGCCGCGAACACCCAGCGCCGCGGGCGCTGGAGAAACGAACACAGCTCAGCTGGGGCGACCGACCTCGTAGGTGCCGTCGTCCTTGGTGATCTTGATGCTCACCTTCTTGGCCTCGCCGCTGACCTTCACGCTGCATTCGAAGGTGGCGTCGACCTTGACTTCCTGGCCGGAGGGGCAGGAGACGTCGCTGATGTCCTGGATGCCGTAGGAATCCGACAACACCTTCTTCACGCCGTCCTGCACGGCGGCCTGGTCCAGCTGGTCCTTGGCGGTCAACACGAGCACGAGCGCGACGATCGCGCCGACCACGGCGACACCGAGCACCGACAGCCCGATGATCAGGCCTTTGTTCTTGCCGCCCTGCTGCGGAGGCTGCTGTCCGGGAGCGCCCCACTGCTGCTGCGGCTGCCCCCACTGCGGCTGCTGCCCCTGCTGACCCCAGTCCTGCTGCTGTGGTTGGCCCCACTGCGGCTGCTGGCCCTGAGCGGGCTGCTGGCCCCACTGCGGTTGCTGCGGCTGCTGCGGTTGCTGGCCCCACTGCTGCTGGGGCTGTCCCCATTGCTGCTGAGGTTGCTGCTCACCCCAGTGCTGGGTCGGCTGCGCCGAGGCCGGAGTCTGCGGCTGACCGCTCCACTGCTGTGTGGGACCGGCCCCGCCCGGCGCCTGCTGTCCACTCCACTGCTGGGTGGGATCGTTGCGTCCCTCCCCGGGGTCGTTCGGTCCGTAAGGGCCGCTCATTTGCTTGCCTCCACTCGCATCGTTGTACACACGGTAGCCCCCCGCGTGGGCCTCGTCGCATGACACGACTACTCCGCCACGGTCGGTACGCGAAAGAAATCAAATCACAATCGAATCCGCCGTGTTGATATTGCCGCCCGCCGCGTACCCGGCACTCACGCCGCTCAGGCGGCGTCCACCGCCACGACGCCGCGCCGGATCGCCCGCACCGCCTTGGCCGCGGTGGCGGCGACCTCGAGATCGTCGGCGGTGCCGTGGATCTGATCGAGCAGATCGATCACCTGCCTGCACCAACGCACGAAGTCACCGGCCGACAGCGGCGCGCCTTGGTCGCCGCTGGCGAGCAACGACTCGGCCAACCCGTCGCCGCGCGCCCATTTGTAAATGCCGTCGACGAAACCGAGATCGGGTTCCCTGGTCGGCGGCAGCTTGTGTCGCGCCTCGTCGGAGCGCAGCTCGGACCAGACGCCGATGGTCGCGCCTACCGCGCGCCGGATCGGAGCCGTCGGTCCGGTCGCGCCGAGATAGCCGCCCTCCTGGCGGGATTCGTACACCAGGATCGAGACCACACCGGCCAGTTCGGCCGGGCCGAGACCGCGCCACAACCCCTTCCTCAGGCATTCCGCTACCAGCAGATCGCTTTCCGCGTAGATGCGCGCCAACCGGCGTCCGTCCGCGGTCACCTCGCTCTCGTGCACGAATCCACGTTCCTCCAGCAGACCGAGGATCCGATCGAACGTGCGCGCCAGCGAATTGGTGGTCGCGGCAACCTTCTGGCGCATCGCCTCCGTTTCGCGCTGCAACCGGTTGTAGCGCTCGCCGATCCGGGCCAGCTGCTCGCGATCGGGCCTGGAGTGCGCCGGATGGGCACGCAGGCTCCGGCGCAAGGTGGCCAGTTCCCGGTCGTCGGCCGCGGCGGACTGCCTGCCGCGACGTGGCCTGCCCGGCACCGAGATTCCCGTGCTGCGCAGCGCGGAGGCCAGGTCGCGGCGGATGCGCGCGGTGCGGTGATCCACCCGGCGCGGCAGCCGCATGTGCCCGAGCGCCTCGGCGGGCACCGGGAAGTCGGCGACCGAAACCCGTCCGGCCCACTTGTCCTCGGTGAGCACCAGCGGCCGCGGATCGCCCGGCGTCGCGTCCGGCTCCAGGATCACCGCGAGCCCGGCGCGGCGGCCGGACGGAATCGCCACCACGTCACCGCGCCGCAGCGCGCCGAGCGCGTCTACGGCGGCGCCGCGCCGGTCGGCACGGCTCTGCTGGGCCAACTGCCGCTCCCGCTGCTTGATCCGCTCACGCAGCGACAGGTACTCGAGGAACCCGCCTTCGGCACCGCCGAGCTGGTCGCGCAACTTGCGCAGCGCTCCCTCGTTGCGCTCGATGCCGCGCACCAGCCCGACCACCGACCGATCCGCCTGGAACTGGGCGAACGATCGCTCCAGCAGGGCGCGCGACTCGTCGGCACCCATCCGATCGATGAGGTTGATCGACATGTTGTAGCCCGGCCGGAACGAGCTGCGCAGCGGATAGGTGCGCGTCGAGGCCAGACCGGCGACCGCGCTGGTGTCCACCTCGGGCTGCCACAACACCACCGCGTGACCTTCGACGTCGATGCCGCGCCGCCCCGCACGCCCGGTCAGCTGGGTGTACTCCCCGGGCGTGAGCTCCGCGTGCGACTCGCCGTTGAACTTGACCAGCCGTTCCAGCACCACCGTGCGGGCGGGCATGTTGATGCCGAGCGCCAGCGTCTCGGTGGCGAAGACGGCACGCACCAGCCCGTTGACGAACAGCTCTTCGACGGTGTGCCGGAACGCGGGCAGCATCCCGGCGTGATGCGCGGCGAGGCCGCGGTGCAGCGCCTCACGCCACTCCCAGTAGCCGAGCACCTCCAGATCGGCCTTGGGCAGATCGCCGGTGTGCTTGTCGATGATCGCGTCGACCTCGTCGCGCTCCTCCGGACGGCTCAGATCCAGCCGCGAGCGCAGGCACTGGGCGAGCGCGCCGTCGCATCCCGCCCGGCTGAAGATGAACGTGATCGCGGGCAGCAAGCCCTCTTCGTCCAGCTTGGCGAGCACCTCCGGCCGCGGCAGCGGGCGGAAATCCCGGCGCGGGCCACCGCGGCCGTTGCGCGGGGCGCCCCAGCTGTTCATCCGGTCGGCCGCCTCACGGTGGCGGATGAACCGCACCAGGTCTTCGTCGACGAGCACCTTCTGCTCGGTGGATTTGGTGTCGAACAGGTCGAACATCCGCCGTCCCACCATGACGTGCTGCCACAGCGGAACCGGCCTGGTCTCGTCGACCACCACCGCGGTGTCGCCGCGCACGGTCTCCATCCAGGCGCCGAACTCCTCGGCGTTGCTCACCGTGGCCGAAAGGCTGACCAGCCGCACGTCCGGGGACAGGTGCAGGATGACCTCCTCCCACACCGCGCCGCGGAACCGGTCGGCGAGGTAGTGCACCTCGTCCATCACGACATAGGAAAGCCCGCGCAGCGCGTCCGAGGAGGCGTAGAGCATGTTGCGCAGCACCTCGGTGGTCATGACGACCACCGGCGCGTCGGGATTGATCGATTGGTCGCCGGTCAGCAGTCCGACCTGGTCGCGGCCGTGACGCTCGGTGAGGTCGGCGAACTTCTGGTTCGACAGCGCCTTGATGGGCGTGGTGTAGAAGCACTTCCCGCCCGCCGCCAGCGCCAGGTGAACGGCGAACTCACCGACGACCGTCTTTCCCGCGCCGGTGGGGGCACAGACGAGTACGCTGTGGCCTTCTTCGAGCGCCGCACAGGCTTCGCGCTGAAACGGATCCAGCCGGAACTTCAGCTCGGCGGAAAATGCGGTCAACTCGCCCGTCTGCGACCGGTCAACTGTCACTCGTCAGAGCGTATCGGAGTAGTCCGACACCGGTCGTGCGGATTTCTCCGCGGGCGTACCGATCGACCCGGCCGGATCGATCGGTGACGGGGCGCCGAGTTCGGAGGCCTCCTCGTCCGACAGCGCACCCCAGCCCTCGCGCTCCTTGCGCGCCCGGCGCAGGTCGTTGACCCGGGAGAACTGGATCGCCACCTCGAACAACACCGTCAACGCCAAGGCCAGCGCCAGCATCGAGAAGGGATCCTGCGGAGTCACGATCGCCGCGAAGACGAACAACCCGAAGGTGATCCCCCGCCGCCACGCCTTCAGGCGCTCGTAGGTCAGCACGCCGACCAGGTTCAACCCGACGATCAGCAACGGCGTCTCGAAACTGACCCCGAAGATGATCAGCAACTGGATGATGAACGAGAAATATTGCGACCCGCTCAACGCCGTGATCTGCACGTTGTCGCCGATGGTCAGCAAGAAGCTCAACGCGTGCGCGATCACCACGTAGGCCAGCACCGCGCCGGCGGCGAACAACACCGTGCCCGAGGAGACGAACCCGACCGCGTACTTGCGCTCCTTCGCGTACAGCCCCGGGGTGATGAACGCCCACAACTGGTACAGCCAGATCGGCGCCGCCAGCACCACGCCTGCGGTCAGGCCGACCTTCAACCGCAGCGTGAACTGCTCGAACGGCGCGGTCGCCAGCAGACGGCACTCGCCGTCCGGGGTCAACGACGCACGGGCCGACGAGGGCAGCGAGCAATACGGCCCGCGCAGGATCTCACCGAGGCTCTCGATCCCGAGGAACCCGTGCCCGTACCACAGGAACCCGAGCACCGTCGTCGCGATCACCGCGGCGATCGACACGAGCAACCGGTAACGCAGCTCCTGCAGATGCTCGACCAACGACATGGTGCCGTCGGGATTGGTCCTGCGCTTACTGCGCCGCGGATCGAACGGGATTCGCATGGTTGGTGATCGCCCCTGGGTTCACGTGCCTCGCACGGCTCGGCAACAGCACTGAGTCCGGAGTGAGTTCTTCCTCACTCCGGCGCGAGCGGCTCCGCTCAGACCGATTTCTGCTCGGTGCGGGGCTCGGTGGCCTGCTGCGTCGGCTGCTGCGCGGCGGGCAACTGCGGTGCGGGCTGCTGAGCCTGCGCGCCGCTGGTTGGCGCGTTGCTCTCGTTCTGCATCTGGCTGACCTCGCTCTTGAAGATGCGCAACGATCGGCCCAAACTGCGGGCCGCGTCGGGCATCCGCTTCGCGCCGAAGAACATCACGAAGACCACCGCAATGATCAGCCAGTGCCAGATGCTCAGACTGCCCATGATCTACCTCCCAAGACTGTGATGTTTCGATGCTACCGGAGGGTGACGTGCGCGAACGCCGCCGTCACCGCTCGTTCGCCCTGCGTTCGGGCGGGGCGCCCGCCGCTGCGGCCCGCAGTTGGCCGAGCAGCTCCCGTCCGGTCCACGCGCGCCTGCCGCCCTGCTCGGCCGCGACGATCAATTCGATCAGCCGCTGATTCACCGGCGTCGGCATCCCGACCATCGCGCCCAGTTCGACGATTTCCCCGCACAGCCAGGATATTTCGGTGGTACGGCCCAGCTCCAGGTCGTCCGCCATGGACGAACGCGCCATCGGATCGATGGCCAGCACCTGCCCGGCTACCCGCCGGAAGAGGCCGTCGGGAACGGTCAGCAGCGCGGCCATCACCCGGGGCGGCAGTGGGGTCAGCCGGGCGGGGCGAATTCGCGCCTTGTTCATCACCTCGAGCGCTTCGCGCTGGGTGAGCGCGAGGCAACGGCGGTAGTCCCGGTCGGCGAGTTCTTCCCGCAGCGGGCGCCCCGACAGCGCGTTGACCGGGTTGTTCAGGTTCAGCAGCAGCTTCGCCCACTGCACCGGCCGCAGGTCGGGATACCGGCGCAGGCCGAGCCCCGCTCGCTCGAATACGTCCAGGAACGGTGCCAGAGCCGGATCGTCCTGTACCGCGAGACCGCCCTCGGTGCCGCGATGGAAACGCCCGCCGGGGTGGTGCACGACGTTGAACATCACCATTCCGGCCAGGACCACGCAGTGCGGCAGGATCTCCCGGATCACCGAGTCGTTGCCGATGCCGTTCTGCAGGCTGAGCACGACGGTGCCCGGCCGGATCTTGCCCGCGAGGTCGCGCACCGCCTCCGCCGTCGCCGCCGATTTCACCGTGACCAGCACCAGGTCCGCCGAGCCGACGTCATCCGGTTCGGTGGCGCGGTGGAATCGATCCGGCGGCAACGCGTCGTCGCCGCCGTCGAGGTCGGTGAGCCGGAGCCCGGACGCGCCGAGTTCGCCGAGCACGCGCCTGCGGCCGACCAGGGTGACCTCCGCGCCCGCTACACCGAGCTTGCCGCCGACGAAGTTGCCGATGCTGCCCGCGCCTACCACCAGCACACGACTGTTCATGCTGGTAGGGCCTCTGCCTTCCTCATCTGGCCTCCAGGTATCCGGCTTCCTCGTAGGCGGCCAGCGCGGCGTTCGACCGCTCACGCACCGCCGCCACCAGCTCCGGCGGGCCGAGGACGGTGACACCCGCCCCGAAACCGAGCAGCAGGCGGGCCATCCAGTCCAGCGTGGCGAACCGCATGGTCGCCTCCAGGCTGCCGTCGGGATGCACCGCCAGCCGATGCATCGGGTACTGATCCAGCACCCAAGCGTAATCGGCGTGAATCCGCAAGCGCGCCAAGGCGACCGCGGGATCGTCCTGGAACAGGTCCAGGCCCGCCGTCGCGTCGGTGGCATGCACGGGCGGCCGGGCGAGTTCGTCCAGCTCGGTCGCGGCCTCGATCCGGTCGAAGCGGAACAGCCGCACCCCCTCGGCCTGCCTGCACCACGCTTGCAGGTAGCTGTTGTCGTCCACGAGGACGATGCGGATCGGGTCGACGATGCGTTCGGACACCACGTCGCGACTGGCGGAGTAGTACACCAACCGCAGCGCACGGCCGAGCGCCAGCGCCGACCGCACGGCGGCCACCGCGGGCGCCTCCGGCGGCGGGGTTCGCGACCGCCCGTTCTCCGCGAGTTCCGCGCCGCCCGCGATCGCCGCTTCGATCTTCGCGATGGCCGCGTGGGCCGCCGTCGGGTCCACCATGCCGGGCATGTCGACGATCGAGCGCAGCGCGACCAGCAACGCGGTCGCCTCGGTGGAGGTCAACCGCAACGGACGGTCGATGCCTGCGGAGAAGGTGACTTCGATGCTCTCCTCGGAGAACGACAAGTCGATCAGGTCGCCCGGACCGTACCCGGGAAGCCCACACATCCACAGCTGATTGAGGTCGCTCATCAACTGTTTGGTGGTCACGCCCAGGTCGGCGGCGGCCTCGGCCGCGCTGATGCCCGGGTGGGCGATGAAGTACGGGATCATGTTGAGCAGCCGGGACAGCCGGACCGAGAGCCGCGAGCTCATGCCCGGACCTCCGTGCGGTCGAACACCGAACGCAGCCGCGCGATGACATCGGCACGCAGCGACTCGGGGGCGAGTACCACGGCGTCCGGGCCCAGGCCGGTGATCAGCCGGGCCAGCCAATCGCGGGATCGCACCGGAAGCTCGACGACGGCGCCCGTACGGCCGCCGACGACGCGCTCACCGGTCACCTGGCCGAGCCTGCGGATCTCCCGCCCGCGCCCTTCGGCCACCCAGACCGTCGCCGAGCCGCTGACCGGCGCGGTGCTGGTGACCTGGTCGACGATGGCGCGCAGGTCGACGCCCTCCGGCTTGTGGACGGCGTTGCGCGGGCCATACGCGGTCACATCGTCGCCGATGCGGGACAGCCGGAAACTGCGCACCGCGTCCCGGTCCCGGTCGTGCCCGACCAGGTACCAGCGGCCGTGATGGGTGACGACGCCCCACGGTTCGACGTCGCGCATGAGATAGGGGGCGTTGATCGCGCCGCGGTGCTCGAACCGCACCGCCTGGCCCGCGTCGATCGCGGCGAGGAGTTTGCCGAGCACGGGTTCGGAGCCCCGAGCGCGGGCCGGAACCGCGGGCACGGACGCCACGGCGGCGTCGGTTTCCACGTGGATGCCCGCCGCGCGCAGTTTGAGCAACGCCCCCTCCGCGGCGGCGGCGAGTTCCGGCGATTCCCACATCTGCACGGCCACCGCGACGGCGGCGGCCTCCTGATCGCTCAGATCGATGTCGGGTAGCTCGTAGGCGTCGCGGTTGATCCGGTAGCCCTCCACCGTCGAGTACCGGCTCACCGGACCGACTTCCAGCGGAATCCCCAGATCACGCAGTTCGTTCTTGTCCCGCTCGAACATCCGGCTGAACGCCTCGTCGCTGGCGGAGTCCTCGTATCCGGCCACGCTCACCCGGATCCGCTCGGCGGTCAGGAACTGCCGGGTCGACAGCAGCGCGATGACCAGATTCATCAGCCGCTCGACCTTGGATATCGCCACCCGATAGAGGGTAATCTGCGCAGCCGGGCTGTGTTGGTTCGGCCGCTACTTCGTAGCGGCGTGTTCGCGGCCCTCTCATCGCTCGCGTTCGCGCGACCGCCGCTTGCTCCTTCGTCGCCTACGCGGCGGCCGCGTGCGCGGACCATCAGTCTTCCGACAAATAGCGCTCGACCTTCTCCACCTTGGCGGTCATCGCATCCGTCACGCCGGGACGGATGTCGGCCTTCAACACCAAGCTGCAGCGTGGAGCGACGGCGAGGATGGCGTCGGTCGCCTGTTTCACGACGGCCATCACCTCGTCCCATTCGCCCTCGACGGTGGTGAACATGGCATCGGTGCGATTGGGCAGTCCGCTGGCGCGCACCACGCGGACCGCTTCGGCGACGGCGCGCCCGACGTCGACGCCGGTCCCGAGCGGTGTGACGGAGAAGGCGATGATCATGCCTCGATCATGCCCGCACGCCAGACTCGTCTTCGCGACGAGGCGATAGACCGTCGCTCGAACGCGAGCCACACGGTCAACCGCTTGCGCCCGATATCCAAGCACACGACCGAACGAACTGCCGTCTGGACAGCAGTGTTCAGATCGAAACTTCATTCACCGAAGCGCCCAGCGCACCTCGACCATAGGTTTCGAGCGAAGCGAGACCGAGCCTGTTCCGTTCGCGAGCCACCAGGGGGCCGCGAACACCCAGCGCCGCAGGCGCTGGAAAACCAACACGGCAAATTACATCGATGCGATCAGACGATCTACGCGCTCGTCGACCGAACGGAACGGGTCCTTGCACAGCACGGTGCGCTGCGCCTGGTCGTTCAGCTTCAGGTGCACCCAGTCGACGGTGAAGTCGCGGCCCGCCTCCTGGGCCGCGGTGATGAAGTCACCGCGCAGCTTGGCCCTGGTGGTCTGCGGCGGGGTGTCGACCGCGGCGTCCACGGCCTCGTCCTCGGTGACCCGCTTGGCCAGGCCCTTGCGCTGCAGCAGGTCGAAGACGCCGCGTCCGCGCTTGATGTCGTGATAGGCCAGATCCAGCTGGGCGATCTTGGGATCGGACAGCTCCATGCCGTACCGGTCCTGGTAGCGCTGGAACAGCTTGCGCTTGATCACCCAGTCGATCTCGGTGTCGACCTTCGCGAAGTCCTGCGCCTCCACCGCGTCCAGGGTGCGGCCCCACAGGTCGACCACCTGATCGATCTGGGGATCGCGGTCCCGATTGCGCAGATGCTCCACGGCGCGGGCGTAGTACTCGCGCTGGATGTCCAGGGCGCTGGCCTGCCGACCGCCTGCCAGGCGCACCGGGCGCCGACCGGTCAGGTCGTGGCTCACCTCGCGGATCGCGCGGATCGGATTGTCCAGCGCGAAGTCGCGGAACGAGACACCCGCCTCGATCATCTCCAGCACCAAGGCGGCCGTGCCGACCTTGAGCATGGTGGTGGTCTCGGACATGTTGGAGTCGCCGACGATCACGTGCAGGCGGCGGTACTTCTCCGCATCGGCGTGCGGCTCGTCGCGGGTGTTGATGATCGGCCGCGAGCGAGTGGTCGCCGAGGAGACGCCCTCCCAGATGTGCTCGGCGCGCTGCGACAGGCAGAAGGTGGCGGCCTTCGGCGTCTGCAGCACCTTGCCCGCGCCGCAGATCAGCTGACGGGTGACCAGGAACGGCAGCAGCACGTCGGAGATCCGGGAGAACTCGCCCGCGCGCACCACCAGGAAGTTCTCGTGGCAGCCGTAGGAGTTGCCCGCCGAGTCGGTGTTGTTCTTGAACAAGTAGATGTCGCCGCCGATGCCTTCTTCGGCCAGACGCTGCTCGGCGTCGATCAGCAACTCTTCGAGGACCCGTTCGCCCGCACGGTCGTGGGTCACCAATTGCGCCAGGTTGTCGCATTCCGCGGTCGCGTACTCCGGATGCGACCCGACATCGAGGTAGAGCCGGGCACCGTTGCGGAGGAACACGTTCGAGCTACGGCCCCAGGACACCACCCGGCGGAACAGATACCGGGCCACCTCGTCGGGGGACAGTCGACGGTGACCGTGGAAGGTGCATGTCACACCGAACTCGGTCTCGATCCCCATAATTCGTCGCTGCACACCATCGACATTACAGCCAAGTCGAGGTCTTGCGTGGGGCACCGAACAACCCGTATGCATACGTCTTCACAACGATTTGGCCCGCTTTGTCGGAATTTGCCCGGGTGAAACGCCGGTTTCGCCGGAGGATGCACAGTTCGGCCCGGCCCCGGACATGCCGATACGGCCCGCGAACCAAGCGTCGTTCGCGGGCCGTCGAGGTCGTCGGCCCGGCGGATCACTCCGCCGACGGAGTCTCCTTCGCCGACGGTTTCTCATCCTTCGGCTCGGAGCCGGTCTCCTCCACCGCGGGCTTCTCGACCGCCTCCGCCGGACTCAGCAGACGCTCCAGCGTGGCGTTGGGCACCCGCCGGAACGCCCGGCGCGGACGCGCCTGCTCCAAGGTCGCGACCTCGAGCGAGCTCACGCCCAGCACCCGCTTCTCCTTCTCCGCGCCTTCCGGAACGCCCGCCTGCAACGCGCGCACCGCGACGCCGACCGCGGAGGCCAGGTCCAGACCCGGCTGGTACGACGACTTCAGCGCGGTGACGATCGGCTCCGTGGTGCCGCCCATCACCACGAACTCGCGCTCGTCCACGATCGACCCGTCGAAGGTGATCCGGTACAGCACCGATTGCGCGGCCTGCTCCGGATAACCCACCTCCGCCACACAGATCTCCACCTCGTACGGCTTGAGCTGATCGGTGAAGATCGTGCCGAGCGTCTGTGCGTAGGCATTGGCCAGCGCCCGGCCGGTGACATCGCGGCGGTCGTACTGATACCCGCGAATGTCGGCCTGCAGGATGCCGCCCCTGCGCAGATTCTCGAACTCGTTGTACTTGCCGACCGCGGCGAACCCGATGCGGTCGTAGAGCTCACTCACCTTGTGCAGCGTCGCGGACGGGTTCTCCGCGACGAACAGCACACCCTTGTCATACGTCAAGACCACGACGCTGCGCCCCCGAGCGATGCCCTTGCGCGCGAGCTCGGTCTTGTCGCGCATGATCTGCTCGGCCGACGCGTAGTACGGCAACGTCATGATCAGGCGCTCCCTTCTTCGGCGGCCTCGCGGTCGGCGACGATGCCGCGGGTGATCTCCGCCAGCCGCGACTCGGTCACCTCGACCGCACCCTCCTCATCGATCACGATCGCCGTCGGGAAGATGCCGCGCACCAGATCCGGGCCACCCGTCGCGGTGTCGTCGTCGGCCGCGTCGAACAGCGACTCGACAGCGATGCGCAACGCGCGATCCTGATCGATTCCCTTGGCGTACAACTTCTTCAGCGAGGACTTCGCGAACATCGAGCCGGAACCGACCGCGGCGTACCCGAATCGCTCCTCGCTGCGTCCACCCACCACATCGAACGAAACAATGCGGCCCGCCTTGTCGGCATCGGTGGCGTCCAGGTCGTAGCCGACCAGCATCGGCACCACCGCCAGACCCTGCAGGGCCGCGGGCAGATTCTCGCGCACCATCTTCGACAGCTTGTTGGCCTTGCCGTCGAAGGTCAGCGGCACGCCCTCGAGCTTCTCGTAGTGCTCCAGTTCCACCGCGAAGATCCGCACCATCTCCACCGCCATGCCCGCGGTGCCTGCGATGCCCGCCGCGGAATAGCTGTCGGTGATGTAGACCTTCTCGATATCCCGGCTGGCCAGCAGGTTCCCCTGGGTGGCACGGCGGTCACCGGCGATCAGCACACCGCCGCGATAACTCACCGCCACGATGGTGGTGCCGTGCGGAGCGATCTCCTTCGCGGAAGTGCCGCCGGGGATTCCGGCGGCACCCTGTCCGAACCTGTTGCTGGGCAAAAGATCCGGAGCATGCATGCGGAGATAGTCGGAGAAGGAAGAAAGGGCGTACCCCAGGTGGAGACGCGAGGGGTCACCGACTGTCACTGGCCACCTTTCTGCACGTACGCGCGGACGAAGTCCTCGGCGTTCTCCTCGAGCACGTCATCGATCTCGTCGAGCAGGTCGTCGGTTTCCTCCGCCAGCTTTTCGCGGCGCTCCTGACCGGCGGCGTCTACACCGTCGGGGCCCTCGTCCTCGTCGCCACCCCCGGCGCGCTTGGTCTGCTCTTGTGCCATGGCAGCCGACCTCCTCTGTCCTCACCATGATCGGGACCCATGGTGAGCACGGTCCCGATCATGAGCATTGTCCGTGCTCGTCCCTCAACACTACCTACCAGCACCGACAGTGTGCCTATTTTGTGTGGCGGTGTTGGTCTCGCGCAGGTGGACTATGTCGTCAGCTGCTCCACCAGGTCCGCGGCGGTGGTCACGCCGTCGAGGAGTTTGCCGACGTGGGCCTTGGTGCCGCGGCGGGGTTCCAGGGTGGGGATGCGGACCAGGGAGTCGCCGCCCAGGTCGAAGATCACCGAGTCCCAGCTGGCCGCCGCGATGTCGGCGCCGAAGCGGCGCAGGCATTCGCCGCGGAAGTAGGCGCGGGTGTCGGTGGGCGGGTTGGTCATGGCGTCGAGGACCTGCTGCTCGGTGACCAGCCGCTTCATCGAGCCGCGGGCGACCAGGCGGTTGTAGAGCCCCTTGTCCAGGCGCACGTCGGAGTACTGCAGATCCATAAGGTGCAACTTGGGGGCCGCCCAGCCGAGGCCCTCGCGGCTGCGCATGCCCTCGAGCAGGCGCAGCTTGGCCGGCCAGTCGAGCAGGTTCGCGCACTCCATCGGATCGCGTTCGAGCAGGTCCAGGACCATCGCCCAGTTCTCGATGATGTCCCGGACGCGCTTGTCGTCGTTGCCGGTGCGGTCGACGAACTTGATCACCCGGTCCAGGTAGACGCGCTGCAACGCGAGACCGGTCAGCTCGCGGCCGTCGGCGAGCGCGACCGTCGCCCGCAGCGTGGGGTCGTGACTGATGGTGTGCACCGCGGTGACCGGGCGGGCCAGCTGCAGATCCGACAGGTCCTCGCCCGCTTCGATCAGGTCGAGGACCAAGGCGGTGGTGCCGACCTTGAGGTAGGTGGACATCTCGGCCAGGTTGGCGTCACCGATGATGACGTGCAGCCTGCGGTATTTGTCGGCATCGGCGTGCGGTTCGTCGCGGGTGTTGATGATGCCCCGTTTGAGCGTGGTCTCCAGGCCGACCTCGACCTCGATGTAGTCCGAACGCTGGGACAGCTGGAAGCCCGCGTGGTCGCCGGACTGGCCGATGCCGACCCGGCCGGAGCCGCACACCACCTGGCGGGACACGAAGAACGGCGTGAGCCCGACGATGATCTGGTTGAACGGGGTGTCCCGGCTCATCAGGTAGTTCTCGTGGGTGCCGTACGAGGCGCCCTTGCCGTCGACGTTGTTCTTGTACAGCTGCAGCCGCGGAGCCCCCGGCACGCTCGAGGCGTGCCGCGCGGCGGCCTCCATCACCCGCTCGCCCGCCTTGTCCCAGATCACCGCGTCCAGGGGGTCGGTGACCTCGGGCGCGGAGTATTCCGGGTGGGCATGGTCGACGTAGAGCCGGGCGCCGTTGGTGAGGATCATGTTCGCGGCGCCCACCTCGTCGGCGTCGATCACCGGCGCGGGACCGTTCATCCGGCTCAGGTCGAATCCGCGGGCGTCGCGCAGCGGCGACTCCACCTCGTAGTCCCAGCGCGTGCGCTTGGCGCGCGGCACGCCCTCCGCCGCGGCGTAGGCCAGGACCGCCTGGGTCGAGGTGAGGATCGGGTTGGCCGACGGCTCGGTCGGGGTCGAGATGCCGTATTCGACCTCTATTCCGATGATGCGCTGCATGGCATCGAGCCTAAGTCACGCACCCGGCCCGACCCCCCGCGACCGGCGGAGTCCAATGTCATACCGCAGGTGGTACTTCCGGAGGACCCCTCGCGGCGCAGGTCGGCGCGATAGTCGGGACATGTCCGAATCGATCGCAGCCCGCCGCCTGGAGACCGCCGAGCAGCATCGCCCGTCGCCTCCCCCACCACCCGCGCCCGCCCGGCTCGTCGCGTTGGACGTGCTACGCGGGATCGCGATTCTCGGCACCCTCGCCACCAACATCTGGATCATCACCAACCCGGAGGGGCTGGTCGGGTATCTGCACGACATGGGTGGCGAGGCCGGCGGATGGACGTGGACCGAGCGCGTGCTCCAGCAGCTGGCGCAGGGCAAGTTCCTCGGGCTGCTCACCGTCATGTTCGGCATCGGCCTGGCCATCCAGCAACGCTCCGCGACCGAGGCCGGGCGCCGCTGGCCGGGGAAGTACCCCTGGCGGGCGGGCTTGCTGTTCCTGGACGGTCTGGTCAACTTCGTTTTCGTCGCCGAGTTCGACGTCCTCATGGGGTACGCGGTGACCGGACTCGTGGTCGCGTTCGTGCTCGCCACCGGTGCGCGGGCGCGGCGGCGCTGGCTGGTGGGCGCGGCGGCCGTGCACGTGTCACTGTTGACGCTCATCGGGCTCGCTCTGGCGTTCGCGCCGAGCCAGGACGCGCAGGCGCGTCGTGCGCTGGACCCGAATCCGTATGCGGACGGCTCGTTCTGGGAGCTCGCGGCGTTCCGGCTCGGCAACGCCGGGCTGTTCCGGATGGAGACGATCTTCGTCTTCGCGATGTCGGTCGCGCTGTTCCTGACCGGCGCCCGGCTGTTCCGGGCGGGCGTGTTCGGCCCGGAAGGCGCGCGACTGCGCAAGCGGCTGATGATCCTCGGCTTCGGCGTCGCCGCGCCGATCGACCTGGGCGTCGGCATACTGGGCGGTGGCGACCTCATCCTGTTCACCCGGTACGGCAGCGCGCCGTTCGTCTCTCTGGGCATTCTGGCCGCGGTCGCCGAGTGGTACCTGCGGCGTCCCGGCGCCGGGTTCGCCGGGCGTCGGTTCACCGAGATCGGCCGCACCGCGCTCAGCTGCTACATCCTGCAGAACCTGGTGGCATCGATCCTCTGTTACGGCTGGGGTTTCGGACTCGCGGCGCGCGTCTCGCCCGATGACCGTGTCCCGTTCACCGTCGGTGTCTACGTGCTGGTATCGCTGATCATCGCCTGCGGAGCGCACCTGTGGCTACGACGCTTCGAGCGCGGGCCGGTGGAGTGGTTCTGGAACGTGAGTTTCCGAACGCTGGCGCTGGAACGCTGAAACGCCATGACGCCCGTATCCCAGGGCCGGGGATAGGGGCGTGCCCATGCCGACCGGCTCCGTTGTGGCGCAGGGCTTGTCGTACCCGCACATGCCGCGAAGGCAGGCGGCCCCGGCGCGCGGCAGCCGCTACCGTCGTGCTGTGACGCTTGCCGACCGCTACCCCTTGCTGCACACACCGGCTCACTGGGCGTGGGGCGACCTGGATGTCCGGTTCTCCACCACACTCCCGTCCGACGAACTGGTCACCAATATCCACGTCGTCTGTTTCGTCGGCGACGAGATCGTGCTCTGTCGCGACGATCGCGACGTCTGGCTGATTCCGGGCGGCACCAGGGAACGCGGCGAGTCGATCGACGCCTGCGTGCGCCGCGAACTGCGGGAGGAGGCGGGCGCACGCCCGGTCGGACCGATCCGATGGTTCGGCGCGCACCATGCGACGAGCAACGGTCCGGCACCGTATCGCGAGTGGCAGCCCCATCCGCACAAGGCGTGGCTGTGGTGCACCGCGGACGTGATGCTCGAATCCGCCCCGACCAATCCCGACGACGCCGAGCAGATCCTCGAGGTGCGCACCTTTCCCGTAGCCGAAGCGATGCGACGGGCCGGATCCGACGGCGAGCACCTGAGCGAACTGGTGGCATTGGCGGTCGAACTCCACCGGCCGGAGCGTCCCGAGTGATGTAGGCGGCCGGCCGCACATACTCGGCCGCCGCCCACCGGTGGGATCGGGGCAGAATCGAAGGATGGCAACGGCAACTTGGCACGGCCGCGTCCTCGCGACCAGCAATGACACCATCATCGTCGAGGGCAATCACTACTTCCCGCCGGACTCGATCCGACCGGAGTTCTTCCAGCCCTCCGACACGCACAGCTACTGCCCGTGGAAGGGCACCGCCAGCTACTACACCGTAGTGGTCGACGGAGACAGCAACACCGACGCCGCCTGGTTCTACCCGGAGCCGAAGACCAAGGCCGCGCAGATCAAGGACTATGTCGCGTTCTGGCGCGGCGTCGAGGTGACGGAGAGCTGAGCGGCGTCTTTCGCTGCCAGCAATCGAGTGGCGAACTCATGATCGATGCCGGAATCCGGTCGTAGGCGCGGCCGTGCGGTGATCGGCGGGCCAGGGCGGCGGCTCGGACCGCACTGCCCCGGCGAACGGCGGCAATCGGAGGAATCGGGAATACCGCCTGCGCGAAACCGATACGCTCATCCCAGGATTCAGCGCGAGTGTCTCAGCCGGGAGCATCCCATGATGAAGGCTCTGGTCACCAACGGCTTCTCGATGGCGCCTGGCGGCGCGGCGGACGAACCGGCGCGAGCGGGTGTCGCGCTGCTCCGGCCGGGGGTGCTGGCTTTCGCCGGATCGGTCGGTCCGACGGAGTTACACGCGCATCACGCGGTGCAGATCGTCGCCGCGAGCACGCCGATCGTGGTGGTGGACGGTAGCGGCGTCCGCAAGCAGGGCACCCACGTCATCGTGCCGACCGACGCGCCGCACCGGATCGACGTAGGCGCCGCGCACGGCACGGCCGTCTACCTCGACCCCGAGACGGCCGCCGGTGCGGCGGCGGATCGCAGAGCGCACCTCAACGGCTGGGTCGACAGCGCCGACGCCCTCGGCATCACCGCCGGTGGTGGAGACCTGACCGCGCAGGTCACCGCCGTCGTCGACGATCTGCTGCCGCAGGACGGCGCGTCCGGCGCGAGCGAGCGGCACGCGGTGATCACGGCGGCCCTGCAACTGCTGCCCGCACTGGTGCGCACCGGGTCGGTGCGGGGCGCGGATGTCGCACGACAGTTGGGTATTCCCGCGCCCCGACTGTCCCACCTGTTCACCGAGCAGATGGGAATTCCGTTGCGCCGCTATATCCTCTGGCTGCGGCTGCACATAGCGCGGACCCGCGCGCTGGCCGGAGACGACCTCACGACCGCCGCGCACGCGGCCGGTTTCTCCGATGGCGCGGATCTCACCCGCACCTGCCGCCGGACGTTCGGGCTGTCTCCATCGGTGCTCAGCCGCACCAGCGAATCGGTCCCGGACGCATAGCGGCCGGGACGGCTCGCCTTCCGTATCAGTCCGCCGGACGGGACTCGACGTAGTAGTCCGCCGAGATCGTCTTCAGCATCTGCCGCACGCCGAGTGGCGCCCATACCGCGGAGGGGTCGTGCCGCACGACCGGATCGGTCAGCTCGACCACATGGCCGCGGGTTTCCAGGGCGAAACCACCCGCCGCGCAGATGTTCTTGACCCAGTCGACATTCCGGCCATACGTCAGCGCGATCCGGTAGGCGCCGTCCTGCTCGAAGACCATGACCGGGGTGCGGTAGGACCGGCCCGACTTCCTGCCCTTGTGCAGCACGATGCCGAACCCGGGCGCGCGTCCCGCGACCAGGCCCGCGGTCGGATTGGTGACATGCCGGTTGAAATTCGCCAGTGCGTGCGGAAGCACCATGGGCGGCGATCCTCTCTCCCTGTGGCCTGCGGTGTTCACGTTACTCTCGACCCATGTCCGCTCCGCCGCCTCATCGCGAGCCGCCCCACACCGGAGATCCGAGCGCGGAAACGATCGCCATCTACGATGCGGCGGGCAACCCGGTGGGGGCCGCCGAGCGGGCCACGGTCTACCGCGACGGATTGTGGCACGCCAGCGCGGGGGTGCTCCTGCGCTCCGGTGACGGCGAGCGCGTCTACGTGCACCGCCGCACCGACACCAAGCTCGTTTTCGCGAGCATGCACGACTGCCTGGCCGGTGGTGTGGTCGCGCCGGGCGAAGCGCCGCGCGAGACGGCCCTGCGCGAACTGGCCGAAGAACTGGGCGTCACGCCGAACCCCGCCGACGTCTCGCCCGAACCGCTGGCGACGGTCTCCTGGGACGGCGAATGGGCCGGTCGGCCGATGCGGTGTCATCTGTTCGCGTACGAGTCGCGCTACGACGGGCCGGTTCGCCACCAACCCGACGAGATCGCCGCGGGATGGTGGTGGACCGACGCCGAACTGCTGGCGCGTCTGGCCGATCCGGACTGGCCGTTCGTCCCGGACACCCGCCTGCTGATCACGGATCTGCTGATCGGCGCCCGGTCAGCGGCAGATGACGGGACGAGGCCCTGATCAGCTGGACGAGGCGACGGAGGCGGCCCAGGCGGCGAACGCGCCGGGATTGCGTGTCTGCAACAGCACCCGGCCGGGGCCGGTGAAATCGAAGACGAAACCCTCGCCGGACTTCAACGACTGGATCGATCGACCCGAGACCGCTCGCCGGATGCTGAAATTCATCGCCAGGTCGTAGGCGACCACGTGCCCGGTGTCGATCGTGATCGGCTCGCCCGGTTGCAGATCGATCACATCGATCGCGCCGAACACGCCCACCACGATCTCACCCTCGCCGTGCGCGCGCAGACCGAATCCGCCTTCGCCGCCGAACAGATTGGCGAACCCGCCCCACTTGCTCTCCACCTGCACACCGTGCGAATTGGCGATCCATCCCCCGCGGCTGATGAAGAAAGGCCGATCCGGCGTGATCTGCAAGTTCAACATGTCGCCGGGAAGCGCGGGCGCCACGTCGACCCACCCGCCCTGCGGCGGCGCGGTGAACGTCGAGACGAAGAACGACTCCCCGGCCAGCACCGACCGCTTCAGTCCGGCCAGGATGCCGCCCTCGGCCTTGGCCTGCAACGTGACTCCCGCCGAATGAGCCACCATGGCGCCGCTCTCGACCCGCATCGGCTCGCCCCCGGCGAGAAAGCACCGCGCGACGGCGGCGGCGGGACTGTGGCGCAGTTGTACTTTCATGTCCGCCGACCCTACCGCCGAATCCCACACGGCGGGAACGGGTGTCAGAGCAGATCGCGCAGTGCGTCGTCGTCTCGGGCCACCACCGCCCCGCCGTCGGCGGTGAGCACGATCGGCCGCTGGATCAGCCCGGGATGTTCGACCAGCGCTTCGATCCAACGGTCACGGTCCGCGGCGGTCCGCGCCCAGCTCGCCATGCCGAGGTCCTTGGCGATCTGTTCGCCGGTGCGGGTGATGTCCCAGGGTTCGGCGTCCAGCCGCCGCAACACCTCACGCAGCTCGGCGGCCGTCGGCGGCTGATCCAGATACTTGCGCACGGTGTAGTCGACCCCGGCGTCGTTCAGGAACGCGGTGGCGTTGCGGCTCTTGCTGCACCGCGGGTTGTGCCAGATCTCGGTCTGCCCGGAAGTCATGTACGCAGGGTACCGAGGACGCGCACCCGGGCCGCCCGGCGCCCACTGGCGGATCTCGGACGTCGCGCCGCCGAGCGCCGCGTGTGCTCCGATACTGGAAGCCATGACTGAGCACGCGTCGCCCGAAAACCCCTACGGCACACCGACCACATCCGGTCCCGAGCGCATCCCTTCGTATCAGGGCGTGATGAATCGGGTCGTGCGCGCGCTGCTGCGTGTACCCGGGCTGTCCGGCGTCGTCGGCAAGCGGCTGATGATCCTGCACGTAGTCGGGCGCAAGTCGGGGAAGGTCTACGACGTGCCGCTGGCCTACACCCGGCACGGCGACACTCTGCTGATCGGCACCGCCCTGCGCCCGTGGGTGAAGAACCTGCGGGCGGGCGATCCGGTGCGGGCCTCCTTCGGCGGCGAGCCGCGCACCTTCGACCCGGTGGTCCACACCTCCGAGGTCGACGTGCTGCGGCTCTACGAGATCGTCGCGCGGGACAACAAGCAGAACGCCAAGTACAACGGCATCGGCTTCACCGCCGATGGTTCACCCTCCAAGGCCGATATCTACCAGACCTGGCAGCAGGGCGGCGTCGTGGTGGAACTGACGCCGCACTGAGCGGCCGGTCAGCTCGCGACGTAGCCGTCGGCCACGTCGAGCACTTCGTCGACGATCTCGAGGCCGGTGCGCAGTTCGTCGGCCGTCGTGGTCAGCGGCGGCGCGATCTGAAAGCGATTGCCCGCGTTGAACGGCCACAGCCCGCGTGCCTTGGCCGCGGCGGTGACCGCGGCCATCGGCTCGGCGTCCGCGCCTGCCGCCGCGAACGGGATCAGCGGCTGTCTGCTGCGCTGGTCCCGGACCAGTTCCAGCGCCCAGAAGAAGCCGAGTCCACGGACCTCGCCGACGCTCGGATGACGACCGGCGAGTTCGCGCAGGCCTTTTCCGAGCACATCGGCGCCCACCGCCCGTACGTGATCGAGGATTCCCTCACGCTCGAAGACCGCGATCGAGGCGACACCCGCCGCGCAGGCCAGCGGATGACCCGCGTAGGTGAGACCGCCCGGATACACCACATGGTCGTAGCGCTGCGCGATCCGCTCGGCCATGAGCACGCCACCGAGCGGGACGTAGCCGGAGTTCACCCCCTTGGCGAAGGTGATGATGTCCGGCTCGACGCCGAACGCCTGTACCGCGAACCATTCGCCCACCCGTCCGAATCCGACCATCACCTCATCGGCGATGTAGACGATGCCGAACTCGTCGCACAGCGCTCGCACGCCGGCCAGATAACCGGGCGGCGGGACGAGCACACCGTTGGTGCCGACCACCGTCTCCAAAATCAACCCCGCGATGTGCTGCGGGCCCTCGAGCTCGATGACCTGCCGCAGGTGCCGCAGCGCGGCGGCCGTCTCTTCCTCGGGAGTCGTCGTGCCCCACGGTGACCGGTAGGGGTAGGGGCCGAAGAACCGCACCACGTCGACGTTTGTCGGTTCCGCGCCCCAGCGGCGCGGTTCCCCGGTCAGGCCGATCGCGACGCCCGTGCCGCCGTGGTAGGAGCGGTAGGCGGCGAGCATTTTCGTCCGCCCGGTGTAGCTTCGCGCCAAACGCACCGCGTGCTCGACGGCCTCGGCGCCGCCGGTGGTGAACAGGATCCGGTTCAGCTCGCCGGGAGCCCGCTCGACGATCAGCCGGGCCAGTTCGCTGCGGACGTCGTTGCCGACCGTCGGCGAGATGGTCGCCAACCGCTGCGCCTGGGCGACGATCGCCGCGACGATGTCCGGATGCTGGTGGCCGATGTTCACGTTGACCAGCTGGGAGGAGAAGTCCAGATAGCGCTTGCCGGTGTCGTCCCAGAAGTAGGAGCCGAACGCCCCGGTGATCGGAGCCGGGTTCAATTCGGCCTGTGCGCTCCAGGGATAGAAGACATGATCGGCCACGCTAGTCGCTCCCTTCGGTCGACTTGGTCGTGGTCACGAGGGAAGCGAGACGAGGCAGCACCGATTCACCGTACGCCGCCAAAGTCGCGTTCTTCGCGTCGTGCTGGAGATAGACGGCGAACTGGTCCACACCGAGCCTTTCCAGCTCCCGCAACCGGGACAGCTGGTCGTCGGGCGTGCCCAGCAGGCAGAAGCGGTCCACGATGGCGTCGGGCACGTACTCGGCATGGACATTGCCCGCGCGTCCGTGCAGGTTGTAGTCGTAGCCGCGCCTGTCTTCGATGTAGTCCGTGAGGGCAGCCGGGATGTCGCCTGCCGTACCGTATCTCGCCACCATCTCCGCCACGTGGTTGCCGACCATCCCGCCGAACCATCGGCACTGTTGCCGCGCGTGCGCCTGCGCCGCGTCCGTCCCGTCGGTGACATAAGCGGGTGCGGCGACGCAGATCCGCACCGCCGCCGGGTCCCGGCCCGCGCGCTCGGCCGCGGCGCGCACCCGGGCGACGGTCCATGCCGTGATGTCGGGGTCGGCCAGTTGCAGAATGAATCCGTCGGCCACGGCACCGGTCAGCTCGAGTGCGCGTGGCCCGTAGCCCGCCACCCACACGTCCAACCGGGAGTCGGCCGCCCACGGCAACCGCACGACCGTGTCGTCCACTCGCGCGCCGCGACCGTTGCCCAGTTCGCGGATCACCTCGATCGATCGGCGCAGCGTGGCCAGCGTGGCGGGCTTGCCGCCCAGCGTGCGCACGGCCGAGTCGCCGCGGCCGATCCCGCATACGGTGCGATTGCCGAACATCTCGTTGAGCGTGGCGAAGGCCGACGCGGTCACCGTCCAGTCCCGAGTGGCCGGGTTCGTCACCATCGGACCGACCATGATCTTGCGGGTGGCGGCCAGGATCTGGCTGTAGATGACATAGGGCTCCTGCCAGAGCAGATGCGAGTCGAAGGTCCAGACGTGGGAGAACCCATATGTCTCCGCGAGCCTGGCCAGTTCGATCACACGCGAGGCCGGGGGCGTGCATTGCAGCACCACACCGATGTCCATGCGGCACTTCTCCGTTCCGAGGATCGAAAGTCAGATCAGGTTCTGCGCGAGTCCACGCGCGACGAACCGGCCGTGCCCCGCGTGCCCGAGGTAGCCGCCGTCGTCCACGACGACCCGGCCCCGGGACAGCACCGTGTCGACGTGACCGTCGATCTCGAATCCCTCGTAGGCCGAGTAGTCCATGTTCATGTGGTGGGTCTTGCCGAGACCGATGCTGGTGTGGCCGTCCGGGTCGTAGATGACGATATCGGCGTCCGCTCCCGGGCTGATCACCCCTTTGCGCGGGTACATGCCGAACATCCGGGCCGGTGTGGTGCAGCAGACCTCGACCCAGCGTTCCAGCGGGATCCGGCCGGACCGGACGCCCTGGAACATCAGATCCATCCGATGCTCGACGCCGCCGATACCGTTGGGGATCTTGCTGAAGTCGCCGAGCCCCATCTCCTTCTGGCCCTTCATGCAGAACGGACAGTGATCGGTGCCGACGGCCGTGACGTCGCCGGTGCGCAGGTAGCGCCACAGCTTGTCCTGATGCCCTTCGGCCTTCGATCGCAGCGGTGTGGAGCACACCCATTTGGCGCCCTCGAAACCCGGCGCGCCGAGCTGATCCTCGAGCGAGAGATACAGGTACTGCGGGCAGGTCTCGCCGAAGACGTTGCGCCCGGCGTCGCGGGCGGCGGCGATCTGAGCCAGCGCCTGCTCGGCCGACACGTGCACGACGTACAGCGGCACGCCGGTCAATTCGGCCAGCATGATCGCGCGGTGGGTGGCCTCCTCCTCGAGCTGCCACGGTCGGGTCGTGCCGTGGAAGTACGGCGCGTTGTCCCCTCGCGCGAGCGCCTGTTCGACCAGCACATCGATGGCTATCCCGTTCTCCGCGTGCATCATCACCAGCGCGCCGAGTTCCGCCGCTGACTGCATGGCGCGCAGGATCTGGCCGTCGGTGGAGTAGAAGACCCCCGGGTAGGCCATGAAGAGCTTGAAGCTGGTGACGCCCTCGGCCACCAATTCGCTCATGCCCTTCAAGGATTCGTCGTCGACGTCGCCGATGATCTGATGGAAGCCGTAGTCGATCGCGCATTGCCCGGCCGCTTTCGCGTGCCAGGCGGCCAGCGTGTCCTGGACCCGTTCCCCTTGCCGCTGGACGACGAAGTCGATGATGGTGGTGGTGCCGCCCCACGCGGCCGCGCGGGTGCCGGTCTCGAAGGTGTCGGAGGCCTCGGTCCCACCGAAGGGCATCTGCATGTGGGTGTGACCGTCCACGCCGCCGGGGATGACGTATCTGCCGGTCGCGTCGAGCACGCGATCGGCGGACGCGGCGAGATCCGCGCCCAGCGCGACGGAGCCCGGCCGCAGGACGGCGGCGATGGTCTCGCCGTCGACGAGCACGTCGAGCGGCTGCGCTCCGGTGGCGGAGACCACCGTGCCACCGTGGATGAAGGTGCGCGCCATGTCGTTCTCCCCGGTCTCAGGGGGCCACCAGCGGCCCGTAGGCGTCGGGGCGCCGATCGCGGTAGAAGGCCCAGCGGTCGCGCACCACCTTGATCAGGTCCATGTCCAGATCACGGACGACCAGCTCGGGGTCGGTATCGGAGGCGACCTCGCCGACGAACTTGCCTTCGGGGTCGACGAAGTAGCTGGTGCCGTAGAAGTCGTCGTCGCCGTACTCCTCGGCGCCGACCCGATTGATGGCACCGATGTAGTACTCGTTGGCTACCGCGGCCGCCGGTTGTTCCAGTCTCCAGAGGTAACCGGACAAGCCGCGCGACGTGGCCGACGGATTGAACACGAGTTCCGCACCGGCGAGGGCCAGCGCGCGCCACCCCTCCGGGAAGTGCCGGTCGTAGCAGATGTATACGCCGACCTTGCCCACCGCCGTGTCGAACACCGGCCAGCCCAGGTTGCCCGGCCGGAAATAGAACTTCTCCCAGAACCCGTGCACGTGCGGAAGGTGGTGTTTGCGGTACTTGCCGAGATAGCTGCCGTCGGCGTCGATCACCGCCGCCGTGTTGTACAGCAGACCCGGCTGTTCCTGCTCGTACACCGGCAGGATCATCACCAGGCGCAATTCTTTCGCCAGTTCCGCGAATCGTTCCGTCGTCGGCCCCGGGACGGATTCGGCGTAGTCGTAGAACTCCGTGTCCTGCCGCTGGCAGAAATACGGGGCGTAGAACAGTTCTTGGAAGCAGATCACCGCGGCTCCGTGCGCGGCGGCGCGGCGCGCGTAGTTCTCGTGCGCCGCGAGCATCGACTCCTTGTCACCGGTCCAGTTCGTTTGGACCAGCGCCGCTCGAACGATTCCCATGCCTCGTTATACGTCACCGGGAACCTGTTCCGTTGTCCGACGAGTGCCTGGAGGCATTTTGTAGCCAATCCGTGGCAACCGCGGTTACGGCGGCATCCCGACCTGCCCGTGCTCGAGTAATCGAGCCGTACTCCCCCACTTGGTCGGGCGAGATGGAATGATTCGCGCTGCATCGTCCGGTGCGCAACCCCGAGTGAAGGAGATTTTCAGCGGTGAGCAGCGAAGTGCAAGCGCGAGAACTCGTCAACGGCCGGCGCGCGGGGCGCCGGGGCGCGCCGTGGCGATCGCTGCGGATCCTCGGGGTCCTCGTCGTCGGCGCGGCGCTGGTCGCGTCCGCGACCGGTGTCGTCTCGGCGACCCCGTCGCCTGCTCGGGAGCAGGGCCCGGCCGGCTGTGGCGTACCGACCGCGGGGCAGCCGAACGGTAAGCAGTGGCCCGCCGAACCCGGCATGACCATCGATCCCAACGCGCAATACACGGCGACGCTGATCACCACTTGCGGCACCGTGACCGTCGCCCTGGACGCCGCCCACGCACCGCGCACCGTCAACTCGTTCGCGTTCCTGGCCGGGGAACGGTACTTCGACCAGACGAAGTGCCACCGGATCACCACCGACGGCATCTACGTCCTGCAGTGCGGCGACCCCACCGCGACCGGCATGGGCGGGCCCGGCTATCAATTCCCCGACGAGAACCTGGCGGGCGCGACCTACCCGGCGGGCACGATCGCGATGGCGAACGCGGGCCCCGGCACCAACGGCAGCCAGTTCTTCCTGGTCTACCGGGACGCGCCGCTGCCGCCGAACTACACCCCGTTCGGCCGGGTCACCGCGGGCATGGACGTGCTGAACGCCATCGCCGCCGCCGGAGTCAAGGACGGCTCGTCCGACGGCGCACCGGCCGCCGACGTGGTGCTCGATTCCGTCGCCGTCCGCAACTGAATTCCGGACGACCACGGTGGCGGCGTCCGATCGTCGCCGCCACCATGGTCGTCAGCGGGACCGGCTCGTCCGCCCGCTCGGGGGCTCGAACGAATCGGTCAGGACACCGCGGCGCGCCGACGCAGCAGCAGCGCCATCGCCGGCTCGACGAACCGGCTGACGACCGGCCCGAGCACCGCCATCAACAGCACGTAGGTTGTGGCCAGCGCGGCGAATTCGGCGGGGACCGCGCCAGCGGCCACCGCGAGACCCGCGATGACGATCGAGAACTCGCCGTGGGCGACCAGGGCGGTGCCCGCGCGCGCCCGGCCCAAGCGGCCCGCACCGGCCCGCTTGGCCGCCCACCATCCGGTGGCGATCTTGCTGGCCGTCGTGACCAGTGCCAGCAGGCACGCCCAGCCCAGCACCGGCGGAATGCTCGTCGGGTCGGTGCTCAGGCCGAACAGCACGAAGAACAGTGCGGCGAACAGGTCGCGCAGCGGTTCCAGGAGCTTGGTGGCGTTGTGCGCGGTGGAGTCCGAAATCGCGATGCCGAGCAGGAACGCGCCGACCGCCGCGGACACTTGCACAGCGGAGGCCGCGCCCGCCACCAGCAGCGCGGAACCCAGCAGCTTCAACAGGAAGATCTCGCGGTCGGCGCTGTCGACGATCGCGGAGACGTAGCGGCCGTAGCGCAGCGCGACGATCAGCACGACCGTGACCGCCGCCAGGGCGATGGCCAGCGTCTTCAGTCCGGCGAGGAAACCGACTCCGGCCAGCACCGCGGTCAGCACCGGCAGGTATCCGGCCATCACCAGGTCCTCGAACACCAGGATGGACAGGATCACCGGCGTTTCCCGGTTACCGAGCCTGCCCAGATCGTTGAGCACCTTCGCGACGATGCCGGAGGACGAGATGTAGGTGACCCCGGCCATCGCGATGGCGCCGGTGAACCCCCAGCCGAGCCCGAGCGCGACGAGCACACCCGGCGTCGCGTTGAGCACGATGTCCACCACGCCCGCGGCCCACGAGCGGCGCATGCCCGTGACCAGTTCCGGCGCGCTGTATTCCAGGCCGAGGAGCAACAACAGCAGGACGACGCCGATTTCGCTGGCGAGATGGATGAAGTCGTCCACCTGCCGCAACTCGACGAGGCCACCGGTGCCGAACACCAATCCGCCGATCAGATACAGCGGGATGGGCGACATGCCGATGCGCGCGGCGATCCGCCCGAGCAGGCCGAGGCCGAAGAACACCGCGCCCAGCTGGATCAGCGCGAGCGCGGTCTCGTGTGCGACCATGCGCTCAGCCGTCTAACAGGATCTTGGCGGCGGCCTCGAGGCCCTCCACTGTGCCGACGACGACCAGCACGTCTCCAGCGGTGAAGGTGAAGTCAGGCCCCGGCGAGGGAATCGGCTGACCGCTGCGGACCACGGCGACGATGGACGCCTTCGTCCGGGTGCGCATCTGAGTTTCGCCCAGCCTGCGTCCGTCGAAGCGGGAGCGGTCCGGGATGGACAGCTGCCGGGTGGTCAGTCCGGTGAACTCGCGGTGTTCCTCGCGCAGTTGTTCGACCAGCTGCGGCGCGCCGAGCAGGCTGGCCAGCACGGCCGCCTCCTTCCCCGACAGCGGTACCTGTTCGGTCTCGTCGGGGTTGTCCGGCTTGCTCACGATGAGGTCCATCGTGCCGTCGCGATGGTCGATCACCCCTATCCGGCGTCGTGTATTGGTCAGCGGAAAATCCTTGCGCACACCTATACCCGGCAGGGGTGTCACCTCAACATTCACGACCCCACCCTATCGACCCACCCATTACGACCCGTCGACGGGTGACCGAATTGTCCGTATTTCTCGCCGTTTCCGCACGCCACTCCGGCCTTGCGAGTTGGACCACGGTTCACCGCCCGTGGTAAGAGAAATGACGTGTCCCGTTCATGCCTCCGTCGCCGAGCCGTTGGATTCCGTTTCCGCGACGACCGCGCCGCGCGAGTCCGGTGACGGTCGCCCGAGCGGTGAATCGGTTGCTCCGGCCGGGTGCGGTCGCCACCGCGGCGGCCGTGCCGCGGGCGGGCGCCGGCGGGTACCGGCACGATCTGGACGGGCTGCGCGGCGTGGCGATCGCGCTGGTCGTGGCGTTCCACATCTGGTTCGGCCGGGTGTCGGGCGGCGTGGACGTGTTCTTGGCGCTGTCCGGGTTCTTCTTCACCGGCTCGCTGCTGCGCGGCGTGGCGGCCACCGGCACGGTCCGTGTCGCGCACACCGCTCGCCGGCTCGCCCGCCGATTACTGCCCGCTCTGGTCACGCTTCTGGCGGCCGTGGTCGCGGCGACCGTGCTGCTTCGCCCGTTCACCCAGTGGGGCGAGATGGCGGCGCAGACGCTGGCGTCGCTGCTGTACTACCAGAACTGGTATCTGGCGCTGTCCTGGTCGGACTACCTGGCCGCCGATCCGTCGGTGAGCCCGTTGCAGCATCTGTGGTCGATGGCGGTGCAGATGCAGTTCTACCTGCTCGCGCTGATCGTCGTGGCGTCGGTCGCTGGCCTGTGCCTGCGTTTCGCTCGCCCGGGGGCAGTGCGTCCGGCCTTGGCGATCGCGCTCGCCGCGGGCGCGGTGGCCTCGTTCGTCTACGCCGCGCACGGTACCGCGGTGCATCAGGGCTGGAACTACTACGACAGTTTCGCCCGCGCCTGGGAACTCCTCGCCGGGGCGCTGCTGGCGATCGTCGCGCCCTGGCTGTCACCGCCGCGTTCGGTGCGGGTCGCGGCCGCCGTCCTCGGCGCGGTCGCGGTGCTCACGTGCGGTTGGTTGATCGACGGCGCCGATCGGTTCCCCGGTCCCGCCGCGCTGGTGCCAGTCGGGGCCACACTGGCGCTGATCGTCGCGGGCGGCGATCTCGCCGCCGCGGATCAGCCACTACCGAACCGGCTGCTCGGCGCACCGGCCGCGGTGCGCCTCGGCGAACTGTCCTACGCGCTGTATCTGTGGCACTGGCCGATTCTGATCTTCGTCCTGGCGCGGACGGGAGCCGCGACCGCGGGACTCGGCGTGGGTCTGGGCGTCGTCGGGGCGTCGCTGGTACTCGCCTACCTGACCAACCGGTTCATCGAGGAGCCGCTACGAGTGCGGTCCGGTCGTCCGGCCGGAAAGACGCCCGCCCGCGGACGCCGCACGGGCCGGCTGGTCGCTGCGCTCGGCATCGCGGTACTCGCGGCGGCGCTGGGCGAGCAGGTGGTGACCAAGGCGAATCCGCCGCGAGCGGTGGCCGGGCTGGACTCGGCGCGCTATCCCGGCGCGGAAGCACTGGTCAACGGCGTGAGCGCGCCCGAGGCTCCGATGCGGCCGAGCATGTACGAAGCGCCGGCGGACGCGGCCTACCCCTCGCGCGACGGCTGCATCGCGGACTGGGATACCCGCGAGGTCATCACCTGCACCTATGGCGACGCCGCCGCGGAGCGCACCATCGCGGTGGTGGGCAGCTCGCATGCCGAGCATTGGGTGCCCGCGCTCGACCTGCTCGCCCGCGAGCACTCCTTCCGGGTCGAGGTCTACCTGAAGATGGGCTGCCCGCTGACCGTGGCGGCGGAACCGATGTACAAGGGTGAAGCGAATCCGGACTGCCGCGACTGGTCTGTGGAGGTGATCGACCGCCTGGGCGTCGAACGCCCGGAGTGGGTGTTCACGACAGCGACCCGCCCTCGTGACGGCGCGGGTGACGAGACCCCGGCCGACTATCTGGACGTCTGGACCCGCCTGGCCGACCGCGGACTCAACGTGCTCGCCATCCGTGACACGCCGTGGCTGCGCCGCGACGGCGTGCGGTACCGGGCCATCGATTGCCTCGCCCAGCACGGCGACCGGATCAGCTGCGGGATGCCGCGCGCGGAGGCGCTGAACGCGGTCGATCCGGCGCTGGAGTTCGCCGCCTCGTTCCCCAACGTGTTCCCGCTGGACCTGTCCGACGCGCTGTGCGAACGCGACGTATGCGCGGTCACCGAGGGCAACGTCCTGATCTACCACGACGAGCATCACCTCACCGCCAGCTATTCGCGGTCGCTGGCACCGGAACTCGGCAGACAGTTGTCGCCGATCCTCGGCTGGTGGTGAGCCGGAACCGGATCAGTTCAGCCGCAGCATGCCCGGCCATGCTCGCGACCACGGCACGAGCGGTCGCGCGCAACGCCAGACAGTGACGCCGCGGGTGACCCCCGGGAACCCGAGACGAGCGTCGACCTGCCCGATCGCGGTCACCTCGGCACAGTGCGCGCGCACATCGGCCTCAGTGCCACCCACCCACAGCACCGTCGTCGCCGTGTCCGGCGGGGTGCCGAAGTAGCCGAACCCGCGATTCGGACTGAAGACGGCGGGCAGGCCATGGGTCGCGCGCGCGAGGTCCAAGGCGCTTGCCTGCCAATAGGAATCGGCGATCACCACGGCCGAAGCCCGTTCCGGCTCCGGCAGCGCCGCGTAGGCCGCCGCGGTCCCGGCCGCGAGTTCGGACCAGCCGAACCGACCGTAGACCGCGATCTCCAGCCCCGCCTGGGCTTGGGTGTCGACCGGGTCGATGTCGGATTCCGGGCGCAGGGGCAGCGAGAAAATCACCAGCGCAACGGATATCGCGGCCACCGCAACGGTGAGGGTCACACGCGATCGCCGCCGGTTCTCCATCCACCGCACCGCGCCGACCGCGATCAGCGCTCCGTAGCAACCCGCCGCGTAGTACGGTCGTCCACCGGTCGCGATGAAGACCACGATCAGCACCAACGGCAGGACACCGAGAAAACGGTACGGCCGCAAGCTTTCGGCACGGAACAGGGTCCACACCCCGTACACCAGCAGCAATCCACCGATCAATCCGGCGGCGGCGAGCGCGAGCGGCAGCCAGATGTAGCGCCCGCCGATCGTGGCCTGCTCCGCGGCGACCACACCACCCAGACGCAGCTGCGGCCACCCGTGCGCCGCCTGCCACACCAGGCTGGGTACCGAGGTGAGGACGACGATCGCGGCGCCGCACCACAGGGCGGGGCGGCGCAGCAGCTCACGCGGTCCGTAGATCGCCACCCCGATCACCAGTGCGAGCCAGAAGAACGGAATCAGCCACTTGACCTGCATATCCACCGCGGTGAACAGCGCCGAGGCCAGCAGCAAACCGTCGTGGCGGGTGCGAACCCAGCGGATCACCAGCCAGCTCACCACCACCCACAACGCCGTGTCGATCGTATTGGTGGCCAGCTGATCACCCTGCACCAGCAGGAACGGCGAGGTGGCATACGCGGCCGCGGCAAGCACCTGCGCCGGGCGACCGCCCCCGAACTCCCTGGCGATCTGGGCGGTCACCACCACCGCGGCCACGGTGACGAGCACGGCCGGAAGACGCAGTGCCATCAGCGAATCCGGGGCGAGCAGATCCGTCATCCGCGCGATCGCGGGTAGCAGCGGCCCCTGATCGGCGTAGCCGACCGCGAGCCTGCGGCCTGCCGCGACGAAATACAGCTCGTCGCCGAAGAATCCGTACCGCCCGATGGAAACCAGCAGCGCCACCGCACCCAGCGCCGCCACCGCGCCGACTCCGCCGAAGGCGAACGAGGGCAACGGTGTCGTGGCATCGTCCCGGCGCCGCGGGGTGTCCAGTACCTCAGTCATCGTTACCCGCTTTCCGGGTCGCCGTGTCGAACAACCGGCACACGTGTGCCGCGTACGCGTCCATCGCGAAGTCCTGTTCCCGGACCGCCCGTCCGGCGGCGCCATCGATGGCGTCGCGGATGGACTTGGCCATCAAGAGCGGATCGAACTCGCCGAACTCGCCGGTGCGCTGCCCTTCGGTGAGGATGTCGACCAGCGGCGCGATGATGTCGCGTTCACCGTCGGCGGAGGCGAACTTCGGGTTGCCTTCCGCGTCCCGCAGATTCGTCACCACCTCGACCAGCGCCGCCACATACGTGGTATTCGCATCGATGAAACCGAGGTTCGATTCGAGGTAGGCCAGCAGGCTCGCGCGCGGTCCGGCCGCCGCTCCGACCCGTGGCGCGATGTACTCCGCGGCCGAGACGTAGAGCTGGACCACCAGCTGCGTCATCAGATCGTCCTTGCCCTCGAAGTGGTAGGAGATGACGCCCTTGGAGATGCCCGCGTGCTCGGCGATCCGCGCCAGCGAAGCATTCGCGTACCCGACCTCGGAGATCACCTCCACCGCGGAGGCGATGATCTGCCGCCGTCGCGCCTCTTCGATAAAGGACCGCCGTTGGCCACTCGTACTGTTTTCTGGCCGCATGGTCAAATTTTAGCACGAGCGGACTGTAGGCCTGCTGATGAGCGACGACGCCGAATGGCGCGCCGTCGAGAGTCATCCGGATACGAGTGGTGTGCGGCCGTCGCCGTGCACCGTCACCTGCGCCCTGGACAGCGAAAGGGCCGCGTCTCCGGGGAGACGCGGCCCATCGTGGTCGGCGGAACCTTTACAGGTACTGACCGGTGTTCGACTCGGTGTCGATGGCGCGGCTGGCACTGGCGTTCTTGCCGGTGACCAGCGTGCGGATGTAGACGATCCGCTCGCCCTTCTTACCCGAGATGCGTGCCCAGTCGTCCGGATTCGTGGTGTTGGGCAGGTCCTCGTTCTCGGAGAACTCGTCCACGATCGAATCGTAGAGATGCTGGATGCGCAGACCCGGGTTGCCCGTGTCGAGCACCGCCTTGATGGCGTACTTCTTGGAGCGGTCCACGATGTTCTGGATCATGGCGCCGGAGTTGAAGTCCTTGAAGTACAGGACCTCCTTGTCACCGTTGGCGTAGGTGACCTCCAGGAAGCGGTTGTCCTCGCTCTCGGCGTACATCCGGTCGACGACGCGTTCGATCATGGCGTTGATGCACAAGACCTTGTCGCCGCCGAACTCGGCCAGGTCGTCGTCGTGCAGCGGCAACTCCTGGGTGAGGTACTTCGAGAAGATGTCCTGCGCCGACTCCGCGTCCGGACGCTCGATCTTGATCTTCACGTCCAGGCGGCCCGGCCGCAGGATCGCGGGATCGATCATGTCCTCACGGTTGGAGGCGCCGATCACGATGACGTTCTCCAGGCCCTCGACACCATCGATCTCCGACAGCAGCTGCGGCACCACCGTGGTCTCGACATCGGAGGAGACGCCGGAGCCGCGGGTGCGGAAGATGGAATCCATCTCGTCGAAGAACACGATCACCGGCGTGCCTTCGGACGCCTTCTCGCGGGCCCGCTGGAAGATGATCCGGATGTGACGCTCGGTCTCACCCACGAACTTGTTGAGCAGCTCGGGGCCCTTGATGTTCAGGAAGAACGACTTGGCTTCCTTGGCATCCTCACCGCGCGCCTCGGCGATCTTCTTGGCCAGCGAGTTGGCCACCGCCTTGGCGATGAGCGTCTTACCGCAGCCGGGGGGACCGTAGAGCAGCACACCCTTCGGCGGACGCAGCGCGTACTCGCGGAAGAGGTCCTTGTGCAGGAATGGCAGCTCCACCGCGTCGCGGATCTGCTCGATCTGCCTGCCGAGACCGCCGATGTCGCTGTAGTCGACGTCGGGCACCTCTTCCAGCACGAGGTCCTCGACCTCGGCCTTGGGGATGCGCTCGAAGGCGAAACCGGCCTTCGTGTCGACCAGCAGCGAGTCGCCCGGCCGCAGCTTGCGGATGGGGGAATCGGGATCGTCGAGGTCGTCCATCTCGGCGACCTTCGCCAGCGGGCCTGCCAGCCACACCACACGCTCCTCGTCGGCATGGCCGACGACCAGGGCGCGACGACCGTCGTCGAGGATCTCCCGGAGGGTGCCGATCTCGCCGACCGCGTCGTAGTGCCCGGCCTCGACGACCGTGAGCGCCTCGTTGAGGCGGACGGTCTGACCGTATTCGAGCGTCGAGGTCTCGATGTTCGGTGAACACGTCAACCGCATCTTGCGACCCGAAGTGAACACGTCGACCGTCTGATCGTCGTACACACCGATCAGAATGCCGTATCCGCTCGGCGGCTGACCCAGCCGATCGACCTCCTCACGCAGCGCGACCAGCTGCTGGCGCGCTTCCTTGAGGGTGTCCATCAGCTTCGTGTTGCGAATGGTCAGCGAATCGATGCGGGCTTCCAATTCCCGTGTGCGATCCGGCGAATCGGCGAGTTGCCTTCGGAGTGCAGCCGCCTCGGCGCGCACTGCCTCGAGCTCTCTCCAGGCCGCCGAATCCGAATTCTCGATGGGGCTCATGTGCTGCTCCTCCCAGTCCCGGTCTATCAACGCTACCGGGCGCGACCCGTTCTCGCTTTCCGACATGGTTTCGTGGTGATCACATCTGGGCCGCGATCGGCGGCCGGATCACCATGTTAGCCTGCCCTAACCCGACCCTGGTGAGCCTCCTCGCCGCTCGAGCCGAAAGGTTGCCGACCATGCTCCTTCCCGCGAGAACCCTGCGTTTTTCCCTCGTCACCGCCGCGGCGGCGCTGGCCATCTCCGGCGCGGTGGCGGCGTGCGGCTCCGACGACGACTCCACCGGCGCGGCGACCTCGGCCGCCACCAGCACCGCCGCGTCGGGTACCCACGATCACTCCGCCCATGCGACCGGTGCGCCGACCGCCGATACCTTGCAGGCCGTGCTGGTAAAGCTCACCGATCCGACTGTACCCACCCCCGAGAAGGCCAAGCTGATCGTCAACGGTGAAAAGCGCACAGCGAACATCGACCAGATGAACAAGGGCCTGCAGGGCTACGCGCTCACCTTCGCCGTCGCCGACATCACCACCCAGGGCAACACCGCGAACGCGCAGGTGACCATCACCTCCCCGCATGGCGCCGCCCCCGCCGTGCCGCTGAGCTGGGAAAACGTCGACGGCACCTGGAAGCTGACGGACGCGAGCGGCTGTCTGCTGCTCGGCTTCGCGCAGGCGCCCTGCGTCCCGGCCTGAGTCGGCCACCACCTCGCCCGCCCGGCCGCGCTCAGCCCTTCGAGGGCCTGCGCTGCGGCTTGGGCGTGACGGTGCCCTCGGCGAGCCTGCGGGCGCTGACCAGGAAGGCGGTGTGACCCTGCATGCGGTGCTCGGGCCGCACGGCGAGGCCGACCACATGCCACGGTCGCACCAGCGACTCCCAGGAGCGTGGCTCGGTCCAGCACTCCTGCTCGCGCAGCGCTTCGACCACTTTCGACAGCTGGGTGACGGTGGCCACATAGACGATCAGCACGCCGCCCGGCACGAGCGCCTTGGACACCGCCGGTAGCGCATCCCACGGCGCGAGCATGTCCAGTACCGCGCGATCCACCGGCTCTCCGGTGTAGTCGGCCACGTCACCCACGGTCAGCGACCAGTTCGCCGGCCGCTCGCCGAAAAACGTCTCGACGTTGCGGATCGCGTGCTCTGCGTGGTCGGCGCGGATCTCGTAGGACACCACCTGCCCCTGCGGCCCCACCGCCCGCAGCAGCGAGCAGGTCAGCGCACCGGACCCCGCGCCGGCTTCCAGCACACGCGCGCCGGGGAACATGTCGCCCTCGTGCACGATCTGCGCGGCGTCCTTCGGGTAGATCACCGCGGCGCCGCGCGGCATGGACAGCACGTAGTCGATCAGCAGCGGACGCAGTGCGAGATAGGGCGTGCCGTTGGTGGAATGCACCACGCTGCCCTCGTCGGCACCGATCAGGCTGTCGTGCTTGATCCCGCCGCGATGGGTGTGGAATTCCTTGCCCGGCTCCAAGACCACCGTGTACAGGCGTCCTTTGGCATCGGTCAGCTGCACCCGGTCACCGATGGTGAATGGCCCGGTCCGTCTGGCCGTCATGAATCTCCGTTCCACTTGTCGGAATCGTGCTGTGACGCACCGGCGTGTCGGTGCCGCCGGATAGCCTGCCAGGTATGTGCTCGCCCGTGTCCACGCCCCCTGCCGACGACGCGCGGACCGCCCGGCCCGATCCGACGGCCACCCGCGCCCGGCCCGCGCTCTCGCCTTCCCGGGCAATGGATTTCAAGCAGTGTCCGCTGAAATACCGCTTTCGCGCGATCGATCGGATACCGGAGCGGCCTTCGGTGCACGCGGTGCGCGGCACGGTGGTGCACGCGGTGCTGGAGGACCTCTACGGGCTGCCCGCGGCCGAGCGGGTGCCCGAGCGCGCCGAGGCCCTGGTGCCGACGGCGTGGGCGCGGGTGCACGCCCAACAGCCGGAGGTGGCGGAACTGGTCGCCGCGGGGCAACTCGACGCGTTCCTCGAGGAGGTGCGCGCGCTGGTGCGCCGCTACTACCGGCTGGAGGATCCGACCCGGTTCGATCCGGAGTCGCGCGAAGCGCGGGTGGAGGTGGAACTGGCCGACGGCGCGCCGCTGCGTGGGTTCGTCGACCGGATCGACCTCGCGCCCAGCGGCGCCCTGCGCGTCGTGGACTACAAGACCGGCCGTGCGCCGGGGCCGACGCAAGAGACCAAAGCGCTGTTCCAGTTGAAGTTCTACGCGCTGGTCGTACTGCGCACCCGCGGCCTGGTGCCCGCCCAGCTGCGGCTGATCTACCTCGCCGACGAGCAGATCCTCACCTACGCCCCCGAGGAGCAGGAGTTGCTGCGCTTCGAGCGCACGCTCTCGGCACTGTGGGCGGCCATTCTCGAGGCGGGCCGCACCGGGGACTTCCAGCCGAACACCAGCTGGCTGTGCTCGTACTGCGACTACAAGCCTTTGTGCCCGGCATTCGGCGGCACGCCGCCGCCCTACCCTGGCTGGCCGAGCGGCGGCGTCACCGAATCCCCGGACGAGACCCTGGCCGAAGCCGTCTCGGACTGACGAGCTAGTGGCCCAGCGCGGCCACCAGGAAGTCCAATGACGTCCCGCGCTCGCCGAGCAGGAAAACCGCTCCGATCAGGACCACGACCAGTACCGCGTCGCCCGCGATGATGAACAGGTTTCGTATCCGCGTCCACGCCGTGCCGCGCGCGGGGACACCGTCGGCCGCCGGGGTGGTCGCTCGTCGGCCCGGCTCCGCCGCGGCCTTCTCGTCGTTGATCCTGTCCGACACGCCCGACAGTCTTCCCGATGAGGCCGGTGGTTTCGAGCCGACCCGCGTATTCGGCCGGTGAACATTTCCCGAACGGCGGGCCGCCCGGCCCCGATGTCCAGGACCGGGCGACATCGCGTGCCCGAGTTTCGGCTGCGTATCCATGGGGCCGACGCTCAGGCGGTGAAATTGTGGAACAGCAGCACCGAGAGTCCGAGACCCACCGCGAGATTCACGACCGCCGCGGACCCGAACACCACGACCGGCCGCCAGCCCGCTTCCCGCAGTCCGCGCAGCGAGAACTCCAAGCCGATGGAGACGAACGCGAAGATCAGGAACCAGGTGCGCAGATCGTTGATGATCGCGATGTGCGCCGCACCGGACTTCTTGTCCACCGCCTGCAGGTACAGCGTGCCGATGACCGAGGCGGCGATGAAGCCGAGCACGAACTTCGGGAACCGCTCCCAGAACTGGCGCGGCGAGGGCCGCACCGCACCGGGCGCCCGCTCGACGCGCAGCGTGAAGTACGCGGTCAGCGCGATGGCGACCACACCGATCAGCGCGTTCTGCGTGGTCTTGACGATAGTGGCGATCTGCAGCGCCTTCTCCCCCGCGATCGCGCCGGAGGCCGCGACCGCCGCCGTGGTGTCGATATTGCCGCCGATCCAGGCGCCCGCGACCGCGTCCGACAAGCCGAGCACCTCCGCCAGCCAGGGCAGCAGGAAGATCGAGGGCAACGCGAAGACGATTACCAGCGAGGCCGCGTAGGCGATCTGCTCGCGCCGCGCCTGCACCGCGCCCGCCGCGGCGATGGCCGCGCTGACACCGCAGATCGACACCGCCGAGGACAGCAGCGCGCGCAGCTTGTCGTCCAGCCCGAGGCGTCCGCCCAGCCACCAGGTGAAGCCGAACACGGCCGTGATCAGCAGCAGCGCTTGCAGGATCGACGGACCCGCCGCGGTGACCAGGACCTTCAGGTTGATCGAAGCGCCGAGCAGCACCACGCCGGTCTTGATGAAGAATTCGGTGCGGAATCCCGCCGAAAGCCGGTCGCGCAGTGCGAGTTTGCTCAGCACGACATTGCCGAGCAGACCAAGGGCGATGGCGTACACCGGGTATTCGACGGACTTGGCGACGCGCTGGAACGGAGTGCCCACTGCCCACTGCGGGACGTGTGTCTCGAAGTAGCGGGTGAGGGCGCCGAGCACGATCACGACCGCGATACCGGCCGCGATGGTCCCGGCGGTCGGCCGGGACGTCGCCTGCACCGCTTCCGTCTCGGATGACGGGATTCCGCCGGGCGCGGCCACGCCGGAATCCTTGTCCGCCAAAGCCTTCGATTCCTTCGCCGATTCGGCGCCGGTCTCGGCCATCACGGCACCAGCCAATCCGGAGTCGCGCCGAGCAGGACCAGCGCGATCAGGATCAGCCCGGCGATCGCCGCCAGCCAGTCCTCGTTCCAGGTGAATGTGCTGCCCGACTGCTCCTCGGGTGGTGACTGTGACACGGGGGCTCCTTGCGTTTCCTCATCGAGAGGCCGCACGGTAGCAACCCCCGGTCACAGGGCACACCGATTGCGCTCAGCCTGAACGAATCAGGCGTATCGGACGAATCCGGCGTTCAGAATGCGCGGCAGGAGCGGATGTCCGTGGCCAGGATGGCTTTCGCGCCCAGATCGGCCAGCTTGTCCATCAACTCGTTGCTCTGCTTGCGCGGCACCAGTGCGCGGACCGCGACCCAGCCGGTGTCGGCCAGCGGCGCCACGGTCGGCGATTCCAACCCGGGGGTGATGACGAACGCCTCGTCGAGCAAATTCTTCGGGCAGTCGTAGTCCAGCATGACGTACTGCTGGGCGAAGACCACGCCCTGGATCCGGGCGACGAGCTGATTCCGTGCCCGGTCGCCGCGATCGGCGTCCTTGCGCTCGACCAGCACACCCTCGGAGTCGCACAGCGATTCACCGAACGCGACGAGGTTGTGCTGGCGCAGCGTGCGCCCGGAGCCGACGACGTCGGCGATGGCGTCGGCGACGCCGAGCTGGATGGAGATCTCCACCGCGCCGTCGAGGCGGATCACCTCGGCCTCGATGCCGCGGCCGCGCAGATCGTCGAGCACCAGGTTCGGGTAGGAAGTGGCGATGCGCTTGTCGGCGAGGTCCTCGACCTTCCACTCCCGTCCGGCCGGGGCGGCGTAACGGAAGGTGGAGCGGCCGAAGCCGAGGGCGAGCCGTTCCTGCACCGGTGCGCCGGAATCGAGGGCGAGATCACGACCGGTGATGCCGAGATCCAGCTCCCCGGAACCGACGTAGATCGCGATGTCCTTGGGTCGCAGAAAGAAGAACTCGACCTGGTTGGCCGGGTCGAGCACGGTCAGATCGCGGGAATCCGTGCGCTTGCGGTAGCCCGCCTCGGCGAGGATCGAGACGGCGGATTCGGAGAGGGCGCCTTTGTTGGGGACTGCGACGCGCAGCATGGAGGGAGTCCTTTCGGGAGGAGAAACGGGGTGTCGGACGGCCGTCATCACAGATGTCGGTACACGTCTTCGAGCTTCAGCCCGCGACCCACCATCAGCACCTGCACCCAATACAGCAGCTGGGAGATCTCCTCGGCGAGCGACTCGTCGCTCTCGTGTTCGGCGGCCAGCCACACTTCACCGGCCTCCTCGAGCACCTTCTTACCCTGGGTATGCACGCCTGCGTCCAGCGCGGCAACGGTTCCGGACCCCTCGGGGCGGTTGACCGCACGATCCTGCAGTTCGGCGAACAGGGATTCGAAGTTCTTCACGATGAGCCATTGTTTCAGACCCGGATGCGGGTCTGTTGCTCCGGCCCACGATGGCCGGTAACGGCGACCGCCCGGTTCCTCCACCCCTGACCGGGGGCGGAGGAACCGGGCGGAAAGCGGCTAGTTCCCGGCGAGCAGCGCCTGCAGGTCGGCGACCGCCGTGCAGAGGTGGTCGGCGAACGCGTGCATCTGGTCGGCGACCGGTTTCGGAGTGGCCAGGTAGAGATTCCAGCGGTCCGGCAGCAGGACGTAGGCGATGCCGATGCAGCGGGGACTGGTGGAGCCGAAACCGAAGTAGCGGATGTTGACCGACGGCGCCGAGCTGGTGCTCAGGTAGTCGTCGCGCATGATCGTCCAGCCGGGGCTGTCGTAGAGCGGGATCGGGTCGATGACGCCCAGTTCCGCGCCGCGGCGGCGCTGGATCCACTGCAGCTCCCACAGGTGCTGCTCGGGCGCGTCACCGGCCTGGCACTGCTTGGCCCGCTCCACGTGCGCGGACGCGGCCGTCCGCGCCGCGGCGAGCTTCGCCTCGGCGCTCGCGTCCTGGTCCTGCATCGCGTCCACGAAGGCGATCATCTCCGGGGTGATCACCCGCATGGCCTCGGTGCGGCCGTTGCGGTACTGCCTGGTCGCGATGGACTCGTAGGTCGCGCCGGTGAGCCCCTTGCTGCGCCGATGGGCCAGCTGGTAGCTCAACTGCGCGAACGCGTCCGGCGAGATGCCGAGCTGCTTGGCCCTGGCGGTGCCGAAGTCCGGGAACGACACCGTCTGGGTGGCGTTCGCCGCGGCGTACTGGGCGAAGGCGGCGGCCGCCGCGGCGATATCGCCGCGCTGCGCCTCGTCGAGCACGAACTCGACCGGCTCCACCGCGGGCAGTCCCTGCGCCTGTGCGCCGGAGTGGGCGGCGTGTTCCGGCACCGAGGTTTCCAGCAGGGTGTCCACGAACGACAGGATGGTGGTGCCGTCGAGTCCGCAGTGCTCGACATTGATGCCCGCCTGTCCGTCGGCGAAGACGACGAAGGACACCGATTTGTCGAACCACCGGTTCGCGCTGTCACCGTGCAGCAACTCGTCGCAGGCGTGCAGTTCGTCGCGCGGGGCGAAGTCCTCGAGGCAGACGGCGAACAGCGCGGTCTCGATGGTGTCCAGCGCCGCGGCGTTCGCGGGCTCGGCCAGCAGCCGCTGCCTGCTCTGGGCCCATTCCGCGCGGGCCTTGGTGGTGAGGTGCCCGACGGCGGTGTCGGTGCGGGCCGGGCGGGCGCCCGCCTTCAGCACCGCGCGCAGCCCGTCGGCGAGATCCTCCGGCGAGTACGGCGCTCCGTCCGGGCCGACCACGTCCATCCGGAACGTGCTGCCGTGGAAGAACACCACGATGTGCCGGGCCTGCGAGTGACCCGGCCATTCCGCGCTGTAGGGGACCCGGACCGTGTCCTGCTCCACGCCGGGAATCCTGGTCTCGGAGAACAGGTACTTGTTCTGCCACATGGACAGCTGCTGCCCGCGCTGGGTCACCGGCGGGATGGCCTCCCGGTCGAGGGCCAGCTTGTAGTCGACGGCGGCGGAGATGATGCCCGCCGCCCGGTCCACCTGAGTCGCGGCGGTGGAGGCGGCCAGTGGGGTGTCGTCCCGGAACAGGAAGAAGAAGTTCGCGTTCAGGGCGATCCGGTCCCGCCTGCCCAGGTATCGCGACGGCCAGAACAGGTCGAGCCAGCTGCCGACGCCGGGCGTCGCGTCGTACTCCGCGAGCGCCGCGTGCAGCGTGCGCCCCGGACCGTCGGGTCGCAACAGGTCGTCGACCGCGGCCCGGGTGGCGGCGATCTCGTCGGCGGTCAGCAGCGGCTCGCACCACTGCAGGAACCGGCCACAGCTGTCCTCCAGCGTCGGCAGGGGCACCCGGGGAAGGTGGTCGTCGGCGGCGAAGGTGCGTTCGGTCAATGCGAGTCCTCGGTGTCGGCGTGATGTTTCGGCAGCGGCCTCGACACGTACAGGTTGGCATACAGCCAGCCCTGGTCTTCCCGGCCGGTCGTGTCGATCCCGTTGGCGGACAGGGTGTTCAGCACTTGCGCCTGTTCGGCCGCGGAGGCGAACCTGCGTTGCTCGTACAACCCCGGCGCGTGCTCGGTCCGGTAGCCGAGCGCGGCGAGTTCCGCCTCGATCGGTGCGAAGTCGAACATGCGCAGTACGAAGTGTGCCATCCACGGCCGCCTGCGCGGGTGCGCGGTGGCCACTCGGGTCAAGGTTTTCTCGGTGATGTACCCGACGCAGCCGGTGGAGACGACCAGATCGGCGGTCGCGAGCAGGGCGCGCTGCTCGTCGGTCGGCTCGCCGGACTCGAGGTCGGCGTGCACGACGTCGTGCAGGAGCCCGGCCTCCCGCGCGTACTCCAGGGCTGGGCGGGCGGCGTCCATGCCGAGGAAGCGGACGTCCTCCACCGCGGCCCGCCCCGCCACGCGGTCTCGGTCGCGCCGGATCAGACCGGCCCGATCGGTGTCGGCGGCCGCGTAATGCTCGGCCAGCTCGCCGATCGTGGTGTCGAGGCGCAGCAGCGCGGCGTTCACGCCGTAGGAGCAGCCGAGGTCGAGCACGGTCGGCACGGCGACCCGGGCGGACGCGCGGTATTCCCGAATCTGTTGCTGGAAGAAGGGTTTCGCCAGTTCCGGAATGCGGTAGTCCAATTCGGACATGCGCGCGTAGTAGGCGCGCGGATCGGGGCGGACGTAGATATCGTCGAAAGACGCTTTCCCGGTGGTGTCTAACGGCACTGGCACTGTCGGTCCTCTCGGGTCGAGCTCGGTCAGTCGAGCCGTTCGGCTCAGTCGAGCAGTCGATCGCCCCGGACGGCGTCGGCCGCGGCGGCTAGGTGGTCGGGTAGCACGCGGCCGAACAACTGCCGGGTGCGCTCCACCGTGCCGACCATCCCGGGACGATCGGTGTAGGCGAAAATGGCCGAATGGCGCTGACGCGCACCGTCGACGGGTGAGACGCGGTGCAACGAGAAGCGACCCTGGAACAGCTGCAGGTCGCCCGGACGCAGTTCGAGCCGCTGGACGAATCGCTCGCCGGTGCCGGTGAGCACGGCGCGGACGTCGTCGAGGTGTTCCGCCTCGGGTGTGCGGATGTTGGGGCAGTACTCGAAGACGCCGCCCTCCTCGGCGGGCTGGGTCAGCATCGAGACGGTGAATTCGTTGGTGTCGAAATGCCAGGGGTGCGACATGCCCGGCGCGACGACGTTCAGGCACAGTCCCGCCAGGGGATCGGCGAATTCGTGCAATTCCGACAGGTCGAAGCAGTCGGCGACGAATCGCTGGAACAGCTCGTCGGTGTAGAGCCGGTGGATCAGCGCGTCGGCGGGGATGCGGTCGCGGGGCACGAAAGCGTTGCCCCGCTCGAGCACGATCCGGCCCGGATGGTCCTCCGGCAGGTCGGCGTCCAGCGGAATGTTGTAGGCGTTGACCCGCTCGACCTCGTAGTGCGCGTGCGGGGCCATCAGCTCGCCCTGCGCCCGCAACGTGTCGGTCAGTTCCGGGCGGATGAAGCCACGCAGCACGGTGCAGCCGGTGTCGGCCAGTTCCGCACGGGCGCGCCGAACCGCTTCCCGCAGCGCGGGTCCTTCCGCCTCCGCCAGGGGATACCGTCCGGTATCTACGATCTCGTCGAGGACGCCCAACGCTGCCATGGCGTCATTTTGGTGGAGCGGTCGCCGACACGCCCGGGATTCGGCGAGATTGCCGGTGATCACGGTCACACCTATCATCTGCACGCACACCCGTTGCGGCACAGTAACTCTCGGCATGGCCGGTGCGCCGATGTCGCGCAACCCGGCCACCCGGATGGCTCAACCCCGCACGCGCAGAGCGTTTTCGAGTTCCGCGACGGTCAACCCGATCAGCGAATCCCGGAACACCCGCCCTGGCGCGTGCGGCACGGGAATCTCGCACGGGACGACCACCACCGCGCAGCCCGCGGCCTGCGCCGCACGCGTACCGGTCGGCGAATCCTCCACCGCCACACACTGTTCCGGATCGAGCCCGAGCAGCTCGGCAGCGCGCAGGTAGACATCCGGCTCCGGCTTGCCGTGCGCCACCTCGTCGCCGCAGACCGAGACATCGAAGAAGTCCCGGCCCAGCGTGTCGAGACCGAACTCCGTGAGCGACCGCTTGGTATTGGTGACGAGCGCGCTGGCCAGCCCCGCCGCGCGTACCATGGCCAGCGCATCCTTCGCACCAGGCCGCCACGGGATGGGGCCGGTCATCAATTCGGTCACCCGCCGCTCCAGGAACTCCCCCGCCGCACGCAACGAGTCCGGCGTGGGCTCGATACCCAAGCCGGTGAACATGATCCGCAGCGCGTTCGGGCCGGACGCCCCGATCAGCGCGTGCCGGATCGCATCGGTCATCTCGTGACCGTGCTCACGTGCCAGTTCCCGCACCGCGACATCCCAGAGCTTCTCCGAGTCGAGGAGCGTGCCGTCCATGTCCCAGAGCACTCCGGCCAGTCGCGCTGTCACGTTTCGGTCCTTCTCCCAGCTCTCGTCCATGTCGCGGGCACCGTTGCGAACCTTCCGAGATCACCCGGCCGCCGCACGAACCGTACCGCCGGGACGGAGCCGCTCCGCAGCCGAGCCTGCTCACCCTCGGATGGCTGGGCTACTCGATGGCGCAGGCCAAGGCTCGGCCGTGTCCCTAGGTACCCGATGCGGCGATCTGCAACTTGGCACTGTCGCCGACGACCTCGATCCAGCGGCTCTCGGAAGTCGTCGTGCCGTTCTTCAAGGTGTAGGTCAACGCGACGACCGCCCGATTCGCGCCGTTCTGCGTAACCGAGCCCACGCTCACCGAGCGAATCGTGCCCCAGAAGTTCACGTATGAGTCGTAGCCGGTCTTGGCCTGGTATCCGGGGGCCAGCTGCGTCCAGGCGCCGGACACGTTGGTGGGCAGCATGCCGTAGTAGCCCTGGATGAACGAGGCGATCCGGTCGGGTGTCGGCGGACCGGACGGGGTCGTCGTCGCGGTGGTGGCCGGGCCCGTGGTGGTCGGGGCAGGGCTCGACGTGGGCTGAGGCGTGGTGCTGGGCGGCGGAGTCGTGCTCGGCGCGGGGTTCGTCGTTTGCGCCGGAGGGGTGGTGCCCGGGGCAGGCGGGGGCAGCGGAGCACCCGCTGAAGTGGGCGCGGGCCCCGGCACGGGTCCAGAAGTGGGCGCGGGCGCTGAGGAGGCGGATGTTTGCGCCGGGGCGGGAGCGGGAGCTTGCACCGGCGCCGGTCGAGGCTCGGCTCCGGCCGCGTCGGCTGGCGCCTGCGTGTTCTCGGGCGCCACGGCGGCCGGAGGCTCGACCGACGACGTCGGCGCGGCGCCGCCCTCGCCGTCCACGCCGGCCAGCGTCGCGATGATGCCGACCAGGATCAGCACCCCGACCACCGCGGCGACTTCCACGGCGATCAGTCTGCGGCGCTGCCTGCCGCTCAGAACACTCCGCAACCTCGCCGCCACCCCGGCCAGCCTCGGCACCGGCCGTGACGTAACTCCTTGCGGCACGGCCGGACCCGGCACAGCGGCGGGTACGACCGCGGTGACACCGGTGTCGTCCGACTGCTCCGGCGATACGGCAGCGGCGGGGTCGGGCAGCACGGTCGTCGTGGCGGCGGGGGCGGCAATCACCTTGGTCACCGATGCGGGCAGCTCCAGATCCCGTCCCGCCGCGACGGCTTCGAGGACCGCTTTCGCCTCCCGCATGGTCGGGCGGTCGGCGACGGCCGGGGCGAGCAGGTACATCAGCACCGGCCCCAGCGAGCCGGCCGCCTCCGGCGGCGGGATTTCGCCCCGCGCCACCGCGTGCAGCAGGGCCAGCGGGTTGTCGCTCTCACCGAACGGTGGAGCGCCCTGCACCGCCGCGTACAACGTCGAACCGAGAGCGAAGACGTCGGAAGCCGGTTCCGGGTCCTCGCCGCGCGCCACCTCGGGCGACAGGTAGGCCGGCGTCCCGGCGAGAAACCCGGTGGCCGTGACCGTCACGTCGCCGACCGCGCGGGAAATGCCGAAGTCGGTGATCTTGACCGTGCCGTCGTCGGCGACCAGCAGATTCGCCGGCTTCACGTCCCGGTGCATGATCCCCGCGTCGTGCGCCGCGGCCAAGGCGCTCGCCGCCTGCGCGCCGATCCGGGCGACCTCCAGCGGCGGCAGCGTCCGGTTGCCCGACAGCTTGGTCGCCAGGCTCGGCGCGTCCAGGTACTCCATGACCAGCCAGGGCTGGCCGTCTTCCTCGGCCACGTCGAACACGGTGATGGCGTTCGGGTGGTGCAGCCGCGCCGCGATCCGCCCCTCCCGCATGGCACGCCGTTTCGCCTCCAGCGCAGCCGATCCGGTGAGTCCGGGACCGAGGAGCACCTGTTTGACCGCGACGGTGCGCTGCAGCCGGACGTCGGTGGCCCGCCACACCACACCCATGGCGCCGGTGCCGATCGGATCCGTGAGCCGGTAACGTCCCGCGATCAATCGATCCGCCGTCATCGTGGTGTGCCTCTTCCTACTTGCGCGCCTAGCCGTCTCGCACTCCACACGCAAGCCCGGAAGAATTCCGAAAGCGTACGCGCCGAGGTGCTTTGCACCACTGAGCAGGGACGCGAACGCATCCGCCGACTGCCCCGGATGCAGTTACAACGCCTTCGACAATGGCACATCCACCCGACACACAGCCACCTCCCGGTGCGGGCACGGACGATCGCCCAGGTAAACCGCGCGCGCCCGCCACTGTGACGCGCCGACGAGCGCCCCGATGCACGCGAGACATGACATCCGGGCAGGTAGCAAAGGCCCTTCACACGAGAGCATCTCGCTATTGCTCACAGTCCACCACTGATCGCCGTCCGGCCGCGACGCCCGCTGCGGACCACGAACGGACGGACAGGCCGAGAAAGGCGCTCACGTCCGCTGGACTCCGCGCGCCTACGCCCGATCCGCGAGACGAAGATGGCGCGCCCCGGGCACTCGGCAGACCGATCGGCCGGTCGAGAGCGTCCGGAAGCAGCGATGCCGACCTGCGGCAAAGGCGACGTACCGATACGGCTTCCAAAGCCTCGCGCCTGACGATCGGGCAGCCGCGTTCGCGCTGACAGCGCGGCGCCGAGACCCTCGGGCGTCGGCGCCGCGCCGCATCGGCGAACGGCTACGCGTTGAAGTACTTCGCCTCCGGATGCAGCAGGACAAAGGCGTCGGTGGACTGCTCCGGATGCAGCTGCAGCTCCTCGGAGAGCACGACGCCGATGCGATCGGCTTCGAGCAGGTCGACCAGTTTGGCGCGGTCCTCCAGCTCCGGGCACGCGCCGTAGCCGAACGAGTAGCGGGCGCCGCGATAGCCGAGCTTGAAGTACTCCAGCACGTCGGCCGGGTCGGAGTCGGCGACCGCGTGACCGTCGAGGACGAGCTCCTCGCGGATGCGGCGGTGCCAGTACTCGGCGAGCGCCTCGGTGAGCTGGACGCCGATGCCGTGCACCTCGAGGTAATCGCGGTAGCTGTCACCCGCGAACAGCTCGTTGGCGAAGTCGGCGATCGGCTGACCCATCGTGACCAGCTGGAACGGAAGCACGTCCACCTGACCGGTCGAGCGGGCGTACTCCCGCGAACGGATGAAGTCGGCGATGCACAGGAACCGGTCGCGCTGCTGCCGCGGGAAGGTGAACCGGTACCGCTCCGGCGCATCGGGTTCCGGTTCGGTGAGCACGATGACGTCGTCGCCTTCGGACACCGCGGGGAAGTAGCCGTACACCACCGCGGCGTGCTGCAACACACCCTCGGTGCTCAATCGGTCCAGCCAGGCGCGCAGACGCGGCCTGCCCTCGGTCTCCACCAGTTCCTCGTAGCCGGGACCGTCGCCACCGCGCTGCCCACGCAGGCCCCACTGCCCCAGGAACAACGCCCGCTCGTCGAGCAGGCCCGAATATTCGTGCAGCGCGAGGCCTTTCACCACCCGTGTGCCCCAGAAGGGCGGCACCGGCACCAGCAGATCGGCCGCGACGTCGGAGCGCTCCGGCACCACGACGGGCGCCTCGTTCGCCCTGCGCTCCGCCGCGATTCGCTTGGAGCGCTCGTGGCGCGCTTTGCGCTCGGCGGCCTTCTCCCGCTCGGCGATGGCTTCCGGGCTGTCCGGGTCGAGGTCGCCACCGCGTTTGCGGGTCATGATGTCGTCCATCAGCCGCAGGCCCTCGAACGCGTCGCGCGCATAGTGCACGTCGCCCTCGTACACCTCGGTCAGGTCGTTCTCCACGTAGGAGCGGGTGAGCGCCGCACCGCCCAGCAGCACCGGGAACTGCTCGGCCACACCCTTGGCGTTGAGCTCCTCGAGGTTCTCCTTCATCACCACGGTCGACTTGACCAGCAGGCCCGACATGCCGATGACGTCGGCCTTCTTGTCCACCGCCGCGTCCAGGATGGTGGCGATCGGCTGCTTGATGCCGAGGTTGACCACCTCGTAGCCGTTGTTCGACAGGATGATGTCGACCAGGTTCTTGCCGATGTCGTGCACGTCGCCCTTCACGGTGGCCAGCACGATGCGGCCCTTGCCACTGTCGTCGGTGGCCTCCATGTGCGGCTCGAGGTACGCGACGGCGGCCTTCATCACCTCGGCGGACTGCAGCACGAACGGCAGCTGCATCTGACCGGACCCGAACAGCTCGCCGACCGTCTTCATCCCGGCCAGCAGGGTCTCGTTGATGATCTGCAGCGGCGGCACCTCGGTCATGGCCGCGTCCAGGTCGGCTTCCATCCCGGCGCGTTCCCCGTCGACGATCCGCCGCTCCAGCCGCTCGAACAACGGCAGCGCGGCCAGTTCCTCCGCCCGCGACGCCTTCGACGAGGACGTGGACACGCCTTCGAACAGCGCCATCAGCTTCTGCAGCGGGTCGTAGCCCTCCGCACGGCGGTCGTACACCAGATCCAGCGCGACCTCGCGCTGCTCCTCCGGGATACGGCTGATCGGCAGGATCTTGGAGGCGTGCACGATCGCCGAATCCAGACCGGCTTGGACGCATTCGTGCATGAAGACCGAGTTGAGCACCTGCCGGGCGGCCGGATTGAGGCCGAAGGAGATGTTGGACAGACCCAAGGTGGTCTGCACCCGTGGATGCCGGCGCTTGAGCTCGCGGATGGCCTCGATGGTCTCCAGCCCGTCGCGGCGCGACTCCTCCTGGCCGGTGCCCAGGGTGAAGGTGAGCGTGTCGATGATGATGTCGCTCTCCGACAGCCCCCAGTTGCCGGTGATGTCGGCGATCAGCCGCTCGGCGATCTCCACCTTCTTCGCCGCGGTGCGGGCCTGGCCCTCCTCGTCGATGGTCAGCGCGACCACGGCGGCGCCGTGCTCGGCGACCAGGCGCATGGTCTGCTGGAACCGCGAATCGGGACCGGCGCCGTCCTCGTAGTTCACCGAGTTGACCGCGCAACGCCCGCCGAGGTGCTCCAGCCCGGCCCGCAGTACGGGGGCCTCGGTGGAGTCGAGCATGATCGGCAACGTCGAAGCGGTGGCCAGCCTGCTCGCCAGCTCCGACATGTCGCGGGTGCCGTCCCGGCCGACGTAGTCGACGCACAGGTCGAGCATGTGTGCCCCGTCACGGGTCTGGTCCTTGGCGATGTCCAAGCACTTCTGCCAGTCCCCGGCGAGCATGGCCTCACGGAATGCCTTGGAGCCGTTGGCGTTCGTGCGTTCGCCGATCATCAGGACCGAGGCGTCCTGCTCGAACGGCACCGCGGTGTACATGCTGGACACGCTCGGCTCGTGCACCGGCGCGCGCCGCTGCGCGATCGGCGGCAGGGTCGGCTCGACTTCGCGCACCGCGGCGGTGACCTGGCGGATGTGCTCGGGCGTGGTACCGCAGCAGCCGCCGACCAGGGCCAGGCCGAACTCGGTGACGAACCCGCGCAGCGCGACCGCCAGTTCCTCGGGGGTGAGCGGGTAGACCGCCCCGTCCGCGCCGAGCACCGGCAGCCCGGCGTTCGGCATCACCGAGACCGGCACCTGCGCGTGCCGGGACAGGTGGCGCAGGTGCTCGCTCATCTCGTCCGGGCCGGTCGCGCAGTTCAGGCCGATCATGTCGATGCCGAGGGGCTCCAGCGCGGTGAGCGCCGCGCCGATCTCGCTGCCGACCAGCATCGTGCCCGTGGTCTCCACCGTGACGTGCGTGATGATCGGGATCCGGCGGCCCAGCTTCGCCATCGCACGCTTGCTGCCGGTCACCGCCGCCTTGACCTGCAGCAGGTCCTGGCAGGTCTCGATGAGGATGGCGTCGGCGCCCCCGTCCAGCATGCCGAGGGCGGCCTCGGTGTAGGCGTCGCGCAGCGCGGCGAACGGGGCGTGTCCGAGCGTGGGCAGCTTGGTGCCCGGCCCCATCGAGCCGAGCACGTAGCGTGGCGTACCGTCGGGAGACGGTCCCATCTCGTCGGCGACCTCACGGGCCAGCCGGGTTCCCCGCTCGGAGAGGTCGCGGATCCGGTCGGCGATGTCGTAGTCGGCGAGGTTGGGCAGGTTGCAGCCGAAGGTGTTGGTCTCCACCGCGTCGGCGCCCGCTTCGAAATAGGCGCGGTGGATGCCGCGCAGGACCTCGGGGCGGGTGTCGTTGAGGATCTCGTTACAGCCCTCCAACCCGCGGAAATCGTCGAGGGTCAGATCGGCAGCTTGCAGCATGGTGCCCATCGCACCGTCGCCGATGACGACACGGCGGCGCAGCGTGTCGAGTAGCGTGGTGTCGAACTCGGCGGGGACGGACGCAGACATGCGTTCCAGCGTAGTGGGCGCGGCTGACGATCCAGGCCACGGCGTGGAGGCTCGGTGTCCTGGACCACACGCGCGGCCCGGAGCCGCCGCGTCCGCGCTCCGGAACACGCCACCCCGTCCGGCCGTTCTACGACACGCCATATCGCCGCACACCGTAGGCTGACCGAGTGAACGCCAGTGAAACTCCCGATCCGGAACTGCCGACGTTGCGGGATCCGGTACTGGTCGCCGCCTTCGAGGGGTGGAACGACGCCGGTGACGCGGCCAGCGGCGCCGTCGAGCATCTGGAACTGATCTGGGACGCCGAGCCGTTGGCCGAGCTCGACTCCGAGGACTACTACGACTATCAGGTCAACCGGCCGACGGTGCGTCAGGTGGACGGTGTGACCAGGGAAATCCAGTGGCCGTCGACGATGTTGTCGGTGTGCTCGCCGCCCGGCAGCGACCGCGACGTGGTGCTGCTACGCGGTATCGAACCGAATATGCGCTGGCGCAGCTTCTGCGGCGACCTGCTGGAGTTCATCGAGCAACTCGGGGTGCAGACCGTGGTCATTCTCGGCGCACTGCTCGCGGACACTCCGCACACTCGTCCGGTACCGGTGACCGGCTCGGCATACAGCAAGGAAGCGGCCGAGCGGTTCAGCCTGGAGCAGACCCGCTACGAGGGACCGACCGGGATCACCGGCGTGCTGCAGGACCAGTGCGTGAAGGCGGGGGTCCCGGCGGTGTCGTTCTGGGCGGCCGTTCCGCACTATGTCTCCCAGCCGCCGAATCCGAAGGCGACCATCGCGCTGCTGCACCGGGTCGAGGACGTGCTCGACATCGAGGTGCCGCTGGGTGAGTTGCCCAAGCAGGCCGAGGACTGGGAGACCGCGGTGAACGAGATGACCGTGGGCGACGAGGAGATCAGCGAGTACGTGCGCTCGCTGGAGGAACGCGGCGACGCCGCGGTCGACGTGAACGAGGCGATGGCCAAGATCGACGGCGACGCCATCGCGGCCGAATTCGAGAAGTACCTGCGCAGACGGGGTCCGGGCAGCTTCGGTCTCTGATCGGTTGCGCGTCGGCGCGTTCGGTGCGGGCGGCCGGCGTCCGCGGGGTTCACCGGAAGTTCGCCGGGGGGCCACCTTCAGGTCGGGAAACGACCCCCTCCTACACTTTCGCCGGTGACCGTCCATCCGATCGTCGAGCGTCTGCGCACCTTCGACGAGCGGATCGCCGTCCATTGCCCCGACCGTGCGGGCGCGGACGGCGGCGGATCCCCACCCACCCGGCAGGTGACCTACGCTCGGCTTGCTGCGCTCGTCGAGTCCTTCGCGGCCGAACTCGGCCCGGCCCGTCGCCTCGTCGCGCTCGCCGCGCGCAACGATCTTTCCTCGCTCGTCGCGTACCTCGGAGCGCTCAGCGCCGGATGCGTGGTCTTGCTGACCGAGCAGATCACTGCGGAGTTGCGGGACGCCTACGACCCGGACGTGCTCGTCGAAGACGGGCGCGCCGAGGTGGTCCGGGAACGCTCGGCGCATCGCCTGCATCCGGAGCTCGCGCTGCTGCTGAGCACCTCGGGCTCCACCGGGTCGCCCAAACTGGTCCGGCTCTCGGCGACGAACCTGCGTTCCAACGCGGCGGCCATCGCCGAGTACCTGGCCATCGGTCCTGGCGATTGCGCGGCCACCACCCTGCCGATGTTCTACTGCTACGGGCTGTCGGTGGTGCACAGCCACCTGTGGCGCGGGGCGAGCCTCATGCTCACCGACCAGTCGGTATTGGACACGCAGTTCTGGCGCGCGTTCCGGGACTGCCGCGCAACGTCGTTCGCCGCGGTTCCCTACACCATCGAACTGCTGGACCGCATCGGTTTCGCCCGTATGGACCTGCCGCACCTGCGTTATGTCACCCAGGCGGGCGGCAGGCTGGCGCCGGAGCGGGTACGCGAATACGCCGCGCTCGGCCGGGAACACGGCTGGGAGTTCGTGGTCATGTACGGCCAGACCGAGGCCACCGCGCGAATGGCCTATCTGCCCGCGCATCTGGCGAGCGCGCACCCGGACTGCATCGGGATCCCGATTCCGGGCGGCGAATTCACCCTCGAGCCGGTCGAGGAAGCCGACGACAATGGGGACGAACCGCGCGAACTGGTCTATCGCGGGGCCAATGTGATGATGGGGTATGCGAAGTCCGCCGCAGACCTCGCCCTCGGCCGTACGGTCGATGCCCTGCGCACGGGCGACCTGGCACGACGCACACCCGACGGCTTGTACCAGGTGGTCGGCAGGCGTAGCCGGTTCGCCAAGATCTTCGGACTGCGCATCGATCTGGAGCGTCTCGAATCCGGGCTGGCGGAGGCCGGATTCACGGCACGGTGCGCGGACGACGACGCGCACCTCGTCGTGGCCGTAGAGACCCCGCGGTCCGATCTCACCGAGCTCGCCGCGCGACTGTCCGGCCTGCCCGCCGCCGCCGTGCGGGTCCACGTGGTCGAACGGATCCCGCGGTTACCGAACGGCAAACCCGACTACCCCGCTATCCGGCGGCTGGCCGGATCCGCGCCGCAGACACGTGATATCCGCTCCCTCTACGCCACGACGCTGGGCATCGATCCCGCGCGGGTCCACCCGGACAGCACGTTCGTCGACCTCGGCGGCAACTCGCTCACCTACGTGACCACCGCGGCACGGCTGGAGCGGGCGATCGGCCGCCTGCCCACCGACTGGCCGAACACGTCCGTGGCGGAACTGGAACGGATACCACGAGGCCGCAGGCGTTTCGGACGGGCACTCGACACCGGAACGCTGCTGCGCGCGGTCGGCATCGTGCTCATCGTCAGCTCGCACGCCGGAGTGTACGTGCTCTGGGGCGCGGCGCACGTGCTGCTCGGCGTGGCCGGCTTCAACTTCGCGCGGTTCGGGGTGACCACGGCCCCAGCCGCCGAGCGACTGCGCCACACGTTGCGCACCGTGGCATACATCGCGGTGCCGACGGCACTCTGGGTCGCGCTGACCATGACTCGCACCGACTACTACGGCTGGCAGAATGTCCTGTTACTGAACAAGATTCTCGGCCCGCACGACAGCGCCACCGCCGGGCACCTGTGGTTCCTCGAGGTGCTCGTGTATTTCATGCTGGCCGCCGCGCTGTTGATCCGGATCCCCGTGGTGGACCGGTGGCAACGGGCCGAGCCGTTCTGGTTCGCGATGGCGCTGGTCGCGCTGAGCCTCGTCTTTCGATACCAAGCGTTCGGTCTGTATTCGGCGAAGGACATCCCGTTCTCTCCGCTGGCGGTGTGGCTCTTCGCGCTCGGCTGGGCGGCGGCGAAGGCGACGTCGATGTGGCAGCGGATGACGGTGAGTGCCGTCGTACTGATCACGGTGCCTGGCTATTTCGGCGTTCCCGAACGGGAACGTTTGATCATGGCGGGCTTGCTCGCACTGGTGTGGTTGTCCGCGGTCCGGGTTCCCGCCGCCGTCGCCGTCTGCGCCGCGGTGCTGGCCGACGGCTCGTTGTTCGTCTATCTGCTGCATTGGCAGGTATACCCGCTGTTCGAACAGCACCGGCTCGCGGGGCTGCTCGCTTCCCTGGCAGCGGGTGTACTCGTCACCGGCGCGGTGACCGGGCTGCGACGCTGGGGTTCGGGGCGGTACCGGGCAGTTCGGTCGCGGCGATCAGCTCTCCACCGTCCACACCCGCGCCGCCGCCTCCTGAGCCAGCTTGGCTATCAAGATGTCGCGCGGAATCGTCTGGCCGGCAAAGTGATCGAGTGAGGGAACCACCACATGGTGCGCGTCCGCGCGCTTGAGTTCCGCCGTGAGCTCGGCGAAAGCCGCCCCGTCACCGCCGGTCGATTCATGGAACGTTGCGGCGAAGCACAGCCCTTCCTCGCGGGCGAGGCTGCTCATCGCGGCCTCGAGCTCCTTGCTATGGCCATCGGCCAGATCGTCACGCAAGTATCCATAGATCAACGCTTCCACCCGAACCTCCGTTGGATTGGGATCGCTGTTCTCTTATGTGGATCCACCCGTTTTACGGGGTATTTGCGCTTCGTGCAAGAGCAGATGTACTTGCAATTGCTCTTACAGGAGGGGCTGGCTAACTTCTAGCGCCATGTTCAGCATGCACAACGCGGCGGCGCGAAAGTAGCTGTCAACACACGGACATCTGCCTGCCCTCTTAAGGCCACCAAACGTTAACTGGTGCGATACTACAGACGTGGCCGCTACCGACGATCGACCCGTCTGGGCAGTCCGAATGCGTTCCGAGCGTGACGCGAGGGGGTGGTCGCAAGCCGACGCTGTTCGCGTGATGCGTGGAAAGTCTTCGCACAACCTGCCGACCGACAGTACTCTCCTACGCAACTGGCGCCGTTGGGAATCGGGCGAATCACGCCCCGACGACTTCTACGCGCCGATCATCGCCGCCACCTTCGACACGGTGACCGCGGCGTTCTTTCCCAAGGCCAGACCGAACCGGGACGACGAATTGCTCTCGGCCACCGGCATGGACACGCTCGAGTTCATCGGACGACTCCGTATGTCCGATGTGTCCTCCGTGACACTGGAGGCCGTCCGCATCACCGCAGAACGCCTGTGCTGCGAATACTCCTACGCCGACCCGCACGACCTGCACGCCGACGGCACCGCGTGGCTGCGCAGAATCACCTCGTTGCTGGACGGTCGCCTGACCCTGGCGCAGCACCGCGAAATCCTCGTTCTCGCCGGATGGGTGGCGTTGCTGGTCGGCTGCGTCGACTACGACCTCGGCAGGCGCACCGCCGCGGAGGCGACCCGCCGCGCCGCCCAGTCGCTGGCGCAGGAGGCGGAGAACATCGAGATCGCGGCATGGGCAGCGGAAATGACCGCGTGGTTCGCGCTGACCCAGGGTAACTACCGCGGCGTCATCGAGACCGTGCAGCCGACGCTGGAAGTAAGCCAGCACCTGCGCGTCGGTGTCCAGCTCGCCGCCCAGCGCGCCAAAGCCTGGGCCAGGCTGGGCAACCCGCGCGAGGTGGAGGCGGCGCTCGACGAAGGCCGAGCTATCTTGGAGCGACTCGATCATCCGGCCAATCTGGACAACCATTTCGTCATCGATGCGAACAAGTTCGACTTCTACGCGATGGACTGCTGCCGGGTCGCGGGCGAGGATCGGCTCGCCGAAACCTACGCGCGGGAAGTGATCCGCAACGCCACCCGCCCGGACGGCAGCGTGCGCAATCCGATGCGGGTCTCCGAGGCGCACCTGACTTTGGCCGTGGTCGCGGTGCGCGACCGTGACCTGGAACTCGCGGTCGCCGAGGGCATGCGCGCGTTCGCGGGCAGCAGGCGGTCGTTGCCCTCGCTGATGTGGATCGCGGGGGAAGTCGCGCGCGAGATCATCGAGCGGTTCCCCGGCGATCCGCGCACCCGCGCTTATCTGGACCAGTTGCGTTCGCTGTCCGTCGAGTGAGCCGACCTGCGCAGCGGCAGCGGCGAACGGTGACGAACCGGACGCGGCCACGCCGAACACCGGAACGTCGTGCGGGTGGCGATCGGCCCGCTACTACCCTGTTCCCGGTGACCGACTCCGATGACGGCTGGGCCGACGCCCACTGGGACGACCGGCTGCGGCTGTTCTCTTTCGCCACCGCCGAGCGGCGCGCCGATTACCTCCGGGTGCTGCGCGCGTTCGACGGCGCGCGGGCAGCATACGTGGTGCTGCTGCACGCGGACGACGTCGCGGAGTGGATCGACCGCAACGGGAACACGCCGCACACGCCCGATCCGGTCACTGCGAACCAACCGGTCACGAATGCCGGCGTGGATCCGGCGCAAGCGCGCACGCGTCCGTCGGATCCACCCGGGGGCGAGCCGGAAACCGGTGCGCCGGACCGGTCCCCGGAGACACCCGGCCGACCCGCGGCCCCCCCGCTGACCGCGGCCGAGATCGGCCCGTTGCTAGACCAGTTGCACCAGTGGGGCATGCTGGAGCGCAGTTACGACGGAACCCGCGCCGCGACGCTGGCCGAATATCGTAATCGGCACTACGTGTACCAGTTCTCCCAGGCTGGTTTCCAGGCCTACCAGGCAGTCGCCGGTGTGCTCAGCGCCCGCCTCGACGAAGCTTCGTTGTCGCGCCTGGTGCTGCCGGAACTGCTGGCCGATCTGCACACCCTGGCCGAGGCCAACCGGGCGGGTGACGCCGAACGCGTCTACCGCACGCTGCGCCGTCTCGACATCGCGTTATCCGACCTGGCCGCCCGCGCCGCGCACTTCTATCTAGGGCTCGGCGACCTGGTTCGCACCACCGAGATCACCCCGGAATCGTTTCTCGCGCACAAGGACGCCCTGCTGGCGCACATGCGGGAGTTCAGCCTCGACCTGGCCCGGTTCACCCCGCGGCTGGCGGCCGCGATCGCCGAGATCGAGGAGACCGGCGTCGACGACCTGACCGGCCGGGCGGCGCGCTGCGACGAGCGGGTGCTGCTGAGTGTCGAGGAACGCCGGTCGGATTGGCAGGCCAGGTGGGACGGACTGCGGACCTGGTTCGTCGCGTCCGGCGGTGAACAGGCGGGGACGACGGAGGCCGAGCGGTTGCGTGAGGCCACCATGAGCGCGATCGCCGCGGTGCTGTCGCTGCTGCGGCGGGTCACCGAGACGCGGCGCGGCGGGGTCAGCCGGGAGTCGGCGCTGCGGCATCTGGCCGGCTGGTTCACCGCGGCGCCGACCGTGGACAGCGCCCATGCGCTGTTCGACGCGGTGTTCGGGCTGGGCAAGCCGCGGCACCTGGCGATGGAGCACCCGGACGCCGACGTGATTCCGGCGATTCGATCTTGGTGGGACGCACCGCCGTTGGAGATCTCGCGCACGCTCGCCGAGACCGGACGCCCGCCCTCCGCGGGTGCGCCCGCCCGTATCCACCGCAACGACGCGGGTATCCGGCGTCTGCGCGAGGCGCAGTTGGACGCGCAGCGGGCCCGCGCGGAGGCCGCCAGGTCGCTGACGTCCGGCGACGTGCACGAACGAGTGCTGGACGACCGGGAGACCGAGGTGCTGCTGCGGCTGCTGGACGCCGCGTCCACCGCGTGGGTTCCGGTGCGCGGCCGGGTGGCCGGCACCACCGGCTCCGACAGCGGCGTCACCCTGACGGTGTCCGAGCACGACGGTCCGACCGTCGTGCGCACCACCCGGGGACTGCTGCGGTTGAACAACCGGTCACTGAAGATCGAGCAGACCGCCGGAACACGGTCCCGCCCGCGCGGGGAGCACGGCTGATGCACGCACACACCATCGATGCGCTCGCCCTGGACAACTACCAACGCGCCGCCCGAGTCGTCCTGGCCAACCACCTGGTGACCCGCGCCTATCCGGACCGGATCGCACTGCCGCTGATCCGGCGCTGGGCCACCGAGCTGCGCGAGGACCTCGCCGAATTATTCGGGTACCGCCTGGAAGTCACCGAGACCACCGCGCGGGTCTTCCCGGTCACCGACCGCCTGGACGCGGGCAGGCCCGCGCGTACCGCCGCCGAGCGCGTCTTCGACCGCCGCCGCTACGCCTACCTGGCTCTCGCGCTGGCCGCGCTGGGGCGCGCCGGGGACCAGATCACGCTGTCGGAGCTGGCCGATCAGGTCGCCGCCTACGCGAACCGGGTGGAGGGACTGGAACTGGCCACCGACCGGGCCGCCGACCGCGACGCGTTCGTCGACGCGGTGGGCTGGCTGACCGTGCGCGGCGCGCTGGGCCTGGCCGACGGCGACGCGGGCGGCTGGGCCAGCGATCCGGAGGCCGGTGAGGCGCTCTACGACATCGACCGGCCGGTCGTCTTCGCGCTGTTCCGGCCGCCGCGGGCCCTGCAACATCTGCACGGCGTGCGCGGGTTGCTCACCGAAGAGCCCATGGTCGGCGGTGTTTCCGCGCACGCGACGACCACCGCCGAAATCGCCCGCCGGGTACGCAGGGCGCTGGTGGAGCAGCCGGTGGTGTACGCAGAGGATCTCGCACCCGAAGAGCGTCCTGTTCTCGCCCAGGAGCGGATCGTCGCGGAGGTCGAACTGTTCACCGGGCTGCGCGCCGAACGCCGCGCGGAGGGCGTGGCGCTGATCGACACCTCGGGGCGGCTGTCGGACGTCCGCTTTCCGGGGACCGGGACGCTCGCGCAGGTCGCCTTGCTCCTGGCCGGTGAGATCGCCGACCGCGTGCTGGACATCGATCACCCGCTGCCGCGGCGCCACGCCGGCCCGGACACGGATGCGGCACTGGCCGACCAGCTCGATGAAGCCATTCCCGAATCCACGCTGTTCGTGCCGCTCGCGGAGCCGCGTTCGCCGGATCCGTCCGCCCCCGAACCGGATTCGGCGACGGATGCAGCGGAGCAGACAGACCGGTCCGTCGCGACAGGCTATCCGCTGATCGACCGGGCCTGGCTGTATGAGACGGTGCAGGCGCTGGCCGATCGCTACGGCACCACGTTCGCCGCGCAATGGCAGGCCGACGTTCCTCGCCTCACCACCGAGGTGGTGGCGCTGCTGGAACGGCTGCGGCTGATCCGGATGGTCGAGGACGGACTGCTCGTGCTGCCCGCACTGGCCCGCTACCGTGGCGCGGTCGTCACGGTCCGCACCAAGCGGGCCGCGGAGCTGTTCGTCACCGCGGCCGACACCTACGGGCCCGGCGGCACCGGGACGGAAGGGAACTGACGAATGTCGCTCATTCACGGCGGAGTGCGGTTCACCCCCACCCGCGCCGGGATCGTCAACCTGTGGGACTACCGCGACCAGGAGTTCTGTTTCGCGGACGGCAGATTGGTCCTGCGCGGGCCGAACGGGTCGGGCAAGACCAAAGCGCTGGAGGTGCTGTTCCCCTTCGTTCTGGACGGACGGATCGAGCCGCGCAGGCTGAACCCGTTCGCGGGCGAGGAACGCACGATGAAGTCGAACCTCCTCTACCGCAAGCAGGACTCGGCCTACTCCTATGTCTGGATGGAGTTCGCGCGCGGTCGCTGGGAAGACCCCGAGGCGGTCACCGTCGGCATCGGCATGCGCGCCACCCGTTCCTCGGACAAGGTGACCCGCTGGTATTTCGTCGCCGACGGCCGGGTCGGGATCGACTTCTCCCTGATCGGCCCCGACGATCGGCCGTTCACCCGCAAGCAGCTGGCCGAGCAGATCGGCACCGACTCGATCGTCGACCGGCCGGTGGACTATCGCAACGCGATCGACGCGCGCATGTTCGGCCTCGGGACGCAGCGCTACGACCAGCTGATCAATCTGATCCTCACGCTGCGCCGCCCGCAGCTGGCCAAGAACCTCGACCCGCGCGGTTTGTCGCAGGCGCTCACCGACGGCCTGCGCCCGCTCGACGAGCAACTGATCCTGGACGCCGCTCGCTCGTTCAGCGATATGGAGGAGGTCGGCAGGACCCTGGAGGGTTTGGTGCACGCCGACACGGCGACCAGGGCTTTCGTCGAGGTGTATCGCAAATATCTTGCGGTTCAAGCGAAGACGGATATCGACCAGGTGCGGGCGCGGCTCGACGCGGTGACCCACGCGAGCACCGCGCTGTTCGCCGCCACCGCGCTGCGCGAGCGCAGGGAGACCGAGCGTGCCACGGCCGAGGCTCGGGCCGAGGACGCCGACCGCGCCTACGAGCAGGCCATCGCCGACCGGGAGAATCTCCAGCGTTCCAGCGCCTACGAGGGTAAACAGCAGCTCGACGACCTGGCCGACGCGGTGCGTCGCCTGGAGACCTCGGCGGGCGTGCACGCCGACAAGGCGCTCAAGTCCCGCCAGACCCTGGACCAGCGGACCCAGGAGGCCGAGCGCGCACGCACCGCGGTGCGCACCGCCGCCGCCGCGCTCGCCCGCGGCGAGGACGATCTGCGCGCCGCCGCCGAGGAGGCGGGGATCGCATGGACGCCGCTGCCGGAGTCGACGCGGGCCGAGCAGCTCACCGCGGCGGTGCGCGGGCACGCCGAGGAGCGCGACGTCGATGTGCGCGCGGTGCGCAAGGCGGTGGGCGCGGTGGATACCGCTGCCGCCGAACGCACCAGGGCCGAGCGACTGGCCGAGCGCGCGCGGGAACTGCGTGATGCCGCCGCGGCGGAGGTCGCGCACGCCGAAGCGACGGTCGCCTTGACCCGTTCCGAGGCCGCGGCCGCGTTGCGGACCTGGTGGGACGAGCACCGCGCGGTCTACACCCCGGTGCGCACCGGCCTGTTGGAAGCGCTGAACTCGGCGCTGGCCGAGGCCGGTTCGGATGCGCCCACCGTGGCCGAGGTGCTGGCCGATCGCACGGAACCCCTGCTCGAGGAGATCCGCACCCGCCGCCAAGAGGCACGCGCCCAGGTGGCCTCGGCCACGGCACACGTCGAGGAGCTGACCGCCGAACTCGAGCGGGTCGCGGCCCGGCGCGACGACGCGCCACCGGTATTCGCGGGCCGCTCCGGCCGGACCGGTGACCGGTCCGGCGCCGCGCTGTGGCGGCTGGTGCGCTTCGCCGACGACGTGCCGCCCGAGACCGCGGCGGGCATCGAGGCCGCGCTGCACGCAGCGAATCTGCTGGACGCCTGGGTGTGCCCGGAAGGCGAGCTGCCGCCGGACTACGAATCCGATCAGTTCCTGCTGCCGCTGCCCGCATCGGACCGCCCGGCCGGTCGCACGCTCGCCGACGTGCTTGTCATGGAAGACGATTCGGACACGCTGACGGTGCCGCGGCAGGTCGTGGCCGATGTGCTCGCTTCCATCGCCCTGCACGAGGACGCGGGCGAGCCGAGCGGCGCGGTGACGATCGGAGCGAACGGCGCGTTCCGGCAAGGCGTGCAGATCGGCCGCCACCGCAAGACCGACGCGGAATTCATCGGCGCCACCGCGCGAGCCAGACGCCGCGAGCTCCGCTCGGCCGAGTTGACCGCGGCCGTGGCGGCCGCCGAGGCGGACCGGAGCGCCGCCGGACAGCGGGAGGCCGCCGCCACCGCCGAACTCGCGCGAATCTCCGCCGCCGCCAAAGCGCTTCCGCGTCCGACCGCGGTGACCACGGCGCTGCGCGCGGTGTCCGAGGCCGCGGGCGTGCTGCGGTCGCGTGCGGAGGCCGCCGCCCACGCCGAGCGCGAACTCGACCAGGCGGTCGCGGACGTGTCCGCCGCGGAGAAGAAACTGCGCGCCGCCGCCACCGCACACCGCACACCGCGCACGGCGCGCGAGATCGACGCCCTCGCCGCCGCCATCCGGCACTTCGAGAACACCGGCACGGGATTGTTGCGGTTGCGCGGCGACCACGAGCGGGAACGAGAGCGCGAACGCGAAGCCGACGACCGCTTGACCGAAGCCACCGACCTGGCCGAGGCGTTCGCGGAAGAGGCCGAGGCCGCGCGCACCGGATACCAGGAGCAATTGCGCAAACTGGAGACCCTGCGCGATGCCCTCGGCGCAGGCGCGGCCGACATCGACCGCGAATTGGAGCAGGCCCGGCAGCGGATCGAGGCGACCAAGGTCGAGCAGAAGGCCGCGCGCAAGGCCGCCAACCAGGCCATCGAGGCGGTCGGCGACGCCGAAGCCGCCTACCGTACCGCGCACGAGTCGCTGGCCACCGCGCTGACCGAGGTGCTGGCGGAGGTGAAAGCCCTCGCGCCATACGCTCAGCCGGATCTGCTCACGCTGCTCGGCGCCCCCGCCGACGGACGCTGGCCCAGCAGCGACGCCGCGTGGTCGACGCCCGAGCAACTGCTGTACCGGATCGCGACGGCGGGGCCGGAGGCATCACCGCGGGTGCTGCCGGACGAAGTCGCCGCGCTGTTCGACAGCCTCTCGGCGGCCACGGCAGCGGTGCGCGTGAGCGAGGCGACGCGCAAGTCCACCCGCACGGCGGTGACCGGAGCGTTGCAGGAGTTCGACGCGGCGTTGGCCGGCTCGGGCCGCGATTACCGGTTGCAATGGGACGCCGCCGACGGCCTCACCGTCGTCCAGGTGCACGACGAACACGGGGCTTCCGCGCTGGCCGACTTCGCCGCCCGCGTCGACGCCGCCCGGCGGGATCAGGAACTGCTGCTCACCGACGCCGAGCGCCGCATCCTGGAGGATGCCCTGTTGACCGGCCTGGCCCAGCAGATCCACGAACGCACCAGCGACGCGCGCGATCTCATCGCCAGGATGGGCGCGGAGATGAAGCAGCGGCGGATGTCCTCGGGCAACACCATCGGCGTGCACTGGGTGCTGGCCGACAGCCTGTCCGACGCGGCGCGGGCGATGTGCAAGCTGCTCGACCGGGACGCGTCGGCGCTGACGGCGGAGGATCTCGCGGCGATCCGGGCGCACTTCGCCTCCGAGATCAGGGCAGCGCGGGCGGCGCACCCGGAACGCTCCTACCCCGAGATCCTGGCCGCGACCCTGGATTATCGCACCTGGCGGGTGTTCTCGTTCACTTTGATCTCCGCCGACGGCAGCGAGGACAAGCTCACCGTGGCCAGGCACAGCGCGCTGTCGGGCGGCGAGCAGTCGGTGTCGCTGCACCTGCCGCTGTTCGCCGCGGCGCACGTCATGCTCGATTCCGCCGACCCGCAGGCCCCGCGCCTACTGGCCCTGGACGAGGCGTTCGCGGGCGTCGACGACAACGGCCGCAGCGAATTGCTCGGACTGAGTGTGCAATTCGACCTCGATCTGTTCATGACCGGCTACGACCTGTGGATCACCTATCCGCACGTCCCGGCGTGCGCGCACTACGACTTGGCGCACTCGGCGGCCGAGAACACCGTCAGCGCGACACTGCTGGTGTGGGACAGCGGCGACCTGCTCGCCGAACACGACGGAACGGATCTCACCGCCGCGCTCGGCTCCCCCGATCGGCGCAGGCTTCCCACCACGATCGAGGGCGCGCTGGAACTCACGCCGGTGAGCTGATCGCCTCCGGGCCGGGTTGATCGACGGCTCGGTCCGGGAGGTCGCAGCAGGCCGCGTCGAGCAGGGAACGACCACGGGCGGGATCTGCTCATCGACGGCAGTCTGCCCACCGCCGTTCCCGACCCGGCGGTCCAGCGCGCCGCAGCAGCGGCAGTCAGCGTGCGCGGCTGGTTCCCACGCCGGTCAGCTCGCGTACGGGATGGGCGATTCGCAGCGCCGCCAATGGTTTTCGAAGTGGTCGTATTCTGCCGAACCGACCCGATCACCGCACGCTGGCGTCGGGCAGCATGGGCGGGCACGGTGTGCCCGGCGCGGTCTGCAGCTCGAAATGCCAGTACTCGTTCTCGAACGAGCGGCAGAGCCCCCATCGGTAGCCGTTCGCCTCGAGCCACCGCGCGCCCTGTTGCGGACCGACATCGATGGCGTCTCCGGACACGTGGGTGGACTCCTCCGGCGGCAGGACCCAGCGGCGCGCGTTGTCCGGCCCGTAGGTCGCCACACCGTCCTCCCACAGCGCCTGCTGCTCGGCGGGCGTCCGGTACCCGGACGTGATGGACAGCGGCACCCCCTGCGCGTGCGCCTCGCGTTCGGCCAAGGTGTAGGCCAGCGCCAGCTTGGGATCGAGCCCTTCGGTCCCCGTCGCCGAGCCCACCGACTCGCGCTGCTCGATGGCGACTGCCATGTCGGCCTGCGCTTCCCCCGCCGAAAAACCGACCGCGACCAGCGCCGGAAGCACTGCCACCGATAGTCCCGCCGCCACCCGACTCCGCCCAGCATTCCCGAACACCATGCGCCGATGCTATCGCTTGCGATCACCTATGCCGGATATGCCCCGATCGCAACGCGCTCCCGCGCTAACGGCGCAGGACTTTCGCGGTGACCGGCGCACGGCAGGAGGCAGGTCGCCGCCGCACCGGAGCCGGCTCGGCAGCCCGGGCGGTGCGGGAGCTTCACGCGGATGCGGTGATCGTGTCCTTCGCGAGCTCGCGGTAGTACTCGCTCGACGCCATCAGCTCGTCATGGGTTCCGATCGCTTCCACACGTCCGCCGGCGAGCACCACGACACTGTCCACGTCCCGAATCGTCGAATACCGGTGGGCGGCCACGAGAACGGTGCAACGTCCGCGCAGTTCGCGCAACGTCCGCAAGACAGCCGCCTCGCTGATCGGGTCCAGGTTCGACGTCGGTTCGTCCAGCAGAAGCAGGTCGGGCTCGGTCAGCAACGCGCGCGCGATCGCCAAACGCTGCCGCTCGCCGCCCGATAGGGACTGTCCGTGCTCGCCGACCTGCGCGTCCATGCCGCCGTCGAGCCGGGCGAGGACATCCTCGAAACCAGCGAGCTCGACCGCGCGCTCGACCTGCCGCTGGGTGGCGTGCGGATGAGCGTAGGTGAGGTTCTCCCGCACCGAACCGTGCAGGATCGGAGCGCCTTGCTCCACGAAGGCGATACGACGCCGATAGGGAGGCAGATGGAGGCGAGACACGTCGTGACCATCGAGGAGGATCACGCCACCAGCGGGCTCATAGAAACGCTCGATCAGGGACAACACCGTGCTTTTACCACTGCCGGATCGACCGACCAACGCGACTTGTTCGCCACCCGGCACCGTGAAAGACACTTCGTCGAGCGCTCGGCGTGACGACTCATAGGAAAAGGTGAGCGTACGGAGTTCTACCGTGGCCGGTCTGCGCCGCCCATCGTGCACCACCGCCTGCCCCTTCCCGAGACCGGTCAGCGTGGCGGGACCCTCGGTACCGGTGTCGTCTTCGATGTCGACCCGAAGCGCTTCGGCGACGCGCTGGAACGCACCCATCCCTTTCTGTATCGATCCCAGCAGCGAGATGGCGCCGGCGAGCGGTGTGGCCAGAAATGTGGCGTACAGCAAGAACCCGACCAGTTCACCGACTTCCATCCGATCGCCTGCCACGCGAATACCACCGATCAGCAGCAGAGCGAGGAACGACCCATTGACCGCCGCCGAACTCGCCGGGCGGATGATCGCCTCCATGCGCGCGGCGCGGACACCGCTGTGCAACGCCTCGGCCGCCTTCGCGGTGAGGCGAGCCGCTTCCCGGTCCTCAGCCGAATTCGCGCGCACCGTTCGCAGTGAACTCAAGGCTCGTTCGGTGTCGGCGGCGAGTTCTCCGACACCGGTCTGCGCGCTCTCCGAGGCGGTTCTGATCCCCGCCAGAGCAGCCGCCACCAGCAATCCTGCCGTGGCGATGGTGACCAGGGTCACCACGGTCATGAACGGACTGAGCCAGACCATGGCCGCCAACGCCGTGATCGCCGAGACCACCGATATTCCCAACTGCACCACGCTCGTCACCGCGTGCTCGCGCATCGCCGAGGTATCGGCGCCCAGTCTGGATGTCAGATCCCCGATCCGCATACGGTCCAGTGCCGGCATTCGCACCCGCAGCAAGCGCTCGACGACACGCGCACGCAGATCGAATACCACTCGTTCGCTGGTGCGCGATACGAGAAAGTCGCCGCAGGTCTCGAACAGCGCCTGTGCGACGAACACCACGATGAGCAATGCCACGAGCCCGGCTATCGCGTGCCGACCGGCTACCGCGTCGATGATCCGCATGGTCACCCAAGGCTGCACGAGGCCCGCGCCGGTACCCGCCAACAGCAGCACGGCACCGGCACCGACTTCCCTTGCGTGCCGCCGCAGTAGAGCGACCAGATCGCGATACCGAACTCGGTCTTCGCGCCGCAATTCCGACACTTCACCCCCCTGTGTCCGACCGATGAAGCAGATATCGATCTACTGCCATAGTCGTACGGTTCAGGGTAGGCGAACAAGTTCATTCCGGCTTCGAACGGTGCGTGGGCGGACAAAACGTCCGCTTCCGCCTCGGCGTGTTGTGAGACACAAGATCGACTTCAGCCGGGGCATCCAACTAGCGCACTACTCCACATGCAGCGCACCGCACATGTGGACAACAGTCAGCGAATTCCACAGAAAACTCCACAACTTGGGATAATGTCCATCTGCTATGTCCGTTATGCGCCCAATTGCCCTCTTGCGGCAAACATTTCGCCCATCCTGGAACGAGTGATGTCCACAATCTGTGGATGTGTTGTGGATCACTACGGCATTCAACCTGCTACCAATCGCGAATTGGCCGCCGATAAGCGACTTTTGGGTGATTTGTGCCCTGTCGTGGACAACCGGAGGGATGAGATCGAGCCTCCGCGAGAAACTTTCGCGAGGCGATGTGTCCCTTTCGGCCGGTATGTCAGGCATACCCGGACCAAGGCATCAGCACGGACATATTCCGCGAATCCCCGCGATCCGGGCGCGGCGAACCATTTCGAGCCTTAGACACACCGCGGGCGGCCGTGGCTCGCGCCGCCAGCCGCCCGTGAATCGGGTGAATCATCCACAGATGTCGGGAATTTCACATTCTCTCCCCAGTCATGTGAAGATCGGCCGCATCAGACGATACGGACCGGCCACACTCCCGGCGGGCCGCCCAGCGCGCTCGGACGCGACGGCGGCGCGGTCATCCGCACACCTGCCCGGCGAATCGACTCCGCCGCTTCCCTGTTGCGCGCGATCCGCTCCAGGATCTCGCCGCCGTGCGCGCGGGCATACGCGAGCGCCAGCCTGATCTTGCTCGCGTGCAGGTCCGATTTGGCGCTGAGCACGGCGATCCGGCGTTCCAGCGGTCCGTCCAATTCGCGCAGGCGCGCAACGACTTCCCAAACCTCCGGACCGGCCGTCAGCGCGGCGCGCCGGTCGTGCAGCGGGCCGCGGAAAACGATTCCGGGGTGGTCGAGCTGGTCGACGCCTTCGTGGATCAGCCGATCGAGCAGTGTGGTACAGCTGGTTCCCTCACGGGCAGCGCGATCGGCCAACCGGGAGGCGGCCGACTCGGTGATACACAACGCCGTCGGTACTGGCCTGGACGTGCTCATAGCTCTCCTCGACCTGCATCGGTGCGGAAATCGACGAAGTTCTTCGCTAAGCGTGCCCGCTGCGACCGCACCACCGCCCCGGTGATCGGGGTGACATCGTCGTGTCCGGGCCTGCCGAGGCAGGCCCGGAGAACGACTCAGACGCGCTCTTTGGAGCGGGTGCGCACGCGCAGCGCGATCGGCTTCTGCGTTTCGGCGAAGAAGTCGTTGCCCTTGTCGTCGACGACGATGAACGCCGGGAAGTCCTCGACCTCGATCTTCCAGACGGCTTCCATGCCCAGTTCGGGGTATTCGAGCACCTCGACCGACTTGATGCAGTCCAGCGCCAGCCGCGCCGCGGGCCCGCCGATCGAACCGAGATAGAAGCCGCCGTGTTCCTTGCACGCCTTGGTGACCTGCGCGGAACGGTTGCCCTTGGCGAGCATGACGAACGAGCCGCCCGCCGCCTGGAACTGGTCGACGTAGGAGTCCATCCGGCCCGCGGTGGTCGGGCCGAACGAGCCGGACGCGTAACCCTCCGGCGTCTTGGCCGGGCCCGCGTAGTAGACGGCCATGTCGCGCAGATAGTCCGGCATCGGCTCGCCACCGTCGAGCCGCTCCTTGATCTTGGCGTGCGCGATGTCCCGGGCGACGACCAGCGGACCGGTCAGCGAAAGCCTGGTCTTCACCGGATATTTGGACAATTCGGCACGGATCTCGTCCATCGGCCGGTTCAGGTCCACGCGCACCACGTCGCCACCGAGGATCGCGTCGGTCTGCTCGGGCAGGTACTGCGCGGGCTCGCGCTCGAGCTGCTCCAGGAACACACCCTCGGCGGTGATCTTGGCCAGCGCCTGCCGGTCGGCCGAGCAGGACACCGCGATGGCGACCGGGCAGCTGGCGCCGTGCCGGGGCAGGCGCACGACCCGCACGTCGTGGCAGAAGTACTTGCCGCCGAACTGGGCGCCGATACCGAAGGACTGGGTCAGCTTGAAGACCTCTTCCTCCAGTTCCAGATCACGGAAGGCGTGCGCCGACAGCGAGCCCTCGGTGGGCAGGTTGTCGAGGTAGTGCGCGGAAGCGTATTTCGCCGTTTTCAAAGCGAACTCGGCGCTGGTGCCGCCGATCACGACAGCGAGGTGGTACGGCGGGCAAGCCGCGGTGCCGAGCGAGCGGATCTTCTCGTCGAGGAACTCCAGCATCCGCGCGGGGTTCAGGACGGCTTTGGTCTCCTGGTACAGGAACGACTTGTTCGCCGACCCGCCGCCCTTGGCCATGAACAGGAACTTGTAGGCGGGGTTCGCCGGATCGCCCGCGGTGGAGTACAGCTCGATCTGCGCGGGCAGGTTCGAACCGGTGTTCTTCTCCTCCCACATGGTGATCGGCGCCAGCTGCGAGTACCGCAGATTCAACTTGGTGTAGGCGTCGAACACGCCCCTGCTGATCCATTCCGCGTCGTCGGCGCCGGTCAGCACGCCCTCGGACTTCTTGCCCATCACGATCGCGGTGCCGGTGTCCTGGCACATCGGCAGGACGCCGCCCGCGGAGATGTTGACGTTCTTGAGCAGATCCAGCGCGACGAAGCGGTCGTTGCCGCTGGACTCGGGGTCGTCGATGATCTTGCGCAACTGGCCCAGATGCGCCGGACGCAGGAAGTGACTGATGTCGTGCATCGCCGTTTCGGTGAGCAGCCGCAGCGCCTCCGGGGCGACCTGCAAGAAGGTGCGCCCGTTGTGCTCGAACGTGCTGACGCCCTCCGTCGTGAGCAACCGGTAGGGGGTATCGTCCGCGCCGATGGGCAGCAGGTCTGAATAACGGAACTCCGGCGCGGTCACCAGTCGCACTCCTTCGAACGGGCCCGAACACCGCGAACGGCCGGGCTGGTCACGAGCACAGCGAGCCTAGTCACCGCCGCGCACGTCCCTGCTGGTTAGGCAACCCTATCTCGGACAGTTGGCCAGCAAAGGTTGCACGTTCAACCCCGGTGATGCTACCTCTCATCTCTGAGAAAGCGTTCGGGCGGCCGAGTCCGGCCGCGCGCGGACCGTTCCGCGCCGCACATCGCGACACGGAACGATCTTGGGACAAATCGGAGTTTGGAGCGCTGTCGTGACCGATCCCCAATGGCTCGATGACGTCGAGATGCGCGCCTGGCTGGGCTTCGTGCGCACCCGCGACCTCATCGCCGCGGCGGTCGGGCGGGATTCCACCAAGGAGTCCAACCTCACCTACGTCGAATACTCGGTGCTGGCCTATCTGGCCGAGTCGCCGGACCACCGGCTCACCTTCGCCGATCTGGCGGCCAAGCTCGAGTGGTCGCAGAGCAGGCTCTCCCACCAGATCACCCGGATGGAGAAACGGGAGCTGGTCGTCCGTGAGCCGATCCCCGACGACGCCCGCCGCACCGCTGCCAAGCTCACCCCGTTCGGCGCCGATGTGCTCACCGACGCCGCGCCCGCGCACGTGCAGAGCGTGCGCAGGCACATGATCGACATCCTCGATCGCCAGCAGCTCGCCGCCCTGGCCGACATCTACGACACCTTGCTCGCGCACCACCGTCGGGCGGCGGCCGAGAACTGACCGCTCAGGCGGGCGTGGCCGCGTGGTCCGCCGGACCGCTTGCCGCGGAGCGGTTTTCGGGCAGCCCGAGCGCTCGCTCGAACCCGGCGGGCACCACCACGTCCGAGCGGTCCAGATCGCCGACGCTCGTCTTGCGCAGACCCAGCAGCGCGGAATCGATGCCGCCGCGCAGGATGTCCAGCACGTTCTCCACGCCGGCCTGCCCGTTCGCGGCCAGCCCCCAGAGATAGGCGCGACCGATCATGACCGCCCGCGCGCCCAGCGCCACGGCCTTCACCACGTCGCTGCCGCGCCGGATGCCGCCGTCGAGCAGCACCTCGATCTGCGCGCCCACCGCGTCCGCCAGCACCGGCAGCGCGCGGATCGCGGCGGGGGTGCCGTCGAGATTGTTGCCGCCGTGGTTGGACACCGAGATCGCCGCCACACCCGCGTCGACCGCACGCAGCGCGTCGTCCACCCGCATGACGCCCTTGAGCAGCACCGGGCCTTCCCACTGCTCGCAGACCCAGCGCACATCGGCCCAGTCCGGCGCGGGCGTGCCCATCCATTCGCCGTAGGCGCCGAAGAAACCCGGCGCGGGCGCGTCGCCGATGGCCATGTTGGGCGCGGTGAGATCCGGAATGCTGCCCGACCGCGCATAGGTCGCCAGCCACCGGGGACGCGCCAGGGTCTGCGGCGCGAACTTCAGCATCGTGCGCAGGTCCAGCTTCTCCGGGATGACCGGGCTGCCCCAGTCCCGCCCGTGCGAGAACGACCAGTCCAGCGTCAGGATCAACCCGACCGCGCCGGCCCGCTTTGCCCGGTCCATCCGCTGCTGGATCGCGTCCTTGCCGCCACACCAGTACAACTGGAAGAAGGTCGTCGGGTTGGCCGCGATCACTTCTTCGATCGGCTTGCTGGCGAACGAACTCAGGCCCATGGCGATGCCGCGCGCCGCGGCCGCCCTGGCGACGGCGACCTCACCGTCGGGATGCACCGCCTGCACACCGGTCGGCGAGATCAGCACCGGCATCGAAAGCTGTTGCCCCAGTACGGTCGTGGACTGGTCGCGCGCGCCGATCGGCCCGGCCACGTGCGGCGCGAAACCCAGTTCGGTGAACGCCCGCTGATTGTCCTCGATGGTCTGGCCGCGCTCGGAGCCTGCGATCAACGCGCCGTACACCGATTTCGGCAGGCGCTTCTTCGCCCGCCGCTGCGCTTCGGCGACGGTCTCGAACCACGGGTTCATGTTGCGGTCCTTTCCGGGGAGTTCTCCGGCCACCAGTGCCGGGTTCGGTCGAGCAGGTCGGTGCTCAGGTGATCGAGCAGTGCCGCGCCCTCGGCGGCGGTCGCGCCCGCCGGGTCGCCGAGCACGCCGTTGGCGCTGACCGCGCGCACTCCGCCGCTACGCAGCAGCGGCAGCAGTTCGGCCAGCGGGCGGGTGTCCCCGGCCGCGGCGCGGTCGGCGTGCACTCGCTCGGGCGCGAGGGCCAGTTGCAGCGCCGTCTCCGAGCGGCCCGCGTGCGGGTCGCCGTCGAAGCGCGGCAGGTACACGCGCACGTCACGCGATTCGGCGCGCAGCAGATCCTCGGCCCGGCGCAGCGGTTCGATGTTGCCGCCGTGCCAGTTGACCAGCAGGATCCGCTCGAAGGCTTCGGTCGCCGAGCGACACAGCTCGACCACCAGCAGTTCCAGCGCCGCCTGCCCGATCGACAGCGTGCCGGGAAAGCCCGCGTGCTCGCCGCTGGCGCCGTACGGGATCGCCGGTGCGGCGAGCACGTCCGCGCGCGCCGCGGCCAGCCGGGCGCACAATGCCGCGGCGATGTCGGTGTCGGTGGACAGCGGCAGATGCGGGCCGTGTTGCTCGGTCGCGCCGACCGCGACGGCAAGGATCGCACCCGCGGTGGCGCGCACGCCCGCCTCGGGCCAGGTGAGATCCGCCAACATGCGGCGAGATTATCGTCAGTCACTGACAAAATCAAGGGCCGTGGCGGCCGAGCACAATCGAACAATGCTGGAGAACCGGGCCAGGCGCGGCCGCCCACGCGGCACCACCAAACGCGAACTCGAACTGATCGCGATGCGACTGTTCAGCGAACAGGGCTTCGACGAGACCACCGTCGAGCAGATCGCCGTCGCCGCCGGCATCAGCGGACGCACTTTCTTCCGGTACTTCCCCACCAAGGCGGAGGTGCTCTGGTCGCAGTTCGATGATGAGGTCGCCGCACTGCGCGCCGCGTTCGCGACGGTGCCTGACGATGTTCCGATGATGACCGCGGTGCGCCGAGTCGTGGTCGAAGCCAACAAGTATCGCGCCGAGGACGTTCCGGAACTGCGCACCCGGATGCAGTTGGTCGCGAACATCCCCGCGCTGGCCGCCACCGCGGGCGCGCACTACGACGCCTGGGAGCGCGCCGTGAGCGCGTTCGCTGCGAGCCGGCTCGGCGAACCCGAGGACGGGCTCATCCCGCTCGCCGTCGGCCGGACCACGCTGGCGGCGGCGCGCGCCGCGTTCGACGCCTGGCTGACCCGCGCGGACGCGGACCTCACGGTGTATTTGGACGAGGCGCTCGCAGCGCTGGAACGCGGATTCGCTACGGTGCGGTGAGGCACTCCCGCACTCGAACATCAGGCGAACAACCGGCAGGTTTCGTCGGCGACTCGGGTGGGGTATGACTAGGCTCGGAATCGGCACGCGCCGAATGCACACAGATCCCGACTGAACCGTCGAAAGGGGCAGGAGTCCATGTCCGAGGTGTCCATGAGCCTTTCGGCGGATTCCCTGACCGCGGGACCGATCGATCAATTGCTCCCGCAACTCGTCGAGCACCTGCGCCAGAACCGCACCGCGCTGCGTGAAGAGTGGGCCCGCCGCATCGCCGACGCCCAACTGCTCACCGCCATGACCCCGGAGGAGATCTTCTCCGAGGCGACCTCGATCTACGACGGCTACGTCGACGTGCTCGAGACCGGTAGCGTCGAAGCGCTGCAGGCGTACGCGCGGGACCTGTCCGAACGCATCATCCCGAGAGGCGTCGAGACCGACGAGGTCATCGGCATCGTGCTTCTGCTGCGCGACGTGCTCGCACGCAGCCTTTTCGAGAAGTACCAGTCGGACTTCGAACTCCTCAACAAGGTGCTCGACGCCTACGAACCGGCCGCCAACCGAATCGCCAACACCGTGACCGTGTCCTTCGTCCAGGAGCGCGAGCGCGTCATCCGGCAGCAGCAGGAAGCCATTCGCGAGTTGTCCACGCCGGTGCTGCAGGTGCGCGAACAGCTGTTGATCCTGCCCATCATCGGCGTGCTGGACAGTCAGCGCGCCCGCCAGCTCACCGAGCAGTTGCTGCGCGCCATCCGGGCCAACCGCGCGAAGGTCGTCGTCATCGACATCACCGGTGTCCCCCAGATCGACTCCACCGTGGCCAACCATCTGGTGCAGACCGTCGACGCGTCCGGCCTGATGGGCGCGAACGTGATCATCACCGGGTTGTCCTCGGAGATCGCGCTCACCCTGGTCACCATCGGCCTGGATCTGTCGAAGATGAACGCGGTCGGCGACCTGCAGGGCGGTATCGAAGAAGCGGAACGGCTGCTGGGCTACGAGGTTTCCCGCGTGACCGAACGGGTCACCGAACGCGACGGCCGCTGATCGGGCGCGCCACATGCCGGTTCCGATTCTCAAACAAGGGACGTATCTCATCGCGTCGGTGCAGTCGGCGCTGACGGACGCCGATACCGAGCGCCTGCAGGACGACCTGATGAAACAGGTCAGCAAATACCGGGCACACGGCATCATCGTCGATGTCACCGCGATCGACGTGATGGATTCGTTCGCCGCGAGATCGTTGCGTACCATCGCGCACATGACGCAGCTGCGCGGCGCCGAAACGGTGATCGTCGGTCTGCAACCGGAAGTCGCGTTCGCCATGGTGCAGCTCGGTCTCACCTTCGAGGACATGCACACCGCCCTCGATCTGGAAGAGGGACTCGCCTGGTTGGACCGCAAGATCCCAGCCCGTCGCCAGCGAGACGGTCGTGACAGTGGCCGCTGAGAACGTGGTGATCGCGGTCAGGGTGTCCGGAGACATCGTGACCGCACGTCAAGCCGGACGCGAACTGGCAGCGAAACTCGGATTCACCCTCACCGACCGCACGATGATCTCCACGGCGATCTCCGAGATCGCCCGCAACATCACCAGTTACGCGGGCAGCGGCGAGATCCGTCTGCTCGTCGACGACCGGGAGGGCCGTCAGGCCCTGGTGGTGCAGGCCGAGGACCAGGGGCCCGGCATCATCGACATCGCCAGAGCATTGGAGGACGGCTACTCCACCGGACGCGGGCTCGGGCTCGGTCTGCCCGGCGCCCGGCGATTGATGGACCGGCTGACCGTGGATTCCGCGCCGGGTCGCGGCACGCTGGTGGAGATGTGGAAGTGGGTACCGAACGGTGCATGAGGACGGGTTCATCGGCCGGATCGAGTGGGCGGTGGCCGGACGCGCACTGCCGGGTCAACAGGTCTCCGGTGACCGCGGTGTCGTCCTCGACGCCGGTGGCGGTACCGTCCTCTTCGCGGTCCTCGACGGGCTCGGACACGGCGCCGCCGCGGCGGACGCGGCCGATCGCGCCGCACGGGTGCTGTCGGAGAACCGCGCCGAACCGCTGGACGTGCTGATGGTGTTGTGCCATCGGGCGATGGCCGACACCCGGGGGGCGGCGATCTCGCTGGCCCTGTTCGACGAGGGCGACACGGTGCGCTGGCTCGGCGTCGGCAATGTCGAATCGCAGGTGCTCACCGCGGGTCCGGCGGGCAGCCTGAAGGTGCACGCCACCGTCCTGCTGACCGCGGGCATCGTCGGCTATCGCCTTCCGGCCAACCTCCAGCCGCAGTCGGTCGCGGTCCGTCCCGGTGACCTGCTGTTGATGTCCACCGACGGTATCGTCACCGAATCCGCCTCGGCCATCGACCTTTCCAAGTCCACCGCCGACATCACCGCCGACATGCTCGCCCGGCACGCCAAGGACACCGACGACGCGCTGGTGCTCGCGGCGCGGCACCGCGGTGCGGGGGGGACGGCCAAATGAGCGCCCTGCTGGCCGACTTCCTGGACGACTATGGCGATGCGCTACGGCGGCACATGGATTCGCCGACCCAGGCCGGTCTCGCCGAGGGCTACGAGCTGGGCAGGCGGGCCCTGGTCGAAGGCATCAGCCTGCTCGACCTCACGGAGAACCACTTCCGCGTGGTTCAGGAAGCGGAGGAACAGCGACAGAAGGACGCGGCCACCGAGGGCCGCGAACTCGCGGCACGCCTACCGGAAACCGCGCTGGAATTCCTGTTGCAGACCCTGGTTCCGCTGGACATCGCGACCCGCGGCTATCTGGACGGCACCCGCCGCTACGAGCAGCAGCGCACCCGCGCCGACGATCTGGCCGGACGCGACGCGTTCCGCACGGCGCTGGTGGAATCGCTGCAGGACGGCTTCTTCGTCGCCGACGCGCAGGGCACCATCATCGAGGTCAACACCGCCTTCGGCGCCTTGACCGGCTACGGCGCCGCGGGCATCCCCTATCCGCTGCCGCATCCGTGGTCGAGCCCGGACGGTCCGCGCTATCCCGACCTCGGTACCGAGGCACAGCGCTTCGTCATCCCGATCCGGCACCGCGACGGGCGCAATGTATGGCTCGCGGTGAGCACCAGCGCCCTGATCAAGCCGGAGGACAACGAGCGGATCTTCGTCGGCACGCTCCGCGACATCACCGCCGAACACGACGCGCAGGCGCGCGACCAGGCCGCGTCCCGGCTCGCCACGGCTGTCGGCGCGGCCACCAGTGTGGTCGAAGTGCTCGCCGTCGGGCTCGACGAGCTGCGCCGTACCGTGGGCGCGGAAACCGCGGTGGTGGCGGTGTGGCCCAGCCGCAACGCCGTGCCAGAGGTGTACGTCTCCGGCACGGGCGCCGACCGCACTTCGCACGACGGCGCCGCGTCCCTCGACGACGGGTCGCGCGCCCTGCTGGAGCGGGCCAGACGCAGGCCGCCACGCAGCCTGCTGGCCATTCCGGATGGAGCCGAGAGCTCCGAGGGCATCGTCGCTCCGCTCGGCGAGACCGGCGACGCGGCGGTGTGGTTGCGCTTCGCCGCACCCCGGGCGATCAGTGCCGCGGACTGGACGCTGTTCTCCCTGTTGATCGGTCATCTCAGTCTCGCCGTGCAGCGGGCGCGCAACTTCGACCAGGCCCGCGCCACCTCGCTGACCCTCCAGCGCGCCATGCTCGGCCCGATCGATCTGCCGCCGCGTTTCTCGGTGCACTACGAGCCGGCGCTGCCGCCGCTGGAGATCGGCGGCGACTGGTACGACGTGGTGCCGCTGCGCGACGGCACCATCGGCGTCGTGGTCGGCGACTGCGTCGGTCGTGGCTTGTCCGCCGCGGTCGTGATGGGACAGCTGCGAACCGCCGCCCGTGCGCTGCTGCTGCGCGGCGCGGGACCTGCGCAGCTGCTCGCCGAACTCGACACCGTCGCCGCTCGCATCCCCGGCGCCATGTGCACCACCGTCTGCGCCGCCGTGCTGGACCCGGTGCGCGGTCTGGTCCGCTACAGCAGCGCCGGTCACATGCCACCGATCCTCGCGGACGTCGCCAGGACCGGCAGGCTGCTGGAAGGCGGGCGCTCGGTGCCGCTGGCGACCTTCGATCCGCCGCGCAGGCCGGAGGCCACCACGGCGCTCACACCCGGTTCGACCCTGGTGCTGTTCACCGACGGTTTGGTCGAACAGCGCGGCGTCGACATCGACGAGGGGTTCGCCAAGATCGCCGCGGTCCTCGCCGACACCTCGGGACGGCTGCCGCGCGAAGTGGCCGACGCGGTGCTGTCGCGCCTGCGGCCGTCCGCGGGGTACGACGACGACGTCGCCATGGTGGTCTACCGCCAGCCGCCCGCGCCGCTGCGGCTGGACGTGCCCGCGCGCGCGGACGAGCTCGCGGCCCTGCGGCGCACGCTGAAGGGCTGGCTGGCCGCCGCGGCGGTGCCGCACGACCTGGCCGCCGACCTGGTCGCGGCGGCCAACGAGGCGTGTAGCAACAGCATCGAGCACGCCTACCGCAACGACGACACCGGCCGGGTGCGGATGTCGGCCACCTGCGACATCGACACCGTCGTCATCGTGGTCGCCGACGCGGGCGGCTGGAAGCCACGGGCATCCGATCCGGGGTATCGCGGCCGCGGTATCGACATGATGCGCGCCCTGACCGAGGAACTCGACATCGACCATTCGGAATCGGGGACGACCGTGCGGATGTCGGTGACGCTGCCCGCGATCACCTTCCCGGTGGCCAATCCGTTGCGCGGGACGAACCGGCGCGTTCCCGGCTGAGGACCCGCCTTGCGCTGAGCGCAGCGGCGGGCCGAACTCCGTAGATCCGGTATTGCATACCCCGATACGGGTTACCGGATTCCGCCCATTCGCTGACGATCATGCAGAACGCGCCGTCGAACCTGCTGTCCGGGTGGACATAACAACCATAGAGGCGCGGCACGATATCGGGACCGCCCGGCGCCCAGAAAGATCCTTTCACCGGGCGGTAGGTCCAGGCTGTGCGCCAGTTGTCGGTGATCCTCCTGGCCACCTTGACGAAGGCACCGTAGGCCCCGGCGTCGAATCCCGACATCACCCAATTCCCTTGGATCCGCCGCAATCCGATCTCGCCCAGTTTCGTGTCGTCGGCCAGGATGCCGAAACGCGGATCGCCGCCCGGATCCCGGCCCCAGCCCCAATCCTGTCCGTTCCAGCCCCATCCTTGCCAGGCCGCCGGGTCGATGAGCGCGGCATGGCTCTCGCGTACTCGCCACAACAGCATGTTCTTGTTCCTGGCCAGTCCGCCGGTGGAGATGACGTAGACGTAGCCGTCGCCACCGCGTTCCCACGAGATCATCGTGCGTTTACCGCCGTAGGCGCTGGTCGACCACCGCACGGCGGTATCGGTCCAGCTCTCGCCGTTGTCGTCGGAATACCGGATCTCGCACCACCGCTCGTTCGCTAGTCCCTGGGTGACCATCACCCACAGATAGATCCGGCTGCCGATGGTGATGGCGTCGCAGGGCAGAACCGTGGAGTACTGGGGATTGTCGTGCGGGTAGTCCCATAGTTGCCGGGCATCCCGCGCCGCCGATCGGAATTCGATCGGTGCGGACATGTCGTGGGTGCCGCTGCGCAACAGCATCGGGGAACGCCAATTCGGCCCTCCCACCGCGGGTTCGGCGCCGGAGAACGTGTCACCGAGCAGGTACCCGATCTCACCGCTCGGCATGCGGAAGGGGATGAACAGATCCGACCCTCCGATGTCGGCCATCGGCAGCGGGTTCAGGTTTGCGATCTTGGGCATCGCCGGATCCTGTCGATTCTCGGAGCGTCGCTGATGGATCGGCTCGTAGGGATCACCGCGAGTGTGCACGGGCTGTACACCAGTATCGGCTGCCGATGGCTGCGACGTTGCTGATTCGGGCGGATGAGGGCACGCGAGAATGCGGAAACCGACTGTGCAGCTTGTATTCCGGCAGCTCGATGCGGTGACAGGTCGCGCTATAGCGGTGGCTTAGGCCGCTTTTCGGGTGCCGCTTCGGATGTGCACGGTGTTCGCCGACGGCTGGGAACGCGCGGGATCAGCTGGTGCCGATCGAACGACCCGACGGTGTCGATTCCATCGGGCCGCGGATCCCCGATGACGTGCGGGCGTGCCGTCGCCGCGGTGCGATTCCGCGCCGGTGCGACACCCTCGGCGCGTAGACCGGCCATCACCGCTCCGGACGCCGTGTTTGGGCGGCCGTACAGCGGGTAAATCGCGCACTGCCATACCGGGCCAGCACACCCACGGATCGGACGGAAGGTATGTCCGAAAGAGACACTCCCGACGAAGAACATCCCGCCCCCGATGCCGCGGACAGCGGACACAGCGGCGACATCGCACAACCCCACGGCACCGACGAATCCGGTCCGATCGTCGCCGCCGAGGCCGAAGCCGCCCGTGCGCGCAGTGCGGAGTTCCCCCTGGGCCGACCCGGGCGTCCCTTCGATCGGCGCTCGCCGTTCATGATCGGGATGACCGGAGCCGCCGGCGTCGCGGTGACCTACGCCGCCATTCGCACCGTGCTCGCGGCGGGCCAGACGCTGATCCTGATCGTGGTGGCGTTGTTCCTGGCCGTCGGGATGGAGCCGTTGGTGTCCCGGCTGGTACGGCCCCGGTTCCCGCGCTGGGCCGCGGTGACGACGGTCTACCTGGTCGGGCTCGGCCTGTTCGCCGGATTCCTCGCCGCGGCGATACCACCGCTGGTCACGCAGGGTGAGGCACTCGCGCACAACGCGCCCGATTACGTCACTCACCTCGCCGACCGCTATCCCTACATCGGCAGCCTCGACCAGCGATTCCACCTGCAAGACCGGCTGCGGCGAACACTCGAATCGGACTCCTCCGGCTTGACCACCGGGGTGCTGGACGCCGGGCGCGCGGTGTTCTCGATCGTCAGCAGCACGGTCGTCATCGCGGTGCTGACCGCCTACTTCATGGCGAACTTCACCCGCGTGCGCGCTTCGGTCTACCGGCTCTTCCCCCACTCGCGCCGCTCCCGCGCCATTCTGATCGGCGACGAGATCTTCGCCAAGGTCGGCGGCTACATCCTGGGCAACCTGGTCATCTCGCTGATCACCGCCGTCCTGACCGGCATCTGGCTGCTCATCTTCGACGTGCCGTACCCACTGCTGCTGGCGGTGCTGGTAGCTGTGCTCGACCTGATCCCGATCGTCGGTTCGACGCTCGCCGGGGTGATCGTCGCGCTGGTCGCGTTGACCGTCTCCCTGCCGGTCGCGGTGGCGACCGTCGCGTTCTTCATCGCGTTGCGCCTGTTCGAGGACTACGTTCTGGTGCCACGCATCATCGGCCGCGCGGTGCACGTACCCGCGCTCGTGACCGTGGTGGCGGTGCTGCTCGGTGGCGCGTTGCTCGGGATCATCGGGGCGTTGCTGGCCATCCCCGTCGCCGCGGCCGTCCTGTTGATCATGCGCGAGACCGTCCTGCCCTCACTCGACGAGCGATGAGCGAGACCGGGTGGCGGCCACATACCCGGTACCGCGGTATCACCGTGTCCGGCGCAGCATGCGGATGACGGCGCTGTCGATGACCGCCCGCTCCGCGTCGGGGGATCCGGCCCGCTTCGCGCGCCGCAGCGCCGCGGCGACAGTCGTACCGTTCTCGAAGGCGGTCACCACCCGTGGATCGACATAGGACGCCTGGGCGACGGCGGGGGTATTGCCGAGTGCGGCTGCGACCTCGTCCATGACCTCCCGGACCGCACGCTTGCGCGCACGGAGGTTCGACGGCCGTTCCATCGAACCGAGCGCGGCCGCGGCCAGGACGGTCGCCTGCCAGGTGCGCAGGTCTTTGACGCTGCACTCGCAGGCGGCGAGTTCTTGGAAGCGCGCGTTGATGTCGTCGGCGCGCAGTTCGCCGTAGCGGTCGCCGTCCCGATACACCAAGAGCCGATCGGATTCCGTCCTGCCGCGCTGCAGTGATCGAACGGCTTTGGCCAGCAATGGGTCTCGGACGCTCACTCGTCGCCGGATACCGCCCTTGGCGCGATAGTCGAAGAGCATCTGCTCCCCCGACACCCGGACCTGCTCGCGCAGCAATGTCGCGACTCCCCTGGTGCCGTGCTCCTCGGCGTACTCCTCGCCCCCGACCCGGAACACTCCGCGATCCACCAGATCGATGGCCACCGCTTCCACCCGCCGCCGGGCCGAGCCGCGCAGGGCGAGATCCTCCCGGACCTGCGCGCGGACCTCCGGCAAGCGGCCCGCCAAGGCCAGGACCCGGTCGAACTTCTCCTCGTCTCGCTCCTTGCGCCACTGCTCGTGGTACAGGTACTGGCGGCGGCCCGCGGCATCGACGCCGACGGCTTGGATGTGACCGTTCTCGTGCGCGCAGATCCACACCTTTCGCCAGGCCGGCGGAATCGCCAACCCGCGGACGCGCTCCAGTGTCGCGTCGTCCCGCACCGGTTCGCCGTGCACGGTGCGATAGCCGAACCCGCGTCCACGCCGGACGCGTCGGAGTCCGCCGTCGTACGGTCGGCTACGACGCAATCGCATGCTCACATCACATAGCTGCCCTGTCCTGGACGGGCGAAACAGTTCGAGGCGCCGGGACCCGGCAGGACGACCCGGCGCGGCACGTGTTCGGTGATCCAGCCGGAGAGTTACGGGGCCGACGGGACGAAGGGCTGGTTGACGGTGGTGAAGTACTGCACCAGAGCGGCGACGGCGATCGGCGCGGTGACGAAGAGCTGACCGGCGAGTGTGCCCAGAGCCCCCACGGCCAGGATTCCGCCCAGACAGCCGACGGCGGCGGCCGGGATGAACGGGCCGAACATGCCGACGATCGTCGCGGCCGCGACGGTCGCTCCCGCGATGCCGCCGAGCACGCAGCCGACCAGGCCGCCACCGAGGCCACCGGCGACGGTGCCGATCGCGGCGCCCGTCGCGATGGTGTCCTTCAGCCGGGTGAATGCCGCGACCTCCCGCTCATACGGCGTGCGCCAACGCGCCGAGTCCTCGAACGGCAGGGCGACCGGGCGGTACGCCGCGTGCTCGAGGTCGAACAACGGTGTGAGCGTGGCGGTCCGGCCGCCGATGTCGGCCGCGATCGGGAAAACGAAGTCGTCGACACGGAATTCCAGCGGCGTGCCCGCGAGCACGGTGCCGTCGTTCGCCGCGATCGCGAACACTCCGTTCTCGGCCTGCAGCGAGCCGGAGTCGATCCGGACGACCACGCTCTCGGCGGAAGCGGTCGCGGTGTAGTTCACGGCTTGCCCACCGGCTTCCGGTGGTGCGGCGCCTACGTTTCCGGCCGGAACGCAGGCAATCGCGACAGCGAGCGTCGATATCGTGGCGATCTTGCGCACAACCATGTCCGTCAGTCCTGTCGCACCGTGCCCAGCACGGCCCCGCAGTTCGCGTCGACGGCGGCCGCCGCGAGCAGCCCGCGCCGACCGGGAAGTACGCGGCGAATAGCGACTTTCATAGGAAAACCTCCTGCGGGAATAGGGATCTCGAAGACGAAGATCACCTTCGCAAGCGAAGGCTTAAGACAGCCTGAAGTCGCCTGAAAACCGGTTCAGGCAAGCGTTTCTCTGTCATTGTCGGGCCGACGGCGTTAAGGTCGGTGACGGGTCGGGGTTTCCGGGGGTTTTCGCATTCGTTTCCGTCGGTCAGTCCCGACGCTGCCCGCGTCGGCTGTGCCCGCTGCTCAGCTGTCGCCGAGGCGCGAGGGTGGGTGCGCTCGATCCCCTCCGAATGCACCCACCTTCCCCGAGCACATGCTCGCCGCTGCCAGTTGATCGAACCGGTGCACCAACGCCCGGTCACAAAGGTTCATTCGGCCACGAACTCCGCCTCGCGCTCCACCGCCTCGATGGTCCGGCGCGGCACCTGGATCGGACCGGGCGTGTAGGTGACAGCTCGCAGCGCGCCGGTGTAGCGGAAAGTGCCGCGGCGTTCGCGCAGTTCCCACGCCACCGGACCGCGAGCGTCGACGCCGACGGAAATCCCGGTCCACGGTGACATACCGACCAGCTGGACTCGATCCACCAGCCGCGCGACCTGGACGCCATCGAGCTCGATGACGAAATCCCACCGCAGCCGGGGCCGCACCGTGGCGCGCACGGTGATGTGCCGCGTTCCTTCCGCGAGGGTGCGCGTGGTGACGCTGTCGTAGCGGCCGTAGCTGTTGACACCGAACGTCACCCGGCCGTTCTCGAGGTAGAGCACATAGCCGCCCAGCGGGTCGCCGTGCGCGACGAGAACCCCTTCGTCGCCGGACGCGTACCCGGCGAGTTCCGCCTCGATGACGAAGTCCCGATAGGCGATCAGTCGCTGCGAGCGATACCGCTCCAGGGTCGGGGTGCCCGGCAGCAGCCGGACAGGCGCGGAGGATCGATCCTCCTCCGGCCGCCGCCGTGCCAGATCCTGGCGCGTGAGTAAGGGGAACACGGTATTCGCCCAGGCGGATTCGTCCCATGCGGCGGCCAGTTCCGCGACCTTCTCCGGGAACCGCTCGGAAAGATCGTGCAGCTCCGTCGGATCGGCGCGAACGTCGAACAGCTGCCATCTCGGCTCATCGATATCGGTCCCGGGCTCGTACAGCGACAGCAGTTTCCATCCGTCGCGATAGAAGCCGCGATTGCCGACCATCTCCGAGTACTGCTCGGTGTGCTCGGACACCGCATGGGGGTCACGCAGCGTCCGCACGGCCGAGACGCCGTCGAACTCCTTGGCGGGCAGCCCGTTGCGTACGCCCGGCCGCCGCAATCCGGCCAGTTCCAGCAAGGTCGGCGCGAGATCGGTGACGTAGGTGTACTCGTGCCGGATGCCGTTGTCGCCCGCGCCGCGCGGCAGCCCCTTGGGCCAGGAGATCACGAACGGCACGCGTACGCCGCCCGCGAAGGTCTGGCCCTTGTAGAAGCGGAACGGCGTATTGGACGCCTGGCCCCACCCGCGCGGATAGTGGACACCCAGCTTCGCGGTGCCGATCAGCTCCTCGTCGTGCGGGACGTCGCCGATCCAGTCCGGATCGGTGATGTGGGCGAACTCCGCGAAGTAGGTGCGGGTGCCTTCCGGCCCGCCCTCGGCGGTGCCGCCGTTGTCCGAGGTGAATACCACGATGGTGTTGTCGAGCTCGCCGAGTTGTTCGAGCGTGTCGACGAGGCGCCCCAGGCTCTGGTCGATGCTGTCGACCATGCCCGCGTACACCTCCATGTACCGCGCGAATCGCCGCTGCTGTGCGGGAGTCAGCGAATCCCACTCCGCCGCTTCGTAACCCGGCTCGGTGTTGCGGGGCTTCTGCTGCGTGCCCGCGGGAAAGAGGCCCTGGGCGAGTTGGGCGGCGAACCGGCTCCTGCGCAGATCGTCCCACCCCTTCGCGTAGCGGCCGCGGTATTTGGCCAGGTCCGCGGGCTTGGCCTGCAACGGACCGTGCATGGCGACGTGCGCGAAGTACAAGAAGAACGGCTTGGTGGCGTCGTGCGCGCGCAGATCCTTGAGGTAGGCGATGGCCTTGTCGGTCAGATCGTCGGTGAGGTAGTACCCCTCCGGGTACTCCTCGATGTCGACGACCGAGGAGTCCGACACCAGCTGGTTCGGGTAGTAGAAGGAATTGAGGCCCTCGAGCGAGCCGTAGTAGCGGTCGAAGCCGCGCTGGGTCGGCCAGGAATCCCGGTGCGCGGCCGGGTTCATCGTGGCGTCGCGCACCAGGTGCCATTTGCCGACGGCATAGGTGGCGTAACCGTTGCCGCGCAGGATCTCCGGCAGTGTCAGCACGTCGTCCGCCAGTTCCAGGCGCAGCCCCGGATATCCGGGATCGGCGTTGGCGACGAAGCCGAAGCCGGCGCGGTGGGCGTTGATGCCGGTCAGCAGCGACGCGCGCGACGGCGAGCACAGCGGAGTGGTGTGGTAGTTGGTCAGCCGGAGGCCGTCGGCGGCCAGGCGGTCCAGCGTCGGCGTCTCGATCTCGGAGCCGAACGGGCCGATGTCGCTGTACCCCATGTCGTCGATCAGCACCACGACGATGTTGGGAGCGCCCTCGGGAGCGGTGGGCGGATAGCTCCACTCCGGTGTCGAATCTGCCGTGGTGCGGCCGACGGAGCCGCCGAAGTCGTCATAGCCGCGAGCATGGGGTGGAACAGGCATTCGTGCAGTCAAAGCCACCTTCGCCCGGGTCACCATTCTTTCGCGCATCGTGCGCCGAACGGATGACCCGGTGGTCCGCGGTTGCTAACTTCGCTGTCGGCCCTGGGCCGCGTCGAGCGACGGGCGCACCTCACCGCTCCGGTGCAAGGCTTGCACCAAGTCTGCGACGTCCGCCGCATCCGGTGTGTAACCGGGGAAGTAGCAGCACACCTCTTCGATCCCGGCGCCGAAGCGGGCCCTGATCTGCGCCGCGCACTCTTCCGGTGTGCCTGCCACCCCGATCGTGCGCACCATCTCGTCGGTGACCGCCGCCCGCATCTCGGCGAAATCGCCCGTCTTGGACAGCGCGTTGAGTTTGGGATGCAACGCCGCCCATCCCTCGACTTCGAGGACCGGACGATACGCGGGCGTGGACCCGTAGAACGCGATCAGCGAGCCCACGCCGCCCATCGCAGCGGTCAGAGCTTCCTCGGTGCGCCCGAGCGCGACCATGACCTGAGCGATCACCGGGAATCCGTCCGCGGTCCGCCCGGCCCGGCGCAGGCCCTCGGCGACGGCGGGCAGTGTGCGCTCGGTGAAATGGCGCCCGCTGTTGAACGGCATCACCAGCAGTCCGTCGGCGACCTCCGCGGCCTTGCGCGTCATCACCGGTCCGAGCGCGCCCATCAGCACCGGAGGCGGACCGAACGGGTTCGGCCCGGGATCGAAGGTGGGCGGCATCAGCGTGTGCGTGTAGTACTTGCCGCGAAAGTTCAACGGGCCCCGCCCTTCCCACGCGGCGAGGATCGCTTTCACCGCCGCCACGCTCTCCGCGGTGCGCTCCGCGGGCGCGCCCCAACTGCTGCCGTAGCGCTTCTCGATATGGGCGCGGATCTGCGAGCCCAACCCGAGCCGGAACCGTCCCTCGCTGTAGAGCCGCAGATCGTAGGCCGCGTGGGCCAGATGCATCGGGCTACGCGGCCCGGCGATCGCCACGTTCGTCATCAGTTCCAGGGATGTCACTCCGGCTGCGACGACGAGGGGAAAGAACACGTCGTGCGGGCCCTCGAAGGTGAACAGGCCGTCGGCCCCGGTCTCGGCCAGCGCTCGCGCGTCGGCCGCGACGTGCGGTGGCGCTCCGGTGACCTGCACATGAACCTTCACGCCGACCTCCGCCGGTGCCGGTGCGTCACGCTTTCCGCGACACGACGACCCCATCGTATGGACAGTGCTCTGTGCACATGTCCAGTTCGAGCGAATCGCTCTCGGATCGGCTTCGCGCGATGTCACCGCCGGACCGCGGAACTCCCGAGGGGTGAGGTCACGTACCGAGCAGCGAGTTCTCGCTCACGGTGACGACGACCACGATGTCGCCGTAGGGCGCCGCGCCCATGGCCAGTCTGTGGCCCAGACGCGCCAGACCGAGCCATCGTCCGTATTTGGTCTGCATACCGGTCCGCACCTGGTGGAACAGTGGCCCGGTACGAAGCAATTCGGCCGTGCCCTGATGCTGCCGCGACCCGAGAGCCGGCGCACCTCGCCAGTCCGCGGCCTGCACGATGACCCGAGGTTCGCGGGCCAGATGCCGAGCCTCGCTGGAATGCGACGAGATACAGAAGGCCAGACGCCCGTGGTCGACCGGTAACACGAGGTGCGGCACGGTGTTCCAACGCCCCGTGGCCTCCGGCCGTGGGTACGTCACGCGCACTGTGCTCGCATCCCACCACAGCATCCCCGGATGCCATTCGCTGGGACGATTCGGGACGGCGAGAACGCGATGCGCCGCCGGGAGCCGGTTGTACCGCCGCGGGGTGTAGCCGCGGAGTCTGCTGCGGAGCGAGGAGCCGCCGTGCACTGGATAAGTCATCGCGTGGAACCTCCGGGACAGGGGCGAGTTCAGGGGGTACCGATCCGAATCTCCGTACTGCGATCGGCGCTGTGGCGCCGTGAAGAAGTACCACCGGGCGCATCCAGGTGCAACGACCTGTCCGTGTCGCCGCGCAATGGAGAGCGAATCGTCATGCGCCGCGCCCGGCCGAGAAAGTGTTATGGCCGTCCGGCTGGGACCGATGCGCGCGAACCGCGTTCACGGCGGCGAACAGCAATCCGATACCGATCAGAACGCAACCCCGCAACCACACGACCCCGTCGATCCGGGTGAACAGGAACAGACAGGAGGCCAGTCCCAGCCAAGGCACGACGCGTGGCACGCGAAAATGCTCGGCCACGTCGGGCTCCCGCCGCAGGATCAGCGCCGACGCATTGACCGCCGCGAAAACGACCAGCAGCAACAACACCAATGTCTCGGCGAGGGAGGCCACCTCGCCGGTCAGTGCGAGCGACAACGACGCCGCCGCGGTCACGGCGATCGCCACCCACGGCGTCCGGCGGCCCGGCAGAATCCGGCCCAGCGCGCGCGGAAGCAGCTCCTCGCGAGCCATGCCGTAGGCCAGCCGCGAGGACATGATGCCGGTCAGCAGCGCCCCGTTCGCGACGGCCACCAGGGCGACCACGGCGAACAACTCGTCCGGGACGCCACCGGCCAGGCGCACCACCTCCAGCAGCGGACCGCTCGAATTCGCCAGCCGATCGGTGGGCACCGCCGCGCCGGCCACGAAGCCGATCAGCAGGTACACGCCACCGGCGGTAAGCAGCGCCCCGAACAGCGCGCGCGGATAGGACCTGCGCGGCTCGGCGACTTCCTCCGCCAGATTCACCGAGGTCTCGAACCCGACGAAAGAGTAGAAGGCCAGCACCGCGCCCGCCAGGGTCGCGCCGACGACGCCGTGCTGTTCGGTCCCCACCTCGGCGAGCCGGGCCGGTTCGGCGTCTCCCCGAACGATCACCCACGCGCCGAGCCCGATGACCACGACGAGCCCGCCGAGTTCGACCACGGTCGCGGCCACGTTGGCGCCGAGCGACTCCTTGATGCCATAGATGTTGAGCAGCGCCAACGCCCCGATGAACACCACCACGACCAGCGCGGTCGGCAATGTGACCAAGGCGCGGAGGTAGTCCGCGGCGAACGCCCTGCTCAGCGCGGCCACCGACACCACACCGGCCGCGAGCATGCAGAAGCCGACGAGCGATCCCGCGGCCGGCCCGAGCGCACGGCCCGCGTAGTGGGCCGAGCCGCCCGCCTGGGGATACTTCGTCGCCAACTCGGCATAGGAACCGGCAGTGAGGCAGGACATACCGAGGGCCACCAGAAGCGGTAACCAGATCGCACCACCGGACTCCCGCGCGATGTTGCCGACCAGCACGTAGACGCCCGCGCCCAGGATGTCACCGAGAATGAAGAAGTACAGCAGAGGCGTGCTCACCGCCCGTCGCAGAGTATCCACCACAGGGCGGCGGATACCCGCGTCATCGACGCCGAAGCTCGCGCCGTGTCACGCCGGCGTCGCCGCGATCATCCGGGTGGGGGCCGCCTGCACGGCGCCGTGATAGAAGTGCCTGCCCAGACCGACCGTGAACACGAGGATTCCGTACACCGAGTGCTCCACCGACGCGGTGAACAGCGACCGGGTCCGCGAGTACCGCGAGGCGAAGATCCAGCCACCGACGCCGCTGGCGGCGACCGAGAACCAGCTGCCGAAGACGATGTGCACGAAGCCGAACGCGACCGCGCCGATCACATTCGGACGATGGGTACCGACATCCTCAGCGGGACAACCACCCTGCGAACCACCGGGACAGCAGCGGCATGATCACCCACACCATCGCGGCCACCGCGACCGGCACGATACCGGCCAGCCGGAGCGGCGACGGCAGATGGTCCACTTCCCGCTCCTTGCTTCGCCGCTCGCGCCCCGCGTTCTCTCCGAGCAGACGGAGCAGACCACGCCACTGTGACATTCGCGAATGCCTCGCACAGTGTGCCTGCTGCCGGAGCCACGACGCGCATGGTCGGTCTTCCCACACCAGGGCACGATGGTCGCGCAGGCGCTTCCACAGCTCTGACGCCCGGCCGCCCGCGGATGCGTCGCGGCGTCGTGAGGCGGTTCACGCCTGCGCGGTACACACGCATACCCATTACGCGGCGGGGAATGCCGGACCAGTGAACGACAATGCGCCATCGGGGGCCGTGCCCACGGTCCCCGTCTCCAAAAGAACGGGAAGTTTCCAATTCTGGTTCGCCGACCAACGCTGGGAGTGGTCGGAGGAGGTCGCGGCCCTGCACGGGTACGCACCGGGTGAGGTGACACCGACGACGGAACTGGTCCTGGCGCACAAGCATCCGGACGACCGAGCGGAGGTCGCCGACACTTTGGCGACGGCGGTGCGGACCGGGCTGCCGTTCAGCGGCCGCCACCGCATCGTCGATACCATGGGAGTGACGCACCACGTGCTGGTCGTCGGCGATCAGATGCGTGACGCCACCGGTGCGGTGGTCGGCACGGCGGGGTACTACATCGATGTCACCGACACCGTCGACGAGGAGCGCCAGGAGATCATCGACGCCACGCTGCCGGAGATGGTCGCCGCCCGCGAAGTGATCGAGCAGGCGAAGGGCGCCTTGATGCTGGTGTACGGGATTTCGGCCGATCAGGCATTCCGTGTGCTCACCTGGCGATCACAAGAGACGAATACGAAACTGCGTGTTCTGGCCGAGGAACTCGTGGCCGCGCTGAGCGATTTCGGCGGTGCGGATGTGCAGACCCGCACGCGCTTCGACCACGTGCTGCTCACCGCGGACGAGCGTCGTGTGCAGGGCTGCCCTTGACCCGATGTCGTCGGGGTCTCGACTCCCCCGTCGTGTCAGTGGTTGTCCGGACGGCCGTGGTCGATCTCGGCCATGTGCGCTTCGGCCCACGCGCGTAGCGCCGCCAGCGGAACTTCCAGCGACAGACCGAGTTCGGTGAGCCGGTAGTACACGCGCGGCGGCACGGTGGGTTCCACGCGCCGTGCGACCAGGCCGTCCCCGGTCAGATTCCGGAGTGTCACGGAGAGCATCTTCTGCGAGACACCGGGCATGCGGCGCTGGAGTTCGGCGAAGCGAATCTCGCCGGGCGCGGCCTCGGCGAGCAGTTTCACCACCATGGAGACCCATTTCGTGCCGATGCGGTCGAGCAGCCGCCGGGTCGGACAGGCGGGATCGAACAGGTCACCGGCGGCTTCGGCGTGCTTACGCCGGGGATCGGTAGTCACCTCGGGCTCACCACCTGATTCGAAGGTGCGGTCTTGGCAGCGCCGCTCAGCTTACCTACGGTCACCTGATAACCAATAGTGACCAGGAGTAGGTGATGACCACCTTGTCTTCCGAGATCTCGTTGCGCCGCATCGCGACCAATGGCATCGAGGTGAATGTCGCGATCGCCGGACGTGGGCCCGCGGTCCTGTTGTTGCACGGGTTCCCGCACACCTGGCAGCTGTGGTCCGAGGTGATCGGGCCGCTCGCGCGAGGGCACCGAGTGATCGCACCGGACCTGCGCGGCCTCGGGGCGAGCACGCGCGCGGCCGACGGCTACGACGCGGGGAATCTGGCCGTCGACGCCGCAGGACTGCTGGACGCGCTCGGCGAGCCGACCGCGGCGGTGGTCGGAATCGACGCGGGCACGCCACCCGCCTTTCTGCTGGCCATGCGGCACCAGCACCGGGTGCGGCGACTGGTGCTGATGGAATCGCTGCTGGGCACGCTGCCCGGCGCCGAGGATTTCCTGTCCGCCGGGCCGCCCTGGTGGTTCGGGTTCCATGCGGTGCCGGGCCTCGCGGAGAAGGTCGTCGCCGGAAACGAGGCGGCGTATATCGACTGGTTTCTGGACGCGGGCACGTTGGGCCACGGTGTCCCCGGGCCGATTCGGGACGCCTTCGTCGAGGCCTACGGCAACCCGGAGGCGCTGCGATGCGCGTTCTCCTACTACCGTGCGATGCCGGCCAGCGCCCGGCAGATACACGACGCGGCGGCCACCGTACGGCTCACGGTGCCGACCATGGCCGTCGGCGCACACCCGGTGGGTGACGCGCTGGCCCGGCAATTGGCTCCCATCACCGATGTGCTGATCCACCATGAGATTCCGGGTTGCGGGCACATCATCCCGCTGCACGCACCGACGGAACTGGTGTCGCTGCTCAGCGATTTTCTTGCCGCCGACCGCGGGGCCGCACTACGGCCGGATTGACGGGAAAGCGCGGACAAACCAACCGAGCCCCGAACCGGTATACATCGGTTCGGGGCTCGCTCGGGGGTATTCGCGCCTATCCACCGATCGCTCGGTAGTTTGACAAGACGAATGTACCGGGCTGTACGCGAAATCACCAAACCCGGGTTCCGCGGGGGCGGAATGGTTCAACGAGCAACTTGTTCGGACTCATATGAGGTTCTTCTGCTTGCGGATTCGCCGACGCAGATCGACCATCAGCGCGTGCGATCCGCCGTGCCGCACGAAGCGCGGAATGAAGCGGTTGACAAAGGAAACGAATACGAACAGGTTCTCGAACCTCCGCTGGTCGGCGTCGGTCCACTCGACCCGGAGCTGTTCCCGGAAAATCGGGGCCAGGAATCCGATGGTGAGGAACCGGAGCAGGTTCCGGAAAGGCAGCCGCAGGTACCAGTGGATCATGCGAAGATTCAGCAGGCTCTCGAGGTAGCCCCGGACGTAGTCGTCCAGCACGACTTGCTCGCACGCGGTGTTCCAATATTCGTCGAATTCCGCGCGGGTGGCGGGCCACATGTCCTCCGTGACCTGCAAGGTGGTGCCCAGAGTGGAGGACGAGGTGTAGAACGCCTCGGCCTGCTCGTCGTTCATTCTCCCGTGCAACAACTGGTAGGTGTCCTCGAAACCGATGTAAAGGCAGGCGGCGACCCACAGTTGGAGGTTGCGGTCGAAGGCGTTGTACTTCACGGCGGCGCCCGGGGCCGAATGCACCTGCCGGTGCGCCACATTCACCGCTTCGCGATATGCCGCGCGCTCTTCGTCGGTACCGAGGATGGCGACCGCGAGATATTGCGTGGTCGTACGCGCCCGTTTCCACGGGTGCTTCATCAGCGAGCCGGACTCCACCTTGCTTTCGGCCACGCCGTAGCCGACGCCCGGCCGGGCCATCTGCATGACGACGTTGGCCGCGGCGCCGGCGAAGGACCAGAAGTCCAGAGCGTCGGTGAGTTTGATCGGCCGCTTGGTGTACGGCCGATGCGTGACGCTGATACCGATGCGGGTGCGGTCCTTCGTCAGCGACGCACTGTGTTCGCGATCGGGTTGATGAGCGACTGCGGTCATCGGGATGTCCTTCCATCTGCGTTCATACGTCGCGCGACCAGGCGAACCAGTCGCGCCGACGTCAGCCGAACACCGCCGAACACCAGCCCGGCGGCGGAGAGCACGACGAGGAACTCGAACACGGTCAACTCCGCTCCCAGCACCCGACCGACGGTCGACGGTCCGGACCCGACCGTGTCGCGCCACCCCGCGGACTCCGAAGCCGGGGCACGCCCAACTCCGGCGCGTTCCCACTTCGGTCGCTCCTCCACGAGAACATCGGCGGGCATCGGACTCTCCTGCGTTCGATGACCTGGACCGGTCACCCGTGTGCTTATGTTACTGACAATTCTACTCGACTCCGAGTTGCCGATGCAATAAAAATAGTAACCAAGGCGATATTTACTGGGCGCATAGAATCATATGTGGTCCTATGTTCTGAGTCTCGCACCGATCGCCAGGCCGTCGGAATGGCCGTGCCAGGTCGCTCATTTCCGCACGCCGGGCGGTTGGCTCGCCGTATCGAACAAGATGACCCGCATCAAGCGCGCCACGGCATCCTGCGGACAGCCGTGCCTGCCGTCGCCGAGGGCCCTGCCGAGGTCGACGACCAGACCGAACGCGGCGTGCACGAGAATTCGCGCTTGCGCTGCGGAGAGATCGGAGCGCACGGCGACCAGCAGCTTGCCCCACTCGGCCACCGACAGACGCTGAATGTTGCGCAACACGACTCGGTCTTCGGCCGGGACGTGCGAGAACTCCGTGTAGTAGACGAATGTCAGTTCCCGCTCGGCGAAGGAGCCCGCGACGTAGAGTTCGATCAATTCTGTCAGCGCCGCGGAGGGAGTGGCCGAAGACGCGATGACGGGACCGATGGCGTCCGCCACCTGGTCGGCGGCGCGACGGAAAGCGGCGGTCAACAGGTCGCTTTTGCTGCGGTAGTAGCGGTAGACCGCGGACGCGGCGGCCAGGTCCGCCGCGGCGGCGATGTCCTCGACGCTGACATTCGGATATCCGCGCTCATGGAACAGTTCCACGGCTTTCGCCAGCAACAACTGATGTTTGAAAGGGGTCGGCGGGTCCGTCGACGGCTGCGCGACGGGGGATTCGGCGAAAGTCGGCAACACCGCGTGCACCGCCGTCCAACAGGCGGAGGCCAGCAGGACCGCGAGGGATTTCGTCGGCAGGGCGGCGTGGTGATCACCGATGCTGCTGACGATGCTGAGTATCGCCACCGCACGGACGAATTCGTCTCGCTTGCTCAACCCTGGGCGCACCGCAGCGATCAGCCGGCGAAGCGCGGTGATCGAGGTCGCGAATTGATCGGTGAGTGTCTTGCCGTCTTCGTCATCCAGATAGCGGCCTTCCCAGCGCGCCAGAGTCACGGTCGGGCGATTGGTGACGGCCTGGGCGATCAAGGCATCGATGACGTATCGCAATCGAGCCTCGGCGCTCCAGCTCTCGGCCTCGGCGGGAAGTGTCACCGCGTCGACGGTGATCTGGCCCAAGCGGAGCAACTCTTCGCGGAACAGCGAATACTTGCTGGGGTAGTGGCGATACAGCGCCGCGGAGCTGATCCCGACCTTGGCCGCGATCTCCTCCATGCTGACGCCGTGATAGCCGAGGGCCCCGAACGCGGCGGCGGACGTGGCCGCGATCTGCGCCCGCCGGTTGCGCGGGCGCCTGCGCACCACCCGTTCCGAGCCGGGCTCGGCGGATTCTGTTCTCGCGCTTTTCACGGCACCGGCGTCACGGTTGCGCGGGTGATGTCAACGGCGAGTTGACCTTGTTCACCAGCCACCTGTCCCCGACCTTCTCCAAGCGCATCACCATCGACAATTGCCCCGGCGCGGGCTTGCCCTTGGTGCCGAGACTGGTGATGGTCTGGCCGATGACCACGATCGCTTCGGCGGAGTGTTCGTCACCGGCGCGAATCGCGCACTGCACGTCGCGCGTGGCCGAAGTGACCTGGCCTTCGCCGAGCACCGTACGCAGCTCCGTGCTGGTGGACTCGAATTGTTTCTTCCAGTCGCCGGTGGCGCCGTCGCTGACGGCGGCGAAGTAGGCGTCGAGATTCTTCGAGTCGTAGTTCGCCAGGACGGGCGCGTACCGGCAGGCCGCGGCGCGTGCGTCTTCCTGTGCCGCCAGCAGATTCTTGCTGTTGTGATCCTGGACGTACCAGTAACCGGCCGACGCCACCGACACACCCACGAGGATCGCGGCCGCCGAACGCAGGGCGATCGGACCGGGACGGCGGATCGGCAGACCGCGCAGCCGGCGCCACCGATCACCGGATTTCGCTGTGCCGGTTCCGGCGGGATTCGCGTCCGGCGCAGTCGTGCCCGCGGAGTCGGTGCGCACGGACTCGGCGTCCTTCTCATCCGCTTGCGTTGCGCGCGAGCCGGTTTCGGTGGGCGGATCGACGTCTTCATTCTTCATCGGAAATCTCCTAGTTGCCGGGGACCGGGCGGGACAGTTCGTCGCCACGGACACCGGGCGGCCGGGCGGCCCCGTTGTCCGGAATGCCGGGACGCGGCGCGTTCGCCGAACCACGCACCTGCAGGGCGGGATCGTTGGTGACGCAGTAGTTGTAGAGCCGGACTCGGGTGTCGGTCATCTTGTCCGTGGGCACCACCGGGATGGTGTCGTATTCGCATGTAGGGCGCGGCCAGATGTCGACCAGGGTGTAGAAGGCGTTGTCGTGGGCGGGTATGCCCAGCGCCTCCGAGCCGACCCGCAAAGCGGGGAACAGTGCCGCGATCGCCGGGGCGCGCAGCTTGGCCGCCTTGGTGATCGCGACGAAGTTCGTCACCAGGTTCGTGATGGGATCCTGGGTGCGGGACACGAAGCCGCCGAGCGTGCTGAGCTGGGCGGGCCCTTCGTCCAGGAGGTGACGTACTTCCAGATCCGCCGCGGTCAGCTGCTCGAACAGCACGCCGCCCGTGCGCGTGAGTGTCGCGAGGTCCGGTTGCGCATGCGAGGTCGTCTCCGCGATCACTTCGAGGTTTTCGATCAGCTGACGTGTCTGCGGCAGCAGGTCGGTCAGCCCGGCCATGGCGCGACTGATGCCCGACACCATGTTGCGCAACTGGTCGGGGCCTCCGGCCAGCGCCTTGTCGAGTTCGTCGACGATCACGTTCAACCGGTCCGGGTTCAATCCCCCGATGAAGCCGCTGAGATCGGTCAGCACCGACTGCACGCTCACCGGCACGGTCGTCTGGGAGCGTTCCACCAGCGCGCCGTCGGTGAGGTAGGGGCCGGTGTCGGAATCCGGGCGGAAGTCCAGGTACTGCTCGCCCGCCGCCGACAACCGGCCGACGGCGACCGTGCCGCCCACGGGAATCTCGGCAGCGGAGTCGATCTCGGCCACGGCCGCGACGCCGCTGCCCGCGACTTTCACCTCGCGGACCTTGCCGACCCTGGTGCCGCGGAAGGTGACGTCGTTGCCCGCCGACAAGCCACCGGACGACTGCAACTCCACAGTCACCGTGTAGTCGTCGCGTAGCGGATCGAACCGCAGGACTTCGGCGCCGAGATAGGCCGCGCCGAGGATCAGCACCACGATCAATCCGAAGTTCGCCACCGCGACACGGCGGCGGACCAGCCATCGCCACAAGGGGGGATTCATCGCTCTCCTCCTTGCGGGGGCTGCTGAGGTTGCTGTGGCGGACTGGTGACCCGGCCGATCACCTTCTCGATCACCTGCGCCAAGCTGCCGATGAACGCGGGCACGTCGCCGATCTCGGGCAGCCTGCTGCCGCTGGGATCGGTCAAGGCCCCGACGCTGAGGTAGGACACCGTCGCGGCGACGGCCAGGGCGGGCCCGTCGAGGCTCGCCATCAGCGAGGGATAGATGGTGTGCAGGCCGTTCAACGTTCCGTCCAGGTCGTCGCCCATCTGGGTGAAACCCGCCATCAACCGCTGGATGCTGTCGAACAAGCTGACCGCCTGCGGGCCGGTCGTCTCGGTGAAATCGCCGAGCGCGGTCATCGTGGTCGAGACTTTGTCGAGCAGGTCCACGATGGACTGGTTGTTCTCCGCGAGCAGAGCCAGCAGCCCGGGGAAGGTATCCGCGGCGTCGCCCAACTCGGCCTTCCGCCTGGCCAATTCACCGGTGAGCACGTTGAGGCCGGTCAGGACGCTGTCGATGTCGCCGGTGCGCTGATTCAGCGCGGCGATGACACCGGTCAGTTCGCTGAGCAGGTGCGCGAGTTGTGGCGCGCGGCCCGCGAACATCGAATCCATCTCGGAGGTGATCTTCGCGGCCTGGTTGATGCCGCCGCCGTTGATCAACATCGAGACCGACATCATCAGCTGCTCGACGGACGCGGCCGCCGACGTGTGCTCGGTTCCGATGACGTCACCGGCGCGCAGATTCTCGCCGCCGGATGCGGCCGCGGGCAACGTCATCGCGACGAAGATGTCGCCGAGCGGCGTCGCCTGACGCAACTCCGCGGTGGTACCGCGTGGCAGCTGGATGTCCTCCCTGATCAGCATTTCCACCTCCGCGATGAAGTTGGTCGTGCTGATCGCGGTGACGACGCCGATATCGGTGCCACCGATCTTCACGTGCGCGTGATCGGGCAGATTGAGCGCGTCACGGAAGGCCGCGCGAATGGTGTAGCCGGGGGCTCCGATACCCGGTTTGGGCATCGGCAGATTCGCCACCGTCACGCCGCAGCCGGTCGCGGTGCCCATGACCGCGACCAACGCCGCCGCCACCGCGGTGCGTCGAAGCGGGTTCGTTCCGATCATTTCGAAATCCCCAGTAGTGCCGCGGTGAGGCCGAAGTCGGGCCCGAAGTCCTGGATCTTCCCGGTGCGGCAGCCATCCAGGCGCATCTGGACGCGTTCGCAGAACTGGGACACGACCTCGTTGTCGAGCAGGACCTTGTCGGTCAGCGCGTGCAGGCGCAGCGCTTGGTGCTCCCGGCTGACCGCGTTGGACAAGTTCTCGAACAGCAACGGCCCGACGTCGACGATCTCGGTGAGGCCGCGGGCGTTGGCCCGCATCTGTTCGGTGATGGTCGTGAATCGCTCCAGCGCACCGGCGAGCTGATCGGAGTTCTCGCCGACCAGCGTGGCGGTGTTGGCGACGAACTGGTCCAACTGCCGCAGCACCGCCTGCAGACCGGGGGCCTGGTCGCCCATCAGCTGCACCAGTTCGGTGAGGCGGCCGCTGAAATCACGTACCGTCTGGTCGTTCTGGGCGATGATCTGCGTGATCTCGTTGAGTTTGATGATCGTGTTCGAGATCTGGTCCTTGTTGGCGAAGGTCACCTCGAACGCCGAGGACAGCGCGTCCAGGGTCGCGCGCAGTCTGTCGCCGTTGCCGTCCAAGAGCGGGAACAGGACACGGCTGGCCATCGGACCGTTCCGGTCGTCGCCTTTGAGCGCGGCGCCGAGCTGGTCGAAATTCTGCAGGATGCGGTCGAGTTCGACCGGTGTGCGCGTCCTGGCCAGCGGGATGTGCGTCCCGTCGGTGAGCAGCGGCCCGTCCCCGCTGTACGCGGGGGCGAGTTCGACATGCCGATTGGTGATCAGCTGCGGCGACACCAAGGCGGCGATGGCATCGGCCGGGACCTTGGTTCCCTGTTCCAGGCTCATGGTGACCTGGACGTAGCTGCCCTTGGCCTCCACGGTGTCGACCCGGCCGACCGGAACGCCCAGCACCGCGACCTCGTTGCCCGCGTACAGCCCGGCGACGTTCTCGAAATCGGCGCTGATGCGGATGCGCTCGCCGAGGTACTGCCGCGGCAGCGCGGTCAGGCTGTCCGGTACGAGCGCGCAACTCGCGGTGACCAGCGCGGCCACGATCAGCACGCCGAGCTGCGCGAATCGTCGTGTTCTCATCAATTGCACCCCTGTACGGCTCGAGCGAAGCACAGCCAGTTGTCCGGGAAGAACCACGGCGCCCAGACGTCGCCGTACGGACCGTTGCCGACGGCGTTGTTGAACTGCCGCAGAGCGATCGGCATGTTCTCGTAGAGCCGGTCCAGATTGTCGCGGTTCTTGACCAATCCCTCGGACATGGTGTTCAGGTCGTGGATCAGCGGCCCGAGCTGGCCGTTGTTCTCCAGACCCATCTCCTGGAGCAATCTCGACAGGGCCGCGACGTTGTCGAGCAACTGTTTCAACAGCTCCTGTCGCTGCTGAACGGCGTTGCCGATCGCCTCGCCGCGGGTCAGCAGCAACAGCACGCTGTTCTGGTTGTCCGAGACCAGCTGAGACACCTCATCCATGCTCTTCAGCAGCGAGTCCACTTCGTCGCGGCGATCGGTCACGACCTTGGCGAGCGCGCCGATGCTGTCGAGCGCCTGGACCGCCAGCTGCGGGGAATCCCCCATCTGCTGGTCGACCAGGTCGAGCGCCTGGCGTAGCTTCTGCGGGTCGAGGCGTTCGATGCGTTCGAAGGAGTTCTTGTACTTCGGGTCCTGGATGACCTTGCTCAGGTTGTACGGCACCGACGTGTTCTCGATGCGGATGCGATTGCCCGGCAGGCCCTTTCCGTCTCCTGGCACCAGGTCCACGTGCAGGCGGCCGAGAATCGTCGACATCTTGATCGCCGCACGCGCGTCGGGGCCGAGACGGAGATCGCGACGCACTTTGAGATCGACCACGACCTTGGTGCCTTCGAGCCGGACCGCGCGCACCGCACCCACTTCGATTCCCGACACGTCCACCGTCGCGCCGGGACGCAAACCTGCGGCCTGGGCGAATTCGGCGTGAATCGTCTTGTCGCCCAACCGGGCCTGGGTCAGGACACTGGAGCCGATCAACAGAGCGGCCACCGTCGCGGCGGCGACCAGGCCGAGTCGCAGATACCGGTTCCGCAGGAATCCCGGCCACGGAATGCGCTTGCTCATCGGCACACCTCCGAATGCGAGTTGCCGCCCACCTGGGAGAACAGTCCAGGAGGCAACAGCACGCCCCACAACGACACGTCGAGGCTGCACAAATACGCGTTGCCGTAGGCGCCGTTGCTGGTGAAGCGCGCGACGCCGTTGAGTACGGCGGGCAGTTCGACCGCAGCCCGGTCCAAGGAAGCGCCGTTGAGCAGCAGCAACGCCACACCTGTGGTGGCATCGTTCTGCGCCTTCGACAAACCTGGCTTGACCTGCATGATCAGCTGGGTCAGCGAGTCGGTCGTGTGCGCGACGCGGTCCACCGACTGCTTCAGACTCTCGCCTTGCGAGTAGAGCGCCTCGACCAGCGCCCTGGCCTGGGTGAGCAGCGTCTCCAGCTCGCCGCTGCGATTGGCCAGGCCGCCGATCACGGAGCTCAGGTTGCTCAGGACCTCCCCCAGGATCTTGTCCCGCTGCCCGAAAGTGCCCGCCAGATCCGCGGCTTGGGTGATCAGGCTGCTGAGCGACACCTGGTTGCCTTGCAGGGCCTGGATCAACGTCTCGGACAGGGAATTGACCTGATCGGGTTGCAGCACGCTGAACAACGGCTCGAAGCCGGACAACAACGCGGACACGTCGAACGACGGTTCGGTTCGCTCCAGCGGAATCCGCGCGCCCGCCGCGACGACGGCGCCGGCTTCCTTGCCCGGCGCCAGGGCGATATAGCGCTGACCGATCAGATTCTGGTAGCGCACCAGTGCCTTCGTCGTGGTGGTGAGATGCTGGCGCGCATCGATCCGGAACTCCACCTCGGCGCGGTAGCCGTCGGTGAAGTCGATCTTGTCCACGCGACCGACCCGCACGCCTGCCATGCGTACGTCGTCCCCGACGCGCAGGCCGAGCACGTCGGAGAAGACCGCCGAGTAGCGCTGGGTATCCCCGGTGACCGATCGCTGCAACGTGGACCAGATGGTGACGGTGAGCGCGATCGCCAGCACCGCGAACAAGCTGAATCCCGCCAGCGCCTTGCCTGATCTCATCGGCGCGCCCCTCCCTCGTCGGCGGCGGTCACGGTGACCGATCCGCCCGCCAGCACCGGAGTCAGCAGCAGGTACTGGGCCACGGTCGGCCGCGCTCCCACGATCGCCGCCACGGCGTCGGAACCGCGCAGCGCGATGGGCCGCGCCTCGGGGCCCGGACTCTGCGGGCCGGGCTCGCCGGGTGCCACGGCGCTCGGCGAAAGGCCGGGGACGGACGGCAGACCCGGGATGAACGGGAGACCGGGAATCGCAGGCAGGCCCGGCAGCACCAGCCCCATCGCGCCCAGCGGCGCGGGCGCGACCGGCACGGGTGCGGGCCCCGCCGCGTCGAGCCACTTCGGCATCAGCTGCGGCGGGTAGTTCTGCTCCGGCGCCACCTCGGGCACCGTGGCGCCTCCGCAGCGGGGACCGTACTGGTCGCCGTAGTGCGGGCAGTCCTTCGCCGTGTACTGCTGGAACGGCGTGAACGAGACATCCATCTTCCACACCATCTGTTTGGACGGACCGAAGTGGAACGTGGTCGCCAGCCGTCGCAGGGCCACGTTCAGATTCGCGGCCGTGTACGGGATGGCCTCGGGATCCTTGGCCAACCCGCCGAACAGATCGTCCAGACCGGACACGAGGAACTTGCCCGCGTCGGGGTTGCGGGCGAACAGTGCGTTGACCGAGTCGACCGTCGCGTTACCGGTGGCCAGCAAGTCGATGAGCTTCGACCGTCGTTCGGCCAGCGTGCGGGCGGTGGTCACCGACTCCGACAGCACCCCGACCAGTTCGGGAGCCGACTGGCTCAACGCGATCGATGCCCGCCCGAGATCGCCGAGGAGCGCGTCGATGCCGGGCGTCGCCCGAATTTCGGTCAGCCAGTTGTCCAGGCGCTCCACCGTCGAGCCGGGCGCACGCGCCGCGGGATCCAGGGCGGCCGCGAGAGTGGCCAGCACCCGGCCCAATTTCTCCGGTTGGATGTTCTCGAGCACGTTCCGCAGCACATTCAACGTCGTCTGCAACGCCACCGTCTCGCTGCTGGTGTCCTCCGCGATGGTGGCGCCTGCGCGCAGCGTTTCCGGTTCAGGGCCGTTGTCGACGAATTCGATCGCCGTGACGCCGAACAGGTTGTTCGGGATCACCCTGGCCGTCACGTTCACCGGAATGGTCGAGGCGACACCCGGTTTCAGATCCACGCGCGCCTGCTGCCGGGCGCCGCGGGCCACCACGTCCACCGCGGCCACCCGGCCGACGACCATGCCGCGGAATTTGACGTCCGCCCGCCCGGGCAAGCCGTCGCCGGTGCTGGTGAGCTCCACGGTCACCGGGACCTTGTCCTCGAAGTAGCCGGTGTAGCGCAGCGCGAGCAGGTACAGCAGGACCGCGACCGTCGTCAGCACCGCCAACCCGGCGAGGGTGAGCTGTCTCGCGGTCGGTCCGCGACCACTGGGGTCAAGAATCATCGTCGGCCTTACCCCGAGATCCGGAATCCGGGATCGATGCCCCAGATCGTCAGCGTGAGAAAGAGATTCGCGAACACCATCACGACGATCACCATCTTGATGGCGCGCCCGGCCGCGACCCCGACGCCTTCCGGGCCACCGGTGGCGACGTAGCCGTGGTAACACTGGATGAACGTCGAAAGCAGCACGAACACCACTACTTTGAGCAGCGAGAAGAAGACGTCCGGGCCGATCAGGAACTGGAAGAAGTAGTGATCGTAAGTGCCCGCCGCCGTGCCGCCCAAGAACAGCACCGTGATCTTGGTGGCCAGGTAGGCGGTGGCGAGACCGATGCTGTAGAGCGGGATGATGGTCAGGGTCGCGGCGATCATGCGGGTGCTGATCAGATACGGCAGCGGGCGGATGGCGATGGATTCCAGCGCGTCGATCTCCTCGGAGATGCGCATCGAGCCCAGTTGAGCGGTGAACCGGCATCCCGCCTGGATGGCGAAAGCCAAGGTCGCCAGGATCGGCGCGAGTTCGCGAGTGGTCGCGAATCCGGAGATCGCTCCGGTGAGCGGAGACATCGTCAGCAGATTCAGAGCCGTGAACGACTCCATGCCGACGATGATGCCGCCGAACGCGCACAGGATGACGACCACACCGATCGTGCCGCCGCCCACGATGAGCGAGCCGTTGCCCCAGCCGACATCGGCCGTCAGCCGGGCCACCTCACGGCGATAGTGCTTCAGGACGAACGGGATGGCGATCAGCGCCTGGAAGAACGTGATGGCCTGATGCCCCACGCGCTGATTGGCGTGCACAGGCGCCAGCGCGACTTTCCCGGCGGCATGCAGGGGCCGCAGCGCCGGAGGTGTGTAGCTGCTCGCCATGCTCACACCACCTTCGCCGGGAAGAGCGTGTTGTACAGCTGAGTGAGAATGATGTTGGTTGCGAACAACATCAGCGCCGAGCTGACCACCGCCGAATTCACCGCGTTGGCGACACCGCCAGGGCCGCCGTGCGCGTGCAAGCCGATATCACAGGCGATGACCGCGGTCAGCACCCCGAAGATCGCGGCCTTGACCAAGGCGATGATCAGATCGTTCGCCACCGCGAAGGACGCGAACGAGCTGATGAACGAGCCCGGCGTACCGGATTGGGCGTACACGTTGAACATGTACGCGGTGGCGAATCCGACGAACACGACGAATCCGCAGAGCAGGACGCTCACCAGCACCGCCGCCGCGAGCCGGGGCGCGACCAGGCGGCGTACCGGATCGACGCCCATCACCATCATCGCGTCGATCTCTTCCCGGATGGTTCGCGATCCCAGATCGGCACAGATCGCCGAACCGACCGCACCGGCGACCATCAACGCCGACACCAGCGGAGCGCCCTGGCGGATGATGCCCAATCCGGCGACCGCGCCGATGAATGTCGTTGCGCCGACTTGATTCACGAGCGCGCCGACCTGGATGGATACCACGACGGCGATCGGGATGGCAACGAATACCGTCGGCGCCGCCGACACGTTGGCCATGAAGGCGCACTGCTTGATGAATTCCCGGTACGGGAATCGTGCCCGCACCAGTGAGACGAACAGCTGGACGAAGGCTTCACGGCCCAGAGTGACCTGCCTGCCCAGTGTTTCCAGCGACCGCTGGGGGTGGCGCCGCCACAAACCCGAAGCGCTGTCGATCATCTTCCCGAGCTCGCCCGGTTCCAGTGGCGGTTGCTTGTCGGCTGGCGTTCGCAACGAGGCAGTCACCGGTAGCCGTTCCTTTCCGATTTCTCGTCCACCGCGCCGGCGGCCGCCCCTTCGATGGCGCGGAGCGGGTGAAGTGTTGCACACCTCACAGACGTCAGACAAGTTGCAAGTGATTCATTATTCCAGGCATCGTCATCCGCCGAAGCGCACGGTCCATGTCAAGGACCTCGGCAGATACCGCCCTTTTATCCTGCGCATACGTGCGACTACTGCACATAGATGACCACTTCGGAAAGCGACTCCCGATGGTAAGTAATCCTCTATTCTGCACTCGGACGACCAGAGCCGAGTCGGCGAAGCCGCTAGGCGAGGGCCTCCAGCCAACGTTGCAGCAGCACCACGAGTGCGACGAGCACCGCGCAGCCGGCCAGGAAGAGACCGAGTACGGCCACCCACAGCCCGAAGCGGAGCACGGGATTGACCTTCATCTGCCCACCGAGGATCTTGACCACGATCACGAGAACGTCGATGAGCCACACCATAGCCATCATCAGGTCATGCACACATTCGAGAAGGTCAGCACGGGCCAGCACACGATCGATCCCAGGAACGACATCAGCAGATCGATGCCGTGCATATCGCGCAGATGACCGGTGTGCGTGAGCGTCCAGATCACCCCGGCCAGGCCGTAGGGAACGCCAATGATGATGAGAGTGCCGAGGAACTCGGAGACCTTCATCTCGTAACCGAGTATTCGGTCCAGCTTCTTGAGCATGCGTCGATGCATCCTTTCGATTCGATCCACGCCGCCGCACACGCATCGGACACCACCGGAAGAGGCGTCCGGCCGCACGCGCCAGTCAACGAGATCCGCGCCGTATGTTAGTCGATATTCTTCCATCTATGGAAGGGGTATCGAGAGATGCGGACCGGCAACTTGGATACAAGCAGGTAATAGCTCCATATGAGCAGCCTGTCGCCCGGATCATGTTGATGGACATTCTTCTAGATGTGCAACACTGCGCCCGCACCACATGCGCCACGACACGCACGTCTACGTTGGCGGCGTTCGGTTTCGACACGGCGCACATGTCGTCGATTGCGTCGACCACCGGCGCGAGCGCCTCGCCATCTGCGCCCCGCACCCCGCCACGTAAGGCCGAGGCGAGAACGGACTCCGTCGCACGGGCTTGACCTTGCCCCTGGGGCAAGGTTGGACGGTGGTCGGCATGAACAACAACGCACTGCACACCGCCGAAGCCCGGATTCGCGAGCAGATCGCCGCCTACTGCATGTCCAACGAAGTCCCCGGATTCGTCGCGGGCATCTACCGTGCGGGCGAGCAGATCGTCGTCGCCCACGGCATCGCGAACGTCGCCACCGGGGCGCCGATGCGCGCGGACACCGGGTTCCTCTTCGGCTCGGTGACCAAGGTGCTGACCACCACGCTGGTCCTCCAACAGGTCGAGCGCGGGCTGCTCGATCTGGACGCGCCGGTGGTGCGGTACCTGCCCGAGTTCGCCCTGACCGCGCCGGGCGCCGCGGAAAAGATCCTGGTTCGCCACCTCATTTCGCATACCAACGGCATCGATGCGGACTTGTTCTTCCCTGATGCGAAAGGGCGCGACTCCCTGAAAACTTATGTCGAGGGTCTCGCGCGCAATTGCGGTGTCCTGTTCGAGCCCGGCGAGCAGCTCAGCTACTCCAACGGCGGCATGATCGTCGCGGGCCGCCTGCTGGAGGTGGTGACCGGTCTGTCCTTCCCCGACCTGCTCGAGCGCGATGTCTACGCACCTGTCGGCATGACCGACTCCAGCACGTCGGCCGAACGGGCGATCCTGCGCAGCACCGCCATCGGGCACTTCCCGGACCCCGAGACCATGGCGGCCGAGCCCACCGGAATGTTCACACTGCCCGACACCTGGGGACCGGCGGGCGGCACGCCGATCGGCACCGTCGCCGACCTGCTCGCCTTCGGACGCACCCATCTCGCGGGCGGTGTGTCCCCTTCCGGAACGCGCGTCCTCTCGGCCGGGTCGACCGCACTGATGCAACAGGTCTCGCACGACATGGCCACCCCGAACGTCCCCCCGATGGGCCTGGGTTGGGTGCGGTATCCGTTCGGCGACACGATCGTCCTCGCGATGTCGGGCGCGTCACCCGGCGGCGTGTCCATTCTGTGCGTCGTGCCCGAGCACGACCTCGTGTTCACCGCCTTCGGCAACACCCCGGGGGCGATCATGCTGCACGACCAGATCCTGCGCTGGCTGCTGAGCGAACACCTCGGCGTTCGGATCCCCACCCTGATCAACGAATCGGCGCAGGACATCGATCTCACACCCTACGTGGGCACCTACCGTTCCGATCAGCTGCGCGTCGAGGTCGGCGTCGTCGACGGCCAACTCGAGGAGCGCGTGACCTACGAACCGGCGGACGCATCGCAGGAGCGGATCTTCACCGAGTTCGCCGGGGGCACGACCGCCGCCCCTCCGCAGCGGTACGTGCCGATCCGGCCCGGCCTTTTCGCGCCCGCCGGATACCCGTTCGAGACGTTCGACGGATACCTGCGACTGCTGCTCGTCTCCTTCCACGACATCCGTGACGGCCGAGCGCGTTTCCGCAACGGCGGCGGCCGACTTACCCGGCGGGCCTGACCGCTGTCGGAGCCATCCGCCACGGCGAGCGAGATCTCCGCCGTCCGAGGTGATGCGTGCGTGAACCGACGCGTTCGCCATTAGGCTGACGCCGTCGAAGGTGACCGAACGGCCGATCCCGGTGTGGCGAGGCCGTCCTCAACGGTCGGGCGCGGAAAAGCGAGGTATGCGCTATGCGGGACAGTCGGTGGCGGCGGGTGGTCGCATCCGTCGTGTGCGGAGTCGGAGTGCTGGCGGGATCGTCGGTCGGCGCGGTGGCGGACCCGGCCGGTGACACCGGTGTCGTGTGGTTGTGCAGGCCGGATCGAGCGGACGACCCCTGCCGAGGCAGCTCGGCGACCACGGTGCGGCAGGCGGGGCAACCCGATGTGCGGGAAGACCCTACGCCTGCTGAGGATTCCGGGGTGGACTGCTTCTATGTGTATCCGACGGTGTCGTTGGAGCCCACACCCAACTCCGACACTGCGGTGACCCGAGAGGTGCGGGCGGTGGCCGAACAGCAGGCCGCCCGATTCTCCCAGGTCTGTCAGGTCTTCGCGCCGGTGTACCGGCAGCGGACCCTCACCGCGCTGGCGCGGGAACGGGCGTACTCCCCCGACGAGCGCGCCGAGATGGCGCGGATCGCGTACGAGGACGTCCTGCGCGCGTGGCGGCAGTTCCTCGCGGAGCGCGAAAGCGGAAGGCCGATCGTCCTTCTCGGGCATTCGCAGGGTGCGCGCATGCTGCGCCAACTGATCCGGGAGGAGATCGACCCGCAGCAGGCGGTGCGCGAGCGGATCCTGTCGGCGATCCTGCTGGGTGGCAATGTGGTGGTGCCGAAGAACGGTGACGTCGGCGGCGACTTCCAGCACCTTCCGCTGTGCCGCGGCGAACAGCAGACACGGTGCGTCCTGGCCTGGCAGACCTTCGGCGCGACCCCGCCCCCGGACAGCCGATTCGGCCGCAACCCGACGACCCCTGAGCCGCTGCCGCGTCCGTACGGCCCGGACTACGAGGTCGCCTGCACCAATCCGACTTCGTTGAGCGGCAACGAGTCCCGCACCGCGGCCACCGTGCTCCGCACCGGTCCCGTGCCCAGCCCACTCGCCGCCGAACTGGCGCTGCGCCACGGGCCGTCCGCCGTCGCCGCGCCGACTCCGTGGCTGGTCCCCGCCGAGAAGTATCGGCTCCAATGCGTCCGCGACGGCGACGCGACGGCGCTACTGGCGACGCCGGAACCCGGCAGCGCCGAGCTGTACGCCGTCCCGGACGCGACCTGGGGCCTGCACCTCGCGGACGTGGAGATCGCACTGGGCGATCTGGTCCGCATCGTCGCCTCCCAGATCAGCGCCGACCGCGCGGCGCACCGCTGAACGCCGGAGTCCGCGAAGCGGCCCATCTCTCCGAACCGGCCCGACCCGGTTCGGCACCCGAGACCGCGCGGCGATGCCCGACCGCGCGGCGAATCGGCCACAGGCGCGGCTATTCGGGGATGGTCGCTATCGCATCGATCTCCACCAGCGCGCCGGGGCGAGCGTGTCCCGCGGTGGAGACGACCGTGATGGCGGTGCGGTGGTCGCCCCACACTTTTCGCGCCGCCGCGTATCCCGCCTGTGCGTCGGCCCCGGCGACAAGGTAGATCGTGAGTTTGACGACGTGTTCGGGACCGGTATTCGCAGACGCCAGCACGGTCAGTACGTTGCGCATGGCCTGGATGGTCTGCGCTTCCAAGCCGTCCAGCAGTTCTCCCGTGCCGTCGGTGCCGAGCTGACCGCCGACATAGACCGTCTGGGCAGCGGGCGCGATCACGCCCTGTGTGAAGGCCGGGTTGTGATGCAGTTCTTCGGGGTCGAGGTGGGTCGTCTTCGTGATCATGGGTTTCCTGACAGCCTCGGAGTGCGTATAGAGGTCGCGGATCAGGCAGACCTCGGACAGGTGGTGGATCAGCTCACGGTGGATGTGCAGCACCAGATCGGCCATGGGCGCCTCGGGGAAGGGCTCGTTCGGGCCGATCGGGACCCGGAGTCCGGCGTCGCCGAGACCACGCACTCCGGTCAGCCAGACGTCGAGCTGGGCTTCGAGCTGGTCGAGCGCCGTGGCCGCGTCGCCCGCGTATTCCCATGTCTCGTACGCGGCCGCCGGCGCGCCGAAATGGGTCGCGTTGCGCGCGGCGAGCACGCCGACGATGACGTGACCGAGCCGCCAGGCGATCGTGGTGAACGGCGCGGGGACCGGATTCGGGAAGGCGTAGTCGATCGTGAAGTCCCCGGCCCCCGCCTGCACGGGCGCCGTCGAACTGCCGCGCGGTCGCACGCTCCATGCGTCCGGTACCGGAGACCAGAAGTACTCGTCGTCGGTGAGACCGTGGAGCCGGTCGCGTAGCTGATCGTTCCAGTGGGCTTCCCACTGCTCGCGCAGTGTCCTGTTCCAGTCGAGTGCGTCTGCGTTCATGCCGCCCACCCTGGCACCCCTAGCGGACAGAATCGGTCCGCTATTTCTGGCAGGCTGAGCGACATGGAAGCGGCGAGCGGTACCGAGCGGGGCACGACCGAGCGGGTGCTGACCCTGCTCGGACTGCTGCAGCAACGCCAGGTCTGGACCGCGCGCGAGCTCGCGGAGCGGCTGGGCGTCACGCCGCGCACGGTACGGCGCGATGTCGAGCGCCTGCGCACGCTCGGCTATCCGGTGCACGCCTGTCACGGCGTCGGCGGCGGCTATCAGCTCGGCCGGGGACAGGAGCTGCCGCCGCTGCTGCTCGACGACGAGGAAGCGATCGTCACCGCGGTCTCGCTCCTCGGCGGCGCGGGCGCCGCGGTCGCGGGCGCCGGGGATGTCGCGCTCCGGGCGCTGGCGAAACTCGACCGGGTGCTGCCCACCCGTTTGCGGCACGAAGTGCAGGCACTCTCCGGCTCGGTGGAGTCCTTCGGCGGAGGTCACCCGCCGGTCGACCCCGACGTGCTGATGACGCTGGCCAGAGCCTGCCGCGACGAGGTCGAGGCCGGTTTCGACTATCCCGCCGGAGACCGGGTGCGCCGACGGCGGGTCGAGCCCTACCGCTTGGTCGCCTCCGACCGGCGCTGGTACCTGCTGGCCTTCGACCTCGATCGTGCGGACTGGCGCAGCTTCCGTGTCGACCGGATGACCGAGGTGGCCGCGCGGACGTGGCGCTTCCGACCACGCGCGGCGCCCGAGGCGGCGGCCTACGTGCAGGAAGGCGTGGCGAACCGGGTCTACCCACTGCGGGCCCGATTCCTCGTGCACGCCTCCGCCGACACGGTGCGCGCGCAGATTCCGGCGTCGGCGGCCGTCGTACGGCCGTGCGGCAGCGGGCGCTGCGAGGTCCGCAGCGGAGCCGACCACAGCCTGGACTTCGTGCTCATGCATGTGCTGTTGCTGGGGCACGACTTCGAGATACTCGACCCGCCCGAGCTCGCGCACCGCGCCCGCGCGCTGGCCGAGAAACTGCTGTCGGCTGGGGTGACGGCCGCACCGACGCACCGCATCGCGGATTCGTGAGCCCGTCGCGGCCCACGAGCGTCGCGAGCCTCGGATGTAGCGGTTCGCGCCCTGGCGTCCACGGCATGGACACCCGCGCATCGCTCATGTGCGTCCTACTGCCGAGCGACTACAACCGGCTCGGTACCGGAGCCGGTCGGTGTCCCGGCCTGCGCGGTTCCACCGCCCGATTCGCCGCACGTGGGCGACGCCGACCGCGGTCTGTAGGTCAGACAGGCTGCCGATGCTCCGTCCACTGCCAGGAAGACCACTATGCGCGCGGTGTCGAGCAGGCCCGTTTCCCGCGCATGGAGGTAGGCGTGTACCGGCCCCGCGGTGTAGGGATCTCCGATCGAGGCGTCGAAACCGACGACCGACCGCGACGGAATGGCGAGCGCGCCGGCCAAGCGGACGCGGAAGTCGGCGGCCTGGTCGGGCGCCAGCAGCAGCGCGTGCCCTTCGGCGAAGTGGCGGCCGTCGAGCCCTTCGGAGTCCAGACAGGCACGCACCACCTCGGCCGCCGAATCCACCCGGTCCTCCGCACCGGTACGAACGCGGATCGCGCTGCGACCGTCGGCGCCGACATCGTTCAGCGGCACCCAGGCGATGGGGCCGACCGGGCCGGTGGTGTCGCGCGTGTGCAGCCGCCCGAATCCTCCTGTGGCAGGCGAGGTTCCGAGCAACAGGGCGGCGCCGCTGGCGCTGTAGGGGAAATCGGCGACGTGGCGCTCGGTCGAGGGGTGGGTGTCGCCCGCGACGACCAACGCGTACCGAACCGTGCCGGTGGCGAGGAAGGTGTCGGCGGTCGCGATGGCGTGCAGCAGGCCGCAGGCCCCGTGCATCAGGTCGAAGGACAGAACCGGGACGCGCCCGGCCGCATACGTGAGCCCGAGGCCGATCCGCTTCTGGATGAGGGCCGACACGGCCGGCTCGGAGATATTGCTGTCCCGGAAGACGCCCCCGTTGATCAGCATCCCGATCTCGTGCAGGCCGACCTCCGAGCGCTCGACGCAGGCCAGTGCCGCGCGAGTGGCCAGTTCGAGGTAGCTGCCGGTGTCGAGGTCGCGGTTCGTCGCGGCCGAGACGATCGTCGTCGCCATGCTCATGCCGCCAAACGCGAGATGGTCGCGGCGAGATACCCGGAGACGATGCCCGATGCCGCGGGGATCATCAGAATCTTGGATCCCTTCGGAACCCTCTGTTGTGCGAGATGCTCGTGCAGGACCAGGAAGTGAGAGGTCGAAGCGGTATTGCCGTAGTCGTGCAGCACGTTGAGGGCCTGCGGCATCGGCGTGCCGAAATGCCGTTCGGTCAGATCCGAGATGTACTCGATGGCCGGCGCGCTGAATTGATGATGGATCCAATAGTCGTATTTCTCGCTCTCCCAGGTGCGTCCGGTCTCGGCGAGGAAGTCGGCCATACGGTCGATGCCCTGCCGATACCGGGCTTCGTTCTGCATGGCGCGGTTGTCGGTGTACATCGCGATGCCGCCGGTGCGGTCGCTGGGCATTCCGATGCAGTGCTCGGCGCCGTCGGCCGCGGTCATCAGCTCGACATAGTGCAGTTCGTCCTCGTCGTCGCCCCGGTCGTCGAGCACAACCGCGACCGCGGCGTCACCGACCGTCAACGCCGCGAATTGCGGGTCGTAGGGGCGGCTGATCTCGCGCAGCGCCGTCTCGGCGATCGGCGTGATCTGCTCGCCGCTGACCACCAGGCCGTTGCGCACCGCACCGGCCTTGATCATGCGATCGAGCACCATCACTCCGGTGATCATCCCGGCGCAGGCATTGGAGACATCGAAGTGCCGAGCCGCGTTCGCGCCGATCGCATTGCCGAGCATGAGCGCGAAAGAAGGTGCGTAGCAGAAGATTCCCGCGCCGCGAGTACGCGTGATGGAGGCCGAGATGACGACGTCCAATTCGTCGGCCCGATACCCGGAATGCCACAGACAGTCCTCGATCGCGTGCAACGCCAGCTCGAAGGACGATTCGTACCGGTCCGGATCCGAGTCGTAGACACGACGATTCTTGATCCCGGTGATGCGCTCCAGGTCCAGCGACCGCGGCACGGCCAGCTCGGCGATCAGATCCTCGGTGGAGCGGACAGTCGTCGGCGTGTACGCGCCGATCGACTCGAAACGAGTACGGATCATGCTCCCCTGCCTTCCGCTTCAGTCGGCGTCGATTGTCGGGTTGCTCAGCGATAACGGTGTCGCTGGTCGTGTGTGCGCCTACCCGGCGAGTCCGACCAGAGCGGCGCTGACTTCACACAGCTGCTGCCCGAGTGCGTCGTCCTGCGCGAGACGGGACGGAGCCTTGACGCGGTTGTTCTGGAAGTAACAACCGCTGACCGCGGCGACCTCCGGGTCGGCGGCCAGGTAGGTCAGCGCTCGTCCTCCTTCCGCGGCGGAGATCATGAACAATCGCTTGGCGAGCGCCACGAAAGGTTGCCCGAACCACGGCATCGAATCCCAGATCCCGGTTGCCACCGCACCGGGGTGAAAGGCGTTGACCGTTACGCCGGTTCCCTCCAGACGCCGCGCCAGCGCCCGGGCGTACAGGACGTTCGCCAGCTTGGACCGGCTGTATGCCTTTTCTCCCGAATAACTCTCCCGGAACTCCAGATCGGCGAAATCCATGGTGGCGCCGAATTGCATGACCGACGAGGTGAACACGATGCGCGACGGGGCGCTGCGCACCATCAGATCCGTCAGCAGTTCGGTGAGCAGGAAACCACCGAGATGGTTGACGGCGAAGGTGGCCTCGATGCCGTCCACGGTCTCGCTCCTGGCCTTGTGGTAGCCACCTGCGTTGTTGGCCAGCACATCCAGCCGGTCGTAGGCGGACGAAACCTCCTTCGCCAGCTGACGGACCGACGACTGCGACGCGAAATCGCACTCCAGCGTGTCGACTCCCGCCGCCCCCGCGCCTCGGACCAGCTTCGCCGCGGCGGAGAGCTTCTCCGGACTCCGCCCCACCAACACGAGCCGATTCCCTTGCGCCGCCAGCTGCTGAGCCGACTCCAGCCCGATACCCGATGTCGCCCCCGTGATCAGGATTGTCTGCACAGCCGACCACCCTGCCACAGAAGTTTCCTCGGAGATTGCTGACACGAGCCATCCGAACCGAGATTTCCGTCGTCGCCGACCTCGGCTTCGCCGAGCATGTCCGACTCACGCCGAAGTCTCAGCTCAGGCTGCGGCTGTGGCGAAGCGGCTCCTGCGGAGAACCAAATGTCCCGCGGTGGCGAGGTGAACGAGCGCGAGCGCGCTGCCGCCCGCCATCATGCCCGGAATTCCCTGCGCGGCGCCGATGGCGACGTCACCGAGCTGTACCGCGCCGGACACGGTGAGCAGCGGTAGGAGTGCCCTCTTGCGGCGGCCGGCCAGGCTGAACAGCAGCGCGGCACCCAGCGGGATCGCCCGGGCCGCGTACGCCTGGGCATACAGATCGATCCCGGGCGAGTCCGCGCCGATCGAGATCGCGGCGGTCGGATCGACCAGTGCCGCGACGCTGAAGGCCACGGCGGTGGCCGCGCCGATCGCATTGACAACCATCGCGGTTCGACTGAGCTTCTCGTCCTGCATCTTTCACTCCAAAAATCATTCAGACCGTGACTGATTTAGGTTCAGTATTATGCTCGCCATGAAGAACGTCAAGGCGGAAAAGCTGCCGGAGACCCTCAGCTTCCGGCTCGGACTGCTGGGCGCGTTCCTGACCGACCGCTTCAGCGCCGATGTGTCGGGTCTCGAGCTCAAGCCGAAGCACGCCGGGATGTTGAATGTGTTGGCGGCCAACGGACCGACATCGCAGATGGAGATGGCACAGCTACTGCGCGTCGCGCCGAGTCTGGTCGTCGCGCTGGCCGACCACCTCGAGTCCCTCGGGGCCATCGAACGGTTGCGAGACCCGAAGGATCGCCGCCGTCAGAATCTGAACCTGACCCCGCACGGCCGCGCACTACTGCGCAAATGCCTCGACGCCGCGCGGGCGATCGACGCCGAGACCACCACGGATCTCACCGCCGCCGAGCGTGCCGACCTGCATCGCATCCTCGGCACGATCGCCGATCGGCTGGGGCTGCCCAGCTGATGGCGTGCGAGCGCTGCGACCGTAGCCGTCGCCTCGGCAGGCCGATCGGCGGAACGGGGTATGGTTAGCTCTATGAACACCCAAAGGTTGCGAATCCGCCGCGATTTGTGTGTTGTGAAGTTGTTTCCTGCGCACACAGCGTGAACATTCGCGGCACCTGCTGCGTATGTCCGGTTCGAGAACACAGAACCGGGTGTGTAACCGCCTGACACTGAAAGTTGGGCGCGCTGATGCTATCCGGCCTCGTTTCCGCCATCCCCTCGACCCTGAACGCCCCCTCTCGGACACCCGGTAACCGCCCGCTCGCCGGGCCCGCCGCCAAGCCGCTCGCGTGGAACACACCGCTCCCGCTCCCGGCGCTGATCCGGCCGCAGGAACCGGCGCGTGCGCCCGCGCTGTACGACGTCCGCCCCATCGACCGGGCGGGCCGGATCATGGCCCGGCGCCTGCTCACCGCCCTGCAATGGCGGCGGGGCCAACAGTGCCGCATTCGCGTCGACGAGGGCGTGCTCGCCCTCACCGCCGACAACCAGGACGATGCCGCCCCGGCCTACGTCGACGGGCAGGCCAACCTGCGCCTGCGCGCGGCACTGCGGCGCGAGACCCGCATCGACGGCGGATATCTGCTGCTGCTCGCCGATATTCCGTCGGCGACTCTGCTGGTCTTCCCACCCGCCACCCTGACCGCACTGCTGGCTCCGTGGACCGGCCCGCTCGAGGAGGCCTTCCCAGCATGAGCACACCGCCCTCCGACGCTCAGCTGGCCGCCGCGCGAGTTCTGCTGCAAGGGCTCGGAATCGAACCCGAACAGCTACTCGGCCAACCAGGTACCACGCGAGCGATACCGACCCTGGCTGAATACGTCCCGATCGTCTACGCCGCCATGCCCGACACTCCCACCCGCAACCACTACCTCTCCTACTGGAACAAGCTCCTCGTCGACCACGCCGACCAGCGCCTGAACGAACCCACCGTCTCCCAGCTGCAGACCTTCGTGCACACGGTGCGCGAGCAACGCCAGCGGCGCAGCAACGACCGCGGCGGGGTCAGCACCGCCAACCACTGCATCCACGCCCTGCGCTGCCTCTACCAGCACGCGGTCAACGACAACTACATCACCGCCGCCGACAACCCCACCGCCAAACTCGGCAAGGCCCCGCGCCCGGCCTCCAACCGGCGCGCCCTGCCCCACGACTCGCTGGCCCAGATCTGCACCGCGGTCGCCGACGGCGGCGACGACCCCGTCTTGGACACCCTGATCGTGCGCCTGCACATCGAAACGGCCTGCCGCCGAGCAGGCATCCTCACCATGAGCGGCGACGACCTCGACCCCGTGCGCTGCCTGATCCAGGTCCGGGAGAAGGGTGGCTTCTCCCGCTGGCAGCCGATTTCCCCCACCCTGACCGAGGCTCTGATCGAACACCGCGAAACCCGAACCCCACCCACCGACCAACTGCCCGCTTTCACCCGCAACGGCCATCCCATCACCGCCGCCCGCAATCGGCGGCTGCTGCGCTACCGCAACGGCCACCCCCTCGGCATCCGCCGCTACGACGTGCTCTGGGACCGCCTCGGCCGACAACTCCCCTGGATCGCCGAGCACGGCATCTCCACCCACTGGCTCCGCCACACCACCCTGCGCTGGGTCGAACGCAACTACGGCCCCGCCGTCGCCAAGGCCTACGCCGGCCACTCCGACCGCAGCTACAACGGCAACGCCATCGATATCTACACCCGCGCCACCATCGACGAAATCGCCCACGCCCTGGCCACACTCACCGGCGAGCCACACCCCCTCGCCAGCGACCCCACCAACCAGCACCAGGGGCACGAATTCCTCCTCCCCGCGCGCGCCTGACGAGCCCCACCACCAGCAACGTCGGCTGCCGACCTCCGACGACACCAGGCCGCCGCCCCGCTCGCCGTGCACACGATGTTAGGACGGGCGACGGCGATGAGCAGGCCCGTTCGCTGATCGTGGGAGTTGGGGCCCGTGTCGATGTCGGCGACCGGGCTGATCTACGCCTCCAGCGCGCTGGCGAGCAGCTCTTCTTGTTCGGCCAGCGCAGGTAGATCGAAGCCTTGCCGACGTCGGCGCACTTGGACACCGAGTTGACGGTGAACTTGCCCCAGTGTCAATGGCCAGTGAGTTCTGGCTCAGGCACAAATTTGGTGATCTTGCCGGGGGTGGTGGTCAACTGAGGAGCACGAGGCGTCGCAGGAGATCGAAGTTGGCCCGGCCAAAGCACCTGCGCTTGATCGCCTTCAATTGGCAGACCGCGCCCTCGACGGCTCCGCTGCTCCATTCGAGGGTGAGTCCGTTGCGGACTGCGTCGTAGTCCTTGAGCAGACCGGCGGCGAATCCTTGAAGTTGGGAGATGTCACTGGCTTGGGCTGCAGCGATCCAGGCGTTGAGGTGCTGGCCCCGACGGTGGCGCAGCATCCCGCCGAAGTCGCTGACCAGCCGATCGACGCCGCGCAGGACCGGGCATCGGTCCAGGATCCGGGCCAGGTCGGCTCGTTCGGCCTCGGTGCGCTGGTGTGCCGGACGGATGATCCAGCCGGTGACCTGCCGGGGTTTAGGTGTCGTGATCGGCGTGGCGGTCGGTGGCGTGGTGCCGGCTCGCCAGGTCTGCAGGAGGCGGCGAACCTGGCGTTCACCGCCCCGGTAACCGCGCTCGCGCAGCTCGCCGGTCAGGGTTGCGGCGTTGGTGCACCCTTGCTGCCAGCGTTCGGCCAGGTAGGCGGTGTGTGGGTCGAGCGCGCTGCCGCGTTTGGGCGACTGGGTCAGCAACTCGTCGGCGCTGCCGGCTCGGGCGTAGCGGCGTACCGTCTTGTCGTCGAGGTTGAGCGCCCTGCAGATTGCGGTGTGCCCGATTCCCTTGTCCCACAACGCGTGAACCTCCACCCACCGTTGCCGGGTAAACTCCGCACGCCGACCGTCGACGACCACCGGCGCGGGAGCGGGCTGGGCAACAGCCTCATCGACTGGCCGATCATGCAGGCACTTGCGGTGGGCCCGCACCACCCGGTCGACAGCATCAGTGAGGTTGTAAAGCAGGTGGAAGCGGTCAGCGACCTGGATGGCGTCCGGCGCTCCCCGCCGAGCACCCTCGGCGAACCCGCTCGCCCGGTCGCGGCAGATCACGGCGGCACCGGGGTGGGCACGCAACCATTCGGCAAAGGTGTCGTTCAATCGGTCCGGCAGCAGGTCCACCGGCCGGTGAGTGCGCATGTCGACCACGATGGCGCCATAGTTCGCGCCTCTGCGGAAGGCGAAGTCATCGACGCCGAGCGCGGTCACCGGGCCGGGTTCGGGCATCGGCACTGCCCGGATCAACCGCAGCAGAGTCATCCTGGATACCGTCACCGACAAGTGGCGGGTCAACCGCTGGCCGGGGCGGCCACCCACCGCCAACGCGATCCGCTCGAGCATGCTGCGTAGCAATGGGGTCCGTCGGGCATGCGCCGTGGTCAGGCCGGGTACCTGCTCGGCGAACGTGGCGCGGGCGCAATCCGGGTTGTCGCAGTAGAACCGGCGTACCCGCAGGCAGATCAATGTCTCTGTCCCGCCGACCGCGGCATCGGACAGACACCGCTGGTAGCGACTGTGCACCCGAACCGACCAGCACGTGCCGCCCGGACACGACGCGCCCTGCGCAGTGATGTCGGCATGGATCCATAAAGCCATTCCGCGGCGGGTGACCTGCTCGATGTTCAGGTCGGCGAGATGCGGAAGCAGGACCTTCAGATCAAGATCAGCACACCCTGGTCATGATCGATTACCTCCCGCCAGGCTCCAAATCATCGGCACGCCACCAACTTTGTGCCTGAGCCCAATTCATCCGGTGAGGCGGCGCGGGCGAAGCGGCGGATCGTGCCGCGGGCAAGCCCAGCTCGCGACCGATGCGGCGCAGGCTGTGGCCCTGCGCGAGCAGTGTGTGGACCTGGGCATAACGCTCGCGGGTTCGGACCGCGGTCCGATCGGCACGCAGATGTGGTTCGACCGGGCCGTGGGGCAGAGCCGCCGCGATTTCGCTGATGTCGGGCCGTGCTGGTGCGTCGTCGGGGTCGGGCACCGCGGTCAGGTGGCGGCGGTGGCCGGCGACGGTGCGTTCGACGGCGTCGCCGAGGTTTTCCATAGGTGCCAGCGATCAGCGACCTGGATCGCGTGCGGTGCTGCTGTGGTCGCTGCTTCGGCGTAGACGCCGGCCCGGTCGCGGCAGATGATTTCGATGCCGGGGCGGTCTCGAAGCCAGGCGGTCAGGCTCTCGGTGCTGCGGTCGGTGAGCATGTCGATCGGTCGGCGGGTCGTCATGTCGATCAGGATCGTGCCGTAGCGGTGTCCGCGGCGCAGGGCGAAGTCGTCCACAACCACAACCCGGGGCCGTACCGGCGCTGAGGCGCACGGCGGGTTCGGCGAGAGGTCCGGGGCACGCACCTCGCGGTCCATGACAGGCTCGCTCACCCGAATCTCCCTACGGTTCAGAGGGTCCGAGTGTCAAGCCAACTCCGTCAGTTTTATACATCACAAGGGAGCTGGTGCGCGGCAGATTGACTCAGAAGCCAGCGACAGAGATCGAGAAACTCCTACGGCTTGCTGAGCATGGGTTCAACGCCAACGCAGTCGCGACCGAACTGAGTCGGATCACGAGCGTCAAGTGGACGCGCTCGACGGTCGATCGCATCGTGGCTCGCGCCGAGTCGATGGGCTTCCGAATCGGATCCAGGCAGGGGGTGGGGCCCGCGGTCACCTCCGCCTGATGCGACGGCCGGGGCGCGCGGCTTAGCTGTGATGTCCAGGGAGGTTGTACCGGGTTGGAACGGTGAGCCTGTGTGACTGGTGAAGGCCTCCGGCGGTGAAGTGGAGCTGTCGAATTCACCGCTTCACCGATCCGGAGGCCTTCGTGTCCCACGCTAACGCAGCGTTGACCCCGCGTGCTCGTCTACGACTGGCCCAGCTCGTCGTCGACCGCGGCTGGAGCTATACCGCAGCAGCGAAAATGTTCATGGTCTCCCCGCGAACCGCCAGGAAATGGTCCGACCGCTACCGCGGCGAGGGTCCTGCCGGGATGGCCGACCGCAGCTCGCGTCCGGTGACCAGCCCGGCCAAGACCCCGCCACACGCGGTACGCCGGATCGTGCGGCTTCGGTGGCGTCACCGGCTCGGACCGATCCAGATCGCCGGCCTGCTGGCGATGCCGGCCTCGACCGTGCACGCGGTGCTGACCCGGTGCCGGATCAACCGTTTGTCGCGCATCGACAGGGTCACCGGCGAACCGCTGCGCCGCTACGAACACCCCCATCCCGGGTCGCTGATCCATGTCGACGTCACCAAGTTCGCCAACATCCCCGACGGCGGCGGGCACAAGTTCCTCGACCGCCGCGCCAGCAAGTCCAACGCCCGCGCCACCGCCCACCGAACCGGCAAGCGCGGCAACAACTACCGGCCCGCCATCGGCACCGCATACGTGCACACCGTCATCGACGACCACTCCCGCCTCGCCTACGCCGAGATCCACTCCGACGAGAAGGCCGCCACCGCGATCGGTGTGCTGCAGCGGGCCGTGGCATGGCTGGCCGACCACGGCGTCGCCACCGAACGGGTGCTGTCGGACAACGGCTCGGCCTACAAATCACATGCCTGGCGCGATGCCTGCACCGAACTGGGCATCACCCACAAACGCACCCGCCCCTACCGGCCACAAACCAACGGAAAGATCGAACGCTTCCACCGCACCATGGCCGAGGGCTGGGCTTACGCCCGGCTGTATGAATCCACCGAACAACGCAACACAACCCTGCCCGCATGGCTCCACTTCTACAATCACCACCGAGCCCACTCCGCCCTCGGAGGTCGGCCACCGGTCACCCGGCTGACCAACCTCCCTGGACATCACACTTAGCCGCACGCTACGCCGCGTACCCCACGCCCTGCGTGAGCATCAGCGCACAACAACTCCAGATATGACGAAGGCCCCCAGCGGCAACTGAGGGCACTTCTGATACACGACCCGAAGGTTGCTCATGAAAGGCACCTCCGAGGGTAGCGCACGCCCTGCCACGGCATCAAATACCGCCAACGGCACACGGGCCATCCTCTACCTGGCCAGCGTGCGGGGCCATAGCTGTCCTGGGGATTTATGCTGAGAAGGCGGCGGAGTCCACTGGTAACGAATCCGATTCAGGCGCGGGTAGACACCCCTAACGCCGCACCGTTCGACCAGCGCAATACGGCGGCCCGCAGGCATCCTGTCTGCGGGCCGTCTCTCTACCGATCGGTTTCTCTCCTGGTGGCCGCGTGGGCCCGACGCACACACCCGCTGCCTGGCGCGGGCGGAAGGGGAAGGTAACGGGCGGGTTGCCGGTCCGGAACGCGGGTAAGCCTGACAGCCGGTGCACCGTTGCGCCGATTCGATGCTGTCTCACCATCGGAAGGAGGGGAAAGTCGATATGAGTACCCGCGAGATCACGACGTTGCTGGCGCAGCTGCGCGCTGCGCAGGCGTTGACCAATACCGAGATCCAGATTGCCGATACCCGTATCGCCCAAGCCCGCACCGAGGCGATACGCCAGGAGTTGTCCGCCAACGCCGAGCGCGCCCGCGACCGCGCCGCCGCCATCGAGGCCGCCATGCGCGAGTTGGGTGGTGTCCCGGAGGTGATCGGCCCGTTCCTCGGCCGCGCGGTCGCCGCGGTCAAGGCACTAGCCGACCAAGCGCAGCCGTTCGAGGAGGCCCTGCTGGGTGATCTGGCCCTGGAGCACCAACTACTCGACCGCGCCCGTTACATCAAAGCCCTCGCCACCACCGCCGGGCATCCCGAGGTCGTGGGGTTGGCGGACCGGTTGATCACCGCCCACACCGAGACCGTGGACTGGCTGACCACCGTCCTGGCCGAAGACGCCCTCGGCGGGCCCGCCGCGCTGCGCCCGACCCTGCTGCAAGCAGCCACCGGGACCGCGGTGCGACTGTTCAACCTGCCCGTCGACTGGTCGGCGCGTGGCCTGGACCGGGCGCTGGACACCGTCCGCGCCACCCGGCCCGCACTCGGGGAACTGCTCGCCCAAGGCGGCCGCGCCGGGGATGTCGCGGTCAAAACCTTCACCGCGTCCCGGGACGCGGCATTGGCCACCGCCGGGCAGGTCACCCGCGGTGAAGGCGCCGACACCGCCGCCGACGCGCTGCGGTCGGTCCGCGGCGCCACCACCAGTGTCCTGGATCCCGACGAACTCCCCATCAGCGACTACCCGGAGCTGAACCTGACCCAGGCCGCCGACGCGATCAAAGAACTCACTGACCCCGTCGATATCCGCGTGATCCTCGCCTACGAGGAAGCGAACAAGAACCGCCAGGGCGTGCTCACCGCCGCCCGCAACCGGCTCACCACCATCGCCAGAGACATCACCGGCCTCACCTGACCCAAGGTCCCTGCATCTTCACGCCGCGCGTCGGCGAGGCTCATCGCTGCGTTCCTGGCCGGGGTCGATGTTGTGGCTGCGGGCCGATGCTCGGCGGCTCGGCGGGCTACAGCCTCCCGTTGCGGCTCGGCCACAGCGAGGGCGAGGGCTCGTTCGCCCCGTTCACGTGCTGCGGCGACGAGCCGGCTGGCTTGGGGGGCCTGGTTCAGCAGTATGCGGCGGCGCTGCGGGTCATCGGTGACGCTGGCGAGCGCTTCGTTCTTCAGCTCCTGCACACGCCGGCCGATCTCGTCGATGACCGCCACCGGCGCCGTGCGATCGAGCCTGTTCAATACAGCGAGGACACCGGCGATTCTTTTTCCAAACTGAGCATCCTCTTCCCCCTGGATCCAGGTAACCGGCTGCGTCCTGTCCGAGCCAGGGTAACGCCGTTACCAGCACCGAGAGGTGTTCCCTATCATGAAAACCCTTCGGCCAGAGGCGGATAGGGCCCCGCTGCGGCGTCCTTGAACGTGCGCGGGCATTGTCTCAGCGCTCACGGCCCCCTTCCTGGCGAGCCGATCAGTCGTGGGCTCGGATCGCCACCCGGACCCAGGGTCCGGCAGCCGGGCTGGTCATCCGAATTCGGCGTCCACACCTGTGACTCGTCTACGGCTATTCGCCCGTGGCGTGCTCCGGTGCCCGCCGCTGAGCCGGGTCCACCCGAGTGTGGCCGTGGGGGAACGCGACGGGGATCGGGTCACCTGGCCGGAAGGCTTGGATGACACGGAGGTGGGTGGTCAGACCGGGCAGGTCGGTGAGGCGGGCTTGCCCGCGGGGGGTGCCGACGAGCAGCACTTCGACCTCGCAACCGGTGACGATGTCGGCCGGTTGGGACCGGTCCAGGGTGACCACGACGGTGGTGACTGGTTCGAGCCCCGCATGCAGGTACACCGGTCCGGCGTCGGAGGGCCGGTAGCTGAAGGTGAGCACTTCCGGTCCGGAACACTCCCGCACGAAGCTCCAGCCCCGGGCGGCGAGGGGTGATGCCCAGTCCGGTGAACACCTGCATGTCGGCTGCGGTCAACGGGTACCCGCGGGCCGTGGCGAGCGCTTGGAGGAGGCTGGCGGGTGGCTAGCGGCGATGCCAGATCTCGGCTTGTATCGCCGTGACCAGACCGCTCGTCTCGGCGCGCGGGCCGCGTGCGCGCTGCCCGGCACGTCGATCGGGTCTTTCCTTGCCCCTGGACATGAATGATCATCCTCGCAGTTCGGGCACCGGACCGTCCGCAGACACGCCTACCCAGGGGGTGAGTAGAGCTGGTCACGCCGCCGTATACGGCCAGCGACCACAGCGCCCACCGCCTGTGGAAGCGACACCGCACAATGGTGGGCACGGTCGGCGGAACCCGATGATCTGGGCCGCGGCCGGGTTCAGCGTGGCCGGTTCGTGCCGGACCTGTTGCCGAACGGGGTCCATGTTCGCACTGATGCTGATAGTTTGCGGCTATGGCAGGTAGGCATCGGAAAGGCCGGGATCACGACCAGGCGGACTCCACTGCACTCACCGGGGCGCAGTCGGGGGATCCGTGCGGGCCCGGCACCGGCGGTGGGTTCGCGCAGCGGGCGTTGGCGGCGCAGCCGTTTATTCCGGCGTGGATCGCGTGGCTGCTCGAGCACGCGGGTGAGCCGTTGGCGCGGCTGGAGTATCAGATGCATTACCCGTTGGATCACACCAGTGACCCCGACCGGCGCACCGATGACGAGGCGGTGATCATCCGCCGTGCTTGCCACGCTGAACTCGCCGCTCGATCGGTGCAGCGCGCCCACCGCTTCTACCGCGACCAGCCGGGTGTGCTCTCCGCCCACTTTCCTGCCCTGCCGGATGACATCGAGTTCTACACCGCGTTGGAAGCCGGGCGTGAATGGAGCGGTCACTGGTATTCCCGCGACCCCATCGAAGCGTGGGAGTCGAGCGGCATGCCAGCCTGACCGCCTGCCAACCGGGTGCCCGGCGGCATCCTGGAAACAACTGTCGTACCTCGACAACGCCCCACCCCTCGAGGAGGGCACGTGCCACCGCAAACAATCGGCGAGGGAAAGGGACACGCCGGGATGGACGATCGTGTCGCTGTGCGGATTGCGGCCGTGCGCGATTCACGGATCTCGTTCCGGGCCAAAGGGGTATTGGTGTTTCTGCTGGCCGCGGGCCGCGGTGAGGACCTCACCCTCGAGTCGATCGCCGCCGCAGGCACCGAGGACGCCACCGAGGTTGCCGAAGCGCTACAGGAACTCATCGACTCCGGGTATCTGGCCCGCGAACGCCAGTTCGGCGGCGAACTCGGCGAATCGGCATGGACCATCACCGACACCCCCGACCAACCCGAAACACCTTGACACCGACGCCCGAGGCCCCCGCAGGCGGCTCTGTCGATTCTTCAGGACAGAGCCGAAGAAGCCGCAGTCCCCGCACAACCAGTCGCAACGAGGCAGTTCGCAATGACGTGCTCGACTCGGGTCTGGCCCGGACCTGGCCGAGCGTCATCGACCACCTCATCACCTCGATACCCAGCGGTAGTGGCAGTTTCCGCACGCCGATGCGCCCCCCGCATGCTGGGCGCGGTGTCATTCGGGGAAGTCGAGTCCGGCGACGAGATCGAAGAACTGTTGGTCGATGACGCCCCAGACCTCGACCTCGATGCCCTCGATGACTCCCCGGTACTCGATGGTCCCACCCGTGGACGGTGGCACGACGCGGGACAACCCCAGCAATTGTGCCCAGGCCTGCACGATCTCCGGGACCTGGGCTTCGCTGTAGTCCCGGCCGGCGGTGGTGCCGGAGACCGCGAGCGCGCCGGTGTCGTCGGTGACGAACAGCTCCCAGTTCAGCGGTGCGCACCCCGCCCGCTGACCGACCTTGTTCACTACGGCCTCGACACCCAACTCGATCATCCGGCCGAAACCATGACCACCGGCCGCATCACGCCACGACGTCACCGCCCCACCTCCTGTCCACATCGAGGGCTGCCGACCTGGGCCGCAGCAACCTACCGACTGTGAGACTTCGCTGAAAGATAACCACTGCGGTGATCGGCAGGATGTTTGGGTCGTGTCGGGTTGCGTGGTGTGACGCTCGGCCAGGGCGATCAGCCGCCGCAGCCGCCCGGCGACGGTGCCCTTCGACAGGGGTGGGCTGGCCAGTTTCCCCAGCGCGCCCATCCCGGCCTGCGGATGTTGCAGCCGCAGGTGCGCGATGGCCGCGAGGTGGTCGGGGACCCGGTCGCCGAGCACCGCGAGCGCCGCCCGCACGGCCGCCACCTGGGTGGCGGCGGCATGCTGGGCGCGTCCGGTGTTGGCGGCAGTGAGCTCCCGCGTCGCGGAGTAAGCGCGGATGCGGCGCCGGTCGTCCCAGCGCACGCGCATCCGCTGCGCCGCCCTGGGTGCGCCGATCGCGGCCAACGCCGTGGCGACCGCATCGATCCCGGCCAGGGTGACCTGCTCGGCGCCGGTTCGCTCGTGGTGACGCACCCCGGCGACGGCCCCTACCCGCCGCAGTGCCCCGGCGACAGCCAACGCGACCGCCAGGGTGGGACAGGTGATCTGCAGTCGCGGCACCGGGCCGGTCAGATGAACAGTCCCCGCGGCCAAGAACCCCGCCCGTGCGATCGCCGCGGCGTCCTGGTCGAGGCGGGCGATCACCTCCGGCGGCAGCCCCTGCACCCGACGCCCACCCCGGCGGCGGTCGAGCAGTCCCAACCGAATCCGCACGCCGGTCGCCTCCGCCACCCGCACCTGCCACCGCGCCCGCGCCCGCGGCTCGATCACCGCCACCCGCCCCGGCGTCTTCAGTTGCGTACCCAGCAGCGTGCACACCCGCCATGCCGCGGCCCGGGAACCGAACGCGAGCACACCGTCGCCGGTCGCGAACCGCACCAGCGTGACCAGCTCGACACGATCGGTGTGGTCGTCTCGCGGTGCCGCACCCAACTCTAGGGCCGCTATATCGGTTACCGATCGGAAATCGTCATCCACACCCCTCACCGTGCCAGCACACCCCCACCAGCCCCGTCACCAGCGCGGCGCGGGCGGGCGCCACACATCTCGCGGCCGCAGCGCAACAGCAACCGACGAGTGATGACCCGACGATCCGGAATGACGATCAGGCCGCCACCGGGATCCACGGGTGCCGTTGTATGCGTTGGTTTGTCGCTGGTTCACCGGTTGCGCGGGAGGCCACGACGAGCAGCGTGCTCAGTGGCCGTTGTTGCCAGACGTGGGCAGTGCAACCCGGCGGCCGAACCGCAGTGAGCGCCTACGCTGCACCCGAGCGGCCTGCCAGCGAGGCGCCGACGCGCTCGAAACGTTCCCGGACCGGCCCAAGAAAGCCCTGGCGACGGCCGGGAGAAAGAGAGTCCGAAGTGAATATCCTGTCGATTCTGTCGCTGCTGCTCAGCGCCGGAAGCAGCGTCCTGTCCCTCGGCAGCAGCGGGCTCTGACTGTAACCGACGATCCGACCCTGCTGGCGCGGCGCCCTGCGGACCGGCCCATGGTCCGCGGGGCGTTCACGACCACCAGGGTTGCCGGACTGATGAAGCCTGCCGCAGTCCCAGTCAGCGACTCGCGGGCGACCGCCGAGCCGTTCACCTTCGCGCCTGGGGTGGGCACTGCTCGCGCTGGCCCAGCATCGAGAAGCCCGAGTTGATGTGTGGCCGAACGGCTCGACGCCTTGGACTCAGCCCCTCACAACTTGGTTAAGGGCCGCCCGGCCACCAAAGACGTGAACACCTCGCCGCACTGAGCGATACGAGCGGGCCGCGCCTGCCAGGTCCGTGCCTGTCCTTCGGCCGCACGTAGCCGTGGTTCGACGAGAGGCCCGGGGAATCCGAACGGGTGTTATCCCGACTGTGCCCCGGCCTACTCGACTCTGTCTCAACACGTGTTCACAGTCCCTCAGAATTCGGGCACCGACGCCACGGGCGATCGCTGGGAGTTCGGGTTATGGGCGGGTCACCTCGGTGGCGTGGAGGTTGCGCAGGGCGCCGTCACCGGCCTCGTGCTGGGAGGGGTAGAGCAGTTGCACGGCCACGGTCAGGGGTGTGCCGGGCTCGATGGTGTGGGTGTCATCCGGTGTGGTGATGACGACCGATCCGTCGGTGCCGTCCTCGAGCACCTTGTACCACTGGGTTTGCTGGGGATTGATGCGGGTTCGGGGCGGGACGTCGAAACCGATCTCCCACCACACCACCCGCTGCTGGTGGGCGGCCAGAGTGAGTTCGTAGCTGATGACCCAGCCCTTCGCGTCGTCGGGCCAGGTCTGTGGCCACTGCCCGACGATCACGGGGGACACGGTGACGGGCGGCCGATCGACCTCGGTGGTGACCGAGCCGGAGTGCCGTTCGGCGGTGTTGGCGCGGGAGGGTGAGGTGACAAGGCTGGTGCAGGTGAGCCTGCCCTCGAACTGCGGATCGATGGTGCCGGTCAGGTGGATGGTCGCTTTGCCGCCCTTGGGCAGGTCGATCGGCATGTGCAAGCCGTCGCGAACCGAACCGGTGCCGCAGACGGCTCCGTTCTCGGCCTGGCAGGTGACTTCCAAGTCGGTCAACTCTGTCGGGACGGTGGCGTCCAGCACGGCGTCGGGGGCGTCGTTGGGGCCGAGGTTCTGCACACCGATGGTGTAGGTGATCCGATGCCCCGACTGCGCTGTGCGCGGGCCGTGGATCTCCAGCGGCATTTCCGCGGGCAGGGTCACCTTAAGGTTGCGGATGCGGTGGGAGGCGGTCGCGGCGCCGGTCCCGGCGGCAAAGCCCAGTTTGAAGGTCTGCGGCACGGGTGGCTGACCGTCGGCGCCGGCGAGATCGAAGTCGTTGATCAGCAGGGTGCCGTTCGGGTTGGTTTTGTCGGCGTGGCGCACGGTGAGCCGGCCGCCGACGATGGAGACCTGGATGTGGGCGCCGCGCTCCCAATCCGCCCGGAAGCCACCCGGCACCGCAACGCCGGTGAGCCACCTGAACCCTTCCCGCAGGTTGCCGGCTCCGCGCACCCCCAGAGTGTTGGGCCGTTGCGCACCGCCTCCGGTACCGGCCAGCGGTGTGGCGAAGTTCCCGTAGTTGTCGAAGCCGACGCCGACGAACCCGGCGGTGACTCCCGGCGCGACGATCTGCCCCGACCCCGTTTTCGTGACGGAGTAGCCGAGTGCGGCGCCGATACCGCCGGGCTGGGTGGTATGCGCGCCGTCGATCACGTAGACGCTGAAGCCGTCGCCGAGGCCAGCTGCTCCCTCGCAGGAGTAGTCGAAGTCGATGGTGACCCCGAGCGTGGAGGAGAACGGCTGATCGAGGAACGCTGTCCCGGCTTGGGAATTGGTGTTGGGGGTCAGCTCCAGGCTGCCGCCGTGCAGCCGCGCACTGCCCAGCAGTTGCCAGTGCGGGTTGGTCACGGTGTCCTGGGTGAACGATTCGATGATCGGGAACTGCGCCTGCTGGATGGTGACCGGTGCATACGTCGTCATAGTCGAATCCTCTCGGGGGGCGGATATGCCAGGAGATGGGCGATTGCGCCACGCGGGTCGGCTCCGCCGCGGGTCCGGCGAAGCCCCGGTCTATGAGGTTCCTTGCCGAGCAGCCAAGGGCCACACAGTCGACTGTAGGAACAACCGGGCGCGACCGATTCACCTCTTTCGAATGAACCGGGGCAACCACCGGCCCTCACTCTGCGGCTTCGCGGGTGCAGGGCCGGACCGAACCCCTGGCCGGGTGGACCGGCGAAGTCGTCGGTGCAGCCGTGATCCGCGAAGCGGGTGTGTGATCCGAGGGGACCACCCAGCGGTCGGCTCCGTCACCGACGGCGACGAGGGAGGCTTCAGCGGGCGACCGAGTTCTGCGATACCGGAGAGCGCGTGTGCGGTGCAAGTGCGCCGCACACGCCGCCACCCAGGGCGTCATGCGAGAAGGCGTCCTGGGCGGGTAGGGAGGCGAGTCGCACAGTGCTCCCTCAAACCGGTCGCCGGACGATTGAAGGGAGATCCGACGACACACCCACGATAACACCGGCCAGTCGGTTTTAATCTCGGCGTCCCCTCGCCCAGGGATCCCGATGTCTGGGGTATCGCCTGCGCGTTCCCGGGGCGCCACACTCGAGAATCTGCGGTGACGCCAGCGCAGGTCCTGGTGGCGCACCCCGCGAGAGATCCGGGCGACCGCGACCCCACCGGCGGCCCATCAATGGTGCTGTGGCGTTGCGGTTGTCCTGGTCGGGCACCGCGTACGACAGATCTCACTGAAGTGCGGCGGAACGCAGGATCGACTGACAGATCGTTGTGCAACTGGGCAATCAATTGTTCCGGTTCACCACCGGCCGCAGTGACCGCCTGCGCGGCGGGTGGGACGAACGCCAGAGCCAGATGGTGGGCGGCGAATCGCCGGTCCGCGTCGAGCAGCTGGATCGGTTCCTGGCCGGCGACACGGGCGCAGGCAACGCAGCAGCCGACGCATCGTCGGCGAGGAATGAGGACACCTCGTTGTCCAGCAGTTCAGTGAACGCCAAGTCGCCGGCGTGTCCGGTCTGCCTCGCCAGGTTCTCCATGGCCTGCAATGCCAGCGACTCGGCATGAAGCGACGCCGTCAGCGAGGCCAGATGCCCGACATCGGATGCGGTCGGTATCGCGTGGTGAGAGGAGATACCGCCCCTTCCCCGGGCCGATGAGACCTCCCCGAAGGCATGGTGATCCCTTCTCCAGATCGATCGTCCGGCGTTTCGGCCGCAGTCCCCCCTGGAGCAGCCCGTGAACTTCGAGTGTCAGACAGCGGCCGAACAACCGTATTTGCTACCGCTGCGACGAAGAAGGTTGTCGGGAGGTTTTTTTCGACAGTTCCGGACACGGCGTTAGTCAATAACGCGGTGAATATGGCGGTCCGGGAACGGAAAAGATCCCACGGCGCTATATTACATGCCGACCACGGCACTCAGTTCACATCCTGGTCGTTCGGAGAAAATCTCCGCAGACACAATATGATTCCCTCGTTCGGAACCGTGGGCGACTGCTTCGACAACGCCGCCATCGAAGCGTTCTGGGGGCGAATGCAAACCGAACTGCTGAACACCAGGAAGTGGCCCACGAACCTTGAGCTGACCATAGCAATGGCCGACTGGATCGATAATTTCTACAACGCCGAACGCCTCCACAGCTACCTCGGCCACGTCAGCCCCGACGAGTATGAGATGCTGTGGCACGCCACCCAACCAGAGTCTCAACTCTCGTAAGAGCGGCTCGCTCTCCGGGGGCCGGATCAGTTGGTCGCTTCATCGGGGACCGCTCACGACGAATACGAAGCCAGCCCCCATCCACCGGTTCCAACCGGAACCAGGTAATCCGCTCTCGGGCGGAAGCTCAAACTAACGAACTACAACTGTCGTGTTATGGCTGGCTGCCTCGGAGTCCTTCCACTACCATCCGACATTTCTCGATATCGAAGATTCCGCCTAACCAGAAGTCTGATAGCTGGTGGCCATGAGCCTGGTAGAGACTGTGTTCGCGCTCCAGGCCGAACACTTCGATAGGGTCGGCGGTGACACCGAGATGTTCGAGGCGATTCGCGCGTTCACCGAACGCGTCGCTCCCCGCTCGAACCATGTCGGTCCACTCTCCGGTTGTCGAGAAAATGTCTTTCTCGAAATCTGAAAGTGCGCTCGGGGGTAGCTCATGGTTTTCCAGTGACCAGTTCATCAGGATTCGGGACGAACTTCCGTTGTAGTCCCCCCAGGGGTGGATGGAGATGTAACGTCGCTGGAGTTCGGCGGCGAGCTGGTAGGGGTCGGTGCCGGGCAGTTTGCGATCGACGTTGTACCAGTCCGAGAGGGCTTGAAGTTCACCCTCGATTGCCTTCGGCGGGATTCGGTACTCGACCGCACTGTAGTCCGGCCACAGGGGGACGGTTCCTTGCGGCATGTGTTCCAGATAGGGATTCGCCTCGAACGCAGCTAACTCCCTGTCGGTGAATGGTCTCTCGCTGAGGGCTACCCGCCTGCGGCGACTAGTGACCCCACCGATGTGGGGCTTAGTGAACTGCGATATTCGCCGGTGGAGTTCGGTCATGAACGGCACGGTCAACTCTTGATCACCGTAATGGCGGGCGAAGGCGCGGGCATCCAGATAGCCCGCCCAATCCCTCTCACCGAACGTCAGTTCCGGGCGCGGGTAGCGGGAAAGCAGGGCTACCTGATGGGCCGGCTCGTCGATGAACAAGCTCGATTCCAGCGCACGCTGGGCCGGTGTGTGCAACCCCAACTCCGCCGACCGTTGATCAATCATCCCCGGCAGCCCGGCAACGTTGTGTGAGAAGGGCGGCGTCGTGATGTCGGTAGTGTCGGGGTTCGACGGTCGCTCGTCACGTCCGGCTTCCCTGCGCTCGGGCAAATCACCGACGTGCGTCGATTCAACCTCGGATCCCCTGCCGTGCCGTTCCAGCCATTTCGCGAGCGTCGCGTCGGCATGCGTCGTTGTCGACACCGCAGACCGAAGACCGTCCGCGGTGCTGGAGAATGGGTGCGCCGCTGCTCTCGCGACGCCCTGTATGTTCGCACTGAGCCTGTCGCGCACGGCTTGCAACACTCTACTTATCCGGCTCACAGCACCGCTCGATCGATTACATCACCCATCGAGCAAGTCGTAGGTGTAGTCGGAAAGCGAGCGCTCGCCGACCGCGCCGCTGCTGTGATCGTCGCCAGGTCGACCTCGCGCCGCGGCTGCCGCAGCACGGTCACCGGGCACCCCTCACGCCGCAGAACGATGACGAGACCAATTGCTTCAGCGTCGTTGTCGCCGATGACGGCACGCGCAGCGTGCAGAGCGGCCGAGATCTTGCTGGTAGTCGACTCTTGCGGCATCTACTCGCCTACCGCATCGGCGTCGGGAGGGAGAGGATCGATGCGTTCGCGCATCGGCCGTTCGACCTCCGCCAGTGGCGACAATGCGCGCTCTGCCAGCCGCATCGCGGCCGGTAGATCGCCGCGCCCGTGATGGGCCTTCGCGATGAGCATCACCGACGCGGACAACTGCGCGAGTAACAGCGTCTCGCGCGCCGTGTCGTGGGCGGTGGCCGATTGTTGAGCCAGCACATACGCAGTCCGCGCAAGACTGGCCGGAGGGGCCCCGTCCGGCCTCGGGCGGGGACCGCTGCTCCGGGCCATGCCGGATCGGGCAACTTGCTCGGATGCGGTGGCCAACGGGCCACCGGAGGCGGGTTCGGAGCGCAGCGACCAGATGGCGAGAACTCCGGCGACTCGGGTGGCCGACCACTGCCAGCTTTGGCGATCTGCTGCCTCGGTAAGCCGTAGGCGGTGATTGAACTGTGCGGCATCTACCAGCGCTCGCTGCCACATCGCCTGCGAGGTCAACAGGATTGATTCCCGCTCCCGTCGGCCCATAATGCGCACATGTCGCCACTCCGCCGCCGCCTCCAACCGTGCCTGTTCGCTGGAGTCCCAATCCAGGCGCAGCACCTGCAGCAGGCAATCGCCACCGAGTTCTGCGTCCGATATCTCTGGTCGCAGAAGCGTTGTCCGCGGATCGCGCAGCGAGAAACCGACGACAGTCGAATCATTCGCACCGAAGCGTGGCTGCAACATCATTCGCGGCGTGCGCAGCCGACGGACGAACTCTCCCTCGCTCACGCTAGCGACCGCTGCGGCCCGCACGATCCTGCGCAGCAGATCGAATTCGGTTGCCGGGTCGGCATCGCGGCGTTCGGCATGCGCGAGTTCATGCTCCGCGCCAAACGGACCCCACGCGAGAAGACCATCTGCGGGCACTATCCCATAGAGCCCTAACCGGTCGGGTCTGCAACGACCATCATCGTGGTGGCGCGGCTGGTCGTCCTCGTAGAAGCTCATCGTGAGTCCGCCGCTCGATCGTGGCGCCCGAGCACATCGCTCAGCCCGCCGACCACTGGCGCGCATCTCGCACGCGAATGCCCGCTCCTGCTGTGCCAGCATCCCTTCGGCGTAGCGCAGATCGTCGGCGTGTAAACCGGAAATTCGGCCACGCCGAGCAGGTCCGGTAGCCCTCGCGGACTGCGTTTCGGTGGCGCAACGACATCGAATACGGTCGTCGGTGCGGCAGCGGCGCTCGAGGCCAAGACGTATCGCGTGTGGCTTTGCGCTTCGGCACTCATCGCCCGTTCCCCCAAGAGATCATGCGAGGCTGCGGCGAACCAGTCGGTCTGGCCGTTGGCGCCGTACCCGGTGTGCGCGACAGTGACGGTCGCGTAGTGCAACAGGGTTGCGGGATTCGGCAGGTCAGCGTTCGCCGCAATCTCAGCGCCGACCGCGGCGCCGATCTGATTGACCAGCCTCGGGATCTGTCCTAGAGGGTCGGCGCTGATAGCGCCGACGAGTTGACCGACTGTGTCCGCCGCGGCCTGGGTCTGCTCCGTGGTCGGCGCGGGAGTGCGTGGATCTACTGCCTCCGCCAGGCGCTGCGAGACGGTTTGCGCGGGTGCTTGGTTCACCTGGCCGGCCGGATCAACCGTGACATCCGACAGCAACACCGTATTGGCTGCCTCGGTTACCGTGTGGCTCCATACCCCTGCCAGGCTGCCCGCCGCCGTGATCGGGTCCCGCAGGTCGGCCTGCGCCGCGAGTCCGGCTGCCGTGCGCAGCGCCGCGGCATGACCGGGGGCATCGCATGCCAAATCACCCGCCGCGCAAAACTCGCCCACTCGCCCGGCAAGGGCACCGAAGTCGGTGCCCCGGTCGGCAATGCCGCCGCTGCCCGGGACCGGCGACAGCCGCACATGTGCGGTGTGTGTGCCGTCTGTGCCCGGCGGGGCACTCGGCGACGCCTGGCCCCCCAGACTCGGTGTCGGCCCTGTCCCAGCCGGTCGGGTGGGATCACTCAGCAGCGCAATCGCGGCCACTCGATCTGCAGGCACCGGACCGATACCTGCAGTGGTGTCCTGCGCGAAACCGGACACTACCGCGGCGCCGCCGGAATATCCCGCGGCGCGATCTGCGTGTGTGGGCAGCGGTCCACGACCTCGGCTGCCGTGGCGTCCAGTCGAGCGGGGGCCTGATCAGTCGAGGAGGCGAACGGGTCGGTGGCCGGTCCGGCGCCCAGCACACCACCGAATGACGTTGGGTAGGGAATGTAGACGCGGTCCACGCTCGCTCCCTCAGCGACTATCGGAGCGAACAGCCGGCCGAGCATTCCCGAATCCGCAGTAGGGGAGGCGGTCGGCGACGACTCGGAGGTGCCCTGCACGCCCAACACCAGCAGCACCGGGCAGCCGGGCAGCGGGACGGGGCCTTCGTCTGCGGCCGCAGCGCCAGCGCCCGTCGCCATCACAGCGGCGGTGGTCACCGCCACCGCTCCCCACTCCCCCGGCTCGTGCACTCGTACGGCAGCGGCGATGCCTACTCACGCACTCACCTCCACAACTGCGCAAGCGCAGGCTTCGCGCAGCGACCTGGATACTGCCGAGCGCCACACTGGACTCGGCCACGATCCGTACAATGAAACGTCGCAATGGAGTTCCTCTTTCAACGATCGAAGGCATTGGTAGATAGACAGCGCAGAAGCGACGGACTCCCAGGAGCCGGCCCGCAGCGTTAGGGCCGGATCCCACCAAGCCGGTCGATCGCGCCGAACGAGTGCAGAATCGCGATCCCGTTCGCCAGGATCGACAGGCCGCTCGAGACGAGATTCGAAACTGCGTAGGCCGAGAATGTCCATGAGTTAAGTATTCCTTTCATTACTGACGCACGAAGGCTATACAATCGGAATAGTGGCCGCCTGATATGAACTGATGACATTTCACAGCGAGCTTCAGTGGTCGCACGGCAGTGAATGGAAGTAAACCTCGTACACGTGCAGCGCACAGCGCAGCAACGGCGCACGCAAATTTCCCACCGCCCCCGGCGAATGTCAGCCCTACACATTCATAAACGAGCAGATTCCCCACAGCAGCTACCGCCGGGATGTCCGACCGAATACTGAATGTTCGGTCTGCAAGTCAGTCTTCGGTAGCAAGATGTACGTGTCAACGCTCTTTTGGGTACCCACTTTGTATCACATTCTCCAGAAAGACACCCAGACCGTCAGCGCCACCGACATATCGGCAATTTCACCCACGCTGGGTACATTTTATGTCGAATGTTGGCTGCATTCAGGTGATCACACAGACCTGCTCTACACTCGCACCGCCGGCGACAAAAGGGCCGGCGTCGCCTGCGATCACCCGCACCAGCCTCAGTTGCCGGACACCGGAAGGAGTGGAACGCATCGTATTGCAATATCGGCGCGCTGCCGAACGCCTCGACACGTGACGGTGGCCGCCACAGTTGTAAATAATCGGCTACGGCGGCAATTGACCGCTAGAGAGTTGGACAGATCGAACCCCATACCCTCCACATCACGACTGGATGGGTCCGCACTCCATGCTCTACCGGCAGCGTCCGCGTCGATAGGTGACCGACAGCCGACGCAGACGCGCTAAATGCCCCGATCGAGTTGACAACCGCTCAGCAATCTCCCACACTTCCTCGACCCAGCTCCTTACCTGTCCATATTGTGCGAGAAAGCAACAGGTTCAGACATCCGCCCCTACGGTAAAGATACATACGTAGGCCACCCTGAGCCAGAGCCTTCAGCGAGATAGTCCCCCGGAACGGTGCGCCCCCGGTGGCTGCCGTTGCGGATGGACGCCCCGCCGTCGCGCCGGATCGCTCGCCTTCACCCGGGATATCGCCAAGGTGATCGTGCGACCGCCGGGCCGCCCATAGTCCAGCGGCACAGCGACGTTCGCGCATTCGCCACCGGCCTTGTCCAGGTTCTCGACACCGCACGGCTTCCACTCGAGCGGCTGGTGATAGAAGCGGTCCAAGTCGTTCGGGTGCGAGTCGCCCACCGGATCGGCCCGGCTGTACGCGGGCGCGGCGAGCAGTGCGGACACCGCCACAATCGACAACGAACGCCAGAACGGATTCGTGGACAACGAAATTCGCCTCTCCGCCGGAGCGAGCACATAGGTGGATGCGAAAGAACCGTATCGGATCTGCGCTCGCCACGGCGGCAACGCCTTCCCCCGCGCGGCGTGGTCGGATCGAGGCGTCCATTCATCTCGTCCGGCCGCGACGGGGCGGTACGGGTCCTCACGCCCACGGCCGAACGACCCCATGACCGGCGGAACCGACGAAGCCCGGCTCGAACGAATCGAGCCGGGCTTCGTCGACCGATCTCACGGCCCCGCGGTCTCGGTGGATCCGGAGCGCATTTCGTCCGAACGCTGTCGGAGCACGCCGAGCATCGACGATCAGAATTCGCCCATGACGCCGAGAACGGTGCGCCCCCGGTGGCTGCCGTTGCGGATGGAGTGCAGCACCCGCTCCACATCGGTGATCGGAGCGTAGTTCTCCAGGGTCGAAAGATGCTGCGGTCGTAGTTCTTTGCCGAGCTGGGCCCACACCTCCCTGCGGCGCTCGATCGGAAGGTTGACCGAATCGATGCCTTCCAGGGTGACGCCGCGCAGAATGAACGGCATCACCGTAGTGGGCAGTTCCGCTCCGCCGGTGAGCCCGCTGGCCGCGACCGCGCCGCCGTAGCCGATGGCGCTCAGCACGTAGGCCAGCGACGCGCCGCCGACGCTGTCCACGGCCGCGGCCCACCGCGCTTTGGTCAATGGCCGCGGCTTGGCGTTCGGGTCCTCCGGCAGCCTGCCGATCACCTCGTTCGCACCGATCTCGCTGAGCAGATCGTTCGCGTCGGTCTTGCCGGTGGAAGCGATGACTTCGAAGCCGAGGCCGGAGAGAATGTCGATGCTCACGCTGCCGACCCCGCCGGTCGCGCCGGTGACCAGCACCGGGCCCGCGTCCGGCATGAGGCCGCGATCGAGCAGGGCCTGCACGCTCAGGGCCGCGGTGAACCCGGCGGTGCCGAGCGCGGCCGCGTCGCGCAGGCTCAG